>NZ_JAXGFS010000020.1:0-44023 GCF_041008745.1 Pseudophaeobacter sp. 1A09344
CGCGCTGGCAGTCTTCAATCGCGCTTGGACTTTTTGGGAAATAGACCTGAAACAATGGGCCCGCAAAGCCGCGAGCCATCAACGGAGAAGGGGGAAGGTCGTAAGCACTCTCTTCTGCCAAGCTGTTTGCGGACTTCAGAGATTGATTGGTCAACAAAGACAAAGCAGTGAACGGCGGCGAAATATTTGGCATGTCGCTAAGTCCTGGGTAAAAATACACAGGTTTAAAAAACGCCCTGCGCTGTTTGAGACATCCTTAACGGGCACTGGTAACTTTATCCGCTTCAGGAAACATGGAGACGACCATATGAATTGTCGCAGCCTACCGCGCCTCTACTCCCCCAGGGTGATCGACGAGGGCGATACTGGCGATGGAAATGGGGGCCAGATCAATTCAGAAACTAGGTTTCGACATGTTCAGGAGGATCAGACGGATTTTCAGAGTCCGGTGTATCGTATGGCCCCAAAGTCTCCACAATACTGCCTGCCGCCTTTGGCAACCCGCTTCGAGACAGGGGGGCCGCTATATCAGCGCGTCCGCAGTAATCAGGTCCCATAGCCGGACCAGGAAGTTGTGCTCTTCCATTACGGAATTCCAGATCACGATCTGACTTTGCCGCGTTTCATAACTACCGCCCTCGCGGCGTTCTCCGGGGTGATAGACGACATTCCCAAACGCGTCACGGATTTCGCAAGCGGCAGGTTTGCCACCATACCAGAAATCCCACTCAACCGATGATAGATGCGCGCGCGTCGCGCTGGGGGCAGCCATATAGGCACCATTGCGCGCCATAATCGCGCCTGCGGGGCCGGACAGCCACCAGTTCAGATAAGCGTAGGCAAGGTCCTCGGTACGCTGATCGAGATGCCGGGACAAGGCCATGCCGCCGCACCAGCCGCGATAGCCTTCGCGCGGTGCGCACATTCGGATGGGGATACCCTTGGCCTTTTGCGCGAGGTAATTCGACCACCACATGGTCGAAAGTTTGGCGGTCCCATCTGCGCCAGGCGTCCTATCGGTCCAGAACCCGGCGAAATGACCCGACAGTTGATATTGTTTGACGAGGCGGATGAAACTTCCGATTTCTCCGAGAGTCAGGTTTCCGGGATTATCGCATTGAAACTCGCCCCGTGCGCGCAAGGCCAGTAGCAGATCGGGCACGCCAATGGCTGCATCCGCCTGAATGGCGACCCTGCCGTGCCATTGCCCGGACAAAAGATCGCCCCAGCTCCTGGGCTCGGGGGCGGTGCTGTCTCCGACGATAGCAAAACTGTCGGCGTTATACACCGTTGGCAGCATGGAAACCTGGCCTGAGGCTGCCGACCCCAATTCGCCGCTTTCCTGCACGAATAACCGGTCTCGCGGCGTGCCGCGCGGCGCCGTCCTGTCGGGGTCGCTCTGGAGCACCGGCCAGGACCAGATCTCGTCCCAGCAGTCGATCCGATCGACCTCGATCGGCCGTAGCGAACGCGCAGGCCAGACCAGATCAAGGTCATGAAACCACTGGTCGTAGATGTCGAAACTGTCTGGCGCCAGTACACCACGACGTTGTGCTTCGATCCCGTCCAAGGCGGTGAACTCAAGCCGGATACCCAGATCAGCCTCTGCCGAGGCGAGGACGGTGTCGATCAGCGTCACTCCGGTTCCCAACACGCGCAGCACGGGTGGGTTGGTATGCAAAGGCGGCGATGTCAGTGGTTCCGGCATTTTGCTTTATGTCTGTCAGGATGTTTTCACGTTCAAAAAGGCTTCAAACGAGGCACGCAACAACGTCATGTCCAGGTTACGGCCGATAAATACGAGGTGCGAGCTTTGATCGGAAGGCATCGCACTGTCAAGGTGACGCGGGTGGTGCAAGGTGTGGCCGACCCCATCAATCAGGACGATGCCCTCGGGCGTCTTGAGCAGGCATTTCACCCGCAGCAGATTGGTGCCGTGGCGGTGGATAAGCGCCGAGAGCCAGACGACAAACCCGGTCCAGTCGAGCGGATCGTCGAAGCTGAGGCTCAGGGTCTGCGCGCCGGTGCCGTCGCTATGCGAAGGGGCACGCGTCTGCGCCGGGACGGGAGCGTTGGCGCCATCGCTGGCGATATCCGCAAAGGTCGGGCACTGCCGGGCATCGAGGAGCTGTGCCGCCGGGTTGATCAGCCCCAGCCGCAATTGAAGGTCCAGAAGCCGATCCTCGGGCACGAGGTCGGTCTTTGACAACAGGATCGTGCTGGCCGCCGCCACCTGCGCCACCCACTCGGGCTGTTTCGCGTGCAGCGCGGCACCATTCAGCGCATCGGCCACGGTCACCACGTCCTGCAGAATGACCTGATTGTGCAGCACCGGATCGAAGGTCAGCGTCGACAGGATTTGCGACGGGTCCGCCAGGCCGGTGGTTTCGATGACAATCCGGTCGAATTGCGGCACCTCGCCGTTTTGCGCCTGGCTCATCAGGTTCAGGATCGCGTCCTTCAGCTCGCCGCGGATCTGGCAGCAGATGCAGCCGGAATCGAGCAGCACGGTATCCGGCGCGATGGTGCCCACCAGCAGGTGGTCGATGCCGACCGCCCCGAACTCATTCACCAGAACGGCGACGCGGCCTGCGGTGTCATCTTGCAGCGCGCGCGCCAGCCAGGTCGTTTTGCCGGCGCCCAGAAAGCCGGTCAGCAGGGTGATGGGAACCGCTGTGCGACGCGTCATGACTGCGCTCCTGCCTCGGGGAGGGGGGCGGGAAAGTTCGCCGGGTCCAGCGGGTCGAAGCCGCCGCCGAATTCCGCTTCAAGCGCGGCCCAGACCTCGGTGACATTGCTGACAATGGCCTGCCGGCCGGTCAGATTGCGCAGGATGTAGCTCTGCCCCTGCCAATCCGAGAGCTGGATGCGCTTGCGGGCGAGCATGCGGTTGACCACTGCGATCCGCGCCGTCCGGTCCCGCCGCCGCAGCACCGGATCTGCCGAGGCGCTGGTTTCAAACCCGGCGGCGCTCCAGTGGTCATCCGTGCCAAAAATTCCGCATAATCCGCACATGCCGATATCCTCCGGGCTTGGTGATTTATTGGTGGGAGGGGTGGCCCCTCCCACCGTCTGGATCACGCTTTGCGCGGTGCGCGTGCGTTAAAGTCGTCTGCGATCTCGTCGAAGGTGGCCCATTGCACGCCTTCGTGGCTGTTGATGTATTCAATCAGCCGCTCGTGCATCATCAGAACCTGCGGACGGCCCGAGACATCGGGGTGGATGGTCATGGTGAAAACCGCATAGTCGTTTTCACGGTAGACGTAATCGAACTGGTCCTTCCACATCTGCTCGATATCGCGCGGATTGACGAAACCGTGGCTGTTCGGCGCTTTCTTGATGAACATCATCGGCGGCAGATCGTCGAGATACCAGTTTGCGGGGATCTCGATCAGGTCGGTTTCCTCGCCCCGCTCCAGCGGCTTCATCCAGGTGTCGGGATGCTGGCTGTAGTCGATCTTGGTCCAGCTGTCGCCGACCCGCACCCGGTAGGGGTGGAAATCGTTGTGCATCAGCGAGTGGTCGTATTTGATGCCGCGCTCCAGCAGCAGCTCGTTGGTGACATTGGAGAATTCCCACCAGGGCGCAACATAGCCGGTCGGACGCTTGCCGCTTAGCGCGGTGGCCAGTTCGATCGACTTGTCGAGGATTGCCATCTCCTGCTCGCGGGTCATCGCAATGGGGTTTTCATGCGAATAGCCGTGAATGCCGATCTCGTGACCTGCCTTGGCGACCGCTGCCATTTCCTCGGGGAAGGTTTCCATCGAGTGGCCGGGGATGAACCAGGTGGTCTTGATGCCGTATTTCTCGAACAGTTTCAGCAGGCGCGGCGAGCCGACTTCGCCCGCGAACATCCCGCGCGAGATATCATCGGGCGAGTCCTCGCCGCCATAGGACCCGAGCCAGCCGGCAACGGCATCGACATCCACGCCATAAGCGACAAAAATTTTCTTTGTCATTTCATTCTCCCTTAGATGTTGAGGATTGGATGGGTAATTGCGGGGAGGAGCTGCTCGGCCTGAACCAGCAGCCCCTCATCATTGCCAGAGGCGGCGGAAAGCAGGATAGAGCCTTCGACACGGCCCGCTGCATCGCGCAGTGGCACCGCGAGGCCGGGCCAGTCCAGCAGGCTCCCGATCATCGTGGCCGCGAGCAGTCTGGCGTTCAGCTCCTGCGCCGCCTTCTGGTCGTTCAGATAGACCGGCAGCGGATGGCGCAACGAGGGCACCGTGGGGAAGGCGAGCAGCCTGTCGCCGATCTCGGCGCGGGCCGCCACGATCAACTGCTCCCGTTTCTGCAGGTAACCGGCATAGTCCGCGTCGCTCAGGACCGGCGCCTGCTGCAGCCGCGTGCGGATCACCGGGTCGATCTTGCTGGCCTCGTCGCTGGCCAGCAGGTCCGCATATTTCCGTCGGGCCTCGATCGCGACCAGCGGTCCCTCAGCGGCAGTCAGGGCGCGCAACTCGTCCACCGCCGTCAGATGTGCGGCGCGCACGGTCCATCCGGCGGCAGTCAGACGGCTCAGCGCCGCCTGATAGGCTGCGGTGACCTCCGGGTCCCAGACCGGCCCGAGGCACTCTGACAGATCGAGGATATCGGTTTTTGCCGTGTCGGGGCTGGTTGCTGGCCTCGTGTTCAGGATGTGATCGGCTGCGCGCAGCACGTGAAAGGACCGTGCGAATGTGCCAACGGTATCAAGCGTCCGGGACAGCTCGTGCACGCCGATTCGATCATAACGGTTCGCACTGGGCTTGAAGCCAAAGATGCCATTCAGCGCCGCAGGCAGCCGGACGGAGCCCGAGGTATCGGTGCCGACCCCGAGATCGGCCAGCCCAGCCGCGACCAGCACCGCAGACCCCGAGGAAGAGCCGCCCGGCAGCAACGGCACCGTCTCCGACAGGGCAGAGGGCGGGGTGCCGAAATGCGGGTTGATGCCGAGGCCCGAGAAGGCAAATTCTGAGAGGCCGGTCCGGCCCAGTGATACGCCACCGGCGGCCTCGATCAGAGATACACAGGCCGCGTCCTGCGTTGCAGGCTGCGCGGATTTGTGCAGCGCCGAACCGCAAGTGGTGATCTCGCCCGTCTGGTCGATAATGTCCTTCCACAGGACGCTCATCCCGTCCAGAGGCCCTAATACCTGACCACGGGACGCGCGGTCTTCGGCCTGTGCGGCCTGCATCATCGCGCGTTCTGCGGTGATCGCGGTGCAGGCGCCTGTCTCTTGCCAGCCTTCCAGCGCGTGCAGCGCGGCAGCCGTTCGTTCCGTCACCGGAACTGTCGTTGTCCGGGCTGAGTGATGCTCTTCAAAAAATATCATGATGGTCTCCACGGGCGGGGGCGATCTGCCCCCGCCCGGATTGATCGGCTTAGAGGTCTTCGCGAGCGATCGCATCCGACGGGATGTCTGCGGTTCTGACCCGCTGCATGCCGTTTTCCGCCGTGTAGACCCAGTTCAGATCCACCGAAGTCGCGAGGTATTTCGCATCGTCCGGGTCGTTGATCTCGGCCTGCTGATGACGCGGCAGAACCCAGGCTTTCATCAGGACGAAATACACCGCCATCGCAGCCGGGAAGCCGACGACATAAGCGTATTGGATGAAATACAGCGCCAGCCCGCCACCAACGGCCCAGGCGATCAGACCCGCCGGGTTCCAGCCGCCAAAGTAACGGAACTGGCCGTCTTCGCGGTAGAGGTCCGGCACGTTCAGGCGGCGACCCCGGATCAGGAAATAGTCGCAGACCATGATGCCGCCGACAGCAGACAGCATCGCGCCATACATGCCGAGGTAGGTGAACAGGTGATTCAGGATCAGCCAGGGCATGGTGAGCGTACCGACGATACCCGCAATCATGATGCCCATCGCATAGGTGATGCGCGGCGCGCCAGCGTTCACAAAGGTCAGCGCGGCCGGGATCAGGTTGGCACTGGTGTTGGTGGACCACTGCGCGAGGATGACCATCGCGAGCAGCACGACCAGCGTCACCCCGGTGCCCTGCGCCTGAATGACGTTGATCGGGTTCCAGTCTCCGGTCGCAATAAAGGAAACCGCCCCGATCAGCGCGATCCAGCTCTGCGCCACCGGCAGGGCGATGAACTGCGCCGCAAAGATGTTGCGGTTGCGACGGAAGAAGCTTTTCTCGCCGCCGTTCGTCTTCAGAAAGCGGGTGATATTGGGGATATCCACCGCCAGCGCCGACCAGAACGCCATATTGGCCACGAAGAGCGCGACGATGCTCATTTCCGCGTCACCGGCAAAGGTCCAGATGTTATGGCCGCTCGCCGAGGCGACGCTTTCGAGGGTGTAATACATCCAGATCGAGATCGCGATGATCGCAGGTGCCGCAATGCTGGCGAGCAGCTGCACGGCCCGGATGCCCATCGCGGTGTTGATGATCTGGATCAGGCCGAAGGCGACATACCAGAAGACCCAGCTGTCGAAGCCGCCCAGGTAGGACACGATGCCGTTCAGCGCGAGCGCCCCGAGATAGGTCTGGATGCCGAACCAGGCCGCTGCCACGATGCCGCGGGTGACCGAAGGCAGATGGGTGCCGACGGTGCCGAACGGCGCCCGCAGATAGACCGCAAAGCTGATGCCATGCTCGGTGCCGATGTCTGCCGTCAGCGCCATCACCAGACCAAGCACAAGATTGGCAAGGAAAATGGTTCCGATCACCGTCGCCAGAGGCAATCCGGCAACCCCGCCCGCGCCGAGCTGGAAGGTCGCGATAATGACCGCCATACCAATCCAGATCCACACGTAGCCTAGTCCACCAATGGTCCGCTGATTGAGCCAGACCGGCAAAATTGAAGCTTCTAACAGATGCGATTGTTCATCCGCCCTCGGGGGCTGCGCCGCCGCTTCTGAATATGCCATTTCGTGTCCTCCCATATTATAATGATCTTTAGTATTCATAAGATCATTTTAAAGAAAGGGAAGCCTTTTGTTTCCCAGTGCAGCGGCCTAAGATAGGTTGCAGTTGGGGATTAGGGGCTCGGCGCATGTCAGTTGAGTGGCTGGAATCCGAAACAGAACGCAAAAGCGAAGTTTAAAATTTGTCCATAATTCCCAGATACATATCGATTTCCCAAGCGATCAAAGATGCCATAGAGGCTGGGCGGTTGGAGACCGGGCAAGTCCTGACCGAAGAGCCATTGGCCCGGCATTTCGGCACCAGCAGAACCACGATCAGAAAGGCGCTTGCCGAGCTCCATTCTGCAAAAATGATCACCCGCTTCGAAGGCCGGGGCTTTCTGGTCGGGACTGATTCTTCTGTCCCGCCCCGTCGGGATTCGATTGAACAGGCCCTGTTCGATTCAACAGCAAGCCGCAGCGTTCCAAGAGCGCTGTCCAACCCTGATCAGATCCTGCCAGTCCTGCGCGATGAGCTGATCCGCGCCCTTCCCTTCGGCCCTCTGCAAATCAACGAGAGCAAGCTCACCGAGCGCTTTTCCGTCAGCCGCTCGGTCGTCCGCGACATGCTCTCGCAACTCCGCAGTTCCGGCATCGTAGAGAAGAATGAGCGCTCCAAATGGGTGTTGCCGGTTCTGACCGCTCTGGACGTGCGCAATCACTATCAGTTGCGCATCCTGCTGGAGCCTGTGGCGCTGGCAGAGGCGGCGCCCCATATCGAAAAAAGCCACATTGAACGGGCCTTGGCGCGGGCACGGGAGCTGGACCGCCAAGACGGGGATCTGGACGCAGAGGACATTTCTGAAATGGAAAATGCCTTGCATGTGCAGGCGCTGTCTGGCTGCCGCAACGACCACTTGCTCAAGACCCTTCAAAAATCGCGCCTGGTCTTGGCAATCAATGAAATGTTCCGCCTGCTTCTTGGTCGGTCGCCGGGGACCAGCCGTCTCATTTCAGAACACATCGCGGTTCTTGAAGCTCTGGCGCGCAATGATGCAGCCGCCGCGGCCTCCTTACTGGAATTTCATCTTCTGGAAGCACGGGAACGTACCTGCAAAAGGTTGCAAACCCTTTCGGTATTACTGCCACCAGAATTGCCCAGTTATCTGACGCCAGGAACGATCTCGATAAACCAGACCGCATTGCTCAACGGAAAGTAGCGACTTCGGGACGCAATAGCCTGTACCTTTGGTTCGGGCGGCAACCACACCGCTGCGGGAGGATAAAAGCTGCATTGTGCGCGGGGTGCCAGATTGATCGGACGGCTGCCCTCAGTGAGCTGCACAGAGGACGTCACGTGTACTACACCTTTGGCGAGATGCCCCATGCCGCCTCCGCAACGGCGGGAAACCACCAGCCCGTTGCGACTGGCTTTGCGTCCGGTTTGCGACTGTTGACTTGGCGCATCGTCCGCGGTGTCCAGGCAAATTGGCTGCTAAAGCTTAGATCCGGCTGCTCAGGCGGTTAGCCATTGCTCCAGCTTGGCCGGGTCGGGAAGTCCGCCCACATGGACAAGCTTGCCGTCCACCGCGAGCCCGGGTGTCGACATGACACCTGCCATTGCGATGGATTTCGCGTCCGTCACCTTTTCGAGGGTGATTTCAACGCCCAGTTTCGCTGCTGCGTCGCGGACCATGTTCTCTGTGGTTTCACAGCGCTTGCAGCCGGGACCGTAGACTTTGACAGATTTCACGGGATGTCCTTTCAAGAGCGGATCTATGGGGGCGTTTACAGAAGGAAGTTGAACAGATAGCCAGTGGCGAGAATACCGGCGGCAACAATGGCGATAAAAATCGCGATCAGCCGCAGGGTCAGCACCTGTTTTAGAATTATCATTTCGGGCAGCGACAGGGCGATCACCGACATCATGAAAGCAAGCGTCGTGCCAAGGGCCGCGCCCTTGCCAAGCAGTGCCTCGACTATGGGAATGACACCGGCGGCATTGGTGTACATCGGCACGCCCAAGGCGACCGCCGCCGGCACTGACCACCATGCCTCACCGCCCATGATTTTCAGCATCATCGCTTCGGGGACATACCCGTGGATCAGCGCGCCAATTCCGATCCCGATCAGCACCCAGATCCAGACTTTGCCGACAATTTCACGGACTTGCTCTGCGCCGGTTTTCAACCTGTCGACGAAAGTAACCGCCTCCTCGGGGAGGGCACCAACAGGACCTGCATTCAGGTCGCGCACCCAGTCCTGCAGATAGCGTTCCAGTCGCATCTTTCCCATCACGTAGCCGGTGACGGTTGCGATCGTGAAACCGAATACAAGGTAGATCGTGGCGATTTTCCATCCCACCAGAGCATAGAGCAGCCCAAGTCCGACCGGGCCGACCATCGGGCCGGCAATCAGGAACGAAAACGTCACGCCCAAGGGAACCCCTGCGGAGACGAAACCGATGAAAAGGGGCACGGATGAGCAAGAACAAAACGGTGTCAGAACACCAAGAAAGGCGGCCAGCGGATAGCCGAAGAACTCCCGCTTGCCAGCCAGGATGGTACGCGTCTTTTCGGGGCTGAACCAGCTACGCAGGACACCCGTCACGAAGACGATGCCGGTAAGAAGGAGGAGCACTTTCGGGACGTCATATACGAAGAAGGCGATCGCCTCGCCGGTGTGACTGTCACGAGCAACGGGCAAAAGGCTGGTGACCCATTCAGAAAACGGGATCAACTGCCCGTATACCAGCCAGCCAACGACCGCGGCCCCGACAACAGCCGCATACCACAGCCAATCCGGTGTCGTATGCTTCGCGGAGAGTCCTTGGGTATCTGTGGTCATGCCATCTCCTGTTTGAGAGAGTTTTCCGCCAGCAAGACCGCGGAGATCACAGCCGCGATTTCTGCCGGGATATTCGGGTTCTGACGATACCTGACCCATTGAGCGTCTCGCCGGACGATAACCAGGCCAGCTTCGCGCAGCACCTTCATGTGTCGCGACATGCGGCTTTGGCTTACATCAAGCCGCTCCATCAACTCACAGACGCAGTGCTCGCCGCCATCCCAAACGATGGCGAGGGCGGCGCGGCGGGTCGTGTCATAAATGGCGTTTAGTATCTCTTGCATTACGCATGTATATGCGGCCTACCGCATATGCGCGTTGATCCACGTCAACTGGCCCCATTGGGTGAATCTCTGGATCTCAGCCTGTGGTGCTTGCTCAGCGAAGTCTGCTTCTTTGGGGCGCGGCATCGCCGCGGTGACAACCATTTGTGCAACCCGGAATGCCTTGTCTGTGATGGGTTTCCCACCAGTGCTGCCCGACCGCGACAGCGGCCCGCAGCAGGCCCAGGGACCCGGGCCGGGGGCTGACTTTCAGGTCAACGCGGCCTGCGCAGCACGCCGTACTGCGCATAGCCGCGGTAAAGCTGGCGATGCTCTGCCGTGCCGCCGGTCTCTGCGGCAATCCTGTGCAGGGTGGTTTCAAGGTTCAGCCGTGGACTGACGTGAAATTTCGCCAGCCATCGGCGCAGCGAGGTTTCGAACCAGTCGGGCCATCCGGACTGATCCGAGAAATCCACCACATGCAGTTCACCGCCGGGCCTCAGATGCGCGGCCGCCATGCGCAGGGCGGTCTTCCAGTCCGGGATCATCGAAATCCCGTAGGAGACAAAGATCCGGTCGAACCGGGGGCGCTGAAACAGCGCGGCACCGTCAAAATCGCAGGCGTCTGCCTGAGCCAGCTGTGCCCGGTCTTTCAATTTCGCCTGTGCCGAACGCAACATCTGGGACGAAATATCCAACCCGTAAAAGGCACAATGCGGGTATCTGCGGGCCGCCAGATGCAGGTTGCGCCCGGTGCCGCAGGCCACCTCCAGGATATGTGCACCTTCCTTGGGGGCGAGGTCTGCAATCAAACGGTCGCGTCCGAACAGGTAGTATTTGCGGGTCAGATCATAAATCATCCGTTGATGGCGGTAGGTCTGATCCATCAGATCAGCGTGGGTATCGGGCGCTGAATCAAACATGGGAAGGCCCTTTGTAGCGGTAGAGGTGGAAGGCGCCGTAGATGGCCGAACGATCCTCTGCCGTACCCTCGGCCGAGGCTTCAGCGTCATAGGTCCATTGGTTCAGAAGATCGGGCCGGACCCGTCCAGGTAGTATATCGGCGCTGCCGCCGGTGCGGAAAATCACCCGTGCGCCCGGTCTTGCCGTGCGGGTGATCTGCGCCCAGAGCGCATTCAACTGCGTATCATTCATCCAGTCCTGCGCATCCAGCAGCACGTAGCCTTCCTTGCACCCGTCCGGCTCTGCCTCCAGCAGATCGGTCAGGGAGCGATTCACGATCCGTCCGTTGCCAGCACTCTGCCGCAGAGCCTCGAAGTTTTCCCGGCTCAGGTAGGGTGGCAATGATCCATCCGGGGCGGGGTCGTATTGCCGGGCAAAGGCCTGCCAGGCGAAATAATTCTCCCGGATCGGGAAATCGCACATCAGCTTGCGCACCCGTTCGCGCAGTACCGGCAGGACGTCGCCACCACCGTCAGCGGCGAGCTTGTCATACTGGGCCGGCGGGATGCCAAGGCCGAACAGGGCGGCGCGGAACCCGGCCAGTTTGCGCACCAGCCACATGTCGAACAGCGGCGCGATCTCTTCATCGAAAAACCCCTGCTGATCCTCTAACGTCCGCGCGGCCAGAAGCGGCGCGAAGTCTACGCGGCCAAGGCGGGCCACCAGATGCACGGTGCCGAGGAAACGCCCCAGCAGACCGTGCCGGTAAAACCGGTTTTGAAACACGGAGATCCGGGGGCGGATCGGTTGCCGCGCGTCCCAGAAATCCCGCGTGTGCGGGTCAAGATTGGGGCGGATGTAGCGGTCATAGAGCGCGACATTGCTGGCCAGATCGGCTCGGGCAAAGAACTGGTAGAACGCCGCATGATCCGGCAGGCAGCGCGCTGCGGTCAGTTTCAGCTGCCCCAGCGCCACATGGGCAGGCGACAGATCGACGGCGGTAACCGACGCGGGGCCTGCAGTGAGATAGGACATCAGGTTGCAGCTGCCGGATGCGATACAGACCAGATTGTCTCCCGGCTTGATTTCCAGGGCTGCCATATCGACAACCGGATCTTCCCAGATCTGCGGGTAGACAAGGCCCAGGAACAGGCGTGAAAACAGGCGCTCCAGCCGTCCGGTTGCGGCATCGCCATCTTGCAGAACGGCAGCATCCAGCCGCGCCTGTGCGGTCGTGCTCATCGGGGGCACCTCTCATACATTTTCAAGTTGCCTGTCTTTTTCGAACTGTTTGTCCTTGCGCCGCGCCCGGCGGCTGCGGTGATGGGCGCGCCGGGCAGAGCGGGTCCAGTCGATCAGCACCAGTTGCCCGTCTTCCCGTTCCGCCACGGCGGTGCAGCTCTCGACCCAATCGCCGGTGTTGACGTAGGAAATCTCGCCAATATCACGGAGGGCGGCGCTGTGGATATGGCCGCAGATAACCCCGTCATAACCACCGCGCCGGGCCTCGGCAGTCAGGACGTTTTCATATTCGCTGATGAAATTGACCGCCTGTTTGACCTGATGCTTGGCCCATTTGGACAAGGACCAGTATTGCCCGCCCCAAAGATGCCGAAGCCGGTTGATGCGGGTGTTGAGCCAGAGCATGAAATCGTAGGCTCGGTCTCCAAGGTGGGCCAGCCACCTTGCATTGACCACCACGGAATCGAACTGGTCGCCATGGGTCACCAGATAGCGTTTGTTGTTGGCGGCGACGAAATCTGCCGTCTGCACCACCTCGATGCCGCCGAAATGCGTCCCGAGGTAGGAGCGCAGGAATTCGTCGTGATTGCCGGGGATCAGATAGATCTCGGCGCCATCATGCGCCTTTGCCAGGATCGCCTGCACCACATCGTTATGGGCCTGCGGCCACAGGAAGCCTTTGCGCTGGATCCGCCAGGCGTCGATGATGTCCCCCACCAGGTAATAGCTGTCCGCGTCGTGACTGTTGAGGAACTCCAGCAACAGTTCGGCCTGGCATCCCGGGGTACCCAGATGGATGTCAGACAGAAAGAGGGTGCGGTACTTCATCGTGCTCGCCCGTGCTGCTGCGCGTGGCGCCAGAGGTACCGCAGCTAATTGACAGAAGCATGACGGTCCTGGCCCGGCGCGTTTCGGCCGACCCGGAGAGATGTAAGGTTACTGAAAGCTTGCTGCGGCATCCGGTGGCGCAGGCAAAGGCTTGTCATCAGTTCTTTCGTCCGCCCCGCGCCAGCCGCAATGGCCGGAGATTTCCGGTGATCGAGGCAACGAAGCGTCCCAGGCGACAGCAGCTGAAGACGGCCCAGACCAGATATATTTTACCGGAGGTATGCCCCTTGCATGGACGATTTGCCGAAGCCGTGAGAAGGCTGAACGCCCGCCTGTCACAGGTCAGGCGACCGGAGCTGTCGCCGACGATGCTCAACATACTGGTCGCCACTTATATGCTGGTGGCCTTCAACGCGGCGTTCTGGAGGCACCTCTCGACGCTGTTCGAGGGCGCGCCGATGAATGTGGTGCTGTTCGGGGCTGCGGTCTGGATGCTGACGTTCTTTACCCTCAGCCCGTTCAGCTGGCCGCGCGTGCAGCGCCCGGTGGCTGCCATTCTCATTCTTCTGGCGGCGGCGGCCTCATGGTATCAGGGGCACCTGGGCATCATGATCGACAAGCTGATGATCCAGAACGTGATGAACACCACCTATGCGGAATCCCGGCAACTGATCACGCTGCCCTATCTGCGTTACATGGGGCTGACTGGCGTACTGCCCGCCGCCTTGCTGTTCTGGCCGCGCATCACCTATCCGAAGTTCCGCCATATCCTGTGGAAGCTGCCGCTGACTGCTGTCGCAAGCTTCGCGGTGACGTTCGGTTTCCTGTTCGTCAACCTCAAGGCAAATGCCTCGGTCATCCGCGAGCATCACGAGTTGATGGGCAGCTACCAGCCCGGCGCCACCATTGGCGCCATCGCCCGCTACGCCAAGATGGAAATCCGGGCCAGCAACACAGAGGTCGCACCGCTGGGACAGGATGCAGCCAAGGGGGAAGACCTGCTGGCGGCTAAAAAACCGGTTCTGCTGGTGATCTTCGCCGGAGAGACCGCCCGCGCGCAGAACTTCGCGCTGAATGGGTATGCGCGGAACACCACGCCGCAGCTGGCGGGGCTTGATCTCCTCAATTTCAGCGAAACCTCGTCCTGTGGAACATCGACGGCGGTGTCGCTGCCCTGCATGTTCTCCGCGCTGGGCCGGAGTGACTACAGCCATCGCGCCTTCATGGGGCAGGAGAACCTTCTGGATGTGCTGGATCATGCCGGGGTGCAGCCTGTGTGGATCGACAACAACACCGGGGATCAGCGGATCGCCCGGCGCACCGGGGCGCGGCAGGTCGATGTTACGCTTGATCCGGCGGCCTGCGCCGATGGGGAATGCAGCGATGCGGCGCTTCTTGGGGCGCTGGCGCAGCAGATCGGGGCGATCAAGGAAGACACCGTGCTGGTGCTGCATATGATCGGCAGCCACGGACCTGCCTACTACAGGCGCTACCCCGAGGCGTTTGCCCGCTTCACGCCTGATTGCAGAACAGCCGAGTTCGACTATTGCACGCCGGAAGAGATCGTGAACGCCTATGACAACACCATCGCCTATACCGACCACATCCTGGCCAAGGCGATTTCAATGCTGAACGCGCAGGACCATGCTCTACCGGCGTTGATGTATATCTCGGATCACGGTGAATCCCTGGGGGAGGGCGGGCTATACCTCCACGCCGCGCCGATGTTCATGGCGCCGGAGGCGCAGACACGGGTGCCGTTCCTGATGTGGCTGCCGGAAAGCTATCGCGAAGCGATGCATCTGGATGGCGCCTGTCTGAAGGATATGACTGATCAGCCTGTCAGTCAGGACAATCTGTTTCATACGGTTCTGGGCCTTCTCGACATCCGCACTGAGGTCCGGCAGCCGGAGCTGGATCTGGCGTCGCGCTGCCGTATCGCGAGGCCCGCAACATGACGGTAAGTGATCAATCGCAGGGCGCAGCCCCGCAAGAAATCCCGCCCGCTGTGACCGGCGTTGCGCATGTCTTTGCCGCTGCCCGGTATTCCCTTGGCGGTTTGCAGCGGTTGATGGGGGAAACCGCCGCCCGGCTGGAGCTTGTCGCGGGGGCTGGGACGGGGTTCCTGCTGCTGGTTCTTGGGGCCTCTGCTCTACAGCTTGCGGCCTTTGCCATTCTCTTTGCACTCCTGCTGGCGGTCGAGGCGCTCAATACCGCGATCGAAGTGCTGACCGACCGTATATCGCCCGAATGGTCGGTGCAGGCAAAACACGCAAAGGACCTTGGCTCTCTGGCGGTTGCGCTGCTGATCATTTCCAATGCCTTGTGTGTCGGGGGGATCCTGCTGTCGCTGTTTGGCTAGCCGCAACTCCGGTGCGGCCAAAGGTATCATGGGTCAGGCGGGACGGCAGTCTGCGGCGTCATGGGACCGGTAGAAACAGGCGCCAAAGGTCCGCCTTCGCGGCTGCCCAAAAAATCGGCGCCCGCGTCTGAGCCGTCACAAAACGGCCACGAAGAGTTTGACTTCCCGGTCCTGTTAAGCCTTATTGGGCCTACATGGCGACCTGATCGCCGTTGGCAATTGAGCCCCGATCACCCTCTTGCAGGGTGGCGGGGCTTTTTCGTTTGTGGGGTACTATGCTGGAATTCGATCTTGGTCTGGTCTTCTCGACCTCTGGACCCTACGCCGCGCTGGGACAGGCCGGACTGGCGGGGGCCGAGCTGGCCATCGCGGATCTGGAGCGCGAGGGCATTGCCCGAATTGCGCCCGTGACCTGTGATCCGGCGGGCCGCCCCGAGGCCTATGAGGCGATGACCCGAGATATCCTTGCTGGTGGTGTGTCACACGTGGTGGGCGCCATCACCTCCTGGAGCCGCAAGGACATGATCCCGGTGCTGGAGCGTTATGGCGCGATGCTGTGGTACCCGTGCCCCTATGAGGGCTTCGAAAGCAACGATCACGTCGTCTACATGGGCGGCGCGCCGAACCATCATATGATCCCGCTGCTGGACCGGGTGCTGAGCCAAGGCACGCGCCGTGCCTACCTGCTTGGCTCCAACTATGTCTGGGGCTGGGAAACGCTGCGTCTGGCCCGCGAACGGCTGAGCGCCGCCGGGGTTGAGATCGTCGGCGAGCGTTTCGTACCACTTGGCGATGTGGACTCCGATCTGGCCCTCTCCGAGATCATCTCTGAGCAACCGGATGTTGTCGTCAACTCGCTGATCGGTCCGTCGAATGAGGCGTTCTTGCGCGGACTGCCCACCGGACAGCGGCCGACAATCCTGTCCTGCAACCAATCCGAAGCGGATCTTGATGTGCTGGGCCAGTATGGCGACGGGATCATCTCGGCCGGGACCTATTTCGAACCGCTTGGCCCCGAGGATTTCGTGCGCCGTGCCCGGGAAATATCGCCGAACGGGCGCTGTTCCTGCGTCTTTGCCACCTCCTATGCCAGCGTTCGCATTCTGGCGGAAACCGTCGCGAAAACCGGGACTACCGCGCCAAGGGCGGTGTTCCATGCGGCCTGCGATGCGCGCCATGAAACGGTTCTGGGGCCGGTGCAGATCGACCCCATCACCCGACACGCATCGCTGACACCGCATATCGCGCAGGCCGAGAACGCACAGTTTCATCTGTTGTCTTCTGCCGAGGGCCCCGTCGCTGCGGACCCCTATCTGACCTGCGTGCCCCCTGTATCCGCCCCGCCGTTCCAGACGCCCAGTTTGAGGATCGTAAAATGACCTATAGCTTCGCCGGAAAATACGCTCTTGTCCTGCATCCCAGCGCTGAAATGCGGGATCAACTGGTCCGACGTCTGGGCACGCTTGGCATCAAGGCCGAAGGGCGCTGGCCCGCGCTGGAAGTGGCGGATGTCCGCGCTGACCTGCTGGTTCTGGACCTTGACCGGGCCGAGGACGGGCAATTCCCCTGGTCGCCGCAATCTGCGCCTATGCCGATCCTTGGGCTGATCGGCTCGGAAACGCCGGGACGCCTGGAATGGGCCGTGCGGCAGGGTCTGGACGCCTATCTGCCGGTCAATGCCACCGCCAATATCTACTCGGCGCTGGTGCTGGGCTTTGCTCGGTTCAAGGAACGCATGGAAACCCGCCGCCGCGAAGCCGAAAGCAACCGGCGCGCCTCGATGCGGCTGGAGTTGTTGCAGGCGGTCCTTGTCATCATGCGCTCTGAGGGCGTCGATGAGGCGACGGCCCTGAAGAAACTGCGTGCCTTTGCCATGGTCGAGCGCGTTGCCCTAGAAGATGCTGCCGTCCGGTTTCTGGCACGCCCGGCCATGCGGGGGCAGGCATGACGATGACAGCAGCCACAGAGGGCCAGATGACAGCAGGCCGCGGTGCACGCAGTCGGCGTGTGATTTATGAGCTGATGACCCGGCCGCGCTCGGCCTTTGGGATGGTGATCATCATCCTGATGGTTGGTGCCGCGCTGCTGGCGCCGTGGATCATGCCGCATGACCCGTTTGAGCAGAGCTTTGACGGGCTAAGTCTGGCCGGGGCGCCGTTGCCGCCGGGCGCGGATTTCCCGCTGGGCACGGATCTTTTGGGGCGGGATCTGGCTTCGCGGCTTATTCTGGGGACGCGCACCTCACTAATCATCGGTATCCTTGCCAATGGGATCGCGATCCTGCTGGGCGCTGGTGTCGGCATTACCGCAGGCTATTTCGGCGGCTGGATCGGCGCGGTGCTGATGCGCTTTACCGATCTGATGATGGCCTTTCCGGCGCTGCTGCTGGCGATTGTGCTGGCGGCGATCTTTCAGCCCTCGCTGCTGATCGTGGCGCTGGTCATCGCGATGGTGAACTGGGTACAGATGGCACGGGTGATCTATACCGAGACCCGGTCGCTGGCCGAGCGTGATTTCATCACCGTGCAGCGGGCGCTGGGCGCTGGCCACCTGCGCATCCTGTTCAAACACCTGCTGCCGCATCTTTTGTCGTCCATCGTTGTCTTTGGCACCCTGGGAATTTCGACAACGGTCTTGCTTGAGGCGACGCTGTCCTTCCTTGGCGTGGGCGTGCAGCCCCCGATGCCAAGTTGGGGCAATATCATCTTCGAAAACCAGACCTATTTCACCACCGCCCCCTGGCTGGTCTTCTTCCCCGGCATTGCGATCCTGTTGCTGGCGCTGGCCTTTAATCTGGTGGGCGATGCCCTGCGCGACATTCTTGATCCGACCCTGAAAGGACGCCACTGATGCAGGCCTATCTTGTCCGCCGCCTGATGGAGAGCGCGCTGATCCTTCTGGGGATCACGCTGGTGACCTTTATCCTGCTGTATCTTGTGCCGGCCGATCCGGCGCGGCAGATCGCCGGGCGGTCGGCCACCGCCGAAACGGTGCAGAACATCCGCGATCAGCTGGGGTTGAACGATCCCTTTGTCGTGCAGTACTGGAACTACCTGACGGCGCTGTTTCAGGGCGACATGGGGCGCAGCTATCTGCAACGCGCCGAAGTCTCGGAGCTGATCGCTGCCCGCCTGCCTGCCTCCCTGTTGCTGATGGTTGCGGCCATCGTGACCGAGCTGGTGTTCGGCCTGACCATCGGTATCGTCGCGGCCCTGCGCCGCAACAAGCCCGCAGACCACGGGCTGATGATCTTCAGCTTTGTCAGCATCTCCGCACCGCAATTCGTCATCGGCATTCTGCTGCTCTATGTCTTTGCGGTGAAGCTGGGCTGGTTCCCGATTGGCGGCTACGGCACCTTTGGCCATGTGGTGCTGCCTGCGGTGACGCTCGGGTTTCTCGGTGCGGGCTGGTACAGCCGCATGATGCGCTCCAGCATGATCGACGTGCTGGGCCAGGATTTTGTCCGCACCGCGCGGGCCAAGGGGCTGGGCAAGGCCCGTATCATCCTGCGGCACGTCATTCCCAATTCCATTCTTCCCATCATCGCGATGATCGGCATCGACATCGGGCTGTTCATGTCCGGCATCGTGGTTGTGGAAAGCGTCTTTGGCTGGCCCGGGATCGGCCAGCTGGCCTGGCAGGCGATCCAGCGCGTGGACATTCCGGTCATCATGGGTGTGACCATGGTTTCGGCCACCGCGATCGTTCTGGGCAACCTTCTGGCGGACCTCGTGGCGCCGGCAATCGATCCCCGTATCAAGACCAAATAGAAACGGTAAAACCAACAGAGGACTGAAATCATGAAGAAATTTCTTTTAACCGGTGTCGCCGGACTGGCTTTGTGCGGCCATATGGTAGCCGCAGAGGTGAATGCAGATGCCCCGATGGGTGGCACCATGACCGTCACCTACAAGGACGATGTCGCCACGCTGGACCCCGCCATCGGTTATGACTGGCAGAACTGGTCGATGATCAAATCGCTGTTCGACGGGCTGATGGGCTATGAGCCGGGCACAACCACGCTGCGCAACGAACTGGCGTCGGACTATGCCATTTCCGAGGACGGCCTGACTCATACCTTCACCCTGAAGGACGGGATCAAGTTCCACAACGGCCGCGAGATTGTCGCCGAGGATGTGAAATACTCGCTGGAGCGCGTCACCAACCCCGAAACCCGTTCTCCTGGCGCAGGCTTCTTTGGCATGATCGCGGGGTTTGACAGCTGGAACGCGGGCGAAGGCGAGGGGCTTTCGGGCGTCAAGGTGATCGACGACAAGACCATCGAGATCACCCTGTCCCGTCCCGACGCGACCTTTGGCCATGTGATGGCGCTGAACTTTGCCTCCATCGTGCCCAAGGAAGCGGTCGAGGCGGCAGGCGAAGATTTTGGTCGCCAGCCGGTCGGCTCGGGTGCCTTCAAACTGGCGGAATGGGCGCCGGGCCAGCGCGTGGTGTTCGAACGGTTCGCCGATTATCACCGCGCCAACCTGCCCAAGCTGGATCAGGTGACCTTTGAAATCGGACTGGAGCCCACCGTTGCCCTGCTGCGTCTGCAACAGGGGCAGGCGGATGTGCCCGGCGACGGCATCCCACCCGCGCAGTTCCTGCAGGTGATGAACGATCCGGCACAGAAGGACAACGTTATCGAAGGCGGCCAGCTGCACACCGGTTACATCACGCTCAACACCCAGATGGCGCCGTTCGACAATGTCGCCGTGCGCAAGGCCGTCAACATGGCGATCAACAAGGACCGTATCGTCAAGCTGATCAACGGCCGTGCGGTTCCGGCAAACCAGCCGCTGCCGCCGTCGATGCCGGGCTACGCCGAGGATTACGAAGGCTATGCCTTTGATCCCGCCGCCGCCAAGGAAATGCTGGCCGAGGCTGGTTTTGCCGATGGGTTCACCACCGAGCTTTACGTGATGAACGTCGATCCCAACCCGCGGATTGCACAGGCGATCCAGCAGGACCTGAAGGAAATCGGTGTCACCGCCGAGATCCGCAGCCTGGCACAGGCCAATGTGATCGCCGCAGGCGGTGAGGCGGATCAGGCGCCGATGATCTGGTCCGGCGGCATGGCTTGGATCGCCGACTTCCCGGATCCGTCGAACTTCTACGGTCCGATCCTGGGTTGTGCCGGCGCGGTTCAGGGCGGCTGGAACTGGTCCTGGTATTGCAACGAGGAACTGGACGCCCGCGCTGCCGAGGCGGACGCCATGACCGGTGCGGAAAACGCTGACGCCCGGATCGAGGCGTGGAAATCCATCTATCTGGATGTGATGGCGGATGCCCCCTGGGTGCCGGTCTTCAACGAGCAACGCTTCACCCTGACCTCGGACAGGATCGCGGGCGACGACAGCCTGTTCGTTGATCCGGTCCATATTCCGGTCAACTATGACTACATCTACTCGAAGGATGCTGAATAAAAATGTGTAAGCACTGTGATTACACGATCCACGGTGCACACCATCACGGGTGGGACAATTCGCTCCCGCCCGTGGAAACGGTGGCTCCCGGATCGCGCCTGCATTTCCAATGTCTCGACAGTTCGGGCGGGCAGTTCAACAAGGACAGCACCAGCGCCGATGTGCCCAATCTGGATTTTGGCAAGATCAACCCGGTCACCGGGCCGATCTATGTCGATGGGGCCAAACCCGGCGATGTGCTGAAGGTCAAGATCGAAGCCTTCCACCCCTCGGGGTTCGGCTGGACCGCGAATATTCCGGGCTTTGGCCTGCTCGCCGATCAGTTCACCGATCCCTATCTCAAGGTCTGGGATTACGATGCGGAAACCCTGGCGCCGTCGCTGTTCACCGATCTGGCCAAGGTGCCGCTGAAACCCTTTGCCGGGACTATCGGTCTGGCCCCGGCCGAGGCAGGCCTGCATTCGGTGGTGCCGCCGCGCCGCATGGGCGGGAATCTCGATATCCGTGATCTGGCGGCAGGCACCACGCTGTATCTGCCGGTGGAATGCGAAGGGGCGCTGTTCTCCATCGGGGATACCCACGCCGCGCAGGGCGATGGCGAGGTTTGCGGCACCGCGATTGAATCGCCGATGGATGTGGAGGTCACGCTAGACGTGGTGAAGGGGGAAACCCTGAACTTCCCGCGCTTTTCCACGCCGGGGCCGGTGACGCGCCATCTGGATGCCAAAGGGTATGAAGTCACCACAGGCATCGGCAATGACATGATGCAGGCCGCGAAGGATGCTGTCAGCGCCATGGTCGACCTTCTGGGCCGCACCAAGGGGTTGTCGGCCGAAGATGCCTACCTATTGTGTTCCGTCTGCGGCGATCTGCGGATTTCCGAAATCGTCGACATGCCGAACTGGGTGGTCAGCTTCTACTTCCCGAACGTGGTGTTCGAATGAGCGAGACCGTGCTGACAGTGCGCGACCTGAGTGTTCAGGTCGCCACCCCTTCGGGGGCGAAGACGGTTCTGGATGGGCTGTCTTTTGATCTGAAGCGGGGCGAAACGCTCTGTCTGGCGGGCGAAAGCGGTTCCGGCAAATCCATGACCGCGCTGGCGATCATGGGGCTGTTGCCAGAGCCGATGTGCCGCATCGCGGGCGGCTCGGTGAAACTCGGCGATCTGGAGCTGACGACCCTTGGCCCGCGTGGCTACCGCGATATCCGCAGCGTGCGGGTGGCGATGATCTTTCAGGAGCCGATGACCTCGCTCAACCCGCTGATGACGGTGCAGGACCAGTTGGCCGAGGTGCTGCTGGAACATGGTGCCTGCAGTCGCGGCGAAGCCCCTGCGCGGGCGCTGAAATTGCTGCAGGATGTGCAGCTGACGGAACCGGAACGGCGACTGAAGCAATACCCCCACGAATTGTCCGGCGGCATGCGGCAGCGGGTGATGATCGCCATGGCGCTGGCCTGCGATCCCGAGGTTCTGATCGCCGATGAGCCGACCACCGCGCTGGACGTGACGGTGCAGGCAGAGATCCTCGATCTGATCCGCGCCTTGCAAAAGGATCATGGAACCGCTGTGCTAATGATTACCCATGATATGGGCGTGGTGGCGGAAATGGCGGATCGGGTGGTGATCCTGCGCCACGGACAAGAGGTGGAAAGCGCCCCTGTGCGCGATCTCTTTGTCGCTCCGCAAAGCGACTATGCGCGGGAATTGCTGGCTGCGGTTCCGCGTCTTGGCACCGCGCCGCCCCGCCCCGAGGTGCAAAACGGCGCCCCGGTGCTGGAGGTCAGCGATCTGTCGGTGCGGTTCGATATGCGCGGCGGTATCCTCAACCGGGTGCAGGCGCGGGTCCACGCGGTGGAACAGGTGTCCTTTACCGTGCGTGCCGGGGAAACCTTGGCGCTGGTCGGGGAATCCGGCTGTGGCAAATCAACAATTGGCAAGGCCCTGTTGGGGCTGGTGCCATGGCAGGGCTCGATCTCGGTTCTGGGGCAGCAGACCTATGGCATGGGCCCAGGCGCGCTGAAGCCGGTGCGCCGGGACATTCAGATGGTGTTTCAGGACCCCGGTGCCTCGCTGGATGCGCGGATGACCGTTGGCGAGCAAGTGGCTGAACCTCTGGTCATTCACGGCCTGTCCAGTGGATCGGAGATGAGTGACCGCACGGCAGAGCTGTTTCGCCGTGTCGGCCTGTCGCCGGACATGATGCAGCGCTATCCGCATGAGTTTTCCGGCGGGCAACGGCAGCGGATCAACATCGCGCGGGCCTTGTCACTGTCGCCAAAGATCCTTGTCGCGGACGAAAGCGTTTCGGCGCTGGATGTTTCGGTTCAGGCGCAGATCTTGGAGTTGTTGCAAAGCCTGCAGGACGAGGACGGGCTAGCCTTCCTTTTCATCAGCCATGACATGGCGGTGATCGAACAGGTTGCGGACCGGGTCATGGTCATGCGTCTGGGGCAGGTGGTCGAGGAAGGCGCGCGTGATGCGGTGCTGCATTCGCCCCGCCATCCCTATACCCGCCGTTTGCTGTCCGCAGTGCCAGTCCCGGATCCCACGCGGCCTCTGCCAGAACGGCAGGCTGGTGATGCCAGTGGAACGCCTGTGCTGCAAGTCGGCCAGTCGCCCGAAAAACTGATCCTGCGCGATCTAGGCGCCGGACACAGGGCCGCTGTCTGACGAGACTGGCACGGGTCCCGAAACGGAAAGGCGCCCCCCTGCAAGACAGGGAGGCGCCTTGGCCGAACGTGCGAATGGACGGCGTCCTTACAGGGCGGCTTTGAAAAGCTCTGTAAGGTTTTCTTCGGTCAGCTCGATCGGGTTGCCGCCGCAAGACGGGTCGATGATCGCGCCCTTGACCAGTTCGGGGATCGAGGCTTCGGTGACACCCAGATCCGACAGCTTGCGCGGGATGCCGAGGCTGTCGTTCAGTTCCTGCACATAGGCGCGGAAGCCGTCAAAGCCGCCTTCAATACCCAGATAGGCCGCCGCCTGGTTGAACCGGTCGGTAATCACCGGGGCGTTGAAGTCCAGAACCGCAGGCATGCAGACCGCGTTGGTGGTGCCGTGGTGGGTGTTGAAATGCGCGCCGATCGGGTGGCTCATGGCGTGGATGGCGCCAAGGCCCTTCTGGAACGCGGTGGCGCCCATGGCTGCGGCGGACATCATCTGCGCGCGCGCTTCGATATCGGTGCCGTCGGCATAGGCGCGGGGCAGGTAATCCTTCACCAGACGCATGCCTTCCAGCGCGATACCCTGGGACATCGGGTGGTAATGCGGCGAGGAGAAGGCCTCGACGCAATGGGCAAAGGCATCAAGCCCGGTGCCTGCGGTGATGAATTTCGGCATACCGACGGTCAGTTCGGGATCGCAGATCACCACGGTGGGCAGCACCTTCGGGTGGAAGATGATCTTCTTCTGGTGGGTGACGCTGTCGGTGATCACCGAGGCGCGCCCCACTTCGGAACCGGTGCCGGCAGTTGTGGGCACCGCGATGATCGGCGCGATGGCGTCGGCGTCGGCGCGGGTCCACCAGTCGCCGATATCCTCGAAATCCCAAACCGGGCGGCTTTGGCCGCACATGAAGGCGACCATCTTGCCAAGGTCGAGACCGGAGCCGCCGCCAAAGGCGATCACGCCGTCATGACCGCCTGCATTATAGGCGGCAACGCCTGCTTCAAGGTTCTTTTCATTGGGGTTGGGATCAACCTCGGAGAACATACCACGACCAAGGCCCGCAGCCTCCATGATGTCGAGCGTGCCTTGGGTGACGGGCAGATCCGCCAGTCCCTTGTCGGTGACCAGCAGCGGTTTCTTGATGCCAGCCTGCGCGCAGGCCTCGGCGAGTTCCTTGATCCGGCCAGCGCCGAATTTGATTGCGGTCGGATAGGACCAGTTTCCAACGAGAGACATGTTGCTACCTTTCGAGATAAATGGCCCGGGGCGCTTGCGGCCCGGGCTGCGCCCGCCCGCCCCCACGGCGGGCGCATTCGCGCCCACCCGGGCGGTCGCCGCCCTTGGGTGTGGAGGGAGCCAAGCTTGTCATGATCAGCCCGTCACCTTTTTCAGGTGATAGGATTTCGGACGGGTCAAGTTGTGATAGCCGATCACCGACAGGCCGCCGCCACGCCCGGTGTTCTTGCAGCCGGTCCAGCACAGGCCCGGGTCCAGATAGTCGGCGCGGTTCATGAACACGGTGCCGGTCTCGATCTGATCGCCGATGCGCTGGGCGCGGTCCACATCCGAGGTCCAGAGCGATGCCGTGAGGCCGAATTCGCTGTCGTTCATAAGCTTGATGGCTTCCTCGTCCGAGGAGACCTTCATGATGCCCACGACAGGGCCAAAGCTTTCGTCGCGCATCACCCGCATGTCGTGGGTGACATTTGTCAGGATCTGCGGCGTCAGATAGGCGCCGCCGTCATCCTCGGCGAAGGTTTCGATCTGGGCCACGGCGCCCATCTCCAATGCCTCGGCGATCTGCTCGCGCACTTCCTTGGCGAACCGTACATTGGCCATCGGGCCGATGGAGGTTTCGGGATCCATCGGGTTGCCCAGTTTGTAGCCTTTGACGATCTCGAGCGCCTTGGCGAGGAAGGCGTCATAGACGCTTTCATGCACGTAGATCCGCTCGATCCCGCAGCAGCACTGGCCCGAGTTGAACATGGCCCCATCGATCAGCGTATCGACTGCTGCGTCGATATCCGCGTCTTCCATGACATAGCCCGGATCCTTGCCGCCAAGTTCGGTGCCAACGCCGGTAAAGGTGCCAGCCGCAGCGCGCTCCATCGCCTGACCACCGCCGACCGAGCCGGTGAAGTTCACGAAATCAAAGGCCTTTGCCGCGATCAGTTCAGAGGTGGTGTCGTGATCCAGGAACACGTTCTGGAACACATCCGCAGGCACGCCCGCCGCGTGGAAGGCTTCTGCCATGCGTTCACCCACCAGCAGGGTTTGCGTCGCGTGTTTCAGCACCACGGTATTGCCGGCGATCAGGGCCGGGGCCACGGTGTTGATCGCGGTCATATAGGGGTAGTTCCAGGGCGCCACGACAAAGACGACGCCTTGGGGAATGCGCTTGATGTAGCGTTTGAAGGTCTCGTCTTCGCCCACTTCGATATCGGCCAGCGCTTCCTTGGCGATCTCCGCCATATGCGAGGCGCGCTCGTTGAAGCCGCCGAATTCGCCGCCAAAACGCACGGGGCGACCCATCATATGGGCGAGTTCCGGAACGATCACGTCGTTCATCTCGCCGACCTTGGCGACACCGGCCATCACCAGGTCGATCCGCTCCTGCAGGGGGCGGGCGGCCCAGGCGGCCTGCGCGGCGCGGGCACGCTCGGCGGCGGCAAAGGCGTCCTCGCGCGAGAGGGTTTCACGCTCTGCAAAAACCGATCCGTCGATCGGCGAGATACATTTCAGTGTCTGGCTCATGCCATCCTCTTGTGTTTGCTGTCAGGGGGCTTTCCCCTGCCGTGTCAGTATTTCGGGGTCCGGAGCAAGGCGCCGTGGCGTCAGGCCCGTTCAAATCCGCGTGCGATTTCGTAGTCGGTCACCACGCGTTCAAAGTCTTCGATTTCCACCTCGGCGGCGCGCACGTAGTGGTCGACCACATCGTCGCCAAAGGCCTTGCGCAGCAGGGTCGAGCCATTCAGCGCCTCGCGGGAGTCGCGCAGGGAGCCGGGCAGCATGCCGGTCTCGCCCTGATAGACGTCACCCTTGGCTGCGGGGGCCAGTTCCAGTTGTTCCTCGATGCCCGCGATGCCTGCAGCCAGCTGCGCGGCCATGGCCAGATAGGGGTTGATGTCCGAGCCGCCGACGCGGCATTCGACGCGCACTGCCTTGGTACCATCGCCGCAAAGACGGAAGCCTGCGGTGCGGTTGTCCACCGACCAGATGATCCGGGTCGGGGCAAAGGTGCCCTTCATGAAGCGTTTGTAGCTGTTGATGTAGGGGGCCAGGAAATACATGTAATCGGGGGCGTATTTCAGCATCCCGGCCATGTAGTGTTTCATCAGCTGGCTCATTCCCAGTTCATCGTTTTCGTCATAGAAGGCGGGTTTGCCATCCTTCCACAGGGACTGGTGCACGTGGGAAGATGAGCCGACCTTGTCTTGGTGCCATTTCGGCAGGAAAGTCGCGGCATGGCCCTGCTGCCAGGCGATCTCCTTCACCGCGTGTTTGGCGATGGTGTGGTGATCGGCGGTGTTGAGCGCGGCATCATATTTGATGTTCAGCTCTTCCTGACCGGCCTCGGCCTCACCCTTGGTGTTCTCGACCGGAATGCCCGCATCCCACAGGTGATTGCGCAGCGGGCGCATCACGTGCTCTTCCTTGGTGGTCTGCAAGATGTGGTAGTCTTCGTTATAGGCCGAGATCGGCGTCAGATCGCGGAAGCCGGATTTGGCGATCTCGCCAAAGCTTTTCTCGAACAGGAAGAATTCCAACTCGGTGGCCATCATCGCGTCATAGCCCATATCGGCCAGCCGCTGGATCTGCTTTTTCAGGATCGCGCGGGGGGAATGGGGGATTTCCTTGTGGGTGTGGTGGTCCAGCACATCGCAAAGCACCATCACCGTGCCTTCCAGCCAGGGCATCGGGCGCAGGGTGGAAAGGTCCGGCTTCATCACATAGTCGCCATAGCCGCCTTCCCAGCTTGTGGAGGCATAGCCGTCGGGCGTCGCCATCTCCAGATCGGTGGCCAAGAGGTAGTTGCAGCAATGGGTTTCTTCCCAGGCGCTGGCGACGAAATGTTTGGCGTGGAACCGTTTGCCCATCAGGCGTCCCTGCATGTCCACAAGGCACACCAGAACGGTGTCAACAGTGCCGTCGGCAACCTGAGATTTAAGCGTGTCGAAGGAGAGCATGAGGGGCCCTTTGTGTGTTGCGGCCCGCAGGGGCGGACGCGTTTCCGTCCGGCCCCTGCGGGCGAATTCCTGTTTAGGGTATCCGGCCCGTGCGTTGGGCGGGCCGGATGAAAGGTCAAAGACCGGGGCCTATCAGCCGTAGCGGTAGGGGCGGCCGGCCTTGGTCATGTCCGAATTGTACTTCTTGATGATCTCGACAACCTTCGCCTTGGTGGGGCTTTCGGCTGCGATCTCATCCCAGAATTTATAGGCCGCTTCTTCAACGGTGGCCCATTCGGCATCGGGGATCGAGGTCAGTTCCATCTTCGGACCGTTGACGCGCAGATCTGCTTCGCCGCCCCAGTACCACCACTGGCGGTAGTAGTGCGACTGATCACAGCAGACG
Organism: Pseudophaeobacter sp. 1A09344; assembly: GCF_041008745.1. NCBI lineage: Bacteria > Pseudomonadati > Pseudomonadota > Alphaproteobacteria > Rhodobacterales > Roseobacteraceae > Pseudophaeobacter > Pseudophaeobacter sp. 1A09344. The sequence continues at coordinate 27,963 of NZ_JAXGFS010000020.1, forward strand.
CGGAACAGGGTCTGCAGGTCTTCCGGCAGCTCGTTCCAGCGGCCCTGGTTGGCAAAGAAGGAGCCAGCCCATGCGCCCGAGATGTTGTTGGTCAGGAAGTAGTTGGTCACATCGGCCCAGCCAACGGTGTAGTCTTCGGTGATGCCCGACCATGCGATCCCGTCGAGTTCGCCGGTCTGCATGGCGACTTCGATGTCTTCCCAAGGCAGGGTGACCGGCACCACGCCGAACTGGCTGAGGAAGCGACCAGCGGTCGGGAAGGTAAAGACGCGCTTGCCTTTGAGGTCCTCAAGGCTGCGGATCGGATCCTTGGTGGCAAAGTGGCAGGGATCCCATGCACCGGCCGAGATGTGTTTCACGCCAACCTTGGAATATTCTTCGTCCCAGATTTCGTTCAGGCCATATTTGTTGAACAGCACCGGCACGTCGAGCGAGTAGCGCGACGCGAAGGGGAAGTAGCCGCCAAAGACGGTGACTTCGGTGGGCGATGCCATGGAGTCATCATCCGACTGCACCGCGTCGATGGTGCCGCGCTGCATGGCGCGGAACAATTCGCCGGTGGGCACCAGCTGATCGGCGAAATACAGCTCGATTTGCATGCGGTCGCCTGCGATCTGGTTGAACATGTCGATGGCGGGTTTCACCACGTGTTCGGCCAGAGCCGCACCGGCATAGGTCTGCATGCGCCATTTGATTGTGGATTGCGCCAGTGCCGGTGTGGCGAGCGGCGCCGCCATTGCGCCTGCACCGGCGGTGGTCAAAAACTTACGTCTTGTCGTCATCTCGTTTTCTCCTTGTTGAAATAGGGCCCCCGAACAGGGCTCTTTTGGTTATTTTCCGTAGACCAGTTCCGGTAGCCACAGGGCGATCTGCGGGAACAGCATCACCAGAGACAGCGCCACGATCATCACAGCGACAAAGGGGATGATAGAGACATAGATGTCCTTCAGCCCGATTTCCGGCGGCGCCATGGCGCGCATCAGGAACAGGTTGTAGCCAAAAGGCGGTGTCATATAGGCGATCTGCGTCGTGATGGTGTAAAGCACCCCGTACCAGATCAGATCAAAGCCGAGCGCCCCGACCAGCGGCACATAAAGCGGCGCCACGATCACCAGCATCGCGGTGTCATCCAGGAAAGTGCCCATAATGACAAAGCTGAGCTGCATCAGGATCAGGATCATCCAGGGGGAAAGGCCAAGCTGCGTGGTGAAGAGATCCTCGATCGCCTTCACGGCGCCCAGTCCGTCGAAGATCGCGCCGAACCCCAGCGCAGCAAGGATGATCCACATGAACATGCAGGAAATGCCCAGCGTCGAGCGCACGGAGGTTTCAAACACCTCCTTGTTCATGCGCCCCTTCAGCACCGCAGCGATAAAGGCGGTCATGGCACCGATGGCCGAGCTTTCCACCAGCGAGGTCCAGCCGTTGACGAAGGGGATCATCATCGCGGCAAAGATCGCCAGCGGTAGCACGCCCGAGAACAAGAGGCGGTATTTCTCTTTCAGGAACAGGTCGGTGTAGAACAGCGGGCTCTTTCGGGTGACAAAGGACAGCGCCGCTGCCGCCAGCGCCAGACCGATGGCCGATTTCGGCGCTACGAAGTCCAGCTTCACCACCAGTGGGATCAGCACCAGCGCGGCCAGAACGATATGGTTCAGGCGCAGCGGATGGTCACTGACGCGGTCGTATTCGGCCAGATCCTCGGGTGTCATCGCCGGGCCAAGGTCCGGCTGCATCCGGGCGCGGAAATAGATGTAGGCGATGAACATGGTGGCCATCAGTAGGCCCGGCACCACGCCGGCCAGCCACAGCTGACCCACCGGCTGTCGTGCGATCATCGCATAAAGCACCAGTACGACCGAAGGCGGCACCAGAATGCCCAGACTGGACCCAGCCTGAATGGTGCCCGTCACCAGAATCTTGTCATAGCCGCGCCGCAAAAGTTCCGGCAGCGCAATGGTGGCACCGATGGCCATGCCGGCGACCGACAGGCCGTTCATGGCAGAGACCAGAACCATCAGGCCGATGGTGCCGATGGCCAGGCCGCCTTTTACCGGTCCCATCCAGACGTGGAACATGCGGTACAGATCGTCGGCGATCTTCGATTCCGACAGCACGTAGCCCATGAAGATGAACATCGGCAGCGTCAGCAGTGGATACCACTTCATCAGCTTCATCGCGGCGGAAAACGGGATCTCGACACCGCCGGTGCCCCAGAGGAGCAGACCGGCAACCGCGCCGACAAAACCGATGGCGCCAAAGACGCGCTGGCCGGTCATCAGCATCAGCATCATGCCGGCAAACATCACGAGGGCGATCATTTCATAGGGCATCAGAGGTCCACTCCGCGCAGGCGTCCGATATCCCGGAACAATTCGGCAAGGCATTGCAGCAGCATCAGAAAGACACCGAAGCAGAGGGTGAATTTTACGGGCCACAGGAAGGGCCGCCAGGCGGTGGAACTGCGTTCGAGATAGCCGAGTTTTTCACCCGCCGCGGTCGGCCCTTCGCTCACCAGCGTCCAGATGAGGTCACCAAAGAAGGAAAATGGCTCCATCCCGAAATAACCAAGGCTATAGGCGGTGGAACTGACCGCGCCGTAAAGCAGAATCCCGAGGTAGACCATCAGGAACAGAACGGTGAAGGCATCGACCCAGGCTTTGGTTCTGGTGCTCCAGCCGCCATAGAACAGGTCCATCCGCACGTTCGATCCCATCTGGATCGAATAGGGCCCGCCAAGGATGTAATAGGCGACCATCACGAATTGTGCGGTCTCCAGTGTCCAGAGTGACGGGTTGAAGAAGGTCTTGGAGACCGAGGACCACAGCAGGACCCCGATCAGGGCAAAGATCAGATACATCGCGAACCGGCCAATGAACCGGTTCAGCGCATCGATCATGCGGACATATCGCAGAATGAAACTAGGCATCGGCCTGCCTCCCGGCCTTGAGCGCGGCAAGCGCGGGGCGCAGCAGCACCAGCAGGTCTTCGGCTATGGCAGCCTTATCCTGCGGGGTGCGCAGCAGATCGTTGCGCACTTCGATCATCACATTGGCGAGCCCGTTTTCCAGGCCGTGCAGGCGCAGGGAATGGGTGACGCCATCCTCTGGGCCGTAGGGATCGTTACGGGCGATCCTACGCTGCGGCAGGCGAGGGGCTTCGGCCAGCATGGCATCGGCCAGACGGGTGTCGCTGTCGTGCAGAATGCCGATTTCAACGGCGCGGTGTTCGCCGAAATAGACCGGTGTGAAACTGTGCATTGTGACCAGAACCGTCGGCAGGTCTTTGGCCTTGCGCGCTGCCAGCACGTCGCTGACCGCCTGACAGAACGGGGTATAGACCGTGTCAACACGCTCGGCGCGTTGTTCGGGCGTCAGGTCACAATTGCCCGGCACCGCGATCACTTCGGATTTTTCCGGCATGGCCGAGGCGGCTTCGGGCGGACGGTTGCAGTCGTAGACAAGCCGCGACACCCGGCTGGCCACCAGCGGCGCATCAAGAGCGTCGGACAGGGCGAGCGACACCGCCCGGGCGCCCGGGTCCCAGGCAGCATGGCTGGTGCGGTCGGCTTCAGCGAGGCCAAGTCCTTTGTAGCGCGCAGGAATGTGGTGGCTGGCGTGCTCGCACAGGATCACCACCTCCCCCGCGCCGTCGGCGTTGAAGACTTCGGTAGCCTCGCTCAGAGCGTTGGAATCGCCCGGTGACATTCAGTACTCCCCGATTTTGGAAAAATGTTTTCACGTGGGGCATTTTCTGTCAATATCGTTTCAGGCAGTTTTTTCTGCGGTCGTTTTCCGCACGATGTAGGATGCGGCGAATGCCCGTTTTTTGATCGACCGAAATAGAGGTGTGCCCCCTTGTCCAAACCCGCCGCCAGTGTGCGAGAGCTGATCCGCGAACACTATTCGACGCTGACCCAGTCCGAGCGCAAGTTCGCCAATGCTCTGCTCGAAAACTATCCTGCGGCGGGGCTGGCCTCGATCACCATCGTCGCGTCGAATGCCGAGGTTTCGACCCCGACGGTGGCGCGGATGGTCCAAAAACTCGGCTTCAAGGGCTACCCGCAGTTCCATCAGGCGCTGCTGAAAGAGCTGGAGGCGCAGGTGTCCGGCCCGACGCAACGACGCGCGAACTGGGCATCCGAGGCGCCCGAGGGACATCTGCTGAACAGATTTGCACAAGCTGTGACGGACAACCTTGGTCAGACCTTTTCAAACCTCGACTATGAACAATTCGACCGCGCGGTGCACCAGCTGGCCGATACCGAAGGGCGGCTCTATGTGGTGGGCGGGCGGATCACCCGGGCGCTGGCCGACTATGCCTTCACCCATTTTCAGGCGATCCGTCAGCACGTGACGCATATGACCTCGTCTTCGGCTACCTGGCCCCATTACGTGCTGGACATGGTCGAGGGTGACACCTTGCTGATGTTCGACGTACGGCGTTATGAAACCAACCTGCAACGGCTTGCGGAACTGGCGGCCGAACGTGGGGTGAAAATCATCCTGATCACGGACCAATGGGCCAGTCCGATCACCTCGGTTGCCCATTATACGTTCAATTGCTGGGTTGAAATCCCGTCGGCATGGGATTCGAACATCTCCACCATGATGCTGCTGGAGGCGATGATCTCTGCCACCCAGGAAGAAGGCTGGGATGAAACCCGCGAGCGCTATGAACGGCTGGATGAACTGTTCGATATGACGCGGCTATTCCGCAAGTTTTCCTGACAGCGACAATTGCTGTCAGCCATCCGGTGGATGGGATGGACATGCGCCGGAGGATACCGCAGTGTATTGATATTCAGCGCCTTTCGGGTGCGCCGAGATCAAAAAGTGTTATAGCGAGGTCCGAACGTATGAACAGGTTTGTCAGAGTTGTTGCCATCGCCAGCATTGCGGTTCTGGCTGCCGTCCCCTCCATCGGCAAGCCGCTGAGCCGTATTCTTGCGGAATCGGGCCTGTCGCCTTTGGATATGGAGATGATGATCCAGGCTGAGGCTGTCCTCTACAGCGTCAGCCAGCCAAAGACCGGCACGGTCGAAGCGTGGAGCAATCCCGAAACCGAGGCTCATGGTACGGTGACGATCATCAACCGGAATGCCAACTGCATCATGTTGCAGCATGAAGCGCACATGAAGGGTAGGGAGAAGGCTTTGCAGCCAAAGCGCAAGTTCTGCAAGGACGACAAGGGCGCGTGGCGCTTGTCGCTTTAAGCGGGTTTCAAGGTCAGTACTGATTCAGCGATAGGTTCGCTGCTCGATCGGGGTGGCTGCAATCGCTTCCAGTAAGCCGTCGATCAGCAATTCCTCGGCCCGGTTTTTTGCGGCGTGGCGGTTCCAGACCACATGCACGTCGATGGCGGGAAGATCATCATATGGCGGGACCTGCCAGAGCTGCCCATCCCGGACATCCCGCGCCGCCACGTGGACGGGCAGGGGGCCGATACCGACACCGGCCACGATCATGCGGTGAACTTCCTCAAGGTGACTGGACAGGCCGGTAACCTTGTCGCCCAGTTCGGCCTGCGCCCGCATTACTGTCACCGGTTTCAGCACATCGTGCAGCCGGTCGGTTTCAAAGCTGACCGAACTGTGCCCGGCCAGATCCGACAATTTCAGATCCTTGCGCCCGAACAGCGGATGGCGCGGGCCGCAGAACAGACCAAAGAATTCCCGGTACAGACGCCGGTACTCCAGCTTTGGGTTGTGATCCCGCACTAGGCACAGTGCAAATGAGGCCCGTTTTGCAGCCACCTCGGCGATGGCGGCGGCGCTGGTGCGTACGTCGATCGACAGGGTGGCTTTGGGGTGTGCGATGTGGAAATCGGCCAGTACCTCGTCAAACAGCGGGCAGACAACGTGGCTGGCCATGACGATCTTGACGTGGCCCTGCACCTCATCCGTCAGCTCCCGCATCAGTGTGGACAACCGCAGGATGGAGCCGTTGATGTCCAATGCCTCGCGATAGAGCAGCCGCCCGGCATCGGTCAGCTGGTAATGCCCGGGCGAGCGGTCGATCAGCTTGCGCCCGATGCGGTCCTCCAGCTTCTTCAGCGCGGCAGAAACCGAAGGCTGTTTCAGCCGCAGTTGTTGTGCCGCCTCGGTGATCGAGTGGCTTTCTGCCAGTACCACGAAGGTACGCAGCAGGTTCCAGTCCAACTCGCGGGCAATACGCTCGGGGGCAAAGCGCCCGTCGCTTTCCATAGATTCCATCTATATTCACAATTTTGATTATCTATTTGATCTATGGTGATCAGGTTTTGCATGCTTCCGTCAAGCCCGAATTAAGCGGGCGTTAACAGGGAAAGACCATGTCCGTCGAAAAACGAGAGGCGCGTCAGCCTTGGATTCTGCTGTTCCCCGCCCTGTCTGCGGTGACGTTGTTACTGTTCGTCCCGCTGCTGTTTATTCTGGTCTACAGTTTCTGGCTGCGCACCGCCACTGGCGCCGATGTGGCGGGTTTCTACCTTGATAACTGGCAAGAGGCGCTGAGCGACCCTTTCTACCGGGATATTCTGATCAGCACCCTGCGCATCGCGGCGATCACCACCGTGGCCTGCGCCCTGATGGGTTACCCTTCGGCCTATTTTATTGCCCGTTCGCAGGGCAATAAGGCGGTGCTCTTGCTGCTTTTGATGCTGCCCTTCTGGATTAGCTACATCATCCGCACGATGAGCTGGATCAACATTCTAGGTGTATCCGGCGCCTTCAACTCGGCGCTGCTGGCGCTGGGCATCATCGATGAGCCGATTCAGATGCTCTATAACGAGGTGACGGTCATTCTGGGTCTGGTGCACTTCCTGCTGCCCTTCATGATTCTCAATATCTTCGTCAGCCTCGACGGCATCGATACCAATCTTGAAAACGCCGCCAATTCTCTGGGCGCGACCCGCTGGCAGGCGTTCCTGCAAGTCACCCTGCCGCTATCGCTGCCGGGTTTGGCCGCCGGTGGTCTGCTTTGCTTCGTGCTGGGCGCGGGCACATATATCACCCCGCTGGTTCTGGGCGGGCCGCGCGATGCCATGTTCGCCAACCTCGTGTTCGAAGCCATCATTACCCAGCTGAACTGGCCTCTTGGCTCGGCCCTGTCGCTGATGCTTCTGGCGGTGCTTGGGGCGCTGGTGATGATCTATAACCGCTACCTGGGCATGGCCCAGCTGATGAAGGGGCTGGGCTGATGGAAGGTCGTTTCAACATGGGCTGGAGCCTGATCCGGGGCTGGGCTGTCCTCGTCTATATCTTCATGTTCCTGCCAGTGGCCGTGGTTGTGCTGCTCAGCTTTAACGCCAGCCAGTTTGGCAATTTCCCGATGACCGGATTTTCCTTCCGTTGGTTCGTGGAACTGGCAGGGAACGATGCGATCCTGCGCGCCTTTCGTACCTCGATCATCCTCGGTCTGCTGACCGCACTGATTTCGACAACGCTCGGCGTTCTGGCCAGTCTTGCGCTGGTGCGCTACCGGGTGCCGGGGGCCAATGCGATCTCGACCCTTCTGATCGCGCCGATCCTGGTGCCCGAGGTGGTGCTGGCGGTGGCGCTGCTGCTGTTCCTGAACTTCCTTGGCATCAACAAAAGCTTTGGCCTCCTGCTGGCAGGTCACGTGATCTTCACGCTGCCCTTTGTGATCCTCGTGGTGCAGGCGCGGCTAGTGTCGATCAAGCGCGACGTCGAAGAGGCCGCGATGAGCCTTGGCGCCTCGCCGGTGCAGACCTTCTTTCAGATCACGCTGCCCCTGATGCTGCCCGCTGTTCTGGCCGGGGGGCTCTTCGCCTTTACCATCAGTTTCGACGACATCACCGGCACACTGTTCTGGAAGCCCGGCGGCGTGGAAACCGTGCCGACGCAGATCTTCGCCATGCTGAGAAACTCGATCAGCCCGGAGATCAACGCGCTGGGCACCGTAATGATCGTGATGACCGTTGGCCTGCCGCTCCTCGGTGCAGCCATCGCCCGGGCCATGGCCCGCAAAAGCGGCACGTAAGAACCGCGCCCTCCCCAAATAAGACCAACAAAATACAGACCAACATGGAGACTGAAATGACCAAGAAAATGGACAATACCACCCGGTATGAGCGCGCCCGCGAGCGCTATATGAACGGTGATCTGGATCGCCGCAGCTTTCTGGGGCTGATCGGCGCGGCGGGTCTGGCCTATGGCGTGTCCACGCCCTTTGCCAAATACGCGCATGCGGCGACCACCGAGCAGGTCCGGTTCGACGGCTGGGGCGGCGTTGTCAGCGAAGCCTTCCGCAAGCACGCCTTTGATCCCTACACCGGCAAGACCGGCATCAAGGTTGTCGACGGCACATTCGGCGGTGGCGACGAATACCTGTCGCGCGTCAAGGCCAGCCAGCCGGGCGAATACAACATCGCGCACCTGTCGGGCGTCTTCGACTATGCACGCTATCACGCGCTGGGCCTCAGCTCGGAGCTCAATGAGGCCAACATCCCCAACCTCGAATACGTGATCCCGAAACTGGTCGATGTGTTCCGCGGCGTGTCGGGCGGCAAACTGTCCTGCGTGCCCTATGACTATGGCACCACCGGTCTGGCCTATAACCGCAAGCATATCTCGGACGACGAGATGAAGGAAAAAGGCGCCAAGATCCTGATCGAGGAAGCCTACAAGGGCAAGATCGCAGGCTGGAGCGACTGGCGCACCCGCATGTGGTACGCGGCCCTGCAGACCGGCCAGAACCCGAACGAGATTTCGGATGAAGAGGCAGCATGGGATGCGGTCCGCACCCACCGTGATTTGAGCCTGAAATACTGGGGTTCGGGCGCCGAACTGATGAGCCTTCTGGCCGAAGAAGAGATCTACGTGACCGAAGCCTGGTCCGGCCGCATCTTTGCGCTGCAGGAGCAGGGCCACGACATCGGTTACATGGATCCGCCCAACGGGTTCGGTTGGCAGGAATGCCTCTTCGTGATGAAAGGCTCGCCGATGGAAGCCTGCGAAGAACTGCTGAACTTCATGCTGGCGCCGGAAACCTCGATCGCGGTGGCCGAAGGCCAGAACTACCCGACCGCGCTGGATCCGACCAAGGTCGATCTTGGTGACAAGATCCCGACCCTGCCGGCCTTTGACCCCACCGGCACGCTGGACGGTCTGACCTTTGCCGATCCGGACTTCTGGAACGGTCACGAAGCCGACTGGTCGAAAACCTTCGGCCGCGTCCAGAAGGGCTACTGATCCCTCCCGCCCTCTCCCCTGCCGGGGAGGGGGCACCTATGAACCTTCCATCCGGAGAGCGCCCCGTGAGTTCCGTCACCCTGAACAATATCGTCAAACGTTTTGGCACCTTCACGGCCGTGCATCAGGCCAATCTTGAAATCCCCGAAGGCGCTTTTGTGACGCTGCTGGGGCCGTCGGGCTGCGGCAAGACCACGAACCTGCGGATGATCGCGGGCTTGCTGGATCCGAGCGAGGGCGAAATCCTGATCGGTGGCAAGCGCGTCAACGACGTGCCGATCCACAAGCGCAACCTGGGGATCGTGTTCCAGAACTACGCCCTGTTCCCGCACAAGACCGTGGCCGAAAATATCGCCTTTGGCCTGAAATACCGTGATGTACCCAAATCCGATGTGGCCCGCCGGGTGCAGGAGGCACTGGATCTGGTGCAGCTTCCCGACGTGGGCAGCCGCTATCCCAAGGAACTGTCGGGCGGGCAGCAGCAGCGGATCGCGTTGGCCCGTGCCATCGTCATCGAACCCGAAGTGCTGCTGCTGGATGAACCCCTTTCGGCGTTGGATGCCAACCTGCGCGAAGACATGCGGGTCGAGCTGAAGCGCATTCAGGCCCAGATCGGTGTCACCACCGTCTTTGTGACCCATGACCAGTCCGAAGCGCTGGCCATGTCGGACAAGATCGTGGTGATGAGCGCCGGTCGCATCGAGCAGGTCGGCACCCCCGAAGAAGTCTATAATACCCCCGCCAGCGAATTCGTCGCCAATTTCCTTGGCGCCTCCAACATTCTGGCTGGCACCTGTGTGTCCCGCGACGCCAAGGCCGCGCTGCTGGACGTGCCGCTGTTCGGCAAGGTTCCCGTGCCCGCGGACAAGGCTGCCGCCGCCAGCGAAGGCGCCGCAGCAAAGCTGGTCCTGCGCGCAGAGAAGCTGGTGCTGATGGCGCCGGGCAGCGATACCTCTGGCCTCGTCACCGCCGAGGCCGTGGTCGAGACCGTCGATTATCAGGGGCAGACCGTCCGGTATTTCCTGCGCGTTGGGGACACCCAGCTACAGGCGATCAACATGATCGACGGTCGCCCCTTTGCCGAAGGACAATCTGTCATCGCCGCATTCCGCCCGCAGGATTGCGCGGCGCTGGCTGGCGCCTGACGGTATTACGCAAGATACGTTCGCGAGCAGGATCACAGCATGAGCAATCTTTTCTATCAGGGCCGAGGCCGCAAACCGGTGCTGGAACAGGCCCGTGGGGTCTATATGTGGGACAAGGATGGCAGGCGCTATCTGGATGGCTCATCCGGGGCGATGGTCTGCAACATCGGGCATTCCAATGAAAACGTGCTGGCCGCGATGCAGCGGCAGATGGAGAAATCCACCTTCGGCTATCGGCTGCATTTCGAAACCGAAGCCTCTGAACAACTGGCTGCACGTCTAGCCGGGCGCATGCCCAAGGGTCTGAATAAGGTGTTCTTCGTGTCTGGCGGCTCGGAAGCGGTGGAAAGCGGGATGAAGATGGCCCGCCAATACGCTCTGGCCACCGGGCAGGACAGCCGCTGGAAAGTGATCTCGCGCAGCCCGTCGTATCATGGCTGCACCCTGGGGGCGCTGGCCGTCACCGGCTATACCACCCTGTCGCAGCCTTTTGCGCCGATGATGCGCGAAATGCCAAAGGTGCCCGCACCGCGCGCCTATCTGGATGGTCTCGACCCGAACGACCGCGAAACCGGTCTGCATTACGCCGACATGCTGGAGGCGAAGATCCTCGCCGAAGGGGCGGACAGCGTTCTTGCCTTTATTCTGGAACCGGTCGGGGGCGCCTCCACTGGGGCGCTGGTGCCGCCGCTCGGATATATGGAGCGGATCCGCGAGATCTGTGATCGCTACGGCGTGCTGCTGATCATGGATGAAGTCATGACCGGCGCCGGGCGCACGGGGACCTTCCTTGGCTGTGAGCACTGGAACGCACAACCTGATATCGTGGTGATGTCCAAGGGCATCGGCTCGGGCTATGTGCCGCTGGGCGCGATGATCGCCGATGAACGTCTGGTCGACCCGGTGCTGGATGCGGGCGGCTTTGCCCATGGGTTTACCTATGCCGGCAATCCGCTGGCCTGCGCTGCTGGTCTGGCCGTGGTGGATGAGATCGAGGCACAGGACCTGTGCCGGAACGCCACCGAGATGGGCGACAAGCTGATCGCACGCCTGCACGGTCTGATGCAGAAGCACGAAATCATTGGCGATGTACGCGGCAAGGGGCTGCTCACCGCCTTTGAATTCATGTCGGACCGCGACAGCAAGGCGCCGCTGCCCAAGGGGCTGAACGCCTACCAGCGGTTTGTCGATATTGCCTATGACAAGGGGCTGATCGTTTATTCCCGCCGCACCCGCGATGGGGTGGAGGGCGATCATATCCTCGTCTGTCCGCCGCTGATCGTGAATGACACCCATCTGGATGAGATCATCGAAGGCCTTGATGCCTCGCTGGTCCAGTTCACCGATGAAATACACCCCGCACTGAAAGTCGGCTGAGACATGTCCAAGATTCTGATCACCTGCGCCATCACTGGTTCGATCCATACGCCGTCGATGTCGCCCTATCTGCCGGTGACGGCGGATGAGATCACCGAGCACGCGCTGGGCGCGGCAGAGGCAGGCGCAGCTGTTCTGCACCTGCACGCGCGCGATCCCGAAACCGGCCAGCCCTCGGCCAGCAGCGAACATTTCAAGGCGTTTCTGCCCCGCATCAAGCAGGCCAGCGACGCGGTGCTGAATATCTCGACCGGGGGCAGCGCCGTGATGACGCTGGAGGACCGGCTGGCAGCCCCCAAGATGGCCGAGCCGGAGATGTGCAGCCTCAACATGGGCACGATGAACTTCGCGCTTTACCCGGCGGCCGAGCGGATCACCGAATGGAAACACGACTGGGAAAAGCCGTTCCTGGAAAACTCGGACGATCTGGTGTTCAAGAACACACCGCGCGACATGGCGCGGATCCTGACCGAGATTGGCCAAGAGCGCGGCGCTCGGTTCGAGTTCGAATGCTATGACGTCAGCCATCTTTATATGCTGAAACATTTCGTGGACCGGGGTCTCGTGAAGGCGCCGTTGTTCATTCAGTTCGTATTCGGCGTTCTGGGCGGCATCGGGCCAGATCCGGAGAACCTCACCCATATGAAACTGATCGCCGACAAGCTGTTTGGCGACAGCTATATGTTCTCGGTGCTGGCAGCGGGTCGCCACCAGATGCCGCTGATCACTATGGGGGCAGCCATGGGCGGCCACGTGCGGGTCGGGCTGGAAGACAGCCTGATGATTTCCCGTGGGCAGCTGGCCAAGACCAATGCCGAGCAGGTGACCAAGATCCGCCGCATCGTCGAGGACCTGGGCCGCGAGGTCGCCAGCCCCGACGAAGCACGCCAGATGCTGGCCCTGAAGGGCGCGGACCGGACCGCAATCTGATGGAGATCCGGTTTCGCCCGGCAGGGGCGCAGGATGTGCCTGCGTTGCATTGGGCGCTAACGCAGTTGTCGCAGGATCTGGGCGATCGCCACGTTGCGGGGGAGGCTGATCTGATGCGCGCGGGCTTTGGCGCCGATCCCGCCTTTGGCGCGCTACTGGCCGAGGCAGGTCCGCCTGTGGCGGCGCGCACGGTCGGGGCCAGCCTGTTCTCGCCGGTGTTTTCCACCGTGCGCGGGGCGGCCGGGGTCTATGTGGCCGACCTTTGGGTTGCGGCGGATGTGCGCGGGCAAAGGCTGGGTCAGCGCCTGCTGGCAGCGGTGCTGCAAGAGGCGCAGCGCAGATGGGATGCACGGTTTCTGAAGCTCAACGTCTATGACGACAGCCCGGATGCGCGCAGGTTTTACGACAGGCTCGGGTTCAAACCCGCCGTGTCGCAGACGGAAATGATACTGGATGAGGCCGGATGCGCGGCCCTGAGAGGAGAGACATGAAAGCGGTTTTTGACGAACGCCAGTGGAACCACGATCCAAAGCATTTCATGGCCAACGGCGCCATTCTGCCCAATCCGGAACAACCGAAGCGGATCGAGGTTCTGCATGCAGGCGCAGTGGCAGCCGGGTGCAGCTTTCAGGCGCCTCAGGATGCCGGTCTTGGCCCGATTGCTGCGCTGCATTCGGCGGAGTACCTGACCTTTCTGGAGAACATCTATACCCGCTGGCAGCGTATTCCCGGAGCCGGTGAAGAGGTCATTCCCAACATCCACCCTGCAGCCCGGACCGACGGGTATCCCAAATCCGCTGTGGGGCAGGCAGGGTTCCACCAAGCCGATACCGCCTGCCCGATTGCCGAGGGCACCTGGGAGGCGGCCTATTGGTCGGCACAATCGGCTGTGACCGGCGCCGATCTGATCCTCGGCGGCGAACGCTCGGCCTATGTGCTGTCGCGCCCGCCGGGGCACCATGCCTTTGGCGATCTGGCGGGGGGCTTTTGCTTTCTCAACAATTCCGGCATCGCGGCAGAGCGGCTGCGCGCCGCTGGCCTGCGCCCGGCCATCTTGGATGTGGACGTGCACCACGGCAACGGCACCCAGGGTATCTTCTACCGTCGTGACGATGTGCTGACTGTCTCGATCCATGCGGATCCGGCGCGGTTCTACCCGTTCTTCTGGGGCCATGCACAGGAACGCGGTGAAGGTCAGGGGCTGGGTTATAACCTAAACCTGCCCCTGTCGCGCGGCACCGGGGACGAGGATTACCTGAAAACCCTGGCCACCGCCCTTCAGCGTGTGAAAAGCTTTGGCACCGATGTGCTGGTCGTGGCGCTGGGGCTGGATGCCTCGATCGACGATCCCTTCGAGGGGCTGGCGGTGACCAAAGAGGGCTTTGCCCGCATCGGCGCGGCGATTGCGGCCACCGGCCTGCCGGTTCTCTTTGTGCAGGAGGGGGGCTACCTCTCCGACTCGCTTGGCGAAAACCTGACACGAACCCTCACTGGGTTTCAGGAGGAAGCGTGAGCGCGAACTTTGATGTCATCGTGATCGGCGGCGGGATTGCCGGGATTTCGGCAGCTGCTGAACTGGCCCGCGATATGTCGGTGCTGGTTCTGGAGGCAGAGCCGCAGACCGGCTATCACGCCACCGGCCGGTCGGCGGCTATCTTCATCCGCAATTATGGCAATGACACGCTGCGCGCCCTCAACGCGGCCTCGGCGCCGGTGCTGGAAGCGCCGGAAGGTATTTCGGATCGCTCACTTCTGTCACCGCGCGGCGAGATGCTGGTGGCCGACGAAAGCGAACTGCCCGCGCTTGAGACTTATGCGGCAGGCGCTGTCGGGCTGGAGCGGTTGTCACCAGAGCAAGCGGTTGAATTGGTTCCCATCTTGCGCCCCGAACGGATTGCGGGTGCGCTGATTGAATGGGATGCGCAGGATATCGACGTTGACCGGATGCTGGCAGGCTATGCCAGCCTGTTGAAACGGCGGGGCGGCCAGATCGTGACCGGGGCGCGGGTCAGCGCATTGACCCATACAGGTCAGGATTGGCAGGTGCAGGCGGGTGATGACACATATACTGCGCCCATTGTGATCAATGCTGCCGGAGCCTGGGCGTCGCAGGTTGCGGCGCTGGCGGGAGCCCTGCCGGTTGATGTGGCACCGCTGCGCCGCTCTGCCGCGATCCTGCCTGCCCCCGAAGGCTATGATCCCACAGGCTGGCCGCTTTTCGCCTCGGCCGCGGAAAACTGGTACGCCAAGCCAGAGGCGGGCAAGCTGATGGTCTCGCCTGCCGATGAGGATCCGGTCGAGCCGCATGATGCCTGGGCCGATGACATGGTGCTCGCCGAAGGGCTTTACCGGTTCGAGCAGGCGGTGACCGTCCCGGTGACGCGGGTCGAAACCTCCTGGGCGGGCCTGCGTAGCTTCGCGCCCGACCGGACCCCCGTTGTCGGTTTCGATCCCCGGGCGGATGGTTTCTTCTGGCTGGCCGGGCAGGGCGGCTACGGGGTGCAGACAGCTCCGGCGCTGGCCGCTCTCACGGTTGCATTGTGCAGCGGCGCGACACCCGCTATCGAACCCGAAGTCGTCGCGGCGCTCAGCCCGGCACGCTTTGACGGATGACCGGATTCCGGATCACAGATTAACTTCAGACCCTACGAACAGATTAGGACGGACAATGACCGAAATTACCCGCAAACACACCGGCCCCCGCATGAGCCAGATCGTCACCCATGGTGACACCATTTATCTGGCCGGTCAGGTCGGCACCGCTGGTGCCAGCGTCGCGCAGCAGACCAAGGATTGTCTTGAGCAGATCGACACACTCCTCGCCGAAGCTGGAAGCGACAAGACCCGGATCCTGCAGACGGTGATCTGGCTGGCTGACATGAAGGACTTTGCCGAAATGAATGAAGTCTGGGACGCTTGGGTGCCCGAAGGCCACACGCCTGCACGCGCCTGCGGCGAAGCCAAGCTGGCCACCCCAGACTTCCTGGTCGAGTTCATCGTGACCGCGGCCAAGGCCTGATCCTTCGGCCTTTGGCCAATTACTGAATGCATCAAACAGAAAGCTCGGCCAAATTGGCCGGGCTTTTTGCATCTGACGGAAATGGTGTCTCAGGACGGCCGATGATTCCACCCAATTCCTTGGATTCGGAGCCCAAAACCAGGCTTGGGGCGGGCGAGTCTGTGGGTAACCCTGTGGGGGAAATTGGAATCGTCCAAAGGCGCCGTGATTTGCTCGAGATTCCCAAGGGGCGACACCGCGTGCAGCACC
The DNA here is from genome assembly GCF_041008745.1 of Pseudophaeobacter sp. 1A09344. NCBI lineage: Bacteria > Pseudomonadati > Pseudomonadota > Alphaproteobacteria > Rhodobacterales > Roseobacteraceae > Pseudophaeobacter > Pseudophaeobacter sp. 1A09344. The sequence continues at coordinate 43,876 of NZ_JAXGFS010000020.1, forward strand.
GTGCGCGTCGATATGGTTCTTTCTAACTCATTGTATTTGCGTGTTATTTCATCTTTCTCCCTGAAAAATGTGTTTTTGTTGATTTTGGGGTTGCGGGTATTTGGAGTTAGGACTAGAACCCCCTTCACCGGCGGCGCTGAGGCGCTAC
>NZ_JAXGFS010000021.1:0-29394 GCF_041008745.1 Pseudophaeobacter sp. 1A09344
ACAACCGCTCCCGCTTCATCCAACCCGGCCAGGCGACAAACGGTCTTGCCCAAATCAATGCCCAGAACCTTGATGTCCATCAGATCCTCCTCTCTCCACCTTTGTCCGCCACTCTAGCAGCGGGTTGGTGGGAAGGCTGTTCATCCCATTAGCTCACATTGACTGTCTGCGTTCGCTGGCCAATCAGTAGATCCCTAAGCGGGAAGATCATCCCCAACCCTTGCTGCTCGAGCGTCTTCACTTCGACAAGGCGCATGGTCGGTGTCTGCTCGCGGCTTCCGCGGTCGCTTCAGCATCCGCCATGTCGTTCTTTTGGTTCTTGACATAAGGCTTGACGAACTTCGGCGCGATCAGCCGCACGTCATGACCGAAGTCAGTCAGTGTCCGCGCCCAGTAGCAGGCAGTCGCCCATTTCTCCATCGCCAACGTGCATCTTTGATGCGTCTGCATGAAGGCGAAAAGCTGCCTGCGCGACGGCTTCTTGCGAAACACCACTTCGCCCTCGCTTGTTGCCCCGTGAAGCTGAAAGACGTGCTTGGCAAGGTCCACGCCGATGATCGAGACTTCCCTCATAGCCAGTTCCTCCTGATCCTGTCTGGATCACTCTGGCACATTAGTGCCGTCACGAGGGGCTACCCAACCCATCATCAATGCCAACCGGACCACTTAAGTGGGCAGGCCAGGACACCAGAATGGAACGGCAGCCCATTAATTTGCTGGAGTTGGGAAGCGAGCTTCGATCCGAAGCCCAGGTTGATTGTCCGAGACGTCAAGCTCGGCATGATGAAGCTCCGCGATCGCCTTGCAAAGGCTCAATCCTAGACCGTTGCCCCCTGTCGTCCGGCTTTTCTCACCGCGGAAAAAACGCCTGAATACTTTTTCCCGGTCATCTATCGCAATCCCCGGCCCGGTGTCCGAGACACATAACACGGAGAATCCATCCATGGTCGAGGCCTCAAGCGTGACCGACGTGCTTGCCGGCGTGTGCCGCAGCGCGTTTTCGACAAGATTGGAAGTAAGCTGCATCAGAAGGTCGGGGTCGCCCCAAACGATGACAGGATGATCCGGCATCCTAAGGTAAAGTTGCTGGTCCGCATCCTCTGCCGAAGGTTCAAAAACCTCGTGCACGTTTGCCACAAGATCACGCAGATCGGTACGCTGAAATCTCTCGCGCCGATCTCCTGCTTCTACCTGAGCGATGCGCAAAAGCGCGTTGAAGGTGCCGATGATGTCCTCGGTTTGAGCCAGCGCAGCATCAGCTTCCTCCGGGTCTATGATCGGCTGATCGGCCATCTTCTCCAGGCGTTGGCGCAAGCGCTGCAGCGGTGTGCGAAGATCATGCGCGATGTCATTGGATATCTGGACCTGACTTTCCATCAGGTCTGCTAACTGTTCGAGTGTGCTGTTGATACTGACGGAGACCCGATCCAGATCGTCATTCGATGCGCCATCCGTCGGAATACGGGCGGTGAGTTTTCCTCCCGCGACTTCTTTCATGGTTCCTGAAATCGCGTCGATTCGTTGTTCCGTGAGGCGGCCAACCCAAACACCTGCGAATGACCCGATACCCATGATGAGGATGAACCCGGACAAAAGGCTGATTCCCAAAGCTTCAAGAACTTCGGCAATGACATGATTTCCGGTGCCTTGAACCAGGGTGTACGGGCCAAATTGTTCTTCGGTCACCCAGTATCCGGAAATCTCGTCGTCATGTTCCCCGTCGATAAGAACCCTTGCTGCAGAAATGTATCCACGAAGCTCAGGACCGTCGATCTGTTTGACATTGCCCGCCAAAACAGCGCCATCAGGCCCGACCAACTGGAATATCCGAGCATTTTCGAAGTTCACACGTGCCATGACGTCGACACTCTTGGCGAGGTCATCAATGCCATTTTCGTCATAGATTTCGATCAAAATTTCTTTATCCGACCGCATTTGATCGTGCAGCCAGTCACGCACCTCATAATTGGAGAACCAGTACGCGCCGACGAAAATGACTGCGGATAGAACCGAATAAAGAAATGCGAACTGCAGTGACAGCCGCAGGGATGTCCGGCCCAGCCTAAGCATGCATGCTGTACCCGGACCCGCGCACAGTGTGGATCAGTGGTCGGTCAAAGGACCTGTCGATCTTGTTCCTCAAACGGCTGATGTGCGTTTCAACGACATTGGTCTTGGGATCGAAGTGAAAATCCCACACGCCCTCCAGAAGCATTGTCCGCGTGACGACCCGTTCTGCATTGCGCATGAGATAGACAAGTAGTCGAAACTCACGAGGCTGAACCTGTATGGGAACCCCTGCCCTGACAACGGTGTGTTTGATAAGATCGACCTCGAGATCGGCAAGCTGCAATCTTGTCTCTTCAGCTTGCATCGGGGGCCTGCGCGCCAAAGCTGTAAGACGGGCGGAGAGTTCCGAAAAAGCGAAGGGCTTGACCAGATAATCGTCCGCACCTGCTTCCAGTCCATCGACCCGGTCGTTGATGCCGCCCATCGCGCTCAAGAAGATAATCGGCGTGGCAACATCCGCGCTGCGGATGGACTTTACCAGCGACAATCCGTCGAGACCCGGCAACATTCGGTCGATGACCATGACGTCGAAGTCGCTGTCAAGCGCACTGAGAAACCCTTTCTTTCCGTCTGCTGCATGCTCGAACACATGGCCAAGCTCCCGCAGGCTTGAACAGATGTAGTCTGCTGTTTCTTGGTCATCTTCCACGATAAGGACACGCATGGGACTCACTTTCGAATGTTGTCACGAGATTACTGCCTAAACTCTCGATCCACCATGGGCGCAACATTACCAAACGGTATAGGCGCGACCACCAACTGGTCAGATCGGCTGCCTTAAGCAAACGATTAAAGCTTCAAGAGGCAGATATGGTCGCGCTCTATACCAATACACCAATTCAACACCGTGATTTTGACATTCGACAACCTTTCTGGCTTTCGATTTCAGATCGCAGGTTTCTCATCGCGGCGCTTTGTACGCTGCTGGCTATTCGCATCCTGTTCATGCTGTGCCTGCCATTTACGGATACGACAGAGGCACGATACGCCGAGATCGCCCGAAAAATGATCGAGACGGGCGATTGGATCACTCCGCAGTTTGACTACGGCGTTGCGTTCTGGGGTAAACCACCGCTGCACACCTGGCTTTCTGCCCTTGGCATGCAGATATTTGGCGTCGGCGGGTTTGGGGCACGGATCTTTATCTTCGCTTCAGGGTTAACGGTTCTTGGCCTGACAGGCACGTTCATGAAGCGGCATGTCGGTGTACATCAAGCGCTCGTGGCTGCCGTCGTGCTTTTCTCGTCGATCCTGTTTTTCGGGGCCTCAGCATTTGTCATGACAGATATGGTCATGACGCTTGGCATCACGCTGAGCATGGCTGCCTTTTACAATCAAGTGACAAACCGCTCCGACGGGGGAGTTTGGGGGCATCTGTTTTTTGTCGGCCTGGCCATTGGCTTGCTTGCAAAGGGGCCTGTAGCGACCGTATTGACGGTGATGCCAATCGGTCTCTGGGTTCTGATCGGTTGGCGTTGGTCGCTTCTCCCTGCTTTGCCCTGGCTTTCGGGAACAGCGTTGCTTCTGACGCTGACCCTGCCCTGGTACATCGCCGCAGAGCTGAAGACGCCCGGCTTTCTTCGCTACTTCATCATTGGCGAACACTTGGAACGGTTTATCGTGTCGGGCTGGCAGGGAGACCTCTATGGCTCAGGACATGCGCGGGCGAAAGGTTTGATATGGCTTTACTGGTTGGGTGTACTCTTGCCATGGACTCCGTTTGCGGGCTGGCTGGTCTTGCGCACAAAGAAAGTGGCCGCGGTCGTCAAGGCAGACCCGCGCGGCTGGCACAGCTACCTTCTGCTTTGGGCGTTGGCACCTATGTTGCTATTCACACCTGCGGCCAACATTCTTGAAGCCTATACATTGCCGGGGATCCCAGCTTCAGTCCTGTTGCTGGTTTCGCTCTGGGCCTCGGTTCAAGGATCAGCGAGCCGTGCCGTTAGAATGGTTTTTGGCATCTGCATCTGCATGGTTACGGCACTATACGTCGCATTGACCGTCTTATCTCATGTTGCGCCGGACAGCCTGAACCTGAAGTCGCAAAAGGCCTTGGTCGAGCAGGCCGCGCAGATCGACCCGGAAATGCGCCTGACCTATTGGGGTGGTAGAAGTTATTCAGCAGAATTCTACACCGCAGGTCGGGCGCAGGCGCTCACTAATCTCGCCGACCTCGCTGCGCTGGCCTCCGATAGTGTTAGGGATGCTATCGCGGTTCGCCCTGATGCCCTCGAAGATGCTTCTTCGGCACTTGGACCACGCTTTTCAAACATGGGCCAATTCGGACGCAACTTCCTTCTCGTTGAAATGGCTTCCAAAGGAGTAAAGCCATGAAACTGGCCACATTTCCCGCCCATGAGATTCAAACCGCCACCGGACCTTCTAGGGCGCCAGAGCTTTCCTTTGTCATTCCCGCCTACAACGAGGAAGCCAATATCGCGGAAACGATCCGGCGCGTTGACGATGAAGCCCGGACCTTGGTGCGTTCCCACGAAATCATTATTGTGGACGATGGGAGTTCGGACAAAACTTTCGAGCGCACAAAGGAGACCGCAGGGGACGTGCCAATACATGTCCTTCGCCTGTCGCGGAATTTCGGCAAGGAACAGGCGATCATGGCCGGGCTTGAAGCCTCGACCGGCGCCGGCGTGGTGATCCTTGACGCCGATCTGCAAGAACCGCTGTGCCATCTCGCAACCATGTTGCAGCATCGGGCCGAAGGGTTCGAGGTGGTTTATGCGGTACGGGCGCACCGCGACGATGAACCTTATTTGAAGCGCCTCTTCACTCGCGTTTTCTACAAGTTATTAAATCTGGGAAGTGAAGCCGACATTCCGCCCGACGCCCGCGATTTTCGCTTGATGGATCGCCGCGTCGTCGATGCGTTGTGCAATCTGCCTGAACGCAATCGGTTCATGAAAGGTCTTTATGGTTGGGTTGGCTTCCGTTCCAAGGCCATACCGATCGAGTTGGAGCAGCGCGCAGGCGGGACATCCAAATTCGGCTTTCGGAGTCTCTTGAAGCTCGGTTTGACCGGCATGACGTCATTCACCAGTTGGCCTTTGCGGGTCTGGACTTTGATCGGCATGAGCGTTGCCGCGCTTTCTATCCTGTACGGTCTCTGGATTGCTGCGAAGACAATGATCTTCGGTATCGACGTTCCGGGTTGGTCAACACTCGCAGTCGCCGTGTTCCTGTTGGGCGGCGTGCAGCTCATCTCGATCGGGGTACTCGGTGAATACCTGGCCCGCGTCTTTACCGAGGTCAAGGGCCGCCCGGGTTTCATCATCGCGGAAACACACAATCAGATTAAGGCCCAAAGATGATGCTGAACCAGTTTCTGCGATTTGGTCTTGTCGGGGCGCTTGCAACACTGGTGCATATGTTAATCGGCGTGACGCTCATTCACTCTGGTTGGCCCGCCTTGGTGGCGAACCCCATTGCTTTTCTGATCGCGTTTGTGGTCAGTTTCATGGGTCACTACGGTTTTTCCTTCTCCGATCAGGAAAGGGAAATGGCGACGTCACTGAAGCGTTTTGCATTGGTGGCGGGTGGTGGTTTTGTCGTGAATGAAACGATACTCGCTTTGTTGGTCTGGTCGACCCCCCTACTCCACATAGCGTCGCTGATCCTATCCACAGGCGTTGCAGCAATCGTGACCTTTTTTGCCAGCCGGAATTGGGCGTTCCGACGATTGCCAAAAGAACCTGCATCACGAATGCGTCTCGGGCAATAAAGGGCTCCCTCTTGCTAGGGTCAGGATGCATTGATTTTCAACGCGCTGCGGGATTCACGGCTCGGAAAACGGAGCGGTGACATGAGCGACCTTTACTGGCTGACCGACGAGCAGATGGCCAAACTTGCCCCTTTCTTCCCTAAGTCGCACGGCAAGCCACGGGTCGATGACAGGCGGGTGTTGAGTGGGATTATCTTCATCAATCGCAATGGGTTGTGCTGGCGGGATGCGCCGCGGGAATATGCTCCGCACAAGACGCTGTACAGCCGATGGAAGCGTTGGAGCGAGAAAGACATCTTCGCGCGGATGATGGTCGGCCTGGCTGCCGAACACGGCGAGGAAAAGACCGTGATGATCGACGCGACCTATTTGAAGGCACACCGCACTGCGACCAGCATGGCCGCTACAAAGGGGGGCGTGGACGCCTGATCGGTCGGACCAAGGGCGGCATGAACACCAAACTGCACGCAATCTGCGATAGCCAAAGGCGGCCGCTCAACCTGTTCGTCACCGCCGGTCAGGTCAGATGGAGTGGTTGCCGCCCTCCCTAGACGGCATCGCAATGTGCCAAGGTCGTGGTGCTCAACGCCACGCGCAAAGGAGGACGGCGAAATGAAGAATATGATGATTGGTGTCGATCTGGCAAAGGCAGTTTTTCAAGTTCATGGTGCCCTTCGAACGGGGGAGGTCCAGTTCCGCAAGAAGCTGACGCGGAAGCAATTCCCCGCGTTCATGGCGCAGCAAGAGCCCAGCATGGTGATTTTCGAGGCGTGCGGCAGCGCACATTTTTGGGCCCGTGAGATGGAAGCTCTTGGGCACAAGGTAAAGCTGATCGCACCGCAATATGTGCGCCCTTTTGTGAAGTAATGGAGAGGTGATCATTACTTCACATAGGGCCGGACATACAGCGGCGACATCAGACGAGGCTCATGTCCATTCTGAAGATAAAAGCGCCCGATGTGATGTGCGCCGCCGCAGGCTTCCATCGCAACTACACACGGCGAAAGCCCATCCAGAAAGTCCAGCAGCCGATGCCGCTGGAGACGTTTGCGAAACACGACCGCTCCTGCTTCGTTCAGCCCGGCAAGACTGCAAACGGTCTTGCCCAGATCAATGCCCAGAATCTTGATGTCCATCAGATGCTCCTCTCTCCACCTATGCCCGCAACGATAGCAGCAGATTGGTGGGAAGGCAGTTCATCCCATTAGCTCACTACGAATGGGAAAATGGCGATCTTCTGCCCTGGTGGCTCGACGGAGAGGTTCAGGGCGTGCTTCATGAGCCGATTGGAGGTCCAGTTTAGGACCGCCCAAGCTGTCGGGCATGTGATGCAGTTTCTGTGTCCTTCAGCTGTAGAGGCGCCTCGCATAGTCGTCCATTATCGGAGGTACTTACAATTCGGCGCGTCGCAACCGAAGTGCGTTTCCGATGACCGATACGGAAGACAGGCTCATCGCAGCGGCCGCGATCATTGGCGACAGTAGAAGCCCGATGAAGGGGTACAGGATGCCAGCGGCTATGGGTACGCCTGCAGCGTTGTAGGCGAAGGCAAAAAAAAGGTTTTGCTTGATGTTGCGAAGCGTTGCGGTGGCCAGTTTGCGGGCGCGTACAATGCCGGTCAGGTCCCCTCCCAGCAGAGTGATCCCCGCGCTTTCAACAGCCACGTCGGCTCCGGTGCCCATGGCAATCCCGACATCGGCTGCGGCAAGGGCAGGGGCGTCATTCACCCCGTCGCCTGCCATCGCAATACAGGCGCCTTGCGCACGCAACTCCTCAACAAGGGATTTCTTGTCCTCGGGCAGAACGCCCGCGCGGATCTCGTCGATATTAAGTTGACGCGCGACTGCTTCGGCGGTGCCCTGGTTGTCACCTGTCGCCATAATGACCCTAAGTCCAAGCGCGTGCAGATCGCGGATCGCTGCGGCGGTCGTGTCCTTGATCGGGTCGACCACGGCGACCAAACCGGCCAGCGTTCCGTCAAGGGCGACATACATAGCCGTCTTGCCGTTCGCGCGCAGCGCATCCGCGGGAGCGTCCCCGGCAGATGTGTCGACTCCCAGAGCCGCCATCAACGCCGGGTTGCCAAGAGCGACATCGTGGCCTTCAACCCGCCCGGTGACGCCTTTGCCCGTTACCGCATCGAATTCACTGGCGTCGTGGCGTGGGGCGCCCCTGTCCCGTGCGCCCTGCACGATGGCTTCGGCCAGAGGGTGTTCGGAGCCGCGTTCCAGTGCGGCGGCATAGGCCAGCACGTCAGCCTCATTCGCGCCCGAAAGGCCTACCACGTCGGTAAGGGTGGGCTTGCCCATGGTCAGCGTGCCGGTCTTGTCGACGATGACGATATCGACGAGGGCCATGCGCTCCAGTGCCTCGGCGTCCTTGATCAGCACGCCCGCCTGCGCGCCACGCCCAGCGGCGGTTGTGATCGAGATCGGCGTAGCCAGCCCCAGCGCACAGGGACAGGCGATGATCAGCACGGAAACGGCGGCGGTGATGGCAAATGCCAGAGCCGGGTCAGGCCCGATCAAAAACCAAGCGAAGAAGGCCAGTGTCGCGATACCGACCACGGTGGGTACAAAGAGCGCCGAGACCCGGTCTGCCAGACCCTGGATCGGCGCCCGCGACCGGCGGGCGCCTGCGACCATGTCGACGATCTGAGAAAGCACCGTGTCGGCACCGACTTGCCTGGCGCGGATCGCCAGCGTGCCGTTCTTGTTGATCGTGCCGCCGGTGACACGGGCGCCTGCGGTCTTTTCGATGGGAACGGGTTCGCCGGTGATCATGCTTTCATCAACCGAGGACCTCCCCTCAACCACTTCAGCATCGACAGGAATGCTGTCGCCAGGACGGACACGCAGCATGTCGCCCGCGACCACGTTTTCCAGCGGTGCATCGTATTCCCCGCCATCGGGCAAAATACGGCGGGCGGTCTTTGGCGCAAGGTCTAGCAGGGCGCGGATCGCATCGCCGGTGCGTTCGCGCGCGCGCAGTTCCAGCACCTGCCCGACGAAAATCAGGGCGACGATGACAACCGAGGCTTCGAAATAGGTGCCGACGCCTTCGCCCGTCCGGTAGTCCTCGGGGAAGACACCCGGCAGGAAGGTGGCAAAGATCGAATAGACATAGGCCGACCCGACCCCAAGCGAGATCAGAGTCCACATGTTGGGTGACAAGTTGCGGAACGAGTCCAGACCGCGTCTGAAGAACGGCAGCGCGGCCCACAGGACGATGGGCGTGGCCAACAGGAATTCGATATAGGTCGCGACACGGTGACCCAGCCAGTCGCGGACGGGCAGGCCCACAAGCTCTCCCATCGTGAGAACGACCAGAGGCATCGCCGCCCCGGCGCTGATCCACATCCGGCGGGTGAAGTCTGTCAGTTCTTCGGACGGTTCGTCGTTGGGTAGCATCGGCTCCAGCGCCATACCGCAGATCGGACAGGCCCCCGGTTCGTCGCGAACGATCTCGGGGTGCATGGGGCAGGTCCATTGCGTGCCGGGTTGCGCCTGTAGGCCTACCTTGTCGGCATTGCCGGACGCATAGAACCACGGGTCGGCCTTGAACCTTTCCTCGCAGGAGGCCGAACAGAAATGATGGGTCTCGCCCCCAAAGGTCTGCGTTCGGGTGTTGGCCTTGACTTCGAAGTTCATACCACAGACCGGGTCCGTGGCCGAAGGAGCGCCAGCCGGGATCGGGGCGTGCTGCGAATGGGAGTGGTGGGCATGGTCAGGCATGATCGAAGTCCTTTCGCGTATCAGTCATGAACCCTCCATCAAGAGGAAGGTTAAGCGTCGTGATTGTGATGCGTTTTAGGCGGGTGCCGACGCAAGAAGATGTGCATGAAGCCAAAAACGATGATCATTCCGACACCTGCGATCACCACGATCCACGGATCGGCCTGCACCTTCATCCCGGCAAAGGCAGCCAACACGACGGCGTCCAATCCGATTGCGGTCAGCAAGACCCAGCCTTGCGCGCCCACCTCGGTCCGCAGATTGCGGAACACTCCCCAATGGATCAGCATGTCCATCACCAGATAGAAGAACGCCCCCAGCGACGCGATGCGCCCGAGATCGAAGAAAATGGTTAGCAGCGCGGCAATCACAACCGTGTAGACTAGGGTGTGGTCGCGGATGACGCCGGGCATGCCGAAATGGCTGTGCGGGATCATCCGCATCTCGGTCAGCATGGCCAGCATGCGGGACACGGCAAAGACGCTGGCGATCAGGCCGGAGGCCGTCGCCACAAGCGCCAGGCCGACGGTCAGGTAGAAGCCGGTCCGCCCCAGGGCCGGTTCCGCGGCCTCGGCCAGCGCATAGTCCCGTGCAGCAACGATCCGGTCCAGCGGCAGACTGCTGCCGACGGCAAAGGCGACCAACAGGTAGACTAGCGTACAGATGGCGATGGAAACGATGATGGCACGGCCAACGTTGCGGTGCGGGTTCGTGATTTCGGCCCCGCTGTTCGTGATGGTCGTGAACCCCTTGAAGGCAAGGATCGCCAGAGCCATCGAGGCGACAAAGCCGGTGATCCCGGTGTCTTGCTGTCCCCCGGTCGCCTCGAAGCTGACCCCGCCCGCCCAAAGCGCTGCTATGCCGAAAACGGTGATGCCCCCGACTTTCAGCGCTGCCATAAGCACCGACAGCCAGCCGACGGACCGGTTGCCCGCGACATTGACCAGCCACGCAAACACGATGACGCTCACGCCGATGGCGGGCACAAGCCATGTGTCCCGCGGCATGTCGAGCCCGCGCAGCAGGTAGGTGGCAAAGGTCCGCGCCACGAGGCTTTCGTTGATGACCATCGACAGCGCCATCAGCAGGGCGGCCCCGGCGGCGACAGTCGTTGGGCCATAGGCTTTTTGCAGGATCATCCCGATGCCGCCCGCAGAGGGGTAGGCGTTCGACATCTTGACATAGGTGTAGACGCTAAAGGCGGTGACGACGGCACCGGCGATGAAGGCGAAGGGAAAGAGCGGCCCCGCCAAAGCTGCGATCTGACCGGTCAGCGCGAGGATCCCCGCGCCGATCATCACGCCGGTACCCATGGCGATGGCATCCAGCAGGGTCAGGCTGTTCTTGCGATAGTCCGAAGTCATTCCGTATTCCTCTTGTCATCGTCCCGGTGCCGCAAGGCCAGCACCAGCAGCGGTACCGCCGTGACCAGCCCAAGGCCGAGGGCCAGCCATTCCGCGGACCCGAAATCGCCCTGGATGGCGACGCTGCCCACATGGGCCAGAACGAAACTGGCGGGCAGGATTCCGGCCATCGTCGCCAGCGCAAAGCGCCAGGCGTGCAGGCGGCTCAGACCGGCGGCATAACTCATCGCGTCGAACGATACGAAGGGCAGCAGGCGGCTGACAAAGACCGTCAGTGTCAGCGAGTTTTGCGAACCGAACAGCCCGCGATCCGCATTGTGGCCCAGTAAACGCTCGATCGAGCCGCGCCCGAGCGTCCGGGCAAGGGCAAAGGCGATGACCGCGCCGATCTCGGACCCGAGGGCGACGTAGGCTGCCCCGGCAAAGTGCCCATAGGCGGCACCTGCTGCCAGCGCGATGGGCGCGCAGGGGATCGGGTTGGCGACAACCGCGGCGGTCATCAGTGCGACAACGGCGACAGGCCCCCAAGGGCCCGCGGCATGGACCCAGGTTTTGACCTGCGCGCGGTCGATCGTCGGCATCTGCCCACCCAGCAGCCAGTACAGGGCCAGCGCGCCAAGCAGCGCCGCCGCGATCCACACAAAGGGGCGAAGCGCCGGACTGAACCGATCCACGCCGCGCCCGGTCATGTCAGGCCAAAGCCTTTGGCAGGGGTGCAAGCGCCGCAACCAGCGGCACCACGGGCAACCCGGCGGCGATCCACCCCGGCCCGGCCGCGGAGCCCAGCATCCCCTCGGAGATATCGGCATAGCCGGTATAGCCCGCCCGCAACAACGCGCCCAGCACCGACAGCGACCGCCCGCCCGTTGCGCAGATCAGCCCGACGGTGCGCTCGCCCGCGAGGGAGCGGGCCGCAAAGAGGCGGTCGGCAAAGCGGGCTTCGTGCATGCTGATTGGCCAGACCCCGGCGCCGATCCCGGTTTCCTGCCATTCCTCGCGAGAGCGAATGTCGATCACCCGCGCAGTATCGTTCAACAGCGCATCATAAGCCTGACCGGCGGACCATGCGCCCGTGCCCTGCGCCCAGGCAGACTTTGCAAACGGCGCCGCGCCCGAAGCTGCCAGCCCTGCCAGCACGAACCGCCGCGTGCGATCAGGCCGCATCGACAGCCCCCACCAGCATGTCGCGGACCTGGCTCGCGACGGCGTGCAACTGTTCGTTGTCGATTGCCGCCATCGACGCGACGGGATCGATCGCGCTGACTTCGGTGCCGCCCTCGACTTCGCGCAGGATGACGTTGCAGGGCAGCATCGCGCCGACGCGCGGTTCCAGCCCGATGGCCTCATACGCCATCTTGGGATTGCAGGCACCAAGGATGCGGTAGCCGTCCATCTCGGCGTCGATCTTTTTTTTCATCGTCGCTTTGACGTCGATTTCGGTCAGCACGCCAAACCCCGCCTCGGACAGGGCTGCGCGCACGCGCATGTCGGCGGCGTCGATCGACACGCCGCTCAGCAGGCGGTCATGGGTATAGCTCATGGCAGGTCTCCTTTCGTTGCGGCATGGCCCGATTACCGGGCCATGCCCGTTTAACTGGCTCATTCCTGCGCGGGGTCCATCCTCGGCATGGAACCGATCCGCCCGGCAAAGCCCTGCATTTCGGGACCGGTGATCTTGCCGTCGCCGTCGGCATCGAGATGCTGGAAGCGATCGACCATCGTCTCCTTCATCATCTGGGCGTGCCAATCGGTGAATTCGTCAAGGCTCAGGCTGTCGTCCCCGTCGCCGTCATGGGACATCATGCCTTGCCGCATCATGTCACCCATGTCCCCCATGCCGTCACCGGACGGGCCCATCATGGGGCGCATCATCTGCATCATGTCGCGGTCCATTATTCCCATGGCAGAGGACCCCATGCCCATCATCGGCATGTCGCCGCCCGCATGCATCCGCATCATGGAGTTGTGCATGTCCCCATCCATCTGGGGCATCGCCATCCCACTATCCGTCGAGCTCGCGCCGTTTCCGGTGTGGTGGTCTGTGTCCGCAAAGGCGGGCGCTGCGGTCAGTGCGAGAACCGAAAGAACAGCGGCAGCGTTTGTAAATCGGGGCATCGTATGCTCCTTGCGCTTGAGTGTGTCGTTTCCGTCCCCATTCAAACGCTGTTTGCGGGCGACATGCAGCCCAAGATTTGTAACGATCTGTCGCAAAATCGGGGCGTGATACAAACCGCTACAAATCGACCGGTGAAGTTACCGGGGCCGGCCTGCTAGAAGGAACGCATGGGACAGCAACCGCATATTCTCGTGGTCGACGATCACGCCGAGATCCGCGAAAGCATCACGCGGTTTCTGCAAAGGAACGGGCTGCGCGCCACCGCAGCCAAGGATGCGGTCGAAATGGATGCCTGCCTTGCGGTCGGCCAATTCGACCTGATGGTGCTGGACGTCATGATGCCGGGCGAGGACGGCCTGTCCGTCTGTCGCCGCCTGGCGCCGGAGGGCGATCTGCCCATTATCCTTCTGACCGCCCTTGGTGAGGAAACCGACCGGATCGTCGGGCTGGAGCTCGGGGCGGATGACTATCTGGCCAAGCCGTTCAACCCTCGCGAATTGCTTGCCCGGATCAAGTCCGTCCTGCGGCGGACCACGCGTGAAGCTCCCATAGCCGGGCGGCTGGCGGGCCAGACGGTGCGTTTTGCCCACCTGCTATTGGACACGGACCGGCAGGTTCTGCGCGACGAATCGGACGCCGAAACGCCGCTGACCAGCGCCGAGTTCAAGCTGCTGTCGGCCTTTCTGGAACGCCCGCACATGGTGCTGAGCCGGGATCAGTTGCTGGACCTGGCGGCAGGCCGCATGGCCGGGCCGCTGGACCGCACCATCGACAACCAGATCAGCCGCCTGCGCCGCAAGATTGAGCCCGACGTGCTGCGCCCGCGCATCATAAAGACGGTGCGCAATGGCGGCTACAGCCTTGCCTGTGATGTCGAGGCCGAGGCATGAGCCTGCGGGCCGCGATGACGCTGCGCTGGCAGTTGGTCCTTCTGATCGTCGCGGCGTTGACCGTGGCGCAGATCATCAGCCTGCTGCTGTTCGCCGATGAGCGCAGCCTTGCGATCCGTGCGGCGCTTGGCTTCGAGGCGGCGGGGCGTGCCGCCAACGTGGCGCGCCTGATCGAAGAGGCCCCGCCCGATCTGCATGCCTCGATCCTGCGGGCGGCAAATTCGCCCCTCGTGCGGTTCGACTTGTCGCAGACGGCCTTGGTTCAGCACAGCGACCATTCTGATGGGGGTCTGGTCGAAAGCCGCATCCGCACCCTGCTGGATGACAGCTACAGCCGCGACATCCGTGTCGAGCTTCACCAGATCGAGGGCCAGTTGATGCCGCTCGCCAATCTGTCGCGCGAGATGACAGAGATGCACATTGCGATGATGCGGGGCGAGCTGACAGCCATCGAGATGAACCTGTCCATCGCCATTTCCGGAGGGCGTTGGCTGAATGTGGGCACCCGCTTCGAACGCCCGCCGATCCAGTGGTCGCTGGAATCCATGCTGGCCTTTGTTCTATCGGCTACGGTGTTGCTGATCGTTTTGATCTGGTTCGTCATGACGCGGTTGACCGGGCCGCTGCGGCGGCTGGCGCTGGCCGCCGACCGGCTGGGGCGGGGCGAGGACGTGCCTGAACTGCCCGTCGCGGGCCCGACCGAGGTCCGCGACCTGACGGTTTCCTTCAACCGGATGCAGGAACGCCTGACCCGCTTCGTCAATGACCGGACGCGGATGCTGGCGGCGCTGGGGCATGACCTGCGCTCGCCCCTGACGGCGATGCGGGTGCGTGCCGAGATGGTCGACGACGAAGAAACCCGCGACAGCATCGTCGCCTCGGTCGAGGAAATGCAGGGCATGGTCGAGGCGACGTTGACATTCGCACGCGGTCTGACCGGATCAGAGCCGCCCGAACGCGTCAATCTGCGCGAGTACCTTGGCGCCGCCCTGTACCAGACCCGGTCCGCCGGGGTCGATCTGCTGGGACCTGACGACACTGAACTGCGCTTGCGCCCCAACGCCATGCGCCGCGCCTTGCGCAACCTGATCGAAAACGCCCTGCGCTATGGCCATACGGCGCAGATCGATTGGCAAAAGACTGGCGGGGAGTTGGTTCTGACCGTTGACGACGACGGACCGGGCATCCCCGAGGACCAGTTGGACAAGGTCTTTGACCCGTTTGTGCGGCTCGAAGAGTCGCGGTCGCTGGAAACCGGCGGGCATGGGCTGGGACTGTCCATCGCCCGGACGATCATCCAGTCGCATGGCGGCGATGTCACTCTGACGAACCGGCCCGAAGGCGGGTTGCGGGCACGGGTGCGGCTGCCGAACGGACATGCGGCCAACACCGAAGGAGAAACACCATGAGACAGATCCTGATTTCACTGGGCGCGGCGCTGGCCGGCGCAGCACCTGCGCTGGCCGATGCCGATGACGGCATGATGAACGGCTATGGCGTGGGCGGTTTCGGATTTGGCCTTGGCGGGTTCGGGATGTTGCTGTTCTGGGGCCTGGTGATTGCCGTCCTCGTACTGGTCGTGATGCGGCTGACGGGCCGTGGCGACAGCGGGCCAGCCGTGTCCGATACACCGGATCCCCTTGAGGAACTGCGCCTGCGCGTTGCGCGGGGCGAGATCGACGAAGAGGATTTCCAGCGTCGCAAAGCCGCGCTGGACAAATAACCGCTACACCCCCCGAGGAGGGTCAAGCATGATCCCGGAAATCGGACATTTCTCACTGGCATTGGCGCTGGCCCTCGCCATCGTTCAGGGCGTGTTGCCTATTCTGGGCGTGTCGCGCGGCAACGTCGTTTGGATGCAATCCGCGCAATCCTCGGCCATGGGGCAGGTGGTTTTTGTCGGGTTGGCCTTTGCCGCCTTGATGCGCTCTTTCGTGGTCAGCGACTTTACCGTGCTGAACGTGGTCGAGAATTCCCATTCGCTGAAACCGATGCTGTTCAAGATCGCCGGCACATGGGGCAGCCACGAAGGCTCGCTGCTGTTGTGGGTGCTGATCCTTGCGGTGTTCGGCGCGGGAGTGGCCCTGTTCGGATCGAACATCCCCGCGGCCACCAAGGCGCGCGTCCTGTCGGTGCAGGCCTGGATCAGCGTCGGTTTCCTGAGCTTCCTGCTGTTCACCTCGAACCCGTTCGAACGGGTCTTTCCGCCGCCCGCCAATGGCAATGACCTGAACCCGCTATTGCAGGACGTTGGTCTCGCCATGCATCCGCCGCTGCTGTATTTCGGGTATGTCGGCTTTTCCATCGTGTTTTCCTTTGCGGTGGCGGCCTTGCTCGAAGGGCGGGTCGATGCCGCCTGGGCGCGCTGGGTGCGGCCGTGGACGCTGGCCGCGTGGATGAGCCTGACAGCCGGGATCGCGCTGGGATCCTGGTGGGCCTATTACGAGTTGGGCTGGGGCGGCTGGTGGTTCTGGGACCCGGTGGAGAATGTCAGCTTCATGCCGTGGCTTATGGGAACGGCGCTGCTGCATTCCGCCATCGTCACGGAAAAGCGCGACGCCTTCAAAAGCTGGACGATCCTGCTGGCGATCCTGACATTTTCGTTGTCGCTGCTGGGCACCTTCATCGTGCGTTCGGGGCTGCTGACCTCGGTTCATGCGTTTGCCGTCGATCCAGACCGCGGGCTGTACATCCTCGGGCTGTTGGGCCTGTCCATCGGCGGGTCGTTGGCGCTTTATGCGTGGCGGGCCCCCGAGATGGAGGGCGCCGGCCTGTTCCGGCCCGTCAGCCGAGAGGCAGGCCTGCTGCTCAACAACCTGATCCTCGCGGCGGCGACCGGGACGGTGCTGTTCGGAACGCTCTACCCGCTGCTGCTCGAGGCGCTGACCGGCGACAAGATTTCGGTCGGACCACCGTTCTTCAACGCGGCTTTCGTCCCAATGATGCTGGTGCTCGTGCTGTTCATGGGAATCGGGCCGTTCCTTTCGTGGAAGCGCGCCGATATTGGCGGGGTGCTGCAAAGGGTGCGCTTCGTGGCGCTGCTGTGCCTGGCTGAGGCTCTGGTGCTTTGGTATGTGCAGACCGGTGCGCCTGTGTTGGCCTATGTCGCGGTTGCCGCAGCGCTCTGGCTGCTGTTTGCGACGCTTCGGGAATGGGCACTGCGGATCAAGCTGTTCGACGCCCCGCTGTCCGAGTCGGCCCGCCGCGCTCGCGCGCTGCCAAGGGCGGCACATGGCATGACGCTGGCTCATGCCGGGCTGGCGGTGGTCATACTGGGCATGGTCGGGTCAAGCGCCTGGAAGAGCGAGGAAATCGCCTTTGTGCGACCTGGGGACCGCATCGAGATTGCCGGGTTCGAGGTCCTGTTAGAAGGGGTCGAAAAGCGTCGCGGGCCGAATTACCTGGCCGATCAGGGTCGGCTGAAGGTCTGGCGCAATGGCAGTTACGTGACGACGTTGTTCCCCGAACGGCGCAGCTATCCCGTGGCCCAGTCGACAACAACGGAATCCGCGATCCGGTCTACCCTGGCAGGGGATCTCTACGCCTCGATCACGGAACCGGCCTCGGACGTAGCGGCCAAGGGCGGGGCATGGACCCTGCGCATTCTGTACGAACCGCTGGTGAACCTGCTGTGGATTGGTGCGGGCCTGCTGGTGCTGGGTGGCGCACTGTCGCTATCGGACCGCCGCCTGCGCGTCGGGGCGCCACGGCGGGCGCGCCGACCGCAACCCCAGCCCGCCGAATAGGAGTGACCATGAAACGCATGTTAGCCGGGCTGCCGCTGGTGTTGACGGCCATCCTCGGGGCCTTTTTCCTTTGGGGACTGGACCCTGAGCGTGACCCAAATGATATCCCCTCGGTTCTGATCTCGCACCCGGTGCCGGAGTTTTCGCTGGACCCGGTGCCGGGACTCGACGTGCCGGGCCTTGCCACGGCGGACCTGTCGGGCAATCCCGGCCCCGTGGTGGTCAATATCTTTGCCTCGTGGTGCGTGCCATGCAAGGCCGAACACGCGGTCCTGTCGCGGGTCGTCGAACGGGACGGGGTGCGCCTTCTGGGCATCAACTACAAGGATAAGCCCGAGGACGCCCTGCGTTGGCTCGCCGAGTTGGGCAACCCGTACAGCGCCATCGGCTCTGACCTCGATGGGCGGGCGGGTATCGAATGGGGCATTTCCGGCGTTCCGGAAACCTTCATCGTCGGCGGAGACGGAACGGTTCTGTATCGCTATGTCGGGCCGATCGTGGGTGAGGACGCCGTGGCAAAACTCACGCTCGCCTTGCAGCATGCGCAAGGCGGCCTGTCATGAGAGCGGTGGTGCTCGCCGTTTTGTTGGCAGTCTTGCCCATGCTTGCGCAGGCTGTAGAGCCGGACGAGATCCTGGCCGACCCGGCGCTTGAGGCGCGCGCCCGCGTGATCTCCAGGCAGCTGCGCTGCGTGGTTTGCCAGAACCAGGACATCGACGGTTCCAACGCCGGGGTGGCGCGGGATTTGCGGCTGCTCGTGCGTGAACGGCTGACCGCGGGCGACAGCAATGCGGAGGTGGTCGATTACATCCACGCGCGCTACGGAGATTTCGTCCTGCTGAAACCGCCGTTCAAACGTCGGACCGTGGTGCTTTGGCTTGCGCCGCTGGTCCTGATTGTTGCAGCGGTGCTGGCCGGGGGGCTCAGTCTTTCGCGGGCCCGACGCCGACGCACCGACGCGCCACTCGATCCCGAAGACGAGGCGCGCATTGCAGCGGCCATGGACCGATACAGACAGGGAGGATCGGAATGATCTGGGGTATTTTCGCCATCATGGCGATTACTGGTCTGACCATCGCGCTGTTTCCGATGCGCCGGGCAAGCATGGCGCCGGTCTTGCGCGACGACTCCGTGCCGGCGGTTCTGGTCGACCAGCTGGAAGAAATCGAGCGCGACGTGGCGCGGGGGCTGATCTCTGCACCTGAAGCAGAGGCCGCAAGGCAGGAAATCCGCCGCCGCATGGCGCAGGTTCTGCGGCGCGCTGACCGGCCGGCTGTCACGACGACGGGCGGGCGAGGAGCGCTGATCCTTGCGGCAGTTTTTGTCCCGGTCATGGCCTTTGGCTACTATTCGTTCGCCGGTGCGCCCGACGTGCCGGCTGTGGCCTTCGCCGACCGCGCCGACGAGCGCGCCGACACGCGACGGATCGCCGATTTGGCTGGGCAATTGCGCGAAAGGCTGATGGCCGATCCCGACGGCGGCCCGACCGATGGCTGGATGTTGTTGGGCCAGACCTATGCGCGCATGGGACAATTCGACGAAGCCGTGACCGCCTTCCGGACGGCCTCTGGCCGTGACGACGCGGTTTCGGCGACATGGTCGATGCTGGCCGAGGCGATGATCCGGGCCAATGACGGAACCGTCACGCCGGACGCGGTGACCGCTTTGGACAGGGCGCTGACGCTGGACGTCTCGAACCCGGCGGCGGCGTTCTACCTTGCGATCGCGGACGCGCAGGCCGGAGAGGTCGGGGCAGCTCATGACCGCCTGACGGCGCGACTGGCCGAGACGCCGGGCTACCAGCCCTGGATGGAGACCTATATCGCGCAGGCGAATGCATTCGCACAGACACTCGGCCGGGCGCCCATCGCGTCGCGTGCGCCTGTTGCCCGCGGCCCCAGTGCCGCCGATGTCGCCGCCGCACAGGAGATGAGCGAAGGCGACAGGGCGGTTTTCATACGGTCCATGGTGGATCGTCTGGCGACGCGGCTTGAGGATGAACCGGATGACGTGGACGGATGGCTCAGGCTGGCGAATGCCTATGGCGTGCTCCAAGAGATGGACAAGGCGCGGGACGCTTACCTTCGCGCGGATGCGCTGTTGCCCAAGGGCGATGCGCGCAAGGCAGAGGTTCAGGCAATACTGACGCAACTCGGGGGAGACTGAGGTCAGCCGACCCGACGCATCAGGCTAAATTGAAAAGCCTGCTCCGCGTCTTTCGGGGTTTGGTGGAGGTGGCGGCGATGCGCCACCGGCGCGAAACTGTCTGCCAAAAGCACCGCGATATCCTCGGGGCTGTAGCGGACGACCGGCAGGCCGCTGCACCGATCCGGCCCGTCCGGCGCGAAAGTGGCTATGATGGCATGGCCATCGATCCGGACGGCGCGTGTCAAGCTCTCGATATAGGCGGCTCTGTCGGCGGGGTCGGTGAGAAAGTGGAATACCGCCCTGTCATGCCACAGGTCGTACTGTCGCGTCGGCGACCAGGTGGTGATGTCTTTACACAGCCAGGTCAAGCTGCCCCCCGCGGGCCCCAGCCGGTCTCGCGCGGCATCCAGGGCCATTTGCGACAGGTCCAAAATCGTCACGTCGCGCAGCCCCATCGCCAGCACGGCGTCCGTGAAACGGGACATGCCGCCGCCTATGTCGATCACCGACGCGCCTCTGGGAATTCCGGCCATCCGGATCAGGTCGAGCGAAACTGTCGGATCGTCCTGATGCCAGCTCAGACTGGTCTCGGGCGTCTTGCGGTAGACGGTGTCCCAGTGTTCTTTTCTATCGACCGACATGGCCATGACCTCTGACGCGGATCTGCAGACCAACTAAAGGTCCAGCATATTCCATATACATAATGTTTCAATGTCAGTTCGGCAAGGTTGCCCGATCGAGAGCCTTCAGCACGGATCGGTCCGTCAGGATTTCCGACAGGACGATACCCTCTGGCGCGCCCGGTCCATAGACGACGTTGAAGGGGATGCCGTAACGGTCGAAGCTTTCGAGATAGCGCGCAATCGACTCGTCCGGGCGCGTCCAGTCGGCCTGCATGAGGGTGATGCCGTCAGCGGACAGCGCCGTGCGCACCGGGTCGCGTTCCAGCACCAGGGCTTTGTTGGCCTTGCAGGTCAGGCACCAATCCGCAGTGACATCGACAAAGACGACCTGCCCGCCCGACACCTGCCGGGCGATCTCGGCGCGGGCAAAGCTTTGCCAGGCCAGCGCGCCGCCGTCCGGCGCGGGGGAGGCGGCGGGCGTGGACACGAAGGGAGCGGCCACAAATGTCACAGCGACCAGAAGCGCCGCGCCAGACAGGCGCGGACCCGGTGACAGGCGGCTGAGTGACAGCAACCCGGTCACCGACAGCGCCAATGCCAGCACGATGAGCGCAGTCCACGGCCCGGCGACACCGCTCATGACCCAGACCAGCCACCCGAGCGTGGTCAACAGCATTAGCCCCAGAGCCACCTTGACCAGCAGCATCCAGCGCCCGGGCTTCGGCAGGCACGTCACCACGCCTGGCCACGCCGCGACCAGCAGGTATGGCAGAGACAGCCCCAGCCCCAGCGCGGTAAAGACCACGGCGATATCGAGACCCCGACCAGCCAGCGCAAAGGCTATGGCGGTGCCCAGCAGCGGCGCGGAACAGGGCGTGGCCATGACTGCCGCGAAAAGGCCTGTGGCAAAATCTCCGCCACCGTTATTGGCCATCCATGTCTGGAGCCTCGACGGCAAGGAGATCTCGAACGCGCCCAGCAGGTTGCCGGAAAAAACCGTCATCACGACGATCAGAGCTGAAAGGAAGACCGGGTTCTGGAATTGCAGACCCCAACCCACGGACACACCCGCCCATTTCAATCCGTAGAGAACCGCCGCAAGCCCCCACATGAAGGTGAGGACCCCGGCGGCGGCGGCCAGAAAACCGCGGCGGATGCACGGGCGATCCTCTGGGCCGTGGCGCAGGACAGACGAGAACTTGATCGACAGGACGGGCAGCACGCAGGGCATGACGTTCAGGATCAGACCGCCAAGGAAGGCAAGCGCGGCGATCCCGGCCAGCATCCCCGCCCCGGTCCTCTGCGTTGCCAGACGAAAGGGCGGGGCAGGGGCGCGTACCACCCTTGTGGCTGGCACCGTAAAGGCGCGGGTGTCCCCGTCGGTCACTGTGATACGCGGTGTCTCGGGTGGGCCAGAGGACAGGATCGGGAGCCGCGCCCAAAGCAGGCGTCCGTCTTCGCCCAGCCGAATGTCGGGTGAACCGAAGGTGACGCCGTCACCGGCCTCGGGGAAGATGTCGGGCGCGTCGAAGGCCTTGGCGCTGCGCAGCGCAACGGTCAGGCTGCGGGCCGCGTCATCCACATGGAATTGCGCCGAGGTGATGCGCGGAACGGAGGCCATTTGCGGGACCTTGTCCACAAAACGCGCAATCCTGTCGGCAGAGGTCTGGTCGATGCCGCTGCCCGGCGGCAGGTCGAGCGTCAGGACGAAATCCTCAGGCACGCAGATGTCCGAGCATACCAGCAGCGACACGGCCGCGTGCAGCCGGGCCGCGGTGCCGGGCTGTTTCAGCGTAATTCGCAAGGGGAACACGACCTCTCCATGATAGCCGAAATTCTGGATACCGAAGGCGGTGAAGCGTTCCGGTGCAGGCCATTGAAAATCGACTTCTGCGATGTTGGTCGAGCCGGACCAGTCGACCCGGGGCGGTGTGCCGACCTCTCCTGGGGTGCGCCAATAGGTCTTCCATCCCTCGAATATGGTCAGGTCCAAACCGGCGGCCAAGCTGCGTGATCCCGGCGCCACACCGTTTTGCGCGGTGATGAGCCGGGCAATGACAGGGGTCGAACGATAAACGTCCGACGTGGCGGCCAAGGCCCCGCTCGCAATCAGCGACAGGACGGTCAGAATCCCGGCAAGATACGTCTTCAGGCGCATCATGGTCACGTCAGTTTCCCGTGTTCAGAACGAATCCTGTCCGGTCATCTGCGCAACGCAGTTGTGCGACGCCGGGCGACGATGCCTCCACGATCTCGCAACCGGTCGGAAGCAAGGCCGCGACCGTATCACTTCCCTGCGTCGACAGGGCTGAGGGCGAACGGAAGCAGCCGCTGACCGTGGCAGAACAGCCCGACACAACCGCCATTGCCCCAAGCACAAAGACGCGAGGGGTCAAGTCCTTCAGGCCTCCTCGGGGCGGCGCTCCGAGCGCGCCTCGGATTTGGCGGTATCGTGGCTGTGGCACGATTTGCCCATCATCTTGTGCATGACAAGGTGCGCACCGACGCACAGCACCAACGGCGCAAAAGCCAGCGCATTCGATCCCAGCCCCGACAACGTGCCGCCGCCGATGAAATATCCGGCGATCGGCAGCAGCATCACGGCGCAGCAGGCCATCATGCCCCAATGCATCAGCTTTCCTGCGCCCCTGGCAGAGTGACTGTCATCCTTCATCGCCCGATCCTTTCGCGGTGTTGTCGATGGCGCTTATGCAACTCTCCGGCAGCGGAAGGTCAAGGATACAAACAAATACATTTCTTTGGTCCTGTTGCGATTGCTGTGTGCGGTCCAGCCTGTATCTATAATCGCCAAAGCTGATGAAGGATATAACCGTGACCAGACAGCAACAGACGCGCCGCGCCGTGCTGCGCACGGCGGTAGCCTCTGTCGGCCTGATCGGAGCGCCGGGAATTCTGCGCGCGGCCAGGGATGTGCAGCGGCGCAACATCTCCGCGTTGCGGACCCATGACTGGCGTGACCATTTCGAAATCCTTGACAAGGGTATCATCATCGCCGACACCGACAGCAAGATGCTGCTGCACTGGACCGCAGCGGGCGAAATGCGAGTCTATCCGACATCGGTACCGCTAACGGACGAGCTAACCAAGCGTGGCTACACCGAGGTCGTAGAAAAGCGGAAGAATCCCGGCTGGGCACCGACCCCGGCGATGCGTGAGCGCAACCCAGAATGGCCCGCATATGTGGAAGGCGGAGACCCGACCAATCCCTTAGGAACACGAGCTCTATATCTGTCGTGGACCTACTACCGAATCCACGGAACACAGGACACGCGCAAGATCGGGCGCAAGTCCTCGAACGGCTGCATTGGCTTGTACAATGGGCAAATCGAAGAGGTCTACGATCGCGCCCCCCTTGGCACACAGATCAAACTGATCTGAAATCAAACAAGCAGGACAGACAAAATGGACAAGTTGACGGGACTGATCGGGGTCGTTCTGGTCGTTGGTGTCGCGGCACTGGGATGGCAGGTGTTTGGCGCGCAGGACGCGCCGCAGGGGCATTCGATGGTGCCGCCGGACACCAGCAACACTGCTGAAGGTGCACCCATCACCGAAGTTTCTCTTCCCGCTGACCTCTCGGCCAATGCCAAGCTGGGCAAGACCATGTTCGAAGCTGTCTGCGCCGAATGTCATGGCGAGAACGCGGCAGGACAGAACGGCATCGCACCGCCCCTGGTCCACAAGATCTACGAGCCCAACCATCACGGCGACATGGCCTTTCTCATGGCGGCCAGGAATGGCGTGCAATCTCATCACTGGAACTTCGGCAACATGCCGAAAATCAACGGCGTGACAGACGGCGACGTCAAGATGATCATCGCTTATGTGCGGGAATTGCAGCGAGCGAACGGGATCAAATGATGTGGGCTAAGGTGAGACTTCGGCTGTGTCTGGTGCTGCTCTGCACGATGGTGCTGGCGTCGCTTGGCATGACCGAGTTTGACCCTCATCACGAAAGGCCCCGGATCGCTGCCGTTGAGGACCATGTGCATGAGTACGAGGCGAAGGGCCATTGCCACCCCGGTATCGACTGTGCCCCTGCGGTGATCTTCCTTGCGATTCATATGCCGGAAGTCACACCCGTTCGGCTCGACATGCAACGGCTTTCGGAAGTTCGGCTGGACAAGGGTTGGCGCTTTACCGATGATCCGCCCCCGCCGCGATATCGTGTCTGATGACTCAGCCAAAAAACGATCAACGGAGACATGAGACTATGAAGAAAACGACTTTGACCGCCGCCATCCTGATTGCCGGCACCACCGTGACCGCACTTGCGCATGGCGGCGCCACAGGCATCGTCAAGGAACGCATGGGCGCCATGATGGTGATGGGTAAGGCAGTGAAATCCGTCACTCCCATGATGCGCGGCGAAACTGCCTATGACGCGGAGGCCCTGCGCGCCGCCGCCCGCACCTTTCAGACCCATGCCGGCACGGCCCTGACAGAGCAATTTCCCGAAGGCAGCGGCGGTTCGCCGTCGGAGGCCAAGGATGAGGTATGGCAGGACTGGACCCGCTTCACGGATCTGGCTGATCAGTTGGAAACCTATGCGCGCGGGCTGGAAATGGCAGCGGCCAACGGTCTGGGAAGCAGTGGCAGCACGGGCGCTGGCGCCATGATGGGTGGAAGCAGCATGATGGGCGGCGGGTCCATGATGGGGAACGCTGTGGACATGATAAGCGCCGAGGCCATCGGTGCCATGCCCGCCGATGCGGCCTTCAAGATGACCACGCAGGTATGCTCCGCCTGCCATGCGCGCTTCCGCGCCGAGGATGACTGATCATGCGTCGCATCCTTATCGGCGCGGCGGTGTTGGGCACGGTCGCGCTTGCCGGGGTGGTGTCGCTGGTCGTCTGGCCGGTCGGCGCTGCCACCGTCCCGATCACCGTGGCGGGCAACGTTGACCGCGGCGCCTATCTCGCGCGGGCCGCCGGTTGTATCTCCTGCCACTCGGATTTCGAAGCAGGCGGCGCGCCTCTTGCGCGCGGCGCGCCGCTGGATACGCCCTTTGGCACGTTCCATCCGCCAAATCTGACCACAGACCCGGTCAGCGGCCTTGGCAACTGGACGGCCGAGCAATTCGCAAGGGCGGTAAGGCAGGGGGTCGGGCCGGACGGAACCCCATATTTTCCAGCCTTTCCCTATGCGTTCTACGCAGACTTCACCGACCAGGACATCGCCGATCTCTGGGCGGCGTTCCAGACGGTGCCACCCGTTGCAGACCCTGCACCCGATCATGATCTGGGATTCCCCTTCAATCAGCGTTGGGGGCTGAAACTGTGGCGCGCGGCCTTTCTTCACGACCCAGACACCCGGCCGGTCGAGGGCCGCAGTGACGCGTGGAACCGGGGGCGCGAACTGGTCCGTGGCCCGGCCCATTGCGGTGCCTGCCACACACCCCGCAATCTTGTCGGGGGGCGCGACCTTGCTGAGCGGTTCGCTGGAAACGCGGCTCTGCCCGGCGGCAGCAAGGCACCCTCGATCCAGCCGCAGGCGCTGGAAGAGGGCGGCTGGACGGTTTCGGCGCTGGCGTATGCGCTGGAAACCGGATTGACGCCTTCGGGTGATGCCTTTGGTGGCAGCATGGCCGAAGTGGTGCGCGAGAACACGCGCTTCATGACACCCGAGGATCGGACCGCCATGGCGACCTACCTTCTGCAAGGCGAAAACGGCGGGCAGACGGACTGACACGAGACGGGCGGGGGCCACGGTGGCCCTCGTCCCCTGCAAAGGACACAAGCGTATGACATACACGCGGCGCACTTTCCTTGCTCTCGCGGGGGCGGCGGCGGGTCTGGGCCTCCCACTGCGGGCGCGGGCCCTCAGCGGTTCCACACCTCTGGTCCCGCGCGAGGCCAGCTTGCAACTGCTGCCCAAGGGTTACCCGCAGACGCGCATCTGGGGCTATGACGGCGCGGTCCCCGGCACCGAGATCCGTGTGCCGCAGGGCGCGCGCGTGCAACGACAACTGGTCAATGACCTGCCCGAGGCCACCTCCGTGCATTGGCATGGCATCCGCATCGACAACGTCATGGACGGTGTGTCGGGCCTGACGCAGGACGCGGTGCCGCCGGGCGAGACCTTTGATTATGACTTCACCGTGCCGGATGCCGGAACCTATTGGTATCACGCGCACAATCGATCATACGTGCAGGTTGCGCGCGGACTACGCGGTGCGCTGATCGTCGCAGAGCCTCATGCCCCTGACGTGGATCGCGACGAGGTGCTGATCCTCGACGACTGGTTGATCGACCCTGAAACCGGTCAGATCGCCAAGACGTTTGACCAGCCGATGATGATGAGCCATGGCGGGCGAAGCGGGAACTACGTCACCACCAACGGCCAGTATAATCTTACCCTGACGGCACAGAGGAACGACCGACTGCGGCTACGCCTGATCAATGCCGCCAACGCGCGCATTTTTGCGCTGCGGCTACAGGGGATGACGGGCTGGACCGTCGCACTTGACGGGATGCCCTTGGCACAGCCGCGGCCGGTCGCGGACACGCTCCTGCTGGGTCCGGCGCAGCGGATCGACTTGTTCGTCGACATCACCGCCGCGCAGGGCGAACTGGCGGCGCTGCTGAATGTCGATACCAATGAACCCTTTCCGCAGGTGGCCTTTACGGTGACGGGGCAGGGTGCGCAGGTGGCTCGCGCCGCCCCCACCGCGTTGCCACCCAATCCGCGAATGGATTTACCCGATTTGGCCAATGCCACGCCAGTCAAGCTGTACATGTCGGGCGGCGCGATGGGACGGATGAACGCGGCGGTGCTGAACGGTGAACGCAAGGGCTTTCGCCAGCTAGCGGAAGCGGGCTATTTCTGGGCGCTGAACGGCGTGGCGAACATGCCCGACACGCCCTTGACGACGCTGTCGCGGGGCGACCACGCGCGGGTCGTGATCACCAATGACACCGTCTTTCCCCATGCCATGCACCTGCACGGTATGCACTTCCGTGAGGTCACCCAAGGTCAGACAGGACCGATGCGCGACACGCTGCTGATCGGCGCGAACGAGACCCGGGAAATCGCCTTTGTCGCGGACAACCCGGGCAAGTGGCTCTTCCATTGCCACATGCTGGAACACTCCGCGTCCGGCATGACCACATGGTTGGAGGTCACATGAAGGGGTCAGTATTCATCATTGGGGCCGCGCTGGTTCTGGCGCAGCCCGCATTGGCCGACACGCCGGATATCGCCGACGGCGAGGTCTTGTATGCCGAGAATTGCGCCTCTTGCCACGGGGCCGAGTTGCAGGGGCAGCCCGACTGGCGCGCGCCCGGCCCGGATGGCCGACTGCCTGCCCCGCCGCATGACGAAACCGGCCACACCTGGCATCACAGCGACCGCGTGCTGTTCGGCTATACCAAGCTGGGCGGCAAAGTCTTCATGGAGCAGCAAGGCATGGAGTTCGATAGCGGCATGCCCGGCTTTGACGATCAGCTGAGCGATCAGCAGATCAGGAACATCCTCGCCTACATCCGCTCAACCTGGCCAGACCGGGCCCAGCAGGTGCAGGCCGAACGCAGCAAAGCCGACATGGAAAACAGAGACAACTGATATGACATTCAAAACCCCCATACTTGCCTTGGCGCTGGTCGCGCTTATGCCGTTGCCGACCTTGGCGCAAGATCTCGACGAGGCGCGGATCAAGGAACTGGTTCTCGAAGCGATCCGCGAGAACCCGGAAATCGTGATGGAAGCCGTGGCAATCCTTGAGCAACGTCAGGCGGGCGCGCAGGCCGATGCGCAGGCTCGTGCGCTAGACACACAGCGCGAGTTGATAGAGAATGACCCGAACGCCCCGGTGCTGGGCAATCCCGACGGCGACGTGACCGTGGTCGAGTTCTTTGATTACAACTGCCCCTATTGCCGCCGCGTGAAACCCGAGGTCCGCGCGCTCATCGACGCGGATCCGAACATCCGTCTGGTTTATCGCGAATGGCCGATTCTCGGCGACGGCTCGGTCTTTGCCGCAAAGGCTGCGCTGGCGGCCCGCAAGCAGGGAAAATACGAAGACTTCCATTGGGCGATGATGGGTAACGAAGGCCGCGCCGAAGAAGCCAGCGTGCTGCGCGTGGCCGAAGAGGTGGGTCTGGACATCGAGCAATTGCGTGTCGACATGGATGCCCCGGAGGTCGCCGACCATATCGCAACCTCGATGCAGTTGACGCAAACGCTTGGGTTCAACGGCACCCCGTCTTTCGTGATCGGCGACGCACTGGTGCCCGGTTTCGTTGAAACCGACCAGTTGGCCAAGCTGGTTGCCGCGGCACGCGAAGCCGCCGAATAGGGCACGCTGCCCGCGCATCGACGCGGGCAGCTGGCTTGCTCAGGCGGCAGAGGTCTCGTAACCGGCGTCCTTGATCGCCGCTGATAGCTGATCGGCGCGGAGCGCACTGTCGATATGCACTATTCGGGTGTCCAGGCTCTGATGATGTGACCGCCCCCCGACGGCATCGATGTGCCAAGGTGGGTCTGCAATGATCCAGAAAGGAGGACGGTCACATCATCAAAGCCGTTCGGCGCCCATCATCGGCGACTTTGAGGCGTGGCTCACCCAGCACCGCACCCGTATTGCGAGAAAGTCTCCCCTCGGCGAAGCTCTTAGCCACATTGCAAAACACTGGGACGGCCTCTGCCTATTCCTGACCGACGGCCAGACCGAGCTCGACAACAACACGGTCGAGCGCACCATACGACCCATCACGCTAGACCGGAAGAACGCCCTCTTTGCCGGTCACGACGCGGGGGCAGAAAACTGGGCCGTCATCGCCTCATTGATCGAGGCCTGCAAACTGAACGCCGTCGATCCGCACGCTTGGCTGGCAACGAGCCTAACGGCCATCGTTGGAGGTCACATGCAGAGCAATATCGCAGACCTCATGCCCTGGAATTACGCCGCCAAGGTGTGATCGGAACACCGGTTACTTTTCATCGACA
>NZ_JAXGFS010000022.1:0-26812 GCF_041008745.1 Pseudophaeobacter sp. 1A09344
GCGGGATGGAGCAGCCCGGTAGCTCGTCAGGCTCATAACCTGAAGGTCGCAGGTTCAAATCCTGCTCCCGCAACCAACGTTTCCGACCAAGCCCCTGCAAAAAGCGGGGGCTTGGTCATTTGAGCGCTCCCGCAGGCCAGAATACCTGCCAGATCACCCTCCAGAAGCATCCGGTGACCCCCAGGCGCAGATCCGTCCGGTTCCATCCGTACACTGGAAATCAATCCGCGCAGAGCCTCCGCCGAACGTGTCTTCAGGTCCGGGCAGCCTACGGTTCCGGCCGATCCTGATGACCTCGCTGACCTTCACCATGGGCGTGGTTCCGATGGCAATCGCGACCGGGCCCTCATCCGCGAGCCAGAGTGCGATCGGTATCAACGTCGTAGGTGGCATGATCTCGGAAACCGTGTTCGGGGTAATTTTCGCGCCGGTCTTCTTGGTCTTCGTGATGAAGCTGACCGGCGGCTACAAGCGTATTGTCCCGGCCAGGGGCTGACCGCGATGGCAGCGGATGCACCGGTCAGCGTTGCTCAAAGCATCCGTTTGCTGCCCGCAAGCCTGCGCGCATGCAATGGTGGTTCGGGGAGATGAGAAAAAGGCCGCTTCCGCTGGATTGATCGCGATCAAATCGCGATTGGCGGGCCGCTGTTACCAATAAGCTTGGACAGATCATTTCATGCGAAACATTGCGATGCGCAGGAGAGTGAATATGGCTGACACCGACAAAAATGGCTGGGATGCCATCATCATCGGCTCTGGTATGGGCGGCATGGCTGCAGCTGCCGCGTTGTCAAAGCTCGGGCACAAGGTGCTTCTGCTGGAGCAGTACCAGACGCTCGGCGGCCTGACCCACAGCTTTTCCATGGAGGGTTTCTCCTGGGACGCGGGTATCCACTACCTCAACTGCGTCGCGCCCGAAGATCGTGAACGCCACATGCTCGACTGGCTCTCGGATACGCCGATCAAGTTCACCTCCATGGGGGCCGTCTATGATAACCTGCACATCGGCGACGCCCCGCCGCTGTCCCTGTCGCGGCCCTTCGCGGCGCAGGAGCGCGATCTCAAAGACCGCTTTCCGGACGAAACCAAGGCCATTGAGGCCTGGATCGCGGCGCTCAGAGAGGGCAGGCAGGCGGCTTTTACGGTAACTTCGACACGCGCCATGCCCGGGATCATCGGGTCGGCGATGAAGTGGTGGCACGGCCATGCCATCGACCGATGGTGTAAGCGGACAACGCAGGAAGTCATTGACGAGATCACCGAAAACCCTGACCTCGCTGCAGCTTTCGCCGCGCAATGGTTCGACCACGGCGGCAGGCCCAGTAAGGCAAGCTTTGCGATGCACGCACTGATCACAGGCTCCTATCTGGAGAGTGGTGCTTGGTATCCGGTGGGCGGCGGTGCGGCTTTTGCCCGGCACATCCTGCCGACGATCACCAAAGCCGGGGGGGCGGCACGGGCGAACACACGGGTTGAAACACTGGTCATCGAGAATGAGCGGGTCGTTGGGGTGCGCACGGCAGCGGGAGAGGAAATCCGCGCCGGAGCCGTAATTTCTGATATCGGTGCGCGGGAAACGGTGAATTGCCTCCTGCCCGAGGGCTGTGGACATCAGGACTGGATTGAACAAATCCACGCCTTGCCTCACTCGGTTGCGCATTTCAGCCTGTTCATGGGCTTTGAGGGCGATATCGAGGCTGCCGGAGCGACCCGCTCGAACCACTGGATATTCCCGGGCGGAAAGGTCGATGTCGTCTGGGCCGACGCGCCAGACACTCCGCCCGAGGGCATGTTTGTTTCTTTTGCGTCGCTCAAGGACAGCGCTCACGATCCCGGCCCATCCCAGAAATTCGCCGGGGAAATCGTGGCGTGGACCGATTGGTCGGTCGTGGAAAAATGGGCCCATCTGGAGCCGGGCGCACGAGAGGCGGACTATCAGGTCTTCAAGGAAGCGGTCGAGGAAACCCTCTTTGCGCAGTTCGAAACACATTTTCCTGACCTCGCCAAGCTCGTGGTGTTCCGTACTCTTTCGACGCCACTCTCGACCGAAGCGATCACGGGGCATCACCATGGTGGGTTCTACGGAATCGATGTCACACCCGAACGCGTGCTAAGCGACGCGCTTCAGGCAAAGACCCCGGTGCCGGGCCTCATCCTCGCAGGTCAGGACGTATTGAGTCCGGGAATCCCCGGTGCCCTCTGGGGGGGGATTTTCGCTGCGGCCAGCCTCGATCCGAAAGTTTGGCGCGAACTCCCAGGTTAGACGGTGGTTTAAGTTGGAGTGCACCTCTCCGAGGTTCGCCACAGTGGGCTTTCAAGGAGACTGGACCTGTCGCAGGTTTTTTGATGTCGGAAACCAATAAAGATAGCAGGCCAGGCCCATATGGCAGTGACAGTGCTCACATACGCGCCGAGCCCTTTCAGCGGCAACGGCGGGGTAGAGGAAAACCTCATGATCTTTTAGGTTTACGCGGCTCTAGTGAATGCCTGAAAGCACACGAAAACGTGATGTGACCTATCTCTTTCATTCGCAGCCTTCTGGCGCGTAGTCTATCAGACCGTTAGCAAGTTCGACTTTTTTCCGCACAGAAAAACAGTTCCAAGCCGCGTCCGACACTGTCGGCGGAGGCCCATCCATTTTGCGGCGTGCACTTTGTATGCGCGCCTTTAGACAAGACCCATTTTCTATAGGAACCCTGTCCACATGGTCACACGAACCTCATCGCAAACCTTCCTGACCCTGGGGTCTGAATTCCTAGTCAATACCGAGACGGCTTCCAGTCAAAGGCAGCCCAGCGTGGCGGCGCTGTCGGGTGGCGGATTCGTCGTGACATGGGAAACAAGAGATCAGGACGGCGATGGTGCTGGAATCTATGGCCAACGCTATGACGCGGATGGGGCTGTGATCGGTCCTGAATTCCTCGTCAATACATATACAGTTGGCGATCAAGCTATCCCAAGCGTGACGGGGCTTAATGCTGGAGGCTTTGTCGTCACATGGCACTCAGCCGGTCTGGACGGGGATTCCTTTGGCATCGGTGGCCAGCGGTATGATGCCGCCGGGAATGCGGTCGGGTCCGAATTCCTGGTCAACACCTATACGAATGACATTCAGGCTCTTCCAAGTGTGACCAATCTCAGCGGTGGCGGCTTTGTCGTTACTTGGATTTCATACGGTCAGGGCCCAAGGGGCAATATCTATGGCCAGAGGTACGATGCGGCTGGGGCTGCCGTTGGATCGGAGTTCCGCGTCAATACTCAAACGGTCGGTGATCAGAATGAACCGAGCGTGGCGGGGCTGCCCGATGGTGGCTTTGTCGTGACATGGCACTCAGCCGGCGGGATCGGGAATACCGAGGGCATCTTTGGCCAGCGCTATGATGCGGCCGGGGTTGCCGTCGGTTCTGAATTCCAGGTCAATACTGAAACCACAGACAACCGGTATTATCCCAGCGTCACGGCCCTTTCGGATGGCGGTTTCGTCGTAACATGGCAATCAGGTGCTCAGGACGGCGATGGTTTTGGGATCTATGGCCAGCGATATGACGCGGCGGGGGGGGCCGTTGGTTCTGAATTTCAGATCAATACCTATACGGCCGATGGTCAGTACCGTCCGAGTGTGGCAGCGCTGTCCGATGGCGGGTTTGTCGTCACGTGGTACTCAGACGGTCAGGATGGGAGCGGCTTTGGCATCTATGGACAGCGTTTCAACGCGGCGGGGTTGGCCATCGGTTCTGAATTCCAGGTCAACACCTATACCGATAACAGTCAGACGTTTCCGGTCGTGGCGGCGCTGCCTGGTGGCAGTTTTGTCGTCATATGGGAATCGACGGGCCAGGACGGGGATTTCGACGGAGTTTATGGTCAGATTTTCGGCACAAACAGCGTATCGACGGGTACGGTAACCCTCGCGGGGACCGTGAGTGAGGAGGAGACCCTCACGGTAACCCACACCCTCGCCGACGCGGATGGGTTTGGCACCGTCAGCTATCAGTGGCTGCGCGACGGTAGCGTAATCTCTGGTGCCACCGGGGACAGCTACACGCTGAGCCAGGAGGATGTCGGCGCAGAGATTTCGGCACGGGCCTCCTATACTGACGGGCACGGCACGGTCGAGACTGTCACCAGCGACCCCACTGCGACGGTCAGCAATGTAAACGATACCCCCACCGGCACGGTCTCCATTTCCGGCACGGCGACCGAGGATCAGACGCTGACCGCAAGCAATACGCTTGCGGATGAGGATGGTCTCGGTTCTGTCAGCTATCAGTGGCAGCGAGATTGGGTGAATATCTCCGGTGCAACCAGCGCCATCTATACGCTGACGCAGGCGGACGTCGGCGCGCAGATCACCGTGGTTGCCTCTTACGCAGATGACTTTGGTAGGGATGAGAGCGTCACCAGCTCTGCAACCTCCGCGGTGGCGAACGTCAATGATACCCCCACCGGCGCGGTCTCCATTTCCGGCACGGCGGCTGAGGATCAGACGCTGACCGCGAGCAATACGCTTGCGGATGAGGATGGTCTCGGTTCTGTCAGCTATCAGTGGCAGCGAGATGGGGTGAATATCTCCGGTGCAACCAGCGCCATCTATACGCTGACGCAGGCGGACGTCGGCGCGCAGATCACCGTGGTTGCCTCTTACGAAGATGACTTTGGTAGGGATGAGAGCGTCACCAGCTCTGCAACCTCCGCCGTGGCGAACGTCAATGATATCGCCACCGGCGCGGTCGCTATTTCCGGTACGGCGAAGACGGGTGAGGCTCTGACCGCGAGCAACACTCTTGCGGATAAGGATGGGCTCGGCGCAATCAGCTATCAGTGGCAGCGAGGCGGCGTGGATATCTCCGGCGCAACCAACAGCAGCTATACTCTCACCCTGGGCGATGTCGGGGCAGCGATCACAGTCGTGGCCCGCTATACTGATGATGAGGGCACCTCTGAAGCCGTTTCCAGTTCTGCCACGGCGGCGATCCGCTATGGCGACTTTGAGGTGGACGGAACGCAGGAGGATGATGTGGTTCGTGGCCGTTACGGCGACGATCACCTGACCGGCCAGGACGGAGAGGACAGCATCATTGGCGGTCTAGGCCAGGATACCCTGGAAGGGAACTCAGGCTCTGACACACTGCGGGGCTGGAGTGGTGACGACCTGCTGCTCGGAGGAGGCGGCGACGATTTTCTCTACGGTGGTGAAGGGGCGGATACTCTCGACGGAGGTCGGAGGCATGACGCGCTTTTCGGAAGAGCCGGTGACGACAGTCTCATCGGTGGCTGGGGTCAGGATACCCTGAAAGGGAACTCCGGCTCTGACACCCTGAGGGGGTCGCGGGGTAACGATGTACTGTTTGGCGGCAAGGACGACGATCTTCTCTACAGCGGCCAGGGGAGGGATAATCTTGACGGTGGTAGCGGTCATGATGAACTTCTTGGCCGACGCGGCGATGATACCCTGCACGGTGGACGTGGACAGGACACGCTCAAAGGCGGTTCCGGGGATGATCTGCTCACCGGGAGCTTCGGGGCGGACAGGTTTGTATTCGGCCAAAATGTCGGCAACGACACGATCACGGATTTTGATTACGGCTCCGACACCATTGAAATCACCAGGGGGGCAGAGGCCCTGAACGAAATCACCTTTGCCCAATCGGGTGACGACGTCCTGATAACGTTTGCCGAAACCTCTGTGCTGGTGGAAAATATCGCGGTCGATGACCTGAACCTCGCGGAGAATTTCCTCTTCACCTGATCGGACCAGCAGTCCGCTGATGAAGCCTCGCGGCAGCCTTCTATACTGAAGGCTGCCAGTGGGATGCTGGCAGCACACAGCAAACCTACAAGCACGACGTCTCGTGCTGCCAAACCTACCCGGAAGCCCGCGCCCAGTTTGCGAAGTGCTCCACTTCGGCAAAGCGCGGATGATCGGCGCGGCTCACTGCCCAGAAGGTTCTGCCGGGCAAGTCCGTATCGGATAGGCGCACCAGCTGCCCGGTGGTCATAGCAGAGGCGGCCAGAACGCTGGACGCCAGCACCACGCCCTGACCTGCAAGCGCCGAGTCGATGGCATGGATTTCCTCGGAAAAGTGCTGTGTAACCTCTGGTGCCTCCCCCGTAAGCCCGGCAGCGCGGCACCAGCGTTGCCAGCTGGGCGCCGCTTCTGCGCCGCCACTCCAGCGGTATTCGATCAGCGGCAGGCGCAGAATACCGGCATCGTCGTTGAACGGACAGCGGCGCAGCAGGTCAGGTGCGCAGAGCGGGATCAGGCTGTCTTCGAACAGCGGCAACCATTGGCCTCCCGGCTCTGGGTGGAGGGCATAGCGCACCGCAAAATCGACATCGCCACCGGACAGGTCCACCGGTCGGTTGTCAGCCTCGACCTTCAGGTTCATCCCGGCCTCGCTGCGCAATGCAGGCAACCGCCGCATGAGCCAGAGGCTGGCGAACGCCACCGTGACGGAAACCGTCATGGGGCGGTCCGTATCCCGCTCGGCAATCCCTGCGATGGTGTCGGCCATTCGGTCGAAACTCTCGCGCAGCACCGGATACAGGGCCTCGCCTTCCGCCGACAGGCGGATCGGGCGCGGATAGCGATGAAAGAGTTTCACCTCTAGGATCTCTTCCAGCTGGCGGATCTGGTGGCTGATCGCGGTCGGCGTCAGGTGAAGCTCAGCGGCGGCACGGGCGAAATGCAGGTGCCGGGCAGCAGCTTCAAAGGCGCGGAGTGCGTGGAGCGGAGGCAGACGCCGCATCGATCTTGTCCTTTCCGTTTGGGGGGCAGCCAGGATGAATCCTATTCACCCAGACCCTGAGATATTCGCTTTCGCCAGTGGGTTGGCCGCTTGGTAGGCATGGCGCGAAGTCGAAAAACTCAGGAGATTTCCCATGCCCACTCTGTTGCGAATTGATGCAAGCGCCCAGCTTGAAGAACGCTCCCTCACGCGCCACCTGACCGGGCTGTTCACGCAGAACTTTCTGGCTCAGGCACCGGACACCAAAGTGATCACCCGCGATGTCGGCTTGAACCCGATCCCCGCGATCGACCATAAATTCATTCACGCGGCCTTCACCCCGCCCGAAGAGCGCGAGCCGTGGATGAGTGAGCGTCTGGCGCTGTCCGACGAGCTGGTCGACGAGGTGATCGCGGCGGATATCGTCGTCCTCGGCGCGCCGATGTACAACTACGGCATGCCGACCGCCCTGAAAGGCTGGATCGACCATATCGCGCGGATCGGCCGGACCTTCTCCTTTGATCTGGCGCGTGGCGACACCCCGATCGAGCCGATCCTGTCGGGCAAGCGGCTGGTGGTGCTGTCCTCGCGCGGTGAGTTCGGCTTTGCTCCGGGCGGGCCGCGGGCGCATCTCAACGCGCTTGACCCGGCGCTGGCGGCCTGTGCGCATTACTTCGGCGTCGCGCAGGCGGATATCGATACCATCGCGATCGAATATCAGGAGTTCAAAGACGCGCGTCACGAGGCCTCGGTTGAAACGGCAGAGACCCGCACCCGCGCGCTGGCCGCGAAACTGGCCGGTGCGGCGGCAGAGGCCGCCTGAGACATCCGTCTGCGACGGTAAGGTCTGAGACAGAAAAATCGGGGGGCGCGGATTTCGATCCGCGCCCCCTGTGTTTTGTGCAATCCGCTGCAAACCGGTTCACTCAGCGTCCTGATGCAACAGGACTTCCAGCGCGCTCGGTTGCGCATCCTCGCCATTGATCGGCAGCAGATCCATCGGGCAGCAGGAAATCACCACCACTGCGTCCATTTCCGCGCGGAACAGCACGTGATCGCCCTTGCTCGAAACCGGAGCACGCCACTCCATCGCGCCGTCATCGACCACCGGCGTGTTCATCCAGAGGTTCAGCGGGCAAGGCACCGATGTCGGACGCAGACCGATGGCCCCCAGCGCCATGCGCAGGTTGTCGGTGCAATTGTCGTGATAGCCCTCGTGGCCCAGTTGCGCGTAGCGGTGCACATCGCAGGAGGCAACCAGCGTGTCGTGAACGCCGGGCGAGGTGTCCTCAACCAGCGTGAGGATCGGGCGGCGACGGTTGGTCACCAGCGCGTCGCCGGGGCGCGGCGACACGCGCCGCAGCGTCGGGCGCAGGTGCTCCATCGACAGGTATTCGTTGCAGTCGCTATCGGCAAAGGCCCAGAAATCGCCGATCTGGCTGCCATCGCGGTTGATGACCGACAGCAGTTCGCCCTTTTTCACGCGCATCGCCCGGCCCTGACGGGCAGGAATGGTGTAGGTGGTACCGGCACTGAGGCGGCCATCCTGTGCGAGGGTCTGATGCGCGCTCGGGTTCTCACCGTCGGGCCGTGCGGCATCAAAGGGGGTGTTGAGGGTATCCATCTTCATTTCTCCATCAGGACGGGATGTGGGTAGGGGGCGGCGGGCTCACGATGCGGCTGCCAGGCGCCTTCGGCCTCCTGGCTGGCGGCATAGGCGGCGATCTCTTCCAGCGGTGCGAACCAGACATCGCCGCGCGACAGCACCTCTTCGAGCCAGCGCTCCACCACCCGCCAGCGGGCCAACCGCCCGGTCAGGAACGGGTGCCAGATGCCGATCCAGAGGCCGCCGACCTCGTATTGGGCTTCGAACTCATCAAACGAGGCCTCCAGTCCGCGGCGCGGCGACATCACCGGCATCTTGTAGCCGATCTCGTCGAAATGCGCGAAAGGCGGCCAGTCGTCGCTGCCCCAATGCACCGGCAGCTCGTAGAGAGAGCCGGATGCGGTGTCGATCCGATAGGGCAGATCGTCCGCCATCATTGAGCTTTCATAGGTCAGCCCGTGTTTCACCGCGAGCGACAGCACCTCCGGGGTGACGTTATAGACCGGGGCGCGATAGCCGCGCGGGGTGCTGCCGGTCATCTTCCGGTGCACCTCGAGCGCGCGCTCGAACCAATAGGTCTGTTCCTCGGCGCTCTGTTCGGCGGGATCTTCGTGCAGATACCCGTGGTGGCCGATCTCATGGCCGCCCGCAAGGATCGCCTCGACCGTCTCGGGGTATTGCTCCATCACCCAGCCGGGCATGAAGAAGGACTGCTTGAGCCCCAGCCGCCGGTAGGTGTCCAGAATGCGCGGCACGCCGGAGTTCGGGCCATAGCGGCCCATGCTGATCGGGTAGAGGCGGCGGTGTCCGTCGTCGGGGCGGGCGATGTGGATCAGGCTGTCGGCATCGACGTCAAAGGTGATCGCACAGGCACAGCGGGCGCCGTTCGGCCATTTTATCGGGTTTCGGATCATGTCAGGGTTCCTTTTGCATCAGCAGCGTTTCGACCATTGCGGCGGTTGCGAGCAGGGTGCGGTCGCTGTCCGGCGCGCCGACCAGTTGCAGACCGACCCAGCAGCCCGCGTCCGTCTTGCCGACGGGCAGGGAAATGGCGGGCAAATCCAGCAGGCTGGCGGGCATGGTCAGGCGGAGCGCTGCAGCATTCGTTGCGGCAAAGCTCTCGGGATCTTCCAGCAGCGGCGCCAGATGCGGAGCCTCGATCGCAGCCGTCGGCAGAACGTAGACGGCATCGGAAGCCTGCACGGTTTTGCGCAGCGCCTGCGCGCCCTCTTTGACGCCGGCGATCTTCTCGGGGTCTAGATTGGCGGAGGCGCGCAGCCGCGCCGCGACAAAGGGATCGAGGTGACGGGCGTTCTCGGTTTCCAGCAGATGCCCGTAGGTCTCGACCGCCTCGACAGCGCCCGGCCAGCCCCCCGCGCGGATCAGCGCCAGCGCCTCGGCGAGCGGCGACTGTCTGACGTGCTCCATCGACACGCCCGCCTGCGCGAGCGCCGCGACCGCCTCTCTGCAGCGCTGAGCGACCGGCGCGGAGACATCGCCCGCGTCGAGCACGTCGCTGAGCACCGCAAGGCTGCTGGCGGCGTCCGGGCGGGCGCTGTGTCCGGACAGGATCGCATCCAGCTCGATGATATCGCTGACCGAGCGGGCAAAGCTGCCAACCGTGTCATAGCTGGGCGCGAGCGGCATCACATCGCTGATCGGATAGCGGCCGCGCGTCGGGCGAAAGCCCACCACACCCTGAAACGCCGCAGGCACCCGGCAGGAGCCAGCGGTATCGGTGCCGACAGCGAGGCGGGTGATCCCGCGTGCGACAGAGGCCGCAGCCCCTGAGGAGGATCCACCCGGCACCCGCCCGTCAAGGAGCGGGGTGCCGTGATGCGGGTTGTAGCCGATGCCGGAGAAGGCCAGCTCGGATTGATTGGTCACACCGATACTGATCAGACCGGCCTTGCGGGCGCGCGCCACCACCTCTGCGTCCGCTGCGGCAGGGGCTGAGGGGCGCCAGTGGGCGCAGCCAGCCCGCGCGGTGACGCCCTCGATCGCGATCATGTCCTTCCAAGAGAGTGTGGCCCCATCGAGGGGGCCTAATTTCTCTGTGCGATCATCGCTTTGACGGGCTTCCGCGCGGGCGCGTTCCGGCAGAAGGGAGAGGAAAACCTCCCCCTCCTGTCCGGCCCTTTTCAGAGCCTCCATGGTATTGTCGAGAACAGAACTCATGCGGCCCTCACCTTGGCGCCTGCTTCCGATCGCTGCGCGCTCTCCAGAATAAAGCCGTCGCAGGGGTGCCAGGAGGCATAGACCCGCGCCCCGGTGCTTGCGTCCAGCTGCTCGAGCTCGCGCTGCTGGACTTGCGCCACCAGGCTGTGGCCGGATGCGGTTTCGAGATGCAGATTAACGACCGCACCGGCGAACTCCTCGGACACCAGCGTGCAGGCGATTTCGTTCTCGCCCCAGCCCGGGTTGACGGTCACAGAGATCCTGTCCGCCCGTACAGCCAGATCGGCGCTGTCGCCTTGTGTCAGCCCGCTGCTGTCGGCAAGCTGGACCTTGCCGTCGCGTGTTTCCAGGAAGCGTTTGCCGTCCTCCTTGCCGGAAATCCGTCCCTCCAGCAGGCTGATCCCGCCGACGAATTGCGCGACGAACTTGCTGCGTGGGCGCAGGAAGATGTCCTGCGGGCTGCCGATCTGCTCCACCCGGCCGCCGTTCATGATCACCACGCGGTCCGCGAGCGAGAAGGCCTCGGAATGGCTGTGGGTGACATAGACGAATGTGATGCCAAGCTCGCGCTGCAGTTTTTTCAACTCGCCCTGCATCTTGATCGCCATATGAGCGTCCAGCGCCGAAAGCGGCTCGTCCAGCAGCAGCACTTTGGGCTCCAGCACAAGGCTGCGGGCAAGAGCGACGCGCTGGCGCTGACCGCCTGACAGCCGCGCGACATTGCGGTCTGCGTAGGTGGAAATGCCCAGCCGCTCCAGCCAGTCATCGGCGCGGCGACGGCGCTCTGCAGCGGCAACGCCGCGCATCTTGAGCCCGAACTCGACGTTTTCCCGCACGGTCATGAAGGGGAACAAGGCCAGGCTTTGCCAGACCATGGGGGTTTCACGCTCCCAGACCGGCAGTTGGTCGATCCGGTTGCCCGCAAGGGTGATCTGGCCACGGTCTGCGGTTTCAAGACCGGCAAGCATGCGCAGGCTCGTGGTCTTGCCACAGCCGGACGGCCCCATGATTGCGATGAACTCCCCTTGCGCAATGTCCAGCGAAAACTCTTCGACGGCGACGAAGTTGCCATAGGACTTGGCAAGCCCGTCCAGTTTCAGATGTGTGTTGGTCATGATGTCTCCTCCTTGGACATGGCGCCGCCGCTCTGGCTCAGGACCACGGCAAGCGCGATCAGAACCAGCGTCAGCGTGACGGAAAAACTCAATGTGCCGATAACGTGGATGGTGGGATCGACCTGCCCCTGAAGGGTGGTCAGAACCGCAACCGGAATGGTCTGGTTCAAACCGCCCGTGAACCAAGAGATCACATACTCGTCGAATGACACTGCAAAGGTGATCAGGAAGGCAGCGAGAATGGCGGGCAGCGTGTGCGGCAGCACGATGCGGGCGAGCGCGGAATGCGGCAACGCACCCAGGTTCTGCGCTGCAGTTTCCAGAGTCTCATCCAGCTGCGCCAGCCGCAGACGGCAGACCGCCATCGCAAAGGGCGCGGCGATCACCACATGCGCGGCAACTACGGCCGCAAGCGTGCCGGCTATGCCGATGCGGGAGAAGAAGGCCAGCATGGCGAGGCCAAGGATAACCAGCGGAACCGTCGGCGGCAGCAAGGCCAGCGCGAGCACGGCCTTCTGTCCAAAGAACCGGAAACGATAGTCCGCATAGGCTGCGGCAAATCCCAGGG
This sequence comes from Pseudophaeobacter sp. 1A09344, assembly GCF_041008745.1. Classification (NCBI taxonomy): domain Bacteria; kingdom Pseudomonadati; phylum Pseudomonadota; class Alphaproteobacteria; order Rhodobacterales; family Roseobacteraceae; genus Pseudophaeobacter; species Pseudophaeobacter sp. 1A09344. The sequence continues at coordinate 12,196 of NZ_JAXGFS010000022.1, forward strand.
TTGTGGCGATCAGCGCGGTAATCCCGGCAACCGTCAGGCTGTTCCAAAGGGCCTCCAGCATGGCACGGTCGGTCAGAACCTGCGCGTACCATTTGGTGCTGAACCCGGACATATCGAGGCTTGGGAAACGGTCGGCACTGAAGGAAAACAGGACCGCCGACAGGATCGGTGCGTAGAGCAGCAGGAAAACCAATGCGAGTCCGGCAATCCAGAAGGCTTTTGGCAAGGCGTGTTTCAGATGCGGAGGCATGTCTTATCCTTTCTCGCGGTAGGCCCAGAGGACGGTTACAAAGGCGGTGACTAGCAGGCTGGCGATCATCAGTAGCGAGACCACGGCGGCGCGCGGCCATTGCTGGCCGGCCCGGACAAGGTCGGTCACGAGGATCGGCAGGGTCTGGAAGGTGCCACCGCCCAGATAGGAGGCGCTGACAAACTCGGCATAAGACAGCAGGAAGGCGAACAGCAGCCCCAGCGTCAGCCCGGGCCGGGCCGCTGGGAGAATGACGCGGAACAGGATGGCTCCGGGACGCGCGCCAAGGTTGGCAGCAGCCGAAATTCCGGTCCGGTCCACATTGGCAAGGGCGATGGTTTGCAGGATCAGTACGACCGGCAGCGCCAGTGTTGCGTGGCCGAGGAACAGCGCGAAATAGGTGTTGAGAAGGCTCTCCCCCTTGCCGCCTATCGCCTGAACGATAGAGGAGATCACGCCGCCCTCTGTCAGGAAAACCTGCCAGGAATAGATACGCACAAGATAGCTTGTGAAAAACGGCGCAATCGCAAGTCCGAGCAGGATCAGCCGCTGGCGCGGCGCGGCGACAAAGGCCATCGCGTAGGAGGCCGGAAAGGCCAGCAGCGAAATCGCGACAGCGCTGGCCATCGACAGCCCGTAGCTGCGCCAGAAACTGGCCCAGAGGAAATCGAGGCCCAGAACATAACGCCAGGCCGACAGCGTAGCGTCCGGCGTCAGCCGGTAGTTCACCACGGACCAGAATGAAATCGCCACCAGAAGGCCAAGCGGCACTGCAAAGAACAGCAGCAACCAGGCAGGCAGCGGCAGGACCCAAAGCGCCTGCCAGGCACGATTGAAGAAGAAGTGGAACCGGCGCCCCGAGGTGCGGGCCGGGAAAGCAGGGGAAGTCATGTCGATATCTCCGATAGGGCTGCGGCCCCGACGATTACGCCGGGGCCGGACCGGACATCAGGCGTTCTTGTAACGCGTCCAGGCGTCGTTCCAGGTCTCCAGCGATTGCTGCACCGGAAGCTCCCGCAGGCGGATGCGCCCGGCGCGGATCTCATCGAGCGCATTGGGTCCGTTCAGCACCATGTTCTGGCGCTGTGCCTCGCCCGGCAGTTCATCATTCAGCCGCGCCCAGCCCGCCCGTGTCGGGATCATCGCCGGATAGGCCTTGAGCGTGGCGGTCTTCACCTGTCCTTCGGGGGACAGCATGTACTGGATGAATGTTCGGGCCAGATCCTGGTTTTCCGACCGCGTGCCAATCGACAGCGACTCGGTCCATTGCAGGCCGCCTTCCTCGGGGATGGTTGTGGTGACATCCGCGCCATCGCGCGCCAGCACGCCGGTGATCCAGTCACCGATGCCGGGGATCGCGGAAACCTCGCCCGAGCGCAGCGCCGAGAGCATCCCGCCGTAGTCATAGAAACCGCGCACCTGAGGCCGGAGCGACATCATCGTCTCGGTCAGTTCCGTCCAGTGCGCCTCATCAAGGTCAAACGGTGACGCGTTGCCATTGAGAAGGCTCAGCGCGCCCAGGTTGGGCAGGTGCCAGTCAAAATGGCCGATCCGTCCTTCATGCTGAGAGCCCCACATGCTGCGATAGCTGCGGGCTTCCGCCTCGCTCATCGCGGCGCGGTTATGGGACAGGCCGAGGAAGCCGAACCGCAGGAAGACCGCGTAGGGCTGACCGTCGAACCAGTGACCGCGGAAGTTCTGGAACTCCGGGAAAAAGTCGTCGAACGGGTAATCCTCGGGTGTCAGCGGTTCAATGAAACCCGCCTGCTGCAATTGGACGACGTATTCCGCGTCCGACAGGATTACATCGTAGGTTCCGGCCGGAGACTGCGCGATTTGCGCGAGCATCTGGTCGCCGCCGACATATTCCTTGGCGCGGATGCGAACGTTGTGCGCCTCCTCGAAGGCGCCGATCACATCCGGGTCGGCATGGCCCGCCCAAGTGAGCATCGACAGGGTGCGACGGCCCTGCGCACGCAGGATGGCCGGGCTGGCGATGGCGGCGGCGGCTGCAAGCCCCCCCTTGATCAACTGGCGCCGGGTGGTGATAATGTTACGTGTCATTTGTTCCTCCCTTTTCATTCCACAAGCTTCAGAAAGAGGAGGCCGAAAAACAAATGACCATTCTTCAGGCCATGCTGAGATTTCCTTTCGCCGGTGAGAAACACCATGCGTAAACTACCGCCGTTAAACGCAATTCGCGCCTTCGAAGCGGTTGCCCGGAGGCTGAGCTTTGCCGATGCAGGGGACGAACTCGGCGTCACCGCGACCGCTATCAGCCACCAGATCAGGCATCTTGAAGCCTACCTTGGGTTTCAATTGGTGGAACGCCGTCCCCGCCAGATCGCCCTCACGCCTGCGGGGCAGGAGCTGTTTCCCAAGCTGCAGACCGCCTTTGATACCCTTGGCGAAGCCTTCGCGATGCTCGACAAGGACGTCGAGCAGTCGCTGGTCCGGGTCACGACAACGTATGCCTTTGCGGAACGCTGGCTGGTTCCGCGTCTCTCAGATTTCTTCGACAAGCATGGCGACATCCGGGTCGAAGTCGAAACCGATGACGACGTTTTGGACTTGCGGACTGGTCGGCTGGACCTGGCAATCCGATATGGCCCCCAGTCCGCCGCGAATGAGGAGGCCGAGATTTTGGTCTCGGACCGCTACATCCCAGTCAGCCTGGCCGATCAACCGGAGACCGGCGCGCAGGACTGTCGGTTGCTGGGGTATCGCTGGCGCAATGCCGACATGGGAGGCCCCACCTGGGAGGAGTGGTTCAAGGAAGTCGGGGAAACCTTCCCGCCCGATCGCATTACCCGTTTCAGTGATGAAAGCGCGGCGTTCAATGCGCTGGATCAGGGGCTGGGGCTGCTGTTGTCCAGCAGCGTGCTTGTCGATGAAGGTCTGAAATCCGGTCGCTACCGGCAAATCCAAGGGCCTGAGCTGCACGGGTTTGACTATTGCCTGGTGCTCAATCCGCTGTCGCGCAACAAACACGGCGTCAAGATCTTCGCCGAATGGCTCAGGCAAGCCGCTGAACAGGCGTGAGACCAAACATCTGGCCGCAATCCGCCACCTATTAATGGCTGGTGCTATCCGAGATCGATCAACGTGATCGGCAAGCACATCATTTCTGGTGAAGCCTCGACACGCTCTATCAGACCTCGCACAGGCCCCAGTGTCTCCTTTGCAGTATTGCAGGTCCGCACCCGCAGACTTGTTTGTCCTGCTATTTTTTTCCTATGCGGAGTGCCTCGATCTCTGATGCTAGGCTTCGGGCAAGGGCTTCGATTTCCCGCTCGTCCGTTCCCTGATGATGCTCGAGGCGCAAGACATTTACGTAGGCCTGAAAACGGCGGGCGAGGGTAGAGCAATCGCTATCGGCAGGGATCTCCCCGCGTGCTCGCGCGGCTTCGAACATCTGCCGGAACTCGTCCCGCATCAGGGTCAGGTAGACCTCAGATTGGGCCGCGATGGCCGGTTCGGTGGAGCGTGTCGCAACGATGGTCTTGACCAGCATGCAGGCTTGTCGGGCGGCATCCTCCTCGGGCAGGGCTGCAAAACCATGCAGGTAATCTGCCATCCCCTGCAACGGTGAAGAGGCCTTGGCGATCCGCTCCCGGAACAGCGCCCGGAACCGGTCAGTATAGCGCTCCATGGCAAGGAGATAGAGGTTCTCCTTGCTCTTGAAGGCGGCATAGATGCTGCCGGGTTTCATCGACAGCGCCGCTTCGAGATCCTTGAGAGAGGTCGCGTGATACCCCCGTTCCCAGAACAAGGACATGGCGGCGTCCAGGGTCGCGTCTCGGTCATAGGGGGCAGCACGCGCCATAATCAGGCCTCTTGTTTTGCCAGGTGGTCCAGAATGCGCGAGTAGTTTTCAACGCCTTGTGCACCGGTGACAAGATGCTGACGGTCAAACACCATGGCAGGCACTCCGCGCACGCCCTGTTGCAGCCAGAACCCTTCGCGTTCGCGGACTGTGGTAGCGAAACGTTCATCCTGCAGCACGGCCAGCGCATCTGCCCGGTCGAGCCCGATTTCGCCTGCGACATCGGCCAGAACCTCGGGATCCGACATATTGCGGCCATCGGTGAAGTGAGCGGTGAAAAACGCCATTTTCAGGTCGTGCCCGCGCCCCTGTTCCTCCGCCCAATGCAGCAGCTGATGCGCCGCAAAGGTGTTGTGCATGCGGGTGTCTTCGGAAAAGGCGAAGGTAAAGCCAAGGTCGTTGCCAAGCTCCGTCATCTGAGCCCGGGCCTGTTCCGATTGCTCAGGCGTGGAGCCGTATTTTTCGATGATATGTTCGCGCATGTTCTGCCCCTCGGCAGGCATCTCGGGGTTCAGTTCGAAAGGATGCCAGTGGATTTCGTGGTCCGTTTCTGTCTCTTTCAGCGCCTGTGCCAGCTGACTGAAGCCGATAATGCACCACGGGCACATCACGTCTGAAATGATATCGATGCGAAGGGGCTGATCCGTCATGTTGCGTCTTTCGTGTTTGTGCGTGTTGTTGGCCAGGGGCAGAGCGCCCCTGGCGCATAGTGCATGGGTGATCAGAACCGCAAGTCAGGTTTTCACGCCAAAGATCGGCCAGGGCCATAGCTAAGGCAGAGACACGCCGCGTGTCACCCTGTGCGGTATGTCCGGGGAGATCGCATCCCGACCGCCCCGGACAGTGTCATCAGGCGGCCTTTTCGTCAGCGGACCATGCGAATTTCTCGAACACGCTGTCGACCGGAGTTTCGGCCAGGTGGTTGGTATAGTTCGACATGATTTTCTGGCTGTAGCCAAGGACGACTTCGAGGATCTGACGCTTGGTGAAGCCCGCATCGAGGAAAGCCTGAACCTCTTCCGGGATCAGGACACCGCGCTGACGCACGACCTGCAGGGTGAAGGTCCGCAGGGCTTCGAGACGGGCATTGGGCAGCGGCGTGCCGTTGCGCAGCGCGTCGGTGATCGCATCATCGACGCTCATGCTCTTGGCGATCCCGGTATGGGCCGGAACGCAGTAGTGGCATTCGTTTTCGACATTCACGGTCTGCCAGACAACCGTCAGCTCATCTGCGTCGAAACTGGAGTTGGAGAATAGTTCATGCACGCGCTGGTAGGCTTCCAGCAGGCCGGGCGCTTCGGCCATGACGGCGTGCAGGCCAGGGATAAAGCCGAATGCTGCCTTGGAGTTGGCGAGCATGGGCTTGGCGTCTGCGGGGGCGGTTTCTTCGGTGTGCAGCTGGAAGTTGGTCATGGTTGGTGCCTTTTGGTTGGATTGGAGACGTCATATCTCTGCGCGGCTGCGATCGCCGCGTGGCACCCTATCTAAAGAATTTGAGTGATCACTCAATGTGGAATTTGAGCAATCACTCAAATGTGACTCTTGAGGCTGCGACTTGGTGGAGAGGTTATCCCCCTGAGGCTCCTTTGGGCGCACAGCTATAACAATTCGGCATATCTGGTTGATTTTCGCGTCTCGGCGAAACGGCGGTAGGTTCGAAGCATCGCCAGCATTGGTGATGCTCAACAATGATCGGTGGCCTGGCCTTGCGTGCCGGACCCAAAAATCGCCGCCGAACCGCTATCAGGGAGATATCCGAGATGAAACCTCAATCCAAGCTGACCGGGATCGGCGCCGCTCTTGCGGTTGCATCGCTCGCAGCAACCGCAGGCCAGGCCGAAATCCAGAGCGTCCAGATGAATGTCCTAGGGTCTGTTTCCTTCTTGTCGTCCTATGAAAACTACGAACAGGCATTCTGGGACAAGCACCTGCCAGAAGCCTCAGGGGGACGGATCACCGCCAATGCCCGCGGCTTTGACCAGATGGGTTTGAAGGGCGGCGAAATCCTGCGCCTGACCGGCCAGGGGGTGGTGGATGTCAGTACCACGGTGCTTGGCTATACTGCGTCGGATGATGCCCGCAACGAGGCCGCCGATCTTGCCGGTCTGGCCCCGACTGTGCACACTGCCCATGCGATCGCCGAAGCCTATGAGCCGGTGCTGGATTCCTATTTTGCGGACAAATACGGCGTGAAGGTCCTGGCCACCTGGCCCTATCCGGCGCAGGTTCTTTACTGCAACAGCGAGATCAAGGACCTCAGCGATCTGTCCGGCAAGAAGGTCCGCACCGGCAATCGCACCCTGTCGGAATTCGTGTCGGCGCTGGGCGGCACCGGGGTAACGATGGCCTTTGCGGATGTGATCCCCGCGCTGCAGACCGGGGTGGTGGACTGCGCCATCACCGGCACCCTGTCGGGTAATTCGGCCAAGTGGTTCGAGGTTTCAACCCATCTTTATGCGCTGCCCGTCGGCTGGAGCACGATGGTCACCACTGCGAATCTTGGCTTCTGGAACCGGCTTAACCCGGAGACCCAGTCCTTTTTGCAAGAGGAGCTGAACACGCTGGAAGCCGACATCTGGAAAGGTGCGGGCGAGGAAACCCAGGACGGCATCAATTGCAACGTGGGCATTGAACCTTGCGAGGTCGGGACCAAGGCCGACATGACTCTCGTCTCGGTCACCGAGGAAGACTACAAGCTCCTGGAGAAAATTACCCGGGAAGTCATCCTGCCGAAATGGGCCGAACGCTGTGGCAAGGATTGCGTGGACGAGTTCAACCGCACGATCGGTCCGGTCGTCGGGATGACCGTGGAAGTGAACTGAGATGTCGCGTCACGAGACGACAGATACCCAAACTCCAGAGGCGGGAACGCCTCTGGACCGGGTGCTGAACGGCGCCCGCAGGCTCAGCCGCCTTGCCACCTGGGTTTCCGGCCTTGCGCTGGTCGTGATCTGTTTCCTGGTCATGGTTGAGGTGCTCCTGCGCAAGTTCTTTGGCGTGACCCTTGGCGGTATGAACGAGATCACCGGCTATGTGCTGGCGGTCACGGTCTCCTGGACCCTGTCCTTTGCTCTGCTGGAACACGCCCATATCCGCATTGACGTTCTTTACAATATCGCGAACCGGCGTGTCCGCGCGCTGCTGGATCTTCTAAGTCTCGGCGCAATGACCGGCTTCATGCTCCTGGTGACCTATTGGGCCGGACAGCTGTTGAAAAACAGCATTGATTTCGGATCGCGTTCCAATTCTGCGCTGCAAGTGCCGCTGTGGTTGCCGCAATCCCTGTGGGTGGCTGGGCTTGTCTTCTTCGTTCTGACGTTGCTGCTCTTGTGTCTGCGCTCGCTCGGATATCTCTGGCGCCGTGATACCGAAGGCATCAACCGGATTGCAGGCATCAAACCCGTGGATGATGAGGTCGAGGAACATGCCATGCTGACCGACCTCAACCACGCGAGACAAGGATAACGGCTATGCTCGCCACTGCTCTTACCACATTGATCGTCCTGATCCTGCTCAGCCTGCCAGTGGCCGCAGTCATGGGCGTCCTTGGCTTGATCTTGGCCGAAATCTACTCTCCGATGCCCTTGGTGCGCACGCTGGGTGATCTCGCCTGGTCCACAAGTACCAATAATCTTCTGGTCGCTATCCCGATGTTCGTTCTGCTGGGCGAGATCCTGCTGCGCACCGGCGTCTCCTCGCGGATGTATATGGCATTGTCGCAATGGCTGGGCTGGCTTCCCGGGGGGCTGATGCATTCCAATATCGGCACCTCCGCCATGTTCGCGGCAACCTCGGGGTCTTCGGTTGCCACTGCGGCCACGGTCGGCACCGTGGCGCTGCCCGAAGTGCCCAACTATGGCTATAACGAACGACTGTTCCTTGGCACGCTGGCCGCCGGCGGGACGCTTGGCATCCTGATCCCGCCTTCGATCAACATGATTATCTATGCGGTGATGACCAATACCTCGCTGCCGAACCTCTATCTCGCCGGGATCCTGCCAGGGTTGTTGCTGGCCGGGCTGTTCATGGCGCTGATCGCGGTGGCTTGTCTCTTGAACCCCAAATGGGGCGGGAAACGCATTGCCACCAGCTGGGGCGCGCGTCTCAGGAGCCTGCCACATCTGCTGCCTCCGGCGGCGATCTTTGCCGTGGTTGTCGGGTCGATCTACGCCGGCTTTGCCACCCCGACTGAGGCGGCGGCACTGGGTGTGATCGCGGCCCTGATCCTGGCGGCGGGTTTTGGTGCGCTATCGCGCCCGGTTCTGCTGACCGCATTCGAAGGCACCATGCGCACCACCGCGATGATCATCCTGATCATCATCGCTGCCTATTTTCTGAATCTTGTGTTTGCGGCAATCGGGCTGGCGGCCGCGATGGAGCATTTCGTCAGCACCCTGGGTCTTGGCCCTTATCAGACGATCCTGGTGATCGCGATCTTCTATATTGTGCTGGGCTGTTTCATGGAGACCCTGTCGATGATGATTGCCACCGTACCGGTCGTTACGCCGATCGTGGTATCGCTGGGGTTCGATCCGGTCTGGTTCGGCATTATCCTGATGCTGCTACTGGAGACTGCGCTGGTGACGCCACCCATCGGCCTGAACTTGTTCGTGGTGCAAAGCACCCGTCCCAATGGCGGGTCGATGAATGATGTGATGTCCGGGACCCTGCCGTTCGTGGGGATGCTGCTGGTGATGATTGGTCTGGTCGTTGCCTTCCCGCAGATCGCATTGTGGCTGCCGGACATGATGAACTGATCAGACGCCGCGTCTTACAGAAAGGATAGTTTCATGGATGCCATCGCAATCCTCGCCGATCACGTCATCGCAACTCGCTATGATGAATTGTCCGAACAAACCCGCGCGGCGGCGCGGCGGCTGATCCTGGACACGGTCGGCGTCGGGCTTGGCGGCAGCACCGGGCAGTGGACCAGCGATCTTTTCGCATCGAGCGCCGGGTGGGGGCAGGGCGCAGATGCGCATGTCTTTGGCCGGGAGGGGCGCTTCCCTGCAGGTCTGGCTGCGCTCTATAACGCTTACTGCATTCACAATTCAGAGTTCGACTGCCTGCACGAGGATGCCGTGGTGCATGCGCTGACGGCTGTGTTGCCCGCAGCCCTTGCCGTCGCCGAGGCGCGCGGCGGCGTCAGCGGACGCGCCTTGATTGAGGCTGTGGTGGCGGGCGTCGATGTCGCTGCAACCCTGGGGCTGGCGGGCACGGCCCCGATGAAATTTTTCCGGCCCGCCGTCCTGGGCGGTTTCGGCGCGGTGGCGGCGGCGGGAAAGATCGCAGATCTGGACCGTGCCCAGTTGATCAACGCCTTTGGTGCACAATATGCGCAATCCTGCGGATCAATGCAGGCCCATGAAGAGGGCACCATGCTGCTTGCCCTGCAGATCGGTTTTAATGCGCGTGCTGCGGTCGAATCCGTCGATCTGGCCCGCGCCGGTCTTCTGGCTACGCAGGATACCCTGGAAGGACGTTTCGGTTATTTCAACCTCTTCGAGGATGGCGCCGACCTGCCCACGGCCCTTGCGGCCATGACAGGCATCCGCCGGATCGAGGACGTGGTCGAGAAGCCTTTTCCAACCGGTCGGGCCACCCATGGCGCGATCGAGGCGGTGTTGCGTTTGTTGCGGCGCCGTGCCTGCAGCGAGGAAGATCTGCACCGCGTGACCGTCACCGTATCGCCGGTGGCCCATTCTCTGGTAGGGCGTCCGGTCGGGCCGGAGATGCCTGCGAATTACGCACGCCTTTGCCTCTCATATTGCGTTGCGCGTTGTCTTCTGGCGGGTGATGTGGCGGGCGCGCATTTCTCCTCGCAGGCCCTGCGCGATCCGCAGGTCCTGGCCTTGGCTGCGCGGATCGAAGTGGACACCTTTGACATGGCAGAGCCAAGTGCCTTTGGCCCCAGCCGTGTCTCTATCACCTATGCAGATGGCACCCGGGCTGAGGAAACCATTGGCCAGGCGCTGGGCCATCCGTCGAACCCGGTTTCGGACGGGCAACGTTCTGACAAGTTTCGTGCCAATTGCCGCGCGGCCCTGCAGCCGCTTGAGGAGGCACGGATTGTGGCGCTGGAAGACCGTATTGCAGATCTCGACAGGCTTCAGGACGTGCGGCAGTTGATGGAGCTGGCGTGCCTGGCGACCTAGCGCGGTCAATCGGCCTGCCGCTTTGACAGGATGCCCTGCCATTCGCCGCTGGCGGCCATATCATGCACGATATCACCGCAGAGCTGGGCGACGATGCGCATCGACGCCCGCACCGGGTGGTGCGTGGTCGTGGCCAGAACCAATGTCCGACGCAGATGCATGGGATCGATCTGAGTGGCGACTATGCGTCCCTCCGCGATCTCCCGCTGTACCGCGTTGAAGGGCAGAATGGTGGCGACATTGCCGGTTTCCACCATGCGCACGATGGTCATCAGAGAGTCCACCTCGTGTTCCACGGTCAAGGAGCCGCCCATATCGTTGCAGACTTGGTCAAGCAGCGCGCGCAGGCCGTGGCGGCGGCTGGGCAGCACCATCGGGTAATCCTTAAGGTCCGTGATCTGGATCGGCGTCTCTGGCGGGCCGGTCGTGTCTCCGCGTTGCAGCAGGTAGAGGCTCTCATGCAGCAGCTCATCAGCGATATAATGCTTGGTCCGCGGTGCCTTGTAGAACAGGGCGACATCGATATGGCCGGTGGTCAGAAGTTCGCTCACATCACCGCTGAAGGCCTCGACGATGCGCAGATCGACGCCCGGGTGTTCACGCCGCAGGGTGTCGAGCAGGCGGGGCAGCAGGATGTGGCTTTCCGTCGGTGGCACGCCAAGCGTGACCTTGCCTTCTATAACGCCTTTCAAGGCACGGACATCGTGCTCCATCTCTCCGATATCCGCCAGGATCTTGCGCACGCGGCCATCAAAGACACGGCCCGCGCTGGTCAGTTTCATACCGCGCCCGGTACGATGGAACAGGGGCACGCCCAGTTCCTCTTCCAGAAGTCTCAGCTGACGGCTGATCGCAGGTTGCGCTACCGACAGTTTGACGGCGGCGCGTGACACGCTTGCCTCGTCCGCAAGCGCGACAAAATAATGTAATTGGCGCATTTCCATGGAAAAAAGTCCGGCGGTTCGTGATGGTCCGTTGCGATCTGTCGGCCGGACTGATGCCCGGGGCAGGCATAGTTTAAACCAGAAAGATCACGGAACAAAACGAAACCGCCGGACTGGGGGATCAGCCGTTCACCAGATCCAGAAGGCCGCGCGCACTGGGCAATGTGTCGAGCGACCAGATGCTATCGAGCACCTTGCGGGTCTGTGCGTCGGACAGGATCCCCGAGACGCAATCCATGAATTTGCCTTCCAGTTCCTCATCGGACAGCGGGTTGTCCGGCCCGCCGCGATAGCGGTCGTCCGAGAAGCGTTGAATGGTCTTGCCCGATTTCGTCACCACCTCAATCCGCGATAGGATCTTTTCGTGCCCCATCGCCGCGATATCGGGATCGAACTGCGTCTCGACGCGCCGCTGCATAGCCTGGCACTCCGGGCTCTGCACGAAGGCATCGGTGAATTCAGCCTTGCCTGCCCGACCGGTCAGGATGATCGCCGACAGCAGGAAGGCCATGCAGAATTTGCCCTCCAGTTCGGTCTGGGCAATGCGGAAGCGGATCGGATGCAGGATGTTGTTGGAAGCAAAGAGCGTGACGCTTTCGATATCCTCTGGGGACAGCGCGTGCTCTTCCATCAGCGCCTTCATGGTATCCATCGACGGATGGGTCAGAACTCCGCAGGGATAGGGTTTGATGCTGACACCCGGTTCGCTCAGCGAGAACGGGTTGCCAAAGCGACCCATCACAAGGTCCGGCTCGCCGCCGCGCCCTGCCACCGACAGATAGCCCCATTTGCCATCGAGCGCCTCACCGTTGAAGGTAAAGCCTTCCTGCGCCAGTAGCGCGCTGGTGACGCCGTTCTCCGACGAGCGTCCTACGTGCATCGGTTTGCCCATGCTGCCAAAGTTGGCGCGGATCCCGGCAGCCATCGAGGCCGCGCCGCCCAGGGCCTGCGCGGTACGACCCCCATCCAGGCCGATCATCCGCGCTGCCGCAGCCGCCGACCCGAAGGTGCCGATTGTGCCGCTGGTGTGGAAGCCGAGGTTATAGTGGTCGGGATTGATCGCCTCTGCGATCTTGCACTCGACCTCGACCCCGGCAACAAAACTGGTGATCAGGTCCTTGCCACTGACCTTAGGATTGGTTTCGGCCAGCGCTAGGGCGGCGGCCAGCGGCGGCACGGTCGGATGGGTCAGCAAGCCATAGGGCCGGTTTGGGCCTTCGGCGACCTGGGTGTCGTCCCAATCCATCGCATGCCCGGCCAGCCCGTTCCAGAAGGCCGCCTGCTGCGCCGAAAGCTGCAGATCCGGATTGCCGACAGGCCGGGCCACCGGTCGCGCTCCGGCCTTGCGCAGGTAACGGTCGGCGACCTGCAGAGCTTCCTGCTCGGTGCCTGCCAGCATGACGCCAAGCCCGTCGATGATGCAGCGTTTGGCGATATGCAGCGTTTCTGCGGGAATATCCTCATAGGCGAGGCTGGCGGCGAAACCTGCGGCCTCGGCCGTCAGGCTGTCCTGTTTGGTCATTGCGTCTTTCATTGGGGGGCTCCTTTCCAGGCCTTGATCAGGTCGGCGCTGTCGCAGACCAGTCCAAAGCGGGCATTGGCGGTTTTGAGGGTTGCTTCGTGCAGTTCCTGATTCCACGAGGCGCAGCCGTCGCGGGGCAGGGCGGTGTAATGTCCGGTCTCGAATGCATCGCGCAGCGTGCTTTCGACACAAACGTTGGTCGAAACGCCGGTTGGCACTACCGACCGGATCCCCCGGGCGCGCAGCACGGTGTCCAGATTGGTGCCCTTGAAGGCGCTGTAGCGGTGCTTGTGGATCACCGGCTCTCCCGGTTCCGGGGCCAGTTGCGGGATGAACTCGGCACCTTCGCTGCCTTCCATCGCGATCCGGTCCGAGGCATAGGTGGCGCGCCTGCGCTGGGCCAGCCAGGGCGCGGTATCGCTGCGGTGCCGCTCCAGCGTCCAGAACCCGACATGGCAGACCAGAACACCTGCCGCGCGGGCTGCGCTCAGCAGGTCTTGCAAGGTGGGAATGATGGCCCGCGCGGCATCCAGCGGTCGCCCGGCCTGGCTGGTGGCATAGCCGTCGAGACAGAAATCCTTCTGCATGTCGATGATCAGCAGCGCAGTATGATGCGGTGCGAAGCGCGCGGCGAAATCGTCCAGAATTTCGGGCTCATCTCGGTTCATCGGGCTGCCTCCTCTGTGTACCAGTCGGCAATCTGCGATCCGGTCATGAAGGTGACGTCGTCGCGGGCCTGCAGCAGGTCGATCATCTGCACCAGATAGGGGAAGCGGTGGGGCACGCCGATCAGATGCGGGTGCAGACCTATCCCGAGCACCCGCGCCCCTTCGGGTTCCTCGGGGCTGTCGAAACAGGCCAGCGTCGCCTGCAGTCGCTTCAGCATTTCGGCAGAGCTGTGTTTTTCCACGGCGTAGACAACCGAGTCGTTGATCTCCAGCGTGTAGGGCATGGCAATCAGCGGGGCCGGCATGGCCTGCATCCGCTGCGGTACGTCATCAACGTTCCAGTCGCAGAGGTATTCCACACCATGGGCCGAGAGGATGTCTGGGGTGTCCGTGGTTTCCCGCAGTCCCGGGCTCAGCCAGCCGCGCACGCGGCGTCCGGTGAACTGCTCAAGCTTGTGCAATGTACTGCGGATGACATCCGTTTCGCTGCGGCCGCGCTGCAGACTGGTCTGATGCATGCCGTGACCGATGAATTCCCAGCCCGCATCGCGGATCGCTTCGGCGCAATCGGGGTAGGCGTCGATGACGGTCGCGTTGACGCTGGCGGACACCGGCAACCTGCGCGATGTCAGCAATGACAGAAGGCGCGCCATCCCGGCCCGCATGCCGTAATCCGCCCAGCAGAAATTCGGCACGTCCGGGACCTGCTCCCGCCCATGCGGTGCGGTCAGCACCTTGCGCGGCATGTCCTGATCAAACGGCCAGTATTCGACGTTTACCACTAGGTTGACGATCAGGCGTTTGCCGTCCGGCCCCTGCAAAGGGGGCTGCTGATGCGCCAGCCGGTAGGGAATGCGGGGATTGGCCTGAAGCGCGCTGGAAAGCGCCCCAGGCGGTGACAAGACGTCGTCCATGTTCCATCCTGAATTTATTCGACGATTGCGTCGGAGTTTTCCGGTAACCCGCGTGGGATGCGGATCCTGCGGCAGCTTTGAAAAGATGCCGTCATCAGAATGTCAGCAGGGGGTCACAGGTACCAATCCCATTGGGTGCAAGCGGTTATAACAAAACGCGATGGCAGCTTGCCGGAGCTGGTGAGTATGGCCGCGAACCGGTCCGACAACGGCAACTCCCCGGCCTTAACGGGGCCGGGGCGCTGCGCATCCGAGTGTGGTTTTTGTGGTCTGGGCTTCGTGTCTTATTCCAGCTCGATGAGGAGGTCCTTTGCGTCGATCTGGCCGCCTGGCTGGAC
>NZ_JAXGFS010000023.1:0-17420 GCF_041008745.1 Pseudophaeobacter sp. 1A09344
GAGGATCTGGGCGTACAGCAGGACAAGGATCGGACGGAGTCCACGCTGGCCGACGTCCAGGCCGACCAGCTGCGCGTCCTCGAGGAGATGACCGCCGCCATCACCGGTTCGGGCTTCGACATTCGCGCGCTCGAGGGCAATGCGGATTTCGGGGTGGCGGCGGTCTACCCGAACACCGATCCAAGCCCGATGAACAGCCGCCTTTTCGGCGAAGGCCGCGAGACGGTCGAGATGATGATCATCGAGGTCGCGGGCGAATTCGCAGGCGCGCCGGGTGTGGCACGGGCCGGGCTTTCCGCCACCCAATGGCGCTGCCTCTTCCAGGCCCTGATCAAGCAGGAAAGCCGCTTCAACGTCGCTGCCGAAAGCCCGGTCGGGGCCTATGGTCTGACCCAGCTCATGCCCGGCACCGCGTCTGACCTCGGCGTCGACCGCTATGACGTGAAGGACAACCTCCGCGGCGGCGCACGTTATATCACCACCCAGCTCAATCGGTTCGGCAACATTCCCCATGCGCTCGCGGCCTATAACGCGGGCCCGGGCCGGGTGATCGAATACGGTGGCGTGCCGCCTTTTGCCGAGACCCAAGGCTACGTCCGCAATATCTCGAAGTTCTACAACGAATACCTCGCCGTTGTGGGCGGTGCCGATGCGCTTGGCACGCTCTCACCTTCAGACTTTGCGCTCGCCGAATATGCCAGCATCTCCGAGGCCGGCGTCTATTACGCCGCCAACAGCTCCGCCACCACCGAACAGGTCATCAACCGTCTGCGCGCGATCATCTTGCAGATCGATGCGCAGCCCAATGCCAAGGCGGCCTGGGAGCTCAACACCTACGCCAAGGCCGAGATCGGCCGCATCCTCAATCTCCGCGTCCGGCTGATGGCGGCCAACCAGCAGCGCGAGGCCGCTTACGCGCAGCACCTCGTGGCCGACCGGCTGGCCGAGCGCGACTTCATGCAGATGGGAGTTTCCGAATGAGACGATTTTTTCTGGTGACCACCGCGGTCGTCGCACTCGGGGTCTCCAGCCCCGCCACCGCCCAAGGTGTGCCAACCTTCGATGGCTCGGCGCTGCAGCAATTCGTGGCACAGCTCGAACACATGGCCGAGGACCTGAACGTCCAGATGCAGCAGCTCGCGACCATGCGGCTGGAGCTTGAGACCCAGCTGTCGCAGTTGACGAACCTTGAGGCGCAACTGACCTCGCTCATTGAGGGCAGCGGGCTCGGTGAACTTTTCGCCACGGTCGAGGAGTTCCGCGCACTGCGTGGCAAGCTTGTGGCCCCGCTCAACACCGCGCAATCGCTGGCGAGCGGGGACTTTCTGAGTGGCTTCAATCCCGGTGCGGAACTGTCGGCCTCGGTCGAGCGGGTCCTGTCTGGCAGCGGGTTTACTTCGGAGCGCCTGAGCACGCTCTCGGGCTCCGATCAGCCCGCCGACAACCGCATCGCCACCTCGGCCGGAGCCAGCGCCATGTTGTCAGTCGCCGCGCAGGAAAGCCACGAGGAAGCCGGACAGAGCCTCGAACGGCTCGAAACCATGGTCGGGCTGATCGATGATCAGGACGGGCTGAAAGCTGCGGTCGATCTCAACACCCGCGTCACCGCCGAGCTCGGCATCATCCTGACCCAGATCTGGCGGCTTGAAGCGGCGCAAGGCGTCAGCGCAGGCCAGTTGGGCGTCGTCGATGCCGCGACCCTCGCGGACGAGCGCAAGTTCCGCTCGATGGCGGTGGATCCATGAGGCAAAATGTGAACCACGGCTTGGCAGCAATTCGGTCTCTTTGTCTCGCCGCACTTGTCGTGAGTGCCTTGCCCTGTGCCGTGCTGGCCCAGACCCCGACCACGGACCCGTCCGGCGACACGCCCTTCAATTCGATGGCCATCGCGCGGGACGAAGCCGACGAATGTCGTGCTCCGAAACCCCCCGCCGATCTGGCCGAGACCGCCTATCTGCGCAACGGCTACCGCGCGATCCTGCGCATCCTGATCGCCGAAGAGGCGCTCGCCTCGGAAACCTGCACCTGTCTGCTGGATCAGTTCACCTGGGATCAGGCCTTGGGCGCGCTGCCCCGGTTCCAGACCTCGGACAACCCGCGTCTGCCCTTCAAGGTGCTCGAGCTCTACGCCAAGGCGGACGCGCTCGAGGCGCAAGTTGTGGAGGCCTGCGTAGAGTAGATGGGCGTTATTCGCGACATCCTGAGCCAGGTCGACGCCGCGGTGGATACCGTGGCACAGGACGGCTTTGTCTCTTCGGCAGGCGTTGTCGGCGACGTGATCTCCGCCGGGGCCGCGCTCCTCGTCGTGCTCCTCGGGATCAACGCGGTCATGCAACTCCGCCCCCTGCCCTTTGGCACCGGGTTTGCCTTCGGCATGAAGGTCGCACTTGTGGGGATCTTCGCGCAGAGTTGGGATAATTTCAGCGTCATCTATGACATCGTCACGCAGGTGCCCGACTCCGTCGGCGCCTCGATCCTCGCGCTCACCGGCTCGGGCGACGAGGCCGGGGTCTATGAAAGCCTCGACAACATGGTCGCCCGCATCACCGCCTATGGCGACACGATCGGCGACCGCGCAGGCTGGGTCTTTGGCGCGGTCCTGGGCGCGATCTTCTTTGTCCTCTCGGCGGTCTTCGCCGCCGTCACCGCCGGGATCATCGCCTTCGCCCGCATCGTCTTCGCGCTGATGATCGTCATCGCCCCCTTCATGATCGTGACCTCGCTCTTCAAGCCGACCCAATCCCTTTTCGAGGCCTGGACCCGCGCCACCATCGGCTATGCGCTCATGCCGGTCGCCGCCGCAGGCGCGGCGGGCATCATCGTCGCCATCGCCGAGGCCATAGGGGACGCCTCCGCCGATCCGGGCGATGTCGAGACCGTCAGCCTCATCCTGCCCTTCCTCGTGATCCTGATCCTCAGCGCCGGGATCATGGCCTCGGTCCCCTACATCGCCTCCAACCTGACCGGCGTCGTTGGCATTGCCTCCAATGCCGTGGGCCTGACCGGCCTCGCGCGTCAGGGCTTCGTGAACACGCGGGAATACGGCACGGGTGCCGCCTCGCGCCTCGTCACCGGCAAGTCTCCGCACGAGCTGAACCAGATGGCCAATGCGGGCGTGGTGAAAACCGGCGAGTTGATCCGGCAAAGCCCCGGCGCGCTCCTCTCCGCCGCCAAGGCTTTCCGCAAACCCTGATTTGAAAGACGACGACTTTGAAGAAGACTGTAGCCAGTTCCTCCGCGCCTGACCGCGACGCGTTTGAGGCGGATTTCATCTACGGGCCTCGGCGGCGCGAGCGTTTCGCCTGGTTCGTCGCAGCTGCAGGCGTCCTGGTTGGCGTCGCCGGCATGGTCGCGGGCGCGAGCCTCTTTCCGCTCAAATCGACCGAGACCTTCGTGGTCGTGGTCGACAAGGAAACCGGCGAGATGGACCGGGTTGCCGCCGTACAGGCGCTGACCCTTTCCGAGAGCGATGCCATCATCCAGGCCAATCTCGTGGCCTATGTCGATGATCGAGAGACCTATGACCTGACCGATGGAGAGCAACGCATCAACTCGGTGCTCGATCGTTCGGATGGCGATGCCGCCCGCACGCTGCGCGATCTCTGGTCTTCGACCAACGAGGATTACCCGATCACCGTCTATGGCCGCGAAGCCAAGATCGAGGTGGTGATCAAATCGGTCAATCAGATCGAGCGCGGCGTGGCCCAGGTCCGCTTCACCCGCACGCTGCGCCGTCCCCGCGACACCCGCACCGTCACCCGATCCTATGTCGCTACCGTTGGTTATGACTTCCAACCTGAAACCCGCCAGCGCCTTCAGGACGTCTGGGCCAACCCCTTGGGCTTCGTGGTGACCTCCTACCGCGTCGACGCCGAGACCCTGGAGAACTGACCAAGATGAAATCCCTGCCCGCGCTCCTTCTGGCGCTTGCCCTTCCTGTTGCCGCATCCGCCGAAGCCACCCCGCAAGGTGGCCCGCTCGACATCCGCATCCGCACCGCCGTCTATGATGAAAACCAGGTCTACCGGATCGAAACCGACTTGCGGCATTCGACGACGATCCATTTCGGGGCCGGGGAGCGGTTCGAGGCGGTGATTGTCGGCGACACCGAAAGCTTCCAGGTCGATCCGATCCCCGAGCTTGGCAATGTGCTCACAATCAAACCGCACGTGGCCAATGCCTCGACCAACATGACGGTGATCACCAACCGGCGCACCTATTCCTTCCATCTGCGCGAGGGCTCGATCCCGAACCGCACCGGCATGTTCTTCGAGGTCCGCTTCCGCTACCCCGACGAAGAACGCCGCGCGGCGGGTGCCACCCAGCCCAAGGGCTATGAGGCCCCGCGCAACTACAACTACCGGGTCTCGGGTGAAGGGGATTTTCGACCCAGCCATATCTACGACGACGGTCGTTATACCTACTTCGTCTTCCCGGAAAACGCCCGTCAGCCCGCCCTCTTCAAGGCCGATGACCAGGGCCGTGAGCGCACCGTGAACTGGACCCAGCAGGGCAACACGGTCCGGGTGCTCGGGGTGAACACCTACTGGACGCTGCGCATCGGCGACGAGGCGATCTGTGCCTGGCGCGACGAGAGCGCGATTTACGTGAGCAACTGACCATGGCCGATCAAACCCCTCCCGACCTGCAGGACCGCCTCGATCAGTTCAGCCAGCGCGGCAAATCCAAACGCCGCGGCAACAGCCTCGGGGTCGGCGCGCTCGCCGCTGCCCTTGCCCTCGGCGGGGCCGGGGTCGCGTATTTCCTGGCGACCAGTCTGCAAGAGGGGGACAGCGCTCTTGAGACCTCCGATGTCGAGACCTTCCAGGACCGCCGGCCCGGCACCGGCGGGCGGCTGGAGTTTCCTCCTGACGAGACAGAGCAGCGGGTGAATGACGCGCTGATCGCTGTCGAGGAGGCGCTGGACGTACCCGCAGCCCCTTCCCCGGAACCAAGCGCCGAGGTGCTGGCCGAGATCGCCAAGCTTCGCGAGGCCCTCGCCGTCAGCCAGGCCGCCCGCAACTCGGAAATCCAATCCGCCGTCGCCGACCTGCGCGAAGCCTTCGACGAACAAAAGGCCGCGCTTGAAGCCACACTCGCCGCAAAGGAAACCGAGCTGGCCAACCTGCAGCGCCAGACCGAAACCCGTATCGAGGGGCTGCAGGCCATGCTCGACGCCGAACGTGCGCAGCGCGAGGGGCTCGAGGCCGAGCTCGACCGCGAAGGGCTGATCGCCGATCAGCGCCTGCTCGAAGAACGCCGCCGGCAGGAAGAGGAACAGCGCCAGCGCGAGGCCGAGCGGGTCGCCGAGGAGCTTCTGACCGCGCAGATCAAATCCCCCGCCGTTGTCTATGCCGATGGTCCGCGGGGTGGCCAAAGTGGCGCGGCAGTCGCTGATCCGGCGGCCCCTGGCACCGGGGGTCCGGTCCTGTCAGGAAATGAGCAGTTCCTGCAAAGCGCGCGACCGCTCGAGGTGCAGGAGGCCGCCCGCCTCACCCATCCTGAGCGCACGCTGACCCAAGGCTCGGTCATCCAGGCCGCGCTCCAGACCGCCATCAACAGCGATCTGCCGGGCTCCGTGGTCGCGGTCGTCTCCGAGCCGGTTCCGGCGTTTTCCGGGGATCGGATCCTGATCCCCCGCGGCTCCCGCCTTTTTGGCCAATACCGCTCCGGGATCGAGATGCATCAGAAGCGCATCCTGATCCTCTGGACCCGCGTCCTGACCCCGGACGGCACCTCGATGGAAATCGCCGCCGTGGGCGGGGACCAGCTCGGTCGCTCAGGCCTGACCGGTCTCGTCGACACCAAGTTCGCCGAACGTTTCGGCGGGGCGGCGCTGATTTCCGTGATCGGGGCGGCGCCTGCCGTGGCGGCGGAGAGTGCCAACAACGAAACGACCAGCATCGTTCTGGGCGATGTCGGCAGCGATCTTCAGGATGCCGTCGGATCGGTCATTGCCGACCAGGTCTCGATCGCACCCACGATCTATGTCGATCAGGGGGCCTCGGTCACCGTGCTCGTCGACCGGGATGTGGTGATTTATTGACTGAGGCAGCATCACCAACCTCTTATCTCGAGCGTTATCTCGACCCGTTCCGCGACCTGCTGAGACGCGATGACGTGGTCGAGATCGCGATCAATCCGGACGGCAAGGTGTGGATCGAGGTCGCGGGCGACGCTACCATGCGCCACGAAGGCCAAACCGTGGATCGCAC
This sequence comes from Pseudophaeobacter sp. 1A09344, assembly GCF_041008745.1. Taxonomy (NCBI): domain Bacteria; kingdom Pseudomonadati; phylum Pseudomonadota; class Alphaproteobacteria; order Rhodobacterales; family Roseobacteraceae; genus Pseudophaeobacter; species Pseudophaeobacter sp. 1A09344. The sequence continues at coordinate 6,216 of NZ_JAXGFS010000023.1, forward strand.
CACCGCCCTCAACATGGCCCACACCATCGTCGGCGACGCCAAGGCCCGCGTCTCTGAAAAGAACCCGCTCGTCTCCGGCAAGGTGGAATATGCGGGCCGACCCCTCCGGGTCCAGGTCGCCGTGCCGCCCGCCATCGATCGCGGCGCCTCGATCACGATCCGTCTCTTCGCCTCCGGCAGCGTCAGGGACTACGCCCCGACCTATCTCTTCGGCAAGGCCGTCTCGCTCGATGCGCTCCGCGCCGAGAAGATGAAAAACATCGCCAATCTCGCCGAGGAAAACCTCGAGGCTGCGCTGCAGACCCTGGTCGAGGCACGGCTCAACGTCCTGATCAGCGGCGGCACCTCGACCGGCAAGACCACTTTCGCCCGCCACCTGCTGACGCATGTGAGCGAGCACGAGCGGTTGATCACCATCGAGGACGCCTTCGAGCTGTTCCCCGGCCAGCCCAACACCGTCGCCCTCCTGGCCGATCGCGGTGCTGGCTCACAACGCAGCGCCAACGCCCTCCTTCAGGCCTCCCTCCGCATGCGACCCGACCGGATCATCGTCGGCGAGCTGCGCGGCGCCGAGGCCCTGACCTATCTCGAGGCGATCAACACCGGCCATGGTGGGTCTGTCTCCACCATCCACGCCGAAACCGCAGAACTCGCCATCGACCGGCTGGCGATCATGGTGCTGCAGGCGGGGACGCCACTGACCTTCGCCGAGGTGCGGGAGTACATCCGGAAATCCATAGATGTGATCGTGCAGCTCGGGCGAGCCGAGGGGAAGCGCGGGATTACCGAGTTTTATTTGCCCAGCTGATGGAACAGATCGATAGCGTCGGCGGAATTTAGAAACCTTTTTGCAGTGCAGAAATCTGCACAATGGGCGGGAAGCGGTCTTTCGCTGCGACCAGGTCCAATGGCAGCTTTGCGCAGGAAGGAGACTGTGCGTGTAACTTCGCAACTTCCTCTTGTTGTTGCCTAATTCTCCCTCAAGGCTTCCAGGCCGCATCCTTTTGCCAACCGGAAAAGCCGGTCTGCATGACCACGACATTCGTCCGCCCCGCCACGCGCAACGCGAAGGCCGCCTGTGCCGACAGGCTGCCAGTGTTGCAGAACAGGATGGTCATGCGGTTCTCGGGGATTTCGTCGATCCGGTCGATCACTTCGCGCCACTCAATGTTCACCGCGCCCGGGAGTGTAGCCTCTTCGAACTGGCCGCTATCGCGCGTATCCACGAAAAGCGCGGTTTCGAAAACCGTCTGATCGATCTGTTGCGGCAGGATGATCCCGGCTTCGTAATCCGAAAACATCATGTATTCCTGCATCGCTTCGAGGACGGCGTCCTGCGCGAACACAGGCGTTGAGGCAGAGCCGAGGGCGACGGCAGCCGCCACGAGAAAAGGTTTCAGGTCCATTGGGTTTCCTTTGCTGGGAATGGGGGGTGTTTCAGGAACGCGCTTCCAGGTCGGACAGGAACGCCACGATGCGCCGGGCGTTAGCGCCGCGATCCACCTGGCCCAGGCGCGAGCGCGAGCGCATGTCGATCCGGGTGCCAGTGTCGGTTTCTGTCACGCGGATCGCCACCTCGTCCTGGAAACCGAAAAGACGGCTGGTCGCGATGGCCTCGATCTGACTTTCATCGGGATCGGCCGAAAGCACCTGCCAGCCGCGTTCCTCGACCAGGGCGAGCGCAAGGCCGAAGGCGTCGTCGAAGGACAGGTCGAGCTCGAGAGGCCGGACCGCGGGATAGGCGGCGCTTTGCGGTTCCGCATTCGCGGGCGGATAATCGGTAGGCGTCACCGTGAACCAGAACACTGGCGGGTCCTGGGTATCGGTCGATATGTCGTTGATCGGGGGCGTCATGCGGGCCGCCAGATCGAAGGCGACGCTCATCCCCGCGACGGGCAGCGACAGAACCAGCCCCAGCAGCACGGCGGCACCACCGCCTTTGCGATTGCGCAGCCACGCGGCAAGCCCCGCAAGCGCGGCGAGGCATCCCGCCAGCGCCGCCCATGTGCCCCATGTCGCCAAGCGATAGGATTGGGGCCACGGCCAGCCGCCTTGGCGGAACCCCCAGACGGCAACACCGACAAGGACAATCGAGGCAAGGCCGCACAGGATGGAAAGCAGTCCGAGGCGGTTCGAAGTCACGTTACGCATTCGCTTTCTCCTTCCGGGAAGCAGGTTTCAGGCGGGGATGGGTTTCCTCCATGCCGAGGATCAGCCACAGGCCCGATCCCGCCATGGCAAGCCCGGTGAACCAGAAACCGGCCTCCAGCATGCCCGCGGCGTCGGCGATCAATCCCATCGCGAGCGCCCCGATAGCATAGCCCAGATCGCGCCAGAAGCGGTAAACGCCCAAGGCGGACCCGCGCCACGAGGGATGTGCGATGTCGCCCATCGCCGCGATCAGCGTCGGGTAGAGCAGCGCCATGCCGATGCCGGTCACCGCCGCCGCCACGGACCACGCCGCGACGGTGGCGAGGAATGGAAACACCAGCACGCCGCCTGCGCAGAGGAAGAAGCCCGCGACCGTGGGCCACTTGCGCCCGAAGGCGTCGGACAGCGGCCCGGTCCAGAGCTGGCTGCCGCCCCAGACGAAACCATAGATGCCGGCGATCCAGCCGATTTCGATCAGGGTCGCGCCCTTCGCCACCATGAAAACCGGCACCAGCGCCCACATCAGCGCATCGACGAATTTCTCGACACTGCCGGCCTGCGCCAGCGCCATGAAGGTCGGATTGCGCCAGGTCACGAGGGCGAAGATCTGCCCCGAGGTGGGGTTTTCCGGCCCTTCGACATAGCGCGATTGCGGCCCGGTCGTTTCGCCCGACTTGTGCCGCGCGGCTTCGGCCCGGGCGTAGGGAAGCGTTTCGGTGAAGGAAAGAAGCCCGGCCGAGAGCGCCAGAAGGATGACCAGCAGGCCGAAGACAAAGAGGCTCATCCGGGGATCGAAATAGCTCGCCAGGTAACCGGTCACCAGTCCGGCCAGCGCCACGCCGCCATAGCCTGCGAATTCGTTGAACCCGGTGGCCAGGCCACGCTGTGATGCTTTCACGATGTCCATTTTGGCGGTGACGGTCATCGACCAGCAGAAACCCTGGTTCACTCCCAGAAGCACGTTCGCTGCCACGATCCAGCTCCAGGAGGGGGCGAAAAGGATCATGAACGGGATCGGCAGTGCAACGATCCAGCCCCAGATCAGCACGCGGCGGCGTCCGACCCGTTCGGACACGCGGCCCGAAACGAAGTTCATCGCCCCCTTGACGGCGCCGAAGGACACGACAAAGGCGAAAAGCGCGATCATCGATCCCTGCACCACGTCGAATTCGGATTCAGCGAGCGCCGGGATCACCGTGCGCTGCACCCCGATGGTCAGGCCGACGAAGAAGACCTGCAGCAACTGTTCAAGGAAGGGGCGCAGGTTTTCGCGGATGCCCGGGGCGTAGGTCATTTCTGTTCGTTCCTATGGTCGAGAGCATGACCGCTTGCCGGACCCCGAAGCGGCTGGATCAGCATCCGGTCGAGCCAGAGATCGCGCGTGGTGCGAAATTGTTCGATCCCGATTTTCATGTCCTCGTGCCCCTTGGCGGGCTGGGCGATATAGGTGCCAAGAAGCCTGTCCCACCAGGGGACGCTGAAGCCGTAATTGGAATTTGTTTCACGCGGATCGACAGAATGGTGGACGCGGTGCATGTCGGGCGTGACAAGAAAAAGCCGCGACACGCGATCAACACCAGCCGGAAATCTGATGTTCGAGTGGTTGAAGATCGAAGTTGCGTTCAGGATCACTTCGAACAGTAGTACCGCGACGGCAGGCGCGCCGAGTGCGCCGACGACCGCCAGCTTGATCGCCATTGAAGCAAGGATCTCGACCGGGTGAAAGCGCAGCCCCGTGGTGGCGTCGAAGTCGAGATCGGCATGATGCATCCGGTGCAGCCGCCACAAGCCGGGGACCGCGTGAAACATCACGTGCTGGAGATAGATGGCCAGATCGAGAAGCAGAATGGAGCCTGTGAACGCCACCCATCCCGGCACGTCGATCACGTTGAAGAGGCCCCAATCCCTTTCCTCAGCCAGCATCGCAAGGCCCACCGCGAGGATCGGAAAACTCAGGCGAAGGATGATGGTGTCAAGAACCACCAGCGCGAAATTATTCGTCCAGCGGATCACCCGCGGGATGTCTCGTCGTCGGCGCGGCGCTGCAAGTTCCCACAGCATCATTACTGCAAGCATGCCCAGAAATACGGCGAGGCGGATCGTCGGTTCGGCTGAGAGGATGATTTCTGACATGGGCACTGGCTCCGGGGTTGTCCTGCGCGGTGGAATCGAAGATATTCAAGCTATCGATTGAATGATTTATCGTTTGGAGGTGCGCCGTGTCAACCAGCCCCAAGAAAGCCCTTCTCGAAGAATACGCTCTCGTGGCACGGGCACTTTCCGCTCCGGCGCGGCTTTCGATCCTTGAGCAACTGGCGCAGGGAGAGCGCGGGGTGGAGGCCTTGGCCGAAAAGACCGGGCTAACCATCGCCAACTGTTCTCAGCATCTTCAGCAGCTCCGCCGGTCCGGCCTCGTTACCAGCCGCCGTGACGGCAAGGCTGTGATTTACTGTCTGACCGATGCAAAGACGTTGGAGCTGATGGACCTGCTGCGCGTCGTGGCTGAACGGAATCTGGCCCAGGTGGAACGTATCCTGCGCGGGTTGTCAGGCGGCGAAACGGCGCCCGAAACCATGAGCCGCGACGACCTGGCCGCGCGCTTGGCAGAAGGTTCTGTCACCGTGCTCGATGTCCGACCCTCTGATGAATATGAAGCAGGGCATATTCCGGGCGCATTCAATATCGAGTTGGATAAACTTGAAAGCCTCGTCTCCGACCTCGATTCTGACAAAGAAATCATCGCCTATTGCCGTGGCCCTTACTGCATCTACGCCCATCAGGCGGTCGCAGCATTGCGCAAGCATGGCCTGAATGCCCGCCGTCTCGAAGGTGGTCTGCCCGAATGGAGGGAGGACGGCCGCCCCGTTCTTGATGGCGCAGCCTGACAAGCTGCGCCGACACTGGTTCGGATCAAGTTCTGGAAACCTTGAGGACATTCGCGCATTTTAGACGCCATTGCACTGGTGGACCTTTTAAGGGCGACGTAAAAAATCGAAGGTCCGCTCTACCAACTTGTGCTCTTCTTTCGCACCTGCAACGAACGTCAGTTCGCACTACTTTCCAGCCGATCAGCTACGTCTGTTTTTGGATGGGACCGATCATTCGCTGCGTCTGGCACGAATGGCAGCTTTGGGCCGTTCACGTCATGCCCAATCTTACCCACCCAATAACTCCTCGATGAAATCCTCCTGCCGGTCGAACGTCGCTTCCCATTCCTTCGGCACCGCCCCTTCCCGCCCGAGCGTCTCGGGCTCAGGCTGCCCGCGTCCAGCCTCTATCGCCATCACGCTCATCGCCCGCGCTTCGCGCCGCTGCGAGCGATCCCGGACAGGCGCGCGTTCGGCTGGTTTCGCCTGGTCGTCTGCGCCGGTTTCTTCACCACCATCGCCGCCCCAAGGTCCCACGCCTTGCACGCTCGGCGGATAGGGGAACGGCTTGCCCTCCTGGCGGGTCAACATCTCCTTGAAGAACGGATCGTCGTAATACTTGATCCGGCTCGCCTTGATCGGGTGCTGTGGCGAGGCGAGGATGATGACCTCGTCGGGGTCCATGAGGCGCGCTTCCGTCTCCGAAAGCAGCGGCCGTTCTTCCAGACGCGCGGAGGTCGAGGTCGCGCCAAGGAAGCCCTTGTTGCGGCCATACATCCGGGTCACCGCCTCGCGCGTGGTACTGCCGACCGCTGCCGAGACTTCCTTCACCGTACGCTGGTCGCGCGGGGTGATGTAGAGCTTGAGCCCTGCCCCGTTCTCGAGGCTCTCGCGACCCTCGGGGCCATAGATCCGGTCCAATGAGGCCAGCGACTGCGCAATCATCGCGACGCGGCCGCCGTAGCTTGCCAGCGAGTGGATCGCGCGTTCGAGATAGGGCATCGCCCCCATCTGCTGGAATTCGTCGATCATCATCATGACCGGCCAGGGCTCGTCCGGACCGGGTTCGTTCAGCCGGATCGAGGCAATGAGGTCAGCGAACATCAAGCGCAGGAGCGGCGCCAATGTTGCGATGTGATCTTCAGAGACTGCGATGTAGAGCGACTGCGGGGTCTTGCGGAAGGTCGAGAAGTCGAAGTCGCTCGCCTCGGTGGCCGAGCGCACCGCCGGATTGTCCCATTGCTTAAGACCGGCGGTCATCAGCGCCTGGATGTTCGAAGTCAGCAGCCGCGACGAGGCCGAAGCCGCGTTGGTCCAGAGTTCGCGCAGGATGTCTTCCTCGGCCTCGTCGGCATAGGTCTTGTACTGGGCGTTCTTGTATTCGCCCCCGGCAACGATCTTGTTGACTTCGCCAAGGTTCGGGGTGCCGCGCTGGATCGCCAGTAGACAGGCCGCAACAAAGATCGACTTGCCAGCCTCGGAGAAGGTGTCGAGGGTCTTGTTGTCCTTGTCGAGGAAGAGGTCAGCGAGGATCGAGACCTCGGTAAAGCGCTGCGCGAATGCCGGGGCCTTCGCAATCCGCGCAAGCGGGTTGTAACGATGCGTGGCATTGGCCCAATCGAAGGGGCTGAACCGATAGACCTCGTCGCCGTTGAGCGCCCGCAGCCGCGCAGTTTTCTCGAAGTTCTCGCCCTTCACGTCCAGCACCACGACCGAGCCCGCGAAACTCAGAAGGTTCGGGATCACGAAACCCACACCCTTACCCGCGCGGGTCGGGGCCACCATCATCACATGCGGGATGGTCGTCGAGGAGATGAACTCCGCCTTCGAGGTCGGCGCGCCAAGTTTGCCACAGACGAAGCCCTTGCCCGGCGCCTGCAACATGTCGTTCTTCTTCAGCTCCGCCTTGGTCTGCCAATGGGCCGATCCGTAGTCATCGCGCTCTTTCTTCCAGGTCCAAGCCAGCGCGAGCGCGCCGAGACCGATGGCTCCGAAGCCGACGGCGCCAAACCCCACCTTGAAGGCCTCAGGATGTGCCGCGCGTGTTGCGGCGCTGGCCTTCCAGAGCGCCAACATGTCGAAACTGGCGAACCCGGTTTTCAAAGCGAGGGTCAGGTAGAAGGCGGCGACGATGGTGCCGATGACGGCGCCGCAGATCACACCGAAGAGGAGCGCGGCCCAGAGGGGGAGTGTCTTGGTCATGGTGGTCATCCCCTCAGAATTCCATCTCGTCGTCGAGACCTCGATCGCGGCCAAGATCGCGATCCAAATCCTGCGCCTCCTGCTGGCCACGCAGCCGCGCGACCTCGGTCGCCTTGTCCTGCTGCAACCCAGCGGCGCGGTCGGTGAAGACCTGATCACCGGTCTCCTCAAACGTCATTTCGAGGAACTCCTGCGTGACGGTGATCTGGTCGAGCTTGCTCGGCAGGGCCGCGTCCAGCACCTCGTAGTTGCCACGCCGAAGTTCGGCCAAGCCCTCTTCACCCAACTCCTTGAAGAGCTCGGATTGCAGGGTCCGCTCGATGGTCTCTTCCTGTTCCTCGGTGAGCTTGCCGTCACGCAGCATGTCGGCGAGATCCTGCAGGTAGGGATTTGGTGTCCGGTCGTCTTCGTCGATGAGCGGCAGTGTCGCCTCCTCTTCGTCCGCGAGGGTCCGGCCGATCTCGACGCCCAGTTCCTTGGCGCGTTCCATCAGGGCGTCCATGACACCGTCGACCTTTTCCAGCGCGGCATCGAGCTGGTCGTCAGTCGCGGTCTCCACGCTGAGACCGTCCCTCGACAGCACCGCGTTCATGTCCCGCTCGACCCAGTCCTGCGCCATGCCGTAGTTCCGCGTGCCGCCCGCCGAGATCCGTGCCACCAGCTCCTCGCTGTCCATGCCCAACTCCTCGGCACGCTCCAGCACGTCGCGCAGCCCCTCATCATTGCCGGACTGCAGCGCGGCGATCAGCACCTCGCTGCCCGAGCCCGGCGGATAGGGTTCTTCGAGCTGCTTGCCAAAGCGCGCACGCAGCTCAGGGTCCGGCACCATCTGCGAGAGGTCCGCGATGATCGGTGCGGCCTTGGCTTCAAAAGCGGCGCGCTCGGTCGGGTCCATTTCCTCGGCCTTGAGCCTCAGCGCCTCGATCGTCCGTTCGGAATAGTCGATCGCGTCACCGACGGTCTTGATGTCCTTCATGTCTATCTCTCCTTCGGTGAAGTTCCACGGCGTGCCGGAGCCGAGCCCGTCCGCCATGCCGCCCACGGCGCGCGCCATGTGGCGCTGGTCCATCCGGTCCAGCAGATCCGCGAGGTTCTTGTAGTCCTTGGCGAAGCCCACCACCTGCGCCTGCGCGATGGCGGATTCCTGGGCTGTCATGACGATCTCGCGCGGCAGGCGGGCCTCCTCCTTGGCGCGGTAGATCTCCTCGATCCCGGCGGGCTTCTCGAAGATGCCGCGCTCGAGCCGGGTGGTGGCGTCGAGCATCACGCCATAGCGTTCCGCGATCTCGGCCTGCTTTTCGCGCATGAGCTGCGGCGACATCACGCCCTCGGCCCAACAGGAAAACCAAGTGCCGTTTTCGACGCCACGGTTGTTCAGGATGATATGGGCGTGCTTGTGCGCCCGGTCGTCATGAACCGCGAGGACATAGTCCCATTGGTCGCCGTATTCGCCGCTCTCGAAGAAATGCTCCGTCCAGTCCATGGCGATGTCGCGCACCTGGTCGACCGTCACGTCGGTCGGGAAGGACAGAAGCATGTGTGAGGTGAAGCCGAGCTTGGTCGAGCCGCGCCAGGTCCCGGCCCAGCCCTCGATGATGTCCTCTTTCTGCTCCTCAGAAAGCACCGCAGCATCGGTCAGGGCATTGGTCATCGTCGAGTAGGTATAGACCGCCTTGTCGTTGATGTAGGAAATCTGCGCCCCGAGCGAAGCACGCGTCTTGCAGCCTCCGGCCCGGATCCGTTTGAAGACCGCCGCCCGGCTCTGACCCGACGCCGCCTTCAGCGCGTTGCGCGCCGACATGGTTCCAACGCGCGCGAAACTCCGCCCCTGTCGACGCCCCGCCAGCCGCGCGTCGATCCGCGCCGCGGCCTGGCCCCGGATGCGCTCATCCTCCCAGAGCCGCCCCATGACGGAAGTGTAGAGGGCGAGCGGATCAGCCATTCCTGACGAGCCTCAATCCGTGTTCGATCGTGCGCGGGCCGTCTTCCAGAACGTCGCTCTCCGCCCCCTGCCCTTCTTCCTTTTGCGGCCACTCCTGATGACGCAGCGCCTGCGCCGCATCCTTCATCTGGCCCATCTCACGACTCATCGACTGCGCCAGATCGAGCAGTTCGATCAGCACCGCGCGGTCTGCCTCCGAGACCTCCAGCCGACCGCGATGGACCGCCTTGGCGAGCACCAGTCCGGCGTCGCTCATATCCTTCGCCTGACGCCATGCGGCGCAGAATTCCGAGACCAGATCACGGGGTATATCAAGGAACCCGCACCGTCCACGCAGCACCGCATTGAGCGCCTGTGATCGGTTGGCAAAGCCCCGTTCGCGCCACTCCGCATCGAAGGCGTCCAGCTCGGATCGGCTCGCCCGGAAGGCCACCGTCTCGCTTGGATCGCGCACCGCGATGCCCTCGCCCGCCTCCTCTTTCGCGAGCCGGTTCACGTGGCGCGGGGAGATGCCGAACGCCGCCGCCAGGTCCTTGGCGCTCTCGCCCGCCGCGAAGCGCTTTGCCACTTCGATGCGCTGCTCAAGCTTCAGGTTTTTCGCTGGCCTCGGCACTAGGACGTTCTCCCGCTTCCAGGGAAAAGATGCATGCGCAAACGCGCGCGAGGCAGCGATTGCTCGCAATCGCGTTCGCGTGCGGCGGAGCATTCAGCTTTGCGGGAAACGCCCATCACAGACCCCTCGGACAAAATGTGCAAACATTGGCCATATCCTGCCAACGTCTTCCTTCTCTCTTTTGCTTATACTTCAATACATCACATTGCGCAATATTACGTTTTGCATGATGTGTTTTTTTGCTTGCGATGAGGTGCACTCAAGACCGCTGGGCAGCGCGACATGGAGCGGTGCCGTCCTCATCGATGCGCGACAATCTGGTCGAATAAATCTGCTGAAACTTGCGCTGGAGCAGCACGCGATGTCAGGCAAACCGAGCGCCCGAGCCGGTCACGGATCGGGCGCCAGAAACACGAAAACGGCCCGCGCGGGATGGCGCGTGTCACGCCCGTTTGGGGCGTCACAATGTTGGTAAGGATCAGTGTCAGACCCCTGCGGATCCGAAGACCCGCAGGGGTGTCTGGGTCAGTGACCCAGTCCCTGACTGCGCAGATCGTCGTAGCGGCTGCGGGCGATCAGAGCCTCGGTCTCGAGGCTGTCGAGTGTCTCGGGATGGGCGTCTTCATCAAACGCGGCGAGGTAAGCATCGAAGGCCATGTCGGCTTGAAGTTCGGCGAGGTCGATGGATTGTTCGAGTGTCATGGTGTGATCCTTTCCGTTGATCGTCGTTGGACGGATCGTGGAAAATACCGGGGGCAGGTTTGTTGTGAGCGATGCACTGCAGCGCTCAAGGCGCAGCCGTCCAGAAACTTGCCCCCGGCGTTGCCGACCGCTCGACCCCGGGCTAGCGATCTCTAAGGCCAACAGGTCGACGGAAAGGCGCGCGGCGGTGACACGGATTGGAGACGATGCTCTCCAGACGCATGACGTTCATCTGCGGATTGCACCCTCGCGGCACAAGGTGAGTTCGGCGCCCTGGCAGCTTCGCCGACACGACCCAAGCGCGGGTTGCTCGAATGAGAGAAGGGGTGCGCTTGCATCGCTAAGTGGGCTCCCAGTTCTCCCTGCTTACATTCGGTTCCGCCACGGGTTCGCGCGATCCACTCTGTCCCTCAACAGAACGATCAAAGCTGCTTGTGCGATCGATCCAGTCAGACTATCCGCCTCGGTGTCAGCGTCCGAAATATGCCGCGTTCTTCGGACACGGGTATCGGACCCGAACTGCTGCCATTCCTCAGAACGAGAAAAAGCCAGACCGCCGGAGCGGTCTGGCTGTTGGCTTAGGCGGCGTCTTTGGGACCCCAGGGGATGACGGCCTGCAGGGACAGATCGTCCTGGTTTGCGGCCTTGCCAAGGTTGGCGTTGAAGCCGTGGTCGCGGATGGTCAGCGTGTAGTAGTCGGCGCCGGTCTCCTTGTTCTGCTTCTTCCA
>NZ_JAXGFS010000024.1:0-16140 GCF_041008745.1 Pseudophaeobacter sp. 1A09344
GGAACACTACCGTTACTGACCGGCCCTACAGCAGAACACCACAAAGCCCCCGCAAATCATGCGGGGGCTTTTTTGTTACAAGGCAGAGACTGGATGGGCGCCGGTTCCCTGCCCCCGGACAGCAAAGGCCTGGCTTTGAGGCAGGATTGCAAAAATTCCCGTTGCCCTGTCGCGTTCTGCCCTTAAGCTGATCCTGGCCATTATGTGACCGGAAGGATCCGGAGCCGGGTCCGCCCCAGAAGGGAGAAAAGACTTTGGGAAAACGTGACGACCTGATTGCACAATATGCAGATGATCTGAAAAACAAATGCGGCATGGATCCGGATATGGACCTGCTGACCAAGGTGACCATCGGCTGCGGCCCCGCGATCTACGATGCGGATGCCTCCACCGTTGCCTCCAGCCAGGAGAGCGAGCTGGAAACCGTCAAACAGAACTTCCTGATCAAGAAACTGGGTCTTGCTGACGGGCCTGAACTGATGGAGGCGATCAACAAGGTCGTCGAGATCTATGGCAAATCTGAGCGCAACAAATACCGGGCGGTTTTCTACTACATGCTGACCAAGCATTTCGGCAAGGAAGCGGTTTACGGCTAACCCCGCCAAAGCCAGTTAACACCTTGAAAATACACAGTTTGCAAACGCCCCACACGGGGCGTTTCGCATTTTAACGGTATTGTCGAAGCTAATGAATTGCGGAATCCAACTTCTCTGGGCTATCTATAGTTCAACCCGCCAGGAAGGCAGGAACCGAATTTCTCATACGCGTGTGGTGGCTACGGAGCACGCGGGGTGAAGGGAAGGTCCTGCATTCGCTGGGCCTTCCCTTTTTCGTTTTCAGAACAGGCATTTGGGACAAACGTCCATGAATGTGGTCCTGCGCCCCAGCTAAGGCTCAGTCCGGATCAGTTCCGCCCAGATCGCAGATGATGCGCCACTCTTCCTCGCTCACAGGCTGCACCGACAGGCGTGAGCTTTTCACCAGCACCATCTCTTCGAGCCGGGGATCGGATTTGATCTGCTCCAGGGATACCGGCGTGGTGAAGCCGCGCACCGCCTTGATATCCACGCACTCCCAGCGCGGATCATCCGTGGTGCTGTCGGGGTGCGCCTCGGCGCAGACCTCGACAATGCCAACCACGGATTTTTCTTTCTGTGAGTGATAGAAGAACCCGCGGTCGCCCAGTTTCATCTGGCGCATGAAATTACGCGCCTGGTAGTTTCGCACGCCGTCCCATTCCTCACCCGCGTCGCCCTTGGCCTGCTGGTCCTGCCAGCCCCAAGTCGAAGGTTCGGATTTGAACAGCCAATAGGCCATCAGCCGACGACCTTTTTCCAGGTGATCAGCTCGACCGCCTCAAACAGGCCTGCCTTGTTGTAGGGGTCATTTGCCGCCCAAGCCTCGCCCGCGGCCATATCCTCGACATCCAGAATGATCAGCGATCCGACCATTTCGCCGTTTTGATCCAGCAACGGCCCTGCCTGCGCCACGGCGCCAGTCTCTTCGATATAGGCCAGATGCGCGGTGCGATTCGCCATCCGGGTTTCCAAATGCCCGGGTTTATCGCGTGCAATCAATGCTATAAGCATTTTATTCCTCTTTTAATGGTCGTGACAGCAGTTGAGCGGTTGCGTCATGAATCGTCAAGCGGCCATCCAGCAAAGCGACCACGGTTTGTGTGATCGGCATGTCCAGCCGCATGTCCTTGGCCTTGGCGGCGGTGGCCCGGGCGGTGGCGGCGCCTTCGACGGTGATGGAGGGATCGAAACTCTCTCCCCGGCCAATGGCAAACCCCAGCCGGTAGTTGCGCGACAGGTCCGAACTGCAGGTAAGCGTCAGATCGCCAAAGCCCGACAGCCCGGCCAGCGTTTCGGCGCGGGCACCGCAGGCCAGGGCCATGCGCTGCATCTCGGCATAACCGCGGGTCATCAGCGCGGCGCGGGCGCTTTCGCCAAGGCCTGCACCGATCACCGCGCCGCAGGCGATGGCGATCACGTTCTTCAGGGCACCGCCCAACTCGGCGCCCACCGTATCCGTAGTGCGATAAAGCCGCAGGTTGGCCGTGGTCAGCTGTTCCTGCAGGGACAATCCCAGCGCAGGGTCTTCGCAGGCCAGCGTCAGTGCCGTGGGCAGGCCGCGCGCGATATCGGCGGCAAAGCTGGGGCCGGTCAGCAGGGCGGCTTGTGCCTGTGGCAGGCAATCCCGGATCACCGAAACCGGTCCCATCCCGGTGCTGAGTTCGATCCCCTTGCAGCAGGCCACCAGGGCCTTGCCCGCTAGCGCATCGCCTTCGGCCATCAGCAGCCCGCGCAATTGCTGCATCGGAACGGACAGCAGGATGGTGTCACTTTCCGCCGCTTCGGCCAAATCCGAGGTGACGGTCAGCTCTGGCGGCAGATCCACGCCGGGCAGGCGGGCCACATTGCGGCGGCTGGTCTGCATCTGCTCGGCATGGGGCTGGCTGCGTGCCCAAAGTGTGACGGGCCCATTGCCCGCCAGAGAAATCGCCAGCGCCGTGCCAAAGGCGCCCGCGCCCAGAACCGAAACACTCATGCCTTGGCCCCTTTCTTGCCCGAGCCAAGCAGCGCGGGGCTGCTCTGATCCAGCGGCCAGCGCGGCCGGGCGGTCAGGTCCAACCCGTCGCGCGCACCAGATCGGAACCGCTCCAGCCCGGCATAGGCGATCATCGCAGCGTTATCGGTGCACAGGCGCAGGGGCGGCGCGGTGAAGGTGGCGCCTGCTTCGGCGCAGACATCCTGTAGTGCGGCGCGAATGGCGGTATTGGCGGCGACCCCGCCGGCCACGGCAACGGTCGGGGACGCCGGGTTTTCATCCAGATAAAGGCGCAAGGCGCGACGGGTCTTCTCGGCCAGGGTATCGACCACGGCGGCCTGAAACCCGGCGCAAAGGTCGGCGCGGTCCTGCCGTGTCAGCCCGCCTTTTTCCGCAACGATCTGATCGCGCATCCGCATCAGCGCGGTTTTCAGCCCCGAGAATGACAGGTTGCAATCGGGCCGGTCCAGCAGCGGGCGCGGAAAGCGGAACCGTTTGGGGTCGCCATTTTCCGCCTCGGCCTGCACCGAGGGGCCGCCGGGCTGCGGCAGGCCCAAAAGGCGCGCGGTCTTGTCAAAGGCTTCGCCCGGAGCATCGTCGATGGTGCCGCCCAGACGGGTGAAATCCTCTGGTCCGCGCACGATCAGATACTGGCAATGCCCGCCGGACACCAGCAGCATCAGATAGGGAAAGGCAATCCCATCGGTCAGCCGCGGCGTCAGCGCATGGCCCGCCAGATGGTTCACCCCGATCAGCGGCAGGCCGGTGGCGGCGGCAATCCCCTTGGCGCACATCACACCGGACATCACCCCGCCGATCAGCCCCGGCCCGGCAGTGACGGCCACTGCGTCTAGGTCTTTCAACGTGACACCGGCCTCTTTCAGCGCCTCGATCACGCAGATATCCAGCTTTTCCGCATGCGCCCGCGCCGCGATTTCCGGCACCACCCCGCCATAGGCGCTGTGCAGTTCGGTCTGGCCAAAAACCACCGACGACAGGACCTCGGCCGGGGCATCTCCGGTCTGGCGCACCACCGCCGCTGCTGTATCGTCGCAGCTGCTTTCCAGCCCAAGGATCGTCAGGGTTTGTGTCATCGTGCTACCATTGCATCAGGTTGGCGCCGGGGCTACCACCTATGACAGGTGCAAACAATCCCGGGAGCGCGATGTGACGGATCCGAAGACCGGCCCTGCCGTGGGTTTGCTGATGACGCGGCCGCTGCCCTCGGCCCGCCGGTTCGTGGAGGACCTGCCTGATGAGACACGCGCAGGGCTTACCGTGATCTATGCGCCGCTGATGCGGGTTCAGCCATTATCTGGCGCCTTGGAGGCAACGGATACGCAGGGCGTCCGCGGGCTGATCTTTACCTCTGCCAATGCGGTTGCCACGGCGACCGGACAGGTTTCCACGGATCTGCCTGCCTATTGTGTCGGGCAGCGCACCACGGCGGAGGCGATCCGCGCGGGCTGGTCCGCGCAATGTTTGGGCCAGACCGCCGATGAGCTGGTCTCCCGCCTGGTAGATATGTGCCCACCCGCGCCCTTGTTGCATCTGCACGGGCGTCATACGCGTGGTGATGTGGCGCAGCGCCTGACGGATGCCGGGCTGTCCTGCCGCGAGAAGGTGATCTATGATCAGGAGCTGCTGCCACTGAATGAAGACGCGCTGCGGGCAATAACGTCGCAACAGTCGCTGATCGTGCCGGTTTTTTCGCCACGAACTGCGCGGCATTTCGCCCAGATTTGTCCCGATGCGTCGAATTTGCATCTGATTGCGCTGAGCGAAGCCGTTGCGAAACCACTGAAAGTCTTGAATTGCAGGGACTTGCAGGTATGTAACACGCCCGATGCAGATGCGATGAGTACACTGGTCCGTGATGCCGCAGATGCTTTGGCGCGGGTTGAGGGTCCCGCGCACGGGAAGTAATGTCGCGCTTGGGGTTGAGCGCCAGCACCGCAGGATTCAAGCATGAGTCGCAGCGGTGAGAATTGAGGGAGATGCCGACGTGGCTGACAAGAAAACTTCGGATGATGTGACCGGGTCGGACGCCAATGATGTGACGGCATCAGAGGTGACTGAGGTCGAAACCCCGGAACCGGTTGACTCGCAAGAGGAAAGCCCGGCGGACACTTCCGAAGCCGAAGCATCGAGCGAGACGGACGCAGACGCAGACGCAGACGCAGACGCAGACGCAGACGCAGACGCAGACGCAGACGCAGACGCAGACGCAGACGCAGACGCAGAAACCCCTGAACCGGCACCCGCCGAACCGCAACAGGTGATCGAACGCGTTGTCGAAAAACGCGGTGGCTTTGGCTCAGCCGTCCTTGGCGGGGCTGTCGCTGCTGTCATCGGATTTGCCCTGGGGCAAGGCGGCGTTTTGAACAGCATCCTGCCGCCCAGCCTGCGCCCGGCCAGTGTTGATGTCACCGCGATCGAAGCAGAGCAGGCCGCTTTGCGGTCGGATCTGTCGGCGCTGAAAACGCAGGTCGAGGGGATCTCCATTCCCGATCTCGCGCCGCTTTCGCAGCGTATCGACGCTGTTGAAGGCACCGTTGGTGATCTATCCGCACCGCAAAGTGACGCGCTTGAGACCGAGATTGCCGCGCTTGTGGAGCGTTTGACTGCGCTGGAGCAACGCCCGGTGGCCGATGCCGGATCGCCCGAGGCCATTGCCGCAGTAGATGCCCAGCTTGCCAAATTGCAGGACAGGCTGGCCGCACAGCGCGCCGAGGTTGAACAGATGCTCGCCGAGGCCCGCCAGATGGATGAGGCCAGCGCCGAAGCTGCCCGTATTGCCAGCGCCCAGACCGTGCTGGCCCGTCTGCGCTCCAGTCTCGACAGCGGCGCCAGCTACGCGGGGCTTGTCGACGAATTGACCACCCTTGATGTTACCGTGCCAGAGGCGCTGACCTCTCCTGCCGACAGCGGTGTGGCAACGCTCACCGGCTTGGCCGATAGCTTCACCCCGGCTGCCCGCAGCGCCCTTGCCGCCGCGCGGGAAGAGACCAAGGGTACCGGTGGCGTGATGGATTATCTCAAACGTCACCTCGGCGCGCGCTCGGTTGCGCCGCGCGAAGGCGACGATCCGGATGCGGTCCTGTCCCGCGTCGGCGCGCTGGTCGATCAGGGCAAGATTGCCGATGCGCTGGCCGAACTGGACGCACTGCCTGAAACCGCCCGGACCGCCCTGGCGGACTGGGAATCGGCTGCCCGCAGCCGGGTCGCTGCGGTTGCCGCAGCGGATGAACTGGCCCAAAGCCTGAACGCGAAATAAGGACCCTGCCATGCTCTGGTCATTGCTGAAAATCCTCGTCTTTGTTGCAATCGTCGCGCTGCTGGCTCTGGGTGCGGGGATCCTGATGGAAACCGCCGGGGGCGTGCAGATCACCGTTGCAGGCACTGAATATACCCTTGGCGCGCTGCAATCCGTGATGGCGCTGGTGGCGCTGGTCGTGATCGTCTGGCTGTTCTTCAAACTGCTGTCGCTGCTGATCGCCACGCTGAAGTTCCTGAATGGCGATGAAACCGCCCTGTCGCGCTATTTCGACAAGGGTCGCGAGGCAAAGGGTTATCAGGCGCTGTCTGATGGGCTGATGGCGCTGGCCTCGGGCGAGGGACGTCTGGCGCTGGCCAAGGCATCGCGCGCCGAGCGATATCTGGAAAAACCCGAACTCACCGATCTTCTGACCGCGCAGGCGGCCGAAATGGCGGGCGATACCAAAAAGGCTGCAGCCGCTTACAAACGATTGCTGGGCAATCAGAACACCCGGTTCGTCGGCATTCGCGGCATCATGAAGCAAAAGCTGTCCGACGGCGATACCGACACCGCCCGGCAACTGGCCGAAAAGGCATTGGCGCTGCGCCCGAAACACGAAGAGGTACAGGATACGCTGCTGCAACTGCAGGCCCGCGCCGAGGATTGGGCCGGGGCGCGCAAGACCCTTGCGACCAAGTTGAAGACCGGCACTCTGCCCCGCGATGTGTTCAAACGGCGCGACGCGGTGCTGGCGCTTTCGGCCTCCCAAGGGGTGATCGAGGAAGGCGCAACCGTGGAGCAGCGCGAACAGGCCATCGAGGCCAACCGCCTGTCGCCCGATCTCGTGCCTGCCGCCGCTATGGCCGCGCGCGCCTATATCGCCAAGGGCAAGACCCGCAATGCTGTCCGGGTTCTGAAAAAAGCCTGGGAGGCACAGCCGCACCCCGATCTGGCGCATGCCTTTGCCGAAATCGAACCGACAGAAACCGCCGCCGAGCGGGTCAAACGTTTTGGCCAGCTGGCGCGCCTGAAACCGCATGACGACGAAACCCGTCTGGTGATGGCCGAGCTGAACATCGTGGCCGAAGATTATCCCGAGGCGCGCCGGGCCCTGGGCGATCTGGCAGAACGGGCGCCGGATGCACGCGCCCTCACTCTGATGGCTGCGATTGAGCGCGGCGAAGGTGCCCCGGATGCGGTGGTTCAGGGCTGGCTGACCCGCGCGCTGACCGCGCCGCGTGGCCCGCAATGGGTTTGCGAGAACTGCAACCACATTCACGCGGAATGGGCGCCGGTCTGCGAACATTGCACCAGCTTTGACACGCTCAGCTGGAAGCGTCCCGAGACCGCTGAATTCGCCAGCGCAACGGGCGCCCACATGCTGCCGCTGATCACCGGCGCGGCGAAACCTGCCGTATCCCCAGAGGCCGGGGATATCCCTGAAGCGGAATTGATCGATGCGGATGCGCCTAACAATTCCGACGATGTCAGCACAGCGGATAACCGGGCCGAGGACGATCAGAGCGCTGAGCCCGAAAACGGCGACGCGGAGCGCGATGAAGACGTGGCCGAAAAAGACGCCAAGTAACCGCTGGACTGTGCGGCCCGGCGCCGCACAGCCGGATCTGACCCATGATCTGCCGTCTCTCGTGTTCAGTGGGGTGAGACGGCAGAGACCTTTCGCCTGAAAGAGCCCCAAGAGGCTCTGAACATGCAAAACTGATGCTTGCCGTTCCAACGGTGCCTGTAACGGGAATAGAACAACCGTCTTGGGGCACCACCTCTCCATCCAAGGCATTGTTTTGCATCAGTTTTTTGACTGATCAAGACGAGGCGTAGAAACGCTAGAAGGCATTGGTGCTGTTCAGTAGTCACTCTTTAACAGAATGGAACCAAGCGGCGTCACTAGCCACCCTTCGCGACGCTTCTTATGCCTGCTGCCGCCAAAGCCTGCATTCCAACCGATGTGTCGTTCAGGCCTATAGATCCGCTCTATCTGGTAAGCAGCATACCATGGCAAATCAGTATGCAAGGGCCGCCACTCTATTTCTTCAGCATGTTCGGCAAGGGCTTTTTTCAGCGCATGACAGGTCGGATTGGAATAGTGATTGGCCACGCGAGCGTGCAGCTTCTGCATGGTTACACCGATGTACCCCTCACGAAATGGATTAGCGAAGGATGGTAGATGGCCCCAGTATACCATGTGAGGTTGGGTCAGGTAGGACGGATTCGGCATAGGGATGTTTCTCCAAGAAGAGTAGATCCCGTGACCATAAGGTGATTCTAAAAGTGAATCAAATCAAGTACTTAAGGTAACTTCCGCGGTAACAGGACCGCCCCAGTTAAGGTAACTGTCAACAGCTTAACATGCTGTATTTAGCCACCTTCTCAGTACCTCTATCGGGTAGCCGTTCCCGTATCCATGACCCACGCCGTCAGTATGCCACCCCCCGATCTGATCCACGATGTCAGAAGGGCATTCCACGGCCCTTAGCCTGTCCCGCATCGAGTGGCGGAAACCGTGCATCGTGGCTCCCTTCGGCACGTAGGCCTTGAGCCACTTGTTCAGACCTGCACTAGCAGAGTTGCCGTTGGTCGTCCCCGTGGTGTTGTATCTCGGGAAGGCGAACCTGCTGTCCGTTTCCTGCGCATGGATCCTATCTGCTGCCCATTCTGCTGAGCCGACTAGGGGAACGATCCGTTTGCTGCTGTCGGTCTTGAGGCTTCTCCAGGGGTGAGGGACAATCCGAGCGACCCAGCCGCCGCTTTCATCCCGGTAGATGTCTTCCCTCAAAAGGCCTGCAGCTTCGGCCAAACGCATGCCGGTATCTGCCACCATGGCCACCAACCATCGCATTTCGTCGTCGATCACTTTGCATTTGCCCTGAACGGTGCGAATGTCCTGCACAGGGATGGAGCTACGGCCAGAAACCCCGGCGCTACGATCATAGTAGACGTTTGCAAACGGCGCTGTGGTGGACAGCCCTTCTTCTGCCACGGCGAAGTTGAAGACCGCACGGACGGTACCGAAGATCCGGGTAATGCTGCTGCCAGCCAGTCCCCGCTTGATCAGGGCGTCACGGAACTTGTTCGCGTCTGCCTTGGTGTAGCCTGTCAGGGGTTTGTCTCCGCAGACGTCGATCACGTAGCCGCAGGATCTATGTGCGGCACGGTGGAAGGTCTCAGGGCGTCCCTGACCTTTCAGGCGCAGGTACGTCAAGACAGCCTCCGACAGCGTCAGAACATCAGTCGTGACAGAGGCGTCTTCTCCTAAGAGGGGAGCCTGCCGGGTCAGACCATGCCGGAGAAGGTGTTTGCCAGGGAGTTCCGCATCCTGTGTGCGAAGATGGTACCAGTACTCGTCCAACTTGCAGGCAGCCCTGTTTGCCCGCGAGAGAGCGATGGAACGGGATCTGGTCCGCAGCGAGTAGGAGATCTTGCCCGACGAGTAATGCTGTCGGAGGTCCACCGGGATACGGCGGATGAAGTAGTAGATGCCTTCCTTCACGAAGACATGGCTGCTTGAAATGTTCTCCAATTTGTTCTACGCCTCGTCTTGATCAGTCAAAAAACTGATGCAAAACAATGCCTTGGATGGAGAGGTGGTGCCCCAAGACGGACTTGAACCGCCGACCTACTATTTACGAAACAGTTGCTCTACCGACTGAGCTATTGGGGCTACGCGGCTGATCATTTAGCTCCTCACTGCCCACCGCGCAAGGTAAAATCTCAAAGCAGAACAGGCACCAGAGGGCAGGGACGGCTGTGACGGCAAGGCGGCATAGTTGGGTCCCGACGCTCGCCAGCGTTTCAAAGAACTAAGGCGGCGCGGAACCCGAAGGCACCGCGCCTGAAAATTTTTCGGTTCTAAAATAGTGTTCGGCTGCCACCACTCACGGTTTAACAAAAGCGGCCGGACGAAAGTTATACTACCGTACAATAATAACGTGTCAACATGATACCATTTGCTGTTTTAGGCTGTTCGTGTATTACACTCTTGTGACACACACTTGGCATTAAAAATTAATACAGGACGCTATGTCTGACATTTCCAAACTGACAGAGTTGCGAAAACTGATGCTCGATATGGAAAGCTCGATGGGGCTTCAGGAGCTGTCTACGGTTGAACGTGATGTGTACTACGCCGCGAGCGACTTTCCGGACACCTCCGACGGCGTGCGCACCAACACCATCCGGGCGCATGCCATCGTGGCCAGCATGTCGCGTCCGACATTTTTCCGGGCCTTGAAGTCGCTGGTCGGCAAAGGATATCTGGAGCAAAGCGGCAGCGCGAGCCGGGGGCGATATCTGGTGAAGGCACCCAAATAGGAACAGGGGGCGTCACACAGATGAAGGCGGGGACGGGATTTGAAAGCTCTGGCGACAGAAACAACAGTGGTTACACTGTGCTACCTGCTGGCTTGCCTGGTCGCCTTCGAACTGCTGATGCCGATCCAATTGAGGGTCTTTCCCGGCGTTGAAAGCGATTCCAGCCTTCTTTTCCTTCCACATGGGGTGAAGGTGCTTGCCGCCTGGCTGCTGGGATGGCGGGCAAGCATTGCGCTGTTTCCCGGCGTCTTTCTGGTTTTTCTGTACTTCTCAGGGGCCAGTGTTCTTGAACCGCCCCGGATCGCTGCAATGGCGATTGCGGTTCTTGTTCCGTCGGCCGTCTTTCACCTGATCAAACTGGCCGGATGGGATCTGTCGCCTTATTCCGGCCGCAGGCCACGCTGGGCCAGCATCATGTTTGCCGGATTTCTGGTTTCCGTGGTGTCTTCGGTGCTCAGCAATCTGGCCTTCCAAAGCCCGCCCCAGGATTACTTCGTTTACCTGATCGGTGACTTCTTTGGATTGTTCTTCTTGTCACTGATCCTGATGTTCCTGTTCCGCGCCCTGCGCAAACACCAGATGCGTTGAGCCTGTAAATCAGGGCAAAGACTGCGCTTTGCCCTGATGTCATCTCAGATCAGCTTTTAGGCCGACGAGGTTTTGCGGAACCGCCTTTTCCCGCCTTGGCCAGGGCCGCACGGGCCTTGTTCTTCTTGCTGTTCGGCTTGCCCTTTGGCGGCGGCGGTCCCTTGGGGCCGCGGGTCGCGAAATGCGGTTTGCCGCCGTCCTTTTTGCGCAGGCTCTTGCTGGCATCGCCCGCGCCGGGCTTGCCTGCTGGTTTACTGGCAGGCTTGCTGCGCGGGGTCACCACAGCGTTCGGCTCGCGCGGGGCGGCGGCCTCGTGCTTCTTGTGACGGGGACGCTCGTCCCGGTCCGATTTGTTTGCGCGGGGTTTGCGCGGACCATCGGATTTGTCGAAGCCTGGCTTGTCATAGGACCGTTCACCGCGCCGGTCATCCGGGCGTGAGTCCTGACCACGATGCGGACGTTTTCCGCCCGGCTTCGGTCCGTCGAACTTTCTGGGGCCACCGGGGCGGCCTGTGGGACGTCCGGCGGGGATGTTCGGCGGGCTGTCCAGTTGCGTCAGCTTGGTGCCATCGTCCAGCACCATCTCGGTGCCAAGTGCCGCCAGGAATCCGGCTGCGCTGCTTTCGCGAATCTCGGCAAAGGTTTCATCCTGCTGGATGCGGATGGCACCGATATCGGATTTGGTGATGTTGCCGGCCCGGCACAGCATCGGCAGCAACCGGCGCGGATCGGCGCCTTCGTTCCGCCCTGCGGCGATCGAGAACCAGACGCTGGGACCAAAGGGTTCGCGCGGCTCAGGCTTGGCGTTTGCTTCGGACAGCTCTTCAGGGGCAGAGCGCGCGCTGCGCCACAGCCGCAGATAGGCTGCGGCCAGTTGTTCTGCCGAGAAGGCTTCGCTCAGCTGCGTCACCATGGGCTGTTCGCTGTCACTGACGGCTTCGTGCCAGGCGGGATCTGCCAGCATACGTTCGCCATCGCGTTCCGACACGGCCTCGGCCGAGGGCGCGTTGCCCCATTCGGCCTGCAGCTTGGCCATCTTCAACAGGCGCTCGGCCTTTTTACGGGCTTTCGGCGGCACGATCAGCGCGCTGACGCCCTTGCGACCGGCGCGACCGGTCCGGCCGGAACGGTGCAGTAGGGTTTCGTGGCTGGAGGGCAATTCGGCGTGCACCACCAGATCAAGGTTCGGCAGGTCGATCCCGCGCGCCGCCACATCGGTTGCGACGCAGACGCGGGCACGCCCGTCGCGCATGGCCTGCAGGGCATGGCTGCGTTCGGACTGGGACAGCTCACCCGACAGGGCCACGACCGAAAAGCCACGGTTCGACAGGCGTGTCACCAGTCGGTTCACCATGGCGCGGGTGTTGCAGAACACGATGGCGTTGGGGGCCTCATAGAACCGCAGCACGTTGATGATGGCGTTTTCATCGTCGCGCGGCGCCACTGCCATAGCGCGGTATTCGATATCGCTGTGCTGCGATTTCTCGGCGACGGTGGTGATCCGCATGGCATCGCGCTGATAGCTTTTTGCAAGCTGGGCGATTGCCGGGGGAACCGTGGCGGAGAACAGCAGCGTCTGGCGTTCTTCCGGGGCCTCACCCAGAATGAACTCCAGATCCTCACGGAAACCGAGATCGAGCATTTCATCGGCTTCGTCCAGCACCACTGCGCGCAGCTCGGACAGGTCGATGGACCCGCGCATGATATGGTCGCGCAGACGGCCTGGGGTGGCAACAACGATATGAGCGCCCCGGTCCAGCGCCCGGCGCTCATCCCGCATGTCCATGCCGCCCACACAGGAGGCGACGGTTGCACCGGCCTCACCATAGAGCCAGCTGAGTTCGCGTTTCACCTGCAGGGCCAGTTCGCGGGTCGGTGCAATCACCAGCGCCAGCGGCAAAGCTGCCGAGCCAAAACGGTCTTCATCGCCCAGAATGGCCCCGGCGATGGCGAGGCCAAATCCGACGGTCTTTCCCGAACCGGTCTGCGCCGAAACCAACAGGTCCGCGCTGCCCAGGGCCGGATCGGTCACGGCCTCCTGAACGGGAGTAAGTTTGTCATATCCACGGCGCTCCAGCGCCATAGCGAGTGTCTGTTTCAAAGGAAGGTCTGCTTTTTTCTATAGGAGCGGAGGCGGCTCGGGAGGTGGCGCAAAATGCTGCGCCGGTGCCGACAATTGGCCGCGTATAGGGCATTCAGACCCGAATGTATAGCTATCTTGTGATCTGGCCGGTATGCGGCCAGCGCGGGGCAGCGATAAGCCTAGCTTGGCGTCAACCGCGCTACGCCGATCACCCGCCGTGCCCACATTCTGTTGCGGCTGACCGCAGGGGGCAGATTGTTGACGTTTTTCAGGACGGTGACAGGGACACCGGCTGTTTCAGGCTCACGCCAACCTTGGCCAACTGGGCGCCAAGCTCGTTGATGATTTCGTCCTGTTTGCTGCAATCCGCGATAATCTTGTAAAAGTTTTCGACGTCGTCTTCGTTCAGGACGGGCCGGGAATCGCACAGAGCGGTCGCGCCGTCTTGTTCTGGTGTCTCGGACCCAGTTACCATCAGGTCGCTGCGGGAAATGCCAAAGCACCGGTGCAGAACTTCGATACGAACCAGGCTTTCCAACGAATTCCGGTTTACCCTGATGCAGTCGGGCGCTTCATCCAGGCAAGTTTCAGCGCAGGCTGCCAATTTCTTCCATGAGATCAGCCGGTCGATTTCGGACAGAATTCTTTCTTGCCGCGTTGCCTTTTTCTTCCGTCCGAGCAGGTTCTGTATCATTGCAGACCGTCCTTCCGCTTGAATAAAAACCGGTTAAAAAACCGTTCGATTTCGATATAAACCAATCTTTATTTTGAGCGGGTTTGAGTCAATCTAGGGGACCATGGGCAATCGTTCAGCCAGCACTCCCCTTTTGGCGGCGACATGTACTGAACGGATACAAAGGGCCAGAAAGGGAGCAGCACCTATCCTTTTGTGCATTTGACAGCCCTTTTCTCGAGGTATCCCCAATCAGATTGGCCTGCGGGCCGGGACCGTGTCCAGCCCCGAGAAAAGGTCCCGGATACCGCCTGCTCGGTCGCCTATGCGATAGCCTTCACTGCCACCGGAACCCCGTTAAAGGCCGCATTGCCGCTGATGGGATCAATCCGGGTGTCATCCGTCAGATCATTGATCGAGACGGTCTGAACCCGGGTCGCCGTGGTCAGTTTCCCCTGTCGCTGTCCCCAGCCCTGCGGGATAGACACCACCCCCGGTGCAATCTCATCCGTCACCTCGGCCGGCATGGTGACCTGCCCGACACGGCTGTGCACCGCAACGTCCATCCCGTCCTCGATGCTCAGCCGGTTCGCATCGGCGGGGTGCATCTGCACCGTGCAGCGGTTGCGCCCCTTCACCAGACGCTGGCTGTTCTGTGTCCAGCTGTTGTGGCTGCGTACCTGCCGACGCCCGATCATCAGCAGCGGGTAATCATCGCTGACCGGCGGCTCAAAGGCCAGCAGTCGCGGCAAGTCAGCAAGGAACACCTCTGGCGCCAGATCCAGCTTGCCATCCGGTGTTTCCAGTCGATCGGCAAGGCTTTCAACGAGCGGACCCAGATCAATCGCTCCGGTCTCAGCGCCCAGCATCGCGTCCGTCGTCACCCGGTCGCCGTGGTATCCGCGCGGCAAAAGCGCCGTCAGCGTCTCAACCGGCGAAGGGCCGATGCTGTTGCTCCCACTCAACCTCGCGGCCAGCCGGGCGATGACCTCCCACTCCTGCGGGTTGTCATTGGGCGGCGTAAACACCGGCTCGGCAAAGGCAGCGGTATTGCGCACGGCAAAACTGTGGAACACCATATCATAGACGTGCTCTTCAAGCGCCACGGTGGCGGGCAGGATCAGATCGGCATGGCGGGTGGTGTCATTGATGTGCAGATCAATCGACATCATGAAATCCAGCTGCTCCATCGCCGCCCCAATGCGCAGCCCGTTGGGCGCAGTCAGCACAGGATTACCTGCCACGGTGACCATGGCTCGGATCTGCCCCTCGCCCGGAGTTTCCATCTCCTCGGCCAGGACCGAGACAGGGAACTCCCCGTTATACAGCGGCTGGCCGGACACCCGCGAGCGTTTCTCGGGATAGCTGCGCACACGCCCCTTGCGGCTGGTCATACCCACGTAATCCAGCGCTGGGGTGGTGAACATGGCGCCGCCCGGGCTGTCGAAATTTCCGGTGATGATATTGAGCGCATTGCTCGCCCATTGGCACAGGGCACCAAAGCTTTGTGTCGAGGCCCCCATGCGCGCATAGCATACCGCCGAACCGGCGCGGGCAAAATCATGGGCTAGAGAGCGGATAGTATCTGCGTCGATACCGGTCATTTTTGCCGCAAGGTCCGGCGTGAACGGTTGCACCGCCTGTTTCAGCGCATCGCGACCCCGCACCACCGGATCCAGCGCACCGGGGCTGTCCAGACCAGTCGCAAAAACCTCATGGATCAGGGCAAGCAGCAGGAAGGCATCGGTCTCAGGGCGGATGAACAGATGTGTGCTGGCCTTTTCGGCGGTTTCGGTGCGTCTGGGGTCCACCACAACGCTGCGCCCACAGCGCGCGTGCAGCTCCTCCATCCGCTTGCCAAATCCCGGCGCGGTCATCATCGACCCATTCGACACCAGGGGATTGCCGCCGATGATCAGCATGAAATCGGTGCGGTCCACATCCGGCACCGGGATCAGCATCGGATGGCCCAGCATGTGGATCGAGGCAACGTGGTGCGGGATCTGATCCGCCGTGGCCGAGGAATAGCGGTTCTGCGTCCCCAGCGCCTTGACCAGTCGCGGCAGGGTCAGGAGGTTGCCGAACTTATGCGCGTTGGGGTTGCCCAGATAGGTCCCCACGGCGTCCTTCCCGTGGGCCTCCTGCACCTCTTCGATCCGGGTTGCGGCATATTCCAGCGCCTCTTCCCATGACACCGGCACGAATTGACCGTCCACCTTTTTCAACGGCGTGGTCACCCGGTCCGGGTCGGTGCGGAAATCCTGCAAGGCAATCGCCTTGGGACAGATATGGCCCCGCGACAGGGGGTCATCCGGGTTGGGCTTAATCGACACGACCTCGGTGTCGGTATGCGTGACGATCAACCCGCACATGGCTTCGCATATATTGCAGGTCCGGAATTGTGTCTTTTGGTCGCTCATGGCTGCCTCCCCTGTTCCTCCCGGTCCAGCGGCGTGCAAAGCCACAGGGACCAGGATCAGCCTAGACCAGCCGTCGTCACCTTGTCAGAGCCTTATCCCGCGTCTTTCCGGTTTCGACCAAACGTCATCTCGCAGTTTCTGCGCCCTATTGAAGCCAAAACAAAAAAGCCCCCGCATGATTTGCGGGGGCTTTGTGGTGTTCTGCTGTAGGGCCGGTCAGTAACGGTAGTGTTCC
>NZ_JAXGFS010000025.1:0-15877 GCF_041008745.1 Pseudophaeobacter sp. 1A09344
CTCTGTGTGGGCCATGTCCGTTCTCCTTGCTTTTCAGCAAGATAGGGGATGTGTCGCAACCCAGTTTAGAATGTGCCGCGGCTACAGTTTTATATCTGATAATGATAATTATGTAATGTTTTGACGGGTGCTGCACAGGCCGCATCTGCAATGGATGCGGTTTGACCCTCATCACGCCGTCTCGCTAGGACACGATGCCGCCATCTGGAGATCATCGAAATCGAAACAGAGCGCCCTGAAGAGTTTCCCAGAACTTCATTTTGGAAAGCCTAGGGCTCTCACTGAGGAGAGCCCTGGCGACCTCGGCAAACTCTTGGATATCCATCCTTGCGATTGGACTGCATCTTCGCAGCGGCGGAGGCCTTTCAGCCGATCACAGCCTCCTCGCAAGGAGCTAACACAGCCGCACCCCATACGGAAGTGTTCACTATTGAGGGGCCCTCAAGTGACAGGTGGCGCTCGTTGCCATTTATGGTCCTCCGTTTCCTAATCATAGGGACGGACCACTTCTTTGGGGGAAGCATCAAGGATGCGAAAAAACGATCACTATCACTACCTCGGCGTGCGCACACCGCAACGGCACTGTATTCGACCCGTCTTACACCTTATTGCCAGTCTTGACGATGTCCGAGACGAGACTGAGCGGAAGCTGTGGCGTATTGCGGTTCATGAATGTGGACATGCACTGCTTGTGGTGCTGGTCCGGTGGATCAGATCATCATTTCCCAAGTGGATCTCACCCCGTTTCTGGTCCAGGCTTCATGCGACCTTTCGGGTTTCCTTCAGTTGGGACGCAAATTCGCTCGGCGTCAAGTTTCCGAGCGATGAATGCGGCCTGCTGCCGGTTTCGTGGACACCGAGATAGGGTGTTTATGAAACTGGAGAACCAAACAGACTACATAGAGGCCTACCAAGAGGACGGTGACGTGAGGGTATCTTACCTAGCTGTTCGCCATCTGAGCGGATGGGGTGTCAATTCCATCCGCTCAGATGGATCAGATTGCCTCCCTTGCAGTCGAGGGGGGCGGGATTACTGGGGCGTGCCACCACCGAGATGGGTGGCGAATAAGCCGTAGCGATTGTCCGGGCGGTCCACACCTTGACCACCTGTTCCCCGAACCACGACCTGCCGCAGGTGTAGCGCGCCAGATCCCCGACCGAGAGTACTACCGACTTCGCCGTTTCCATCCCGTAGCGGCCTCCTTGGTTGTCTGCAGTGCCCCTACCTAAGGGGCAACTCACAGGTCCACAGGCCTGCTCTCGGACCGGCAGCGCAGCAGGGCCTGGCTCAGATCCATGGTGCGGATCGGTTTGCTCAGCACCCCGTCAAAGCCCTCGTGCAGCAGCGAGTCCACTTGGTCCGGCATGGTATGGGCCGTCACCGCAAAGACCGGGGCAAGATCCGCGCCACCGGCCTGTTTACGGATCTCGTGCAGCGCTTCGATGCCAGAGAGCTTCGGCATGGAAATATCCATAAGCAGACAGTCAAAGGCCCCCGGCTCCCAGGTGGCGACGGCCTCTGCCCCGTCGTGGCATAGCACCGCCTGATGGCCCATCCGGCTCAGCAGCTTGCCGATGATCAGCCTATTGGTGGCGTTGTCCTCGGCCACCAGGATGCGCAGCGGCGGGCCGGAGGTCTCAGATCCTGCGGGGGGCTGGGCAAGGAGCAGAGCCTCGGAGGGGG
Source organism: Pseudophaeobacter sp. 1A09344 (assembly GCF_041008745.1). NCBI lineage: Bacteria > Pseudomonadati > Pseudomonadota > Alphaproteobacteria > Rhodobacterales > Roseobacteraceae > Pseudophaeobacter > Pseudophaeobacter sp. 1A09344. Next base: position 1,685 of record NZ_JAXGFS010000025.1, read on the forward strand.
GCGTCGGCAAACCGGCGCCCGTCCCTGTTTCTGTCTCCGCGTCCGCTTTGGGGGCTGTCTCAGGGGGCGCGGCGTCCGCATCATCAGCCTGCTCCAGCGGCAGCCGCACCCGTATGGTGGTGCCCTGCCCCGGCTCTGAAGCGATCTCCAGCTGGCCCTGCATCAGCGTGACCAGCTCCGAGACGATGGCCAGGCCCAGGCCGGTGCCACCAAAGGCCCGGGTGCTGGAATTGTCGGCCTGTTCGAATTTGCCGAACACCCGCTGCAGCTCTTCCGGGGTCATGCCAATGCCGCTGTCGCGCACCTCGAGGCACAGGTGCCCGTCGCCCGAGAATTCGGCGCTGAGCCGCACCTCACCAACTTCGGTGAATTTCAGCGCATTGCCGCAGAGGTTATGCAGGATCTGGCCGATCCGGCGGGCATCGCCAAGCCGCGCCGTGCCGGTGCCCGGTGCCAGTGCCAGTTCCAGCGCCACGCCCTTGCGCTCGGCCACCACCCGGTGCAGCGAGGCGACCTGCTCCAGCACTGTCTTCGGCACGAAGGGTGCGATGTTCAGCTCTTCCTTGCCCGCTTCGATGCGGGCCAGATCGAGAATGTCGTTGAGGATCGACAGCAGCCCCTGGGCCGAGGTTTCCGCGGTGGTCAGCATTTCGCTCTGCTCGGCGTCGAGCCGGGTGTCCTCCAGCAGTTGCAGGGTGCCGAGGATACCGTTCATCGGGGTGCGGAGCTCGTGGCTCATATTGGCGAGAAAAGCGGTCTTGGCGGCATTGGCGGCTTCGGCACGGGCGCGGGCCTCGTCGAATTCGGTGACATCCACCCGCAGGCCGACCCGGCCACCATCGGGGGTGTTGCGTTCATAGATCTGCAGGATGCGCCCGTTGCTGAGCCGCTGGCGCAAAGAGCCGCTTTCCTTACGGTGCTGGGCCAGGCGTTCCTTCAGCCAGTCCTCTTCGCGGCCCCTGGCCTCTTCATATTCGCCATGCTCCAGCCCGTAGCGCAGGATGTCCTCAAACCGGACACCTTCGCGGATCATCGGGGCGCTGGCAGAATAGATTTCACGGTAACGGGAATTGGCCAGCACCAGCCGGTCGTCGGCATCATAATAGACAAAGCCGTCCGGCAGCGCCTCGACCGCGGCCACCAGCCTGGCATGAGCCACTTCCGCCGCCTGCTGACTGGCGTCGCGCAGGCTGGTGTCCTGCACCATGGCCACGAACCAGGGCTGATCGTCCCTCATCAGCTGCAGGGTGATTTCTACCGGATAGCAGCTGCCGTCCCGGCGCTTGTGCCGGGTCTTGAAGCGCAGCACGCTTTGCCGCCCCGAGGTCAACGGCTCCACCATCTTGCGGAAGGCTTCAGGGGTGAAATCCGGCTTGATGTCCAGCGGCGTCATCTGCGCCAGCTCTTTCATGTTGTAGCCGAGGTTGTCGCGGGCGCCCCGGTTCACCTCGGTGAACTTCAGACTGTCGGGGTCGAAGACATAGATTTCATGCAGGCTTTCTTCGATGATCCGGCCCAGCCGGGCGCTGCGCATGTTCTCTTCGGCGGCCTGTTTCAGCGGCGTGATATCCGTGAGCACCGCCACATAGCCTTCGAGCTGCCCGTCGGGGCCGTGCAGCGGGGTGACATCCAGCATCTGCCAGTATTCCCGCCCGGACGGGGCGCGGTTCAGCAGCTCGGCGGTGACCGGTCGCTGCGCGGCCATGGCCCGGGTGATGCGGGCGGTGCCCTCGGGGTCCATATGGGCGCTTTGCAGGATCTCGCTGGGGTTGAGGTTCTGCGCATCGCCGTTGCTGTAGCCGGTGAGCCGTTCGCAGGCAGGGTTGATCCAGCGGATGCGCTGCTCCGGAGTACAGAAAATCACCGGGCTCTGGGTGGCACGGGCGAGGCCGCGCAGCCGGGCATAGAACCGGCGCCGCCAGAAACTCTGGGAGCGGGTCAGCTCGATCAGGAACAGACCGGGGCGCAGCGCGCTGATATTCCAATGCAGCCGGTCCCCGCTCGCGGCCATGGTGGTGATCCGCGCCGGGCCTGCGCCGGGGCTGAGCCGTTCCGGCGACAGCGGCGGCGGGGAGACGAACTGCTGCATACCCGGCGCCGGACCCGGGCGCAGCGGCACAAGGCGCGCAAAGGCCTTGTTGGCATGCAGGATCGCGCCATCGCCGCCGAGCAGGGCCATGGGGCTCTGGGCTGCGCCGATCAGGGCGCGAAGCGCCGTATCATCCTGGGCATGCTCTGCCTGCGTCACCGAAAACCTCTTTAAATCCTAGTACGACCGGCCCTGTATCAAGGGTGCCAGCCGGGTGCCAGACACGTTCAGGACAGATCCAAGTCGCGCCCGGGCCGCCTGCAGCGCGCCCTTTTCCGGGTGCAAAGAGGCGTTCAGGCAGCGGTCGGGTGTCGGTTTCTGCCCCGATGATACGAAAACTAGCAGCCAACCGTTAGTAAGCGGTTCAAATCAGGAGAAAAACCGCCAAAGCGTCGCATTTTGGGCATGTTTTCGGGCGGGGCGGAGGCGGTCGACGGGCCCCGATCCAGTCCCGAACAGGGAGGAGACGAGATAGAAGGCCAGATTGGAAACTGTACAGGGCACTGAAAATATTCAGAAACCGCCTGACCTTACCCCGAAAAGCAGCTGGCTGCACATCGGGCGTGACCGCGTCCGATCAACCCGATCAAATTATCTGAAAAAGGGGTGAGAGGGCTAAAATAAAATTAAACCACAGGCTGATAGGCTGCGGTTGTTTGCCCCCCATCCGATCCGCAGGCCCTCCGCCGGGCAGGCGGGCGGCGCTTTGCTACAGGTGATACAGTATGGTTCACAAGTCCTCCGCAGATCCCGCAGTCGATCCCACCGCAGATCCCGCAGCTGGTGGGACGCGCGCCGCGCGCCGCTTCCGGCCGTTTTCCAGCATCGGGGCCAAGCTGGTGCTGATCCTGCTGGCGATGGGGGCTGCCTCGGCCGGGATCGGGGTGTTGGTGTCGCTGGTCTTTGCCCGGGTGTCCGATGACATGGGGGTGCTGACTCAGGACATGCTGCCGCAGCTGGAGGTCAGCGCCCGGCTGACCGAGGCCACCGGCCTGACCCGCAATGCGATGACAGATATCCTGCTGGCCGATGATGCCGCAGAGCTGCAGGACCGCCGCAGCCAGATGGAGGCGGCGACCCAGCGCCTGCAGGAGGAGGTCACCGGCCTGCCCTCGGATCTGCGCGCCGAGTATGAGGCCGTGGTGACCCAGACGGTGCAGTCGCTGAATGCGCTGATGGCGGCGCGGGAAACCACCTTTGACAGCGAGGCCCGGATCGCGGCGCAGATCGATGATCTGCAGGAGAACAGCCAGCATCTGCAGAACACGCTTCTGAGCGCTGCCGAGGCCGCCTATTCCAACCTGCAGACCGGGGGCGATGCCACGATGTCCGCGATCGAAGACGCGCTTCTGGTGCTGGTGGAGGAAAATTTTGCCGGCCTGCAAAGCCTTCTGGAGGCGCAGGGCGATATCAACCTTCTGTCCGGGGTGGCGCTGGCGCTGGGGCAGACCCGGGATCCGTCTTTGAAAAAAGCCCTGTCCAATATCGCCAAAAGCTCGACCGCGCGGCTGGAAAACCTGCCCGAGCGGCTGGTGGAGATGGAGGTAGACCCGGTTGAAGCGGGCATCGTCGAAGAGGCGCTTGCCATCTTTGACCAGATGATGAACGCGCGCCGCTCTGAACAGAAAGAATTGCGCCCCCTGGTGCTGGATCACCGCCAGGCCAGTGCCAATGTCCTGCACAAGGCGATCGAGGACATGGTCTTTGTGCTGGAAATCGTCGCCGAGGAAACCGTCGAGGAAAGCCGCGATGCGGTGCAGGGCCTGCTGGACAATGAAATCGGCGTCTTGAAACAGCTTCTGGAAATGAACACGCAGGTCAACGCCCTGCAGGTGGCGGCGCTGCAGGTGCTGGCCGCTGATCGCACCGCCGCGGTCGAAGAGGCTGCTGCGCCGCTGCAGGCGGCGGCCACGGCGCTGATGGCCTTTCGCGATATTGCTGGCGGGCAATTCGCTGCCGATCTGGAACAGATCGCTGCCGATGCCGATCCGGAAACCGGTCTTGCCGCCTCGCGGATCGCCACGATCCGGGCCCGCGCCGAAACCGTCTCTGCCTCGCAGGAGGCGGCCAGTACCGTGGCCGAAATCGCCTTGCGGGCGGCGGCGCTCAGCGCCGACAATCAGGGTGCCATCGCCGAGATGGCCGGCTCCGTCTCCCGCGATGTGAAGGCGGCGCAAACCCGGATGCAGACCCTCTGGGCGGTCTCGGCAGCGGTGCTTTTGGCGGCGCTGGTGCTGACCCGGCTGCTGATCACCCGGCCGCTGATCCGGATCAGCGAGACCACGGAAAACCTGGCGGGCGGCGATCTCAGCCCGGTCACCGGCTTTGAGCGTTCCAGCAGCGAAATCCGCCGCATCGCCCAGGCCCTGTCGGTGTTCCGCAACGGGCTGGTGGAAAAGGAAGAGATTTCAAAGGCGGCCGAGGCCGAACGCCAGCAGCATCTGGCGCAGCAGACGGCTGCCGTCAGCGCCATCGGCCAGGGGCTGGAACGGCTTGCCGAAGGCGATCTGACGGTACGGATCCACGACGAGATGAGCGCGGGCTACGGCAAGCTGCGCGACGATTTCAACCGGGCGCTTGGCGCGCTGGAAGACTCCGTACGCAGCCTCAGCCAGAGCGGCCAATCCACCGCCAGCGGCACCACCGAGATTTCCGGCGCCGCGCGCGATCTGTCAGCCCGCTCCGAGCATTCGGCGCAGACCCTGGCCTCCACCGCGGCAGCGCTCAACGAATTGTCGGTCTCGGTCGAAAGCACGGCGCAGGCCTCGGGCGAGGCCTCGGCCTCGGTGGAGACCGCGCGCCGCAACGCCAGCGAAAGCATGGATGTGGTGCAGCGCACCTTTGCCGCCATGGAGGCGATCAAGGAAAGCTCGGACAAGATCGCCAAGATCATCGGCCTCATCGACAGCATCGCCCAGCAGACCAATCTTCTGGCGCTGAATGCCGGGGTCGAGGCGGCGCGGGCCGGATCCGTGGGCAAGGGCTTTGCGGTGGTGGCTTCGGAGGTGCGCAGCCTGGCACATCGCTCGAAAGAGGCGGCCAACGAGATCGCCAGCCTGGTGGCCGAAAGCAGCGAACATGTGGAACTGGGCGCCGATCTGGTCGGGCGCACCGGCGAGGTGATCAACGAGATTTCGCAATCGGTCTCCAGCGCCGCCGAGCTGATGCAGAATATCTCGCGCGCCTCGGCCGAACAGTCCAGCAACCTGCAGGAGGTGAATGGCGCGGTGGCCAATCTGGACGATGCCACCACCAAGAATGCCGCCCTTTTCGAAGAGGTAACCTCGGCCTCCATCTCCCTGTCGCAGGAGGCGCAGGCCATGGCCGCAGCGCTGGACCGGTTCCGCACCGGCCAGAGCGCATCAGATCAGGATTTGATGGCTGAAGAAGCCCCGCGCCTGTCGGCCTGATCCGGGGACCCGTCAGGCGGTTGCGGCTTCGACGGCTTCGACCACCTGATCCACGGTGCGCATCAGAAGCGCATCATCCTCGCATTCCGCCATCACCCGGATCAGCGGCTCGGTGCCGGATTTGCGGATCAGCAGACGCCCCTGCCCGTTCAGCGCGGCCTCGGCGTCGCGGATCGCGTCCTGAACGCGGGTCTCTTCCAGCGGTGTCTGCCCGGCGCCAAAGCGCACGTTCTTCAGAAGCTGCGGCACCGGATCGAACTGGCGCACCAGCTGAGAGGCCGCCTGCCCGGTCTGCACCATGGCGGCCAGCACGTGCAGCCCCGCCATCAGCCCGTCGCCAGTGGTGGCGTAATCGCTCATCACGATATGGCCGGATTGTTCACCGCCAAGGTTGAATCCGCCCGCGCGCATCGCCTCAACCACGTAGCGGTCGCCAACAGCGGTGCGTTCCAGCCTAAGACCCCTGCCCTCAAGGAAGCGTTCCAGCCCGAGGTTCGACATCACCGTGGCCACCAGCGCGCCGCCTGCCAGCTGGCCCGCCTCGGACCAGCGCGCCGCCAGCAGCGCCATCAGCTGATCGCCATCGGCAATGGCGCCGTTCTCGTCGATGACGATCACCCGGTCGGCATCGCCATCAAGGCAGATCCCCACGTGGGCGCCATGGGCGACCACCATTTCGGCCGCCGCCTGCGGCTGGGTGGAGCCGCAGCCGCGGTTGATATTGGTGCCATCGGGGGATGTGCCCATGGCGATCACCTCGGCGCCCAGCTCCCAGAGGATTTCCGGCGCGGCGCGGTGGGCGGCGCCATTGGCGCAATCCACCACCACCTTCAGCCCATCCAGACGGATATCCCGCGGCAGTGAGGATTTCACCCGCTCACCATAGCGAAAGCGCGCATCGTCGATCCGCTTGGCGCGACCGATATTGCCTGCCTGCGCCGGTTCCACCCCGGCTTCGATCAGGGCTTCGATCTCGATCTCCGCCTGATCCGACAGTTTGAATCCATCGGGGCCGAAGAATTTGATGCCGTTATCCTCGGCCGGGTTGTGGCTGGCCGAGATCATCACGCCGAGATCGGCGCGCATCGAGCGGGTCATCAACCCCACCGCCGGAGTTGGCACCGGGCCCAGCAGAAGCACGTTCATGCCGGTGGAGGTCAGACCGGCGGTCAGCGCGTTTTCGAACATATAGCCGGAGAGGCGGGTGTCCTTGCCGATCACCACCCGGTGGACGCCGCCGGCCTCGCGCCGGAAATAACGTCCGGCGGCAGCGCCGATGCGCAGCGCCATATCGGCGGTCATCGGGTGGGTGTTGGCGGTGCCGCGCACCCCGTCGGTACCAAAGAGTTTGCGCATAGGTCGGGTCTTCTTTCCGTTAAATAGCTGTGTCTGACGACCTAGAGGCGCAGGTCCGAGGCCTCGGGCGGCAGGATGTATTTCAGATCATAAAGCAGCGCGCCGGGGGTGCCATAGGCGCGGATCGCCTCGGCGCCCATCTGCCGGAAGGTATCATGGGCCACCGCCAGCATCACCCCGTCATAGCGCCCCGCGGCGGGCTCGGCGACCAGGGAGATACCATATTCTCGCAGCGCCTCCTCGGGGTCGGCATGGGGGTCGTGGACCTCGGGGAGGACACCAAACTCCTCAAGCGCGTGCAGCACGTCGATGACCCGGGTGTTGCGCAGATCGGGGCAGTTTTCCTTGAAAGTCAGCCCCATCACCAGCACCCGCGCGCCCGCGACAGGCAGACCGCGGCGCAGCATCGCCTTGACCATTTCGCCGGCCACATAGGCGCCCATGCCATCGTTGAGCCGCCGCCCCGCCAGGAGGATCTCGGGATGATAGCCAAGGCTTTCGGCCTTATGCGTCAGGTAATAGGGATCGACGCCGATACAGTGCCCGCCCACCAGACCTGGGCGGAAGTTGAGGAAATTCCACTTGCTGCCGGCCGCCTGCAGTACCGCCTCGGTATCGATATCCATGCGGTTGAAGATCATCGCCAGCTCGTTGATCAGGGCGATATTGATGTCGCGCTGGCTGTTCTCAATCACCTTGGCGGCCTCGGCCACCCGGATCGAGGGCGCGGGATGGGTGCCCGCCTGCACCACCTGTCGGTAAAGCGCATCGACCTGTGCCGCCACTTCGGGGGTCGAGCCGGAGGTGACCTTGACGATATCGGCCAGGCGCCGAGACTTGTCGCCCGGGTTGATCCGCTCCGGCGAATAACCGACGTGGAAATCCCGGTTGAACACCAGCCCGGAGGTGGCTTCGAGCACCGGCACGCAGTCTTCCTCGGTGGCGCCGGGGTAGACGGTGCTTTCATAGATCACCAGATCGCCGGGCTTCAGCGCGGCGCCCACGGTCTCCGAGGCGCGCAGCAGCGGCGTCAGATCCGGGCGGTGGCTGGCATCCACCGGGGTCGGGACGGTGACGATAAAGATCGTGCAACCGGCAATCTCGCCTGGGTCCGAGGTAAAGGAAAGCTGGCCTGCCCCGGTCAGATCATCGGCGGCGATCTCGCCGGTGCGGTCCCGGCCGCCGCGCAACTCGGTGATACGGTCAGCGCTGATGTCGAACCCCAGGGTCGGGCGCTGCTGGCCAAAGGCCACCGCTAGCGGCAGGCCCACATAGCCAAGGCCGATCACGCAAATCCGCGCCTCTGGATCGCTCATGCCGGGGTCCTTTTCCTGTTCGGGCCGGGAAACGTGCCGGGACTCGGGGCAAAGACCGGATCGGCAGGTGTCTGACCCTCGGCTATAAACCGCTGCGAAAGAGGCTTCAACAGGGTGCAAAAAAGCGGGCCACAGAGGACCCGCTTTTTCAAAATATCATCCGCCGGAGAAAACCGGCTGCGACCCTCTGGCTTAGTTGCCGTTGCCGGTCGTGGTGGTGGTGGTGGTGGTGGTGCCGGTTTCGTTGTCATCGTTGGTGACAACGCCAACGATGACCGCTGCCGCGACCACACCTGCTGCGATACCGCCTGCACCCAGACCGCCGCCGAGACCTGCACCACCGCTGCCGCTGCCGCCGCCGTTACCGGCAGCTGCGGCGCCAGTTGCCTGTGCGGATACGGATGTTGCGGCCATTGCGGCCAGTGCGAATGCTGCGAAGAACTGTTTCATGATCCAAACTCCTGTGGAGACCTTTGAGGGTGACCCTATGCGAGGTCTCCTTTCAATTCAACGAAAGGAGAGGCTGCAGCGGGCAGAAAAAAACATTTTTTTTGAACGTTGCGCGAAAACCGCTCACCCCCTGCGAAATGCGGGGAAAATAAGGCGAAAAAGGCGACAATTCGCTCAAAGTGTCAGCTGGCGGATACGCAGATAGCCGGTGGTGGGACCGGCCCATTGCCGCGATTGCCACAGATGGCCGCTGCCGGAATCGATCCAGTAATCGTTGACCACCACGCCGGATTCGCCCCCCGGGCCGGATTCGCAGCGTTCCTGCAGATGCCGGGTCTGATAGGTTAACTCGATGATTTCGATGGTCTCCGGGCCCAGATCAGAGACGGTGCAGGCCAGGGTGAAGACCTGCGACCGGTTGTCGAGCGCGGCAAATTCATAGCGCCGCGCGCCGGTGCCCGCGGGCCCCATCACGCCGCCGGTCTCGCGGACCAGCGCCGAAGAAGACAGCATGTCGTTGCGCAGCCCGCGGGTGGCTGTAAGCACGCCGTTGCGCATCGCCAGCGTCACCGCATCCTCGGTCAGCCAGACGGTGACCTGACCCGGGGTGCTGTCCCGTTTTACCAGCTGCGGCTGCAGATAGGCGCGCTGGCCATCGTCCTCGATGGTGACCTCGATATAGGTCTCGTCCAGGCTGTCGAGCAGCGCCCGGGTGACCGGCGGACGCTCGGGCTGGCGCTTGAGGCGTTGTTTTACCTGCTGGCCGACGACCTGCATGATTTCCACCTCAAGCGGCGCATCCTGCGGACCGCCGCTGCAGGCGGCCAGCACAAGCACAGCGCTCAAGAGCCCGGCGAATGCGCGCAGGGGGCGGGTCAGCTGTGTCATGATCATTCCCAGAACCTCGCCCGTTGCGCCTGCAGGCTGCGGCGGTGGGCGGTGCGTACATCGCCGTAAAGACCGCCGACCCCACCGACGCGCTGGCCGCCGTCCCGTTGGATCGGGCGGATGGTCAGCCCGTAGGCGTTGCGGGTTTCCTTGCCCAGGAGCCAGCCCAGCGGAATGCGGAAGTAGAACCCCTTGTCAAAGGAGCCTTCGCCGAACTCTGCCGCCGAGACATTGGTCAGGGTGAAGAAGCCGCCGACCTTGAAGCCGTTCTCGAATTCCCGGAACAGGCTGAAGGTGCCGCCGTAATCGCCGGCTAGGTAGCGACCCACATCGACCTGCGCCTGATAGCTTTCGCCCAGCTCCAGATAGGCCGAGGCATGGCCGGTGAAGGTCTTGTAATCGCGGAAGGACAGGCGCTGGTCGTAATCGCGCTGAATGACGTAATTGGCCTCGACCCCCAGCGCCAGCGGGCTGGAAACCGGTTTCCACAGCACCTCGCCCGACAGACCACCATACATGCTTTCGAACAAGCCAGCGCGCAGGCGGGCATAGACATTGCGCCGCGGCTGCCAGCTGCGGTCCACGTAGAGGTTTTCCAGCGTGGTGCCATATTGCGCATAAAAGGACTGGTCGGTGCGCACATGCGGCAGCACCGAGTTCGAGGCCCGCCCGTCCTGCACGTTGCCCCAGGCCCGCTGGCGGATGCTACCGGCGATGCGCCAGCCCGGCGCCGGGGAATAGCCCGCTGCGAAATCCACCCCCACATCCAGCCGGAACGGTCGGGCCGGATCGAAATAGGCCGGCGCCGCATAGGGGCTGATGGAGCGGGTGAAGGCGGGATAAAGCTCCTCCGAAAAAATCGCTGTCTCCGGCAGTGGCCCGGCGCCGGTCACCGCCGCCACCGCCATCACACCATCGGAGGCCTCGGGCGAGAATTCCAGCTCCTCCAGGTCGGAGCGCCGGATGACTGTGGTGGACAGGCCCATGCCCGAACGCACCGGGATGATGCGGAAGGTTTCGATCGAAGGCGGCAGCGTCAGCGCCATGGTGCGCGCCACCCGGCCCACTGCGATGGCATAGGAGCGGTAGCGCGGGTTGCGGAACCGCACCTCGGCCTCGGTTCCCTTGAGGTCGATCGCCTCCAGGATCAGCCCGTGCGGCTTCAGCCCTTCGGCCACCAGATCGCGGAACCGGGTGCGTTTATATTCGCTCTCGGTCCAGTCCTGGCTCCAATGTTCCTCTTTCGTGGCCCATTGGCTGCGCGGCACGATGGGCGCCGGGGCGGGCACCTGGGTCGCGATGATCGGGTGCCGGGGCTTCAGCTGGAACTGCGCGGTGATGCCAAGTTCGGAGCCATACATGTAATAGGCGCCGATGCGGGTGGTTTTGGACCATTGGTATTCAAGCCCGTAGTTCACCTGCGACTTGCGCTCGAAGACATTGGAGATGCGGGTCTCGGTCACATAGGCGTCCGAGGAATACTCCGCCTTGACGGACCAGCGTTCATTGGCCTGCCATTCGATGCCCGCAAAAGGCGCAAAATCGCCGCGGAACCATTGATCATAGGACAGGTTTCCGCCGGTGCCGCCGCCCACGAAACTGGGGCGCTTGCCGCCGATATTGCCCACCGCCCCGTAGGAGCCAAGCCGCCCCCAGCCAAGACCGGCCGAGACTTTCAGCTGGCCGGGGCTGCGCCCGGCCGCGCCGCCAAAGCGTAAGGGCGGCGTCTCGATCCGCTTGGTGGCGACCAGATATTCCGCTGCATAGACCCCGGTGCCGGCGAAATCCTGCAGTCCCATGGTCAGTTCCGGCAGGTAGCGCCGTTCACGCAGCAATCGGAAGCGCACGTCAAAGCCGCGGTCGTAATAGGTGTTGAAGCCAAAGAGGTTGAGATTGCGGATGCCGTTGTAGCGGAAGGAGGCGCTGAGCCAGGGCAGCGCCTGGAAGGTCAGGTTGTAGCGGCTCTGCCCACCGAACCAGGAAAAGGTGGTGGCAAAATGCCCGTCCGGCAGCATTTCGGCGCTTGGCGTGTCCATCAGACCAGGGGTGCCGTAGAAATTGAGTCCCGGTGCTGCGGGTGGCTCCAGACTGGGCGCATCAAAGTTGTCGACCTGCGCCGCGGTGGCAAATCCCGGCGCCGTGGTACTGTCCTGCGCCAGGGCGCCAGAGGCGCCTGCGCAGATCCCCGCGATGATCACGGCAGAGAGGCCAGAGGGGCCCGGCCCTGCGAAAGAGGGGAAAACGCGCCGGAACGTATATCTGCGGGAAGAGGTCACGACGGTCCTGACTGTCTGAAAATGCCTGCCTCAGGCGGTTAGAACACAGAATCCCGAACCGGATCAACGGTCAGAACAGCGCGGCGCGCGCTCATGAGGTTTTCCGGTCCGCGGGGGGCTGGGTATAGCCTTCGACCCAGCGCGTGACCACCTGCCGGGCCGCACTCTCGTCCCCGGCGGCCACTGCCTGGCGCAGCCCGCGCAACAGGGCGGCGGTTTCGAGTTCCGACAGCACGGTTTCCCGGGCGCAGAAGATCTTCTGATGCCGGGTGCCGATCACCTCCTGGCTGAGGGTCAGCTCCTCTTCCATCTTCTCGCCGGGGCGCAGCCCGATGATGTCGATGGCGATATCGCCATCGGGGTTGCCTTCGTCGCGCACCGTGTAACCGGCGCTGGCGATCACCTGGCGGGCCAGCTGCAGGATGGAGACCGGCTCGCCCATATCCAGCACGAAGACCTCGCCGCCGCAGGCCTCGGCGCCGGCCTGCAGCACCAGCTGCACCGCCTCGCGGATGGTCATGAAATAGCGTTTCACATTGGGATCGGTGACGGTCACCGGGCCGCCGCGGCTGATCTGTTCCTGAAACAGCGGCACCACCGAGCCCGAAGAGCCCAGCACATTGCCGAACCGCACCATGGTGAAGACGGTGTTCGGATGGCGGCTGGCCAGATCCTGCACGATCAGCTCTGCCATGCGTTTGGAGGCGCCCATCACATTGGTCGGCCGCACCGCCTTGTCCGAGGAAATCAGGATGAAACGTTCCACCCCCGTCTGCGCCGCCGCCCGGGCCAGGGTTTCGGTGCCAAAGACGTTGTTGGCCAGGCCCGGCAGCGGGTTGGCCTCGACCAGGGGGACGTGTTTATAGGCCGCCGCATGCAGCACCACCTGCACGTCGTGGGTGTTCAGCACCAACCGCACCTGACGCGGATCGGTGACCGATCCCAGCACCGGCACAACCTCGATCCCGGTGCCCGCAGTCAGCTGCTTCATTTCCTGATGCACGGTATAAAGCGCCAGTTCGGACAGTTCGAAAAGCACCAGTTTCGTCGGCGCGCAGGCCAGCACCTGACGGCAGAGCTCCGAGCCGATCGACCCCCCGGCGCCGGAGACCAGAACCACCCGCCCGGCATAGGAGGCGACGGCCTCCTGCAAGGGCACATCGCGGGCCGCGCGGCCGAGGAATTTCTGCGGCGCCACCGGGGTCAGCTTGTCCACCAGCGCCTCTTCGCCGATCAGCTGGGCAAAGGAGGGCAGCGCCTGCACTTCCAGCTGCATATCCTGCAGGTGCTTGGTGATCTGGGCCTGTTTCGGTTGGCTTTGCGACGGCATCGCCAGCAGCACCCGCTTGATGCCGCGGGTCTTGACGATGTGGTCGATACGGGCGGGCGGGAACACCGGCAGCCCCACCAGCGTCATGCCCTGAAGCGAGGAATTATCATCGACAAAGGCCACCGGATCGATGCCGTCATGGGCCTTCAGCGCCTGCGCCAGCTGGGTGCCGGTGGTGCCGGCACCGTAGATCAGCACCCGGCAGCGCGGCTGGGCGCGGCGGTAGATCGCCATGACCACCTGATGCAGCACCCCGCGGGTGGCGACCAGGAACAGGAAATAGCTGGTGCCGAACACCACATGGGTGCCGGGCGTCAGGTCGGGGCCAAACAGATAGGTCAGCCCGGCCACCACAAGGGCGGTCACGAAGGCGACCGCCGCCGTCAGCGTCACCGCGTGGCGTTCATAGGCGTTGAGCTGCACCATCGGCAGCCCCAGCCAGACCGACATGGCCGCCATCACCGCCATGGCATAGGGCAGCACCGGCACCATCAGAATCAGGGTTTTCAGGGCGGGATCGGGCAGCGGCTGCACTGTGAAGGTGAACAAAAGAGCCAGAGGGATCAGAGCCAGATCAATAGCCAGAAAGATATAGGATTTCTGTTTGCGCGATAATGCACTGATCAGATTAAACACGCTTGTGCCCCTGTTCCCTGACAGCCTGCCCAGTTGGCCCTGCCATGACCCTGCCCGGTCACGACATCGGGTTGCTACCTTTGCATGATGCGTTTCTTCGCAATCCCGCACATGCTATCCGCCCGGTTTTCTAAAATCACCCGGATCACTATTCAAATTCGTCTAATGGTTATCTCTATCCTGATTTGCCTCTAGCACAAACCCCGGTGCGGCGGAAATCTGCCACCCCAAGATTTTTATTGTTCCCTGTGGAATCCTAGGCAGACACGGCAGTCTACTCAGCCGCCTTACGGGTGCCGATCACCCCGTTCAGATAGCCCAACAGCTCGTCCCGCAATTCCTCGCGGGCCAGTGCAAAGGAGACGGTGGCCTGCAGGAAACCTGCCTTGGAACCGCAATCAAAGCGCTGGCCGCGGAAGCGATAGCCGTAAACAGGCACATC
>NZ_JAXGFS010000026.1:0-15612 GCF_041008745.1 Pseudophaeobacter sp. 1A09344
CCCCCACACGAGCCTCGACGGGCTCACTCCGTGGGAGTATCACCAACGGTCAATAGAGGACCAAACACTGAACAGAGCGAACTAACAACCGCGGACTCAAAGGGGAGCAGGTCATCGAAGGTGTGCATTGTTGGCGTGAATGCCTACAGTTGGCGAAAGCCTTCGCGATCCCGCCATCTTTTGGCTAGTCTAAACGGAGCGCTGGAACCAGGTTGCAGCAGATCGGGTCGTGATATCTGGCACCTCGGAGCCTCGGAGCCTTGGAGCTCGTCGCAAGACCGCAGCTGAACCGCTGCAATATTATGCAAGACCGACTTATCCTTCCTGCAATGCCAACAACTTGAACGAACCAAAAAGGAATGAGCCCATGACCCATGACAAGTTTGGTTGCCCGTGCTGCAGTGGCACCTTTGGAAAGTTGTTTGAAGTAAGCCGAAACGTCAGCAAGCTGAAAGCCGCGGCTGAGAGTGGCACAGGCTGGTCCTGCAACTGGGGTATCAACTGGACCAGCATGGGGCGCCGGGATTTCATGAAGACGAGTGCCGCCGGTGTAGGGTTGGCAGCCGTTATGGGAAGGGGCGCCAGAGCGCAGTCGCAGTCAGTCACCGTCTTCACCAACGGCAATGTGCTTACCGTCGATGATGATTTCTCCGAGGTCGAAGCGATTGCTCTTCGCGGCAACCGTATTCTGGCAGTGGGAACCGACGGTGAGGTTCGCGCAGTGGCTGGCGCGGATGCCAAGATCGTCGACCTTGAAGGTAAGACTGTCTTGCCCGGCTTCATCGATGCTCACTCCCATGTTATTTCCGGTTCCGTGGTGGACTCCATCATGGACTATGTCGGCATGGCCCGCTTCACGACCGCCACCGAAGTGCTGGACCACATCGCAAAGCGCGCAGCGGAAACGCCCGCGGGTGAATGGCTGGTTTTCCGCAACTTCGACCCTGCGGTTCAGGAAGGACCGGATGCGCTGACCTTTGCCGAGCTGGATCCAATCTCAACCGAGCACCCGATTTTCGTTTTAAACGCCTCGGGACACTTGGCCTATGCCAACTCCAAGGCCTTCGAAGTCTCCGGGATCCCCAATGACATCGAAAATCCTTCGGGCGGAGAGTTTGTCCGCGATGCTGAGGGTAACCTGAACGGCTTCATGAAGAACAACGTTGCGTTCCTGCAGGTTGCCTCGCACTACCCGGGCATGATGGAGGCCGATCCTGTGGAAGGCCTGATTGGGCTGCTGGAAAAATGGGGCGCGGTCGGCCTCACGACGGTCTCGGAACTCAGCCTTGGCGCGCTAGCGCAGTCGCCGGCGGACGCGCAGGTGATGGCTGCAGCGGCGCAATCCGGGCGCCTCAAGGCGCGAATCCGCGCCTATCCTTTCTATACCTTGGGAACCGAAGCCTGGGACGAGGCGGGTATCCATCAGGGGGACGGGGATGCCATGGCCCGCATCGCGGGCTTCAAACTGGTGGCAGATGGCTCGAACCAGGGGTTCACCGGACTGCAGCGCGAACCATACCTGAACAGCGAAGACCGGGGCCTTTCCTATATGGAACCTGATGAATTGACCGCAATGGCGCTTGAGCGGGCCGGGAAGGGCTGGCACCTTGCGATCCACGGCAATGGCGATGCGGCGATCGATAATGTGCTGGACACCTGTCAGGCGCTTGTTGATGCTGGTATAGACATGTCCCGGGTCCGTCCGCGGATCGAGCATTGCTCGATACTTCACGACGACCAGATCGAACGGATGCAGCAGCTCGGTGTGTCGGCGAGCTTTCTGATCGGTCACGTTCACTACTGGGGCGTCGCGATGCGTGACGAGGTATTTGGGGAGGAAAAGGCGCAGTTGCTAGACCGATGCCGAAGCGTCGAAGAAGCCGGGGTTGGTTTCACTCTGCATTCGGATTTCATGGTGACCGACCCGAACCCGCTGCACATGATTGAGATGGCCGTCACCCGGCGCACTTGGAAAGAGCCGGATTACATTCTGGCGCCACAGGAGACGATATCGGTTGAATCTGCGATCCGGGCGCTCACCTCCGAGGCCGCATGGCAACTATTTTCCGATCACGAGGTCGGCAGTCTTGAACCGGGCAAGCTTGCCGACATGGTCATCCTCGAAAAGGACCCGCGCGATGTACCTCCCGACGCTATCAAAAACATCAGCGTTCTCGAAACCTGGATGGATGGTAGAAGGGTCTACTCGTCCTGAACGCATCACCAAGCATTTTGGGCCCGCTCCTTTGGTCTCCATCGTCCTGCCCCTCGTTTCCAAGTTTTTTATTGACCTCGCCAATGTACTGCTCGTCGGCGTGTTTGCCGCTCTTTAGCTGGTCAAAGCGATGGTTCTGATGTCCTGTGGATCGAACAGCCTGGTGCGACTGGCGCTTCGGCCAGCAGACACGCAGCTGGGCCTGTTGACGGAATGGGCTCTGCCCCAGTTTCGCAAGCAACCGACACTGGCTAGGTTTTGCGAAAGCTCAGTTCCGCAGCCGCGCGTTGGCACCAAGGACCAAGTTGGATGACTAAGAGAATCCTTTCACTAATCTTCGGCCCGATTTCAGTTCCTTGCCTTCTGCTTGGCCTGTTGTTCTTCGCGGCCTCTCTGACGCCGTCCCTGATTCCACGTGGCCCCGAGTTGCAGGGCGTGCTTGGCGGGTTGGTCACGGCGCTCGGATATCTGGTCGGCCAGATCGTTGCACTCATGTGGAATGCCGGTGACCTGCCGCGCTTGTCGCGCGGTCCGGCGAATGTGCTGATCTGGATCGTGTCCGGAGCGATTGTTGTGATGTTCCTGTGGGTTTTGGCTTCCAGTCTGACTTGGCAGAACGATCTCCGCCAGAAAATGGGGATGGAGCCAGCCGACGCTTTGCACCTCGCGTGGATCTCGATCATTGCGGCCGCGACACTCGTCTGCGCCTTTGTGCTCGGGCGGTTCGTCGCATCGCTGTTTCGGCTGATCCGGGCGCGCTTCTATCGGGTGATGCCGCCACGAAGGGCGAATGTATTCAGTCTGATCGCAGTCGTACTGATCCTCTTCGTGGTCACACGAGATGGCATTCTGGACCGGACCATCGCAGTCCTTGATGAAAGCTACGAAACGGCGCAGGCTCTGTTCGATGACGCCCCGCCACCGCCGACTGATCTGCGGAGAACCGGAAGTGCGGCCTCCTTGATCGACTGGACGGCAATCGGAGAGCCGGGCCGCGATTTCATAATGTCGGGGCCTGATGCAGAAGACATAACTGCATTCACGGGACGGCCAGCACGCGATCCGATCAGGGTGTATGTCGGCCGTGCCAATGGGGCCACGCCCTACGAACGTGCGGAATTGGCACTGGCTGAACTGCGCCGCCAAGGTGCCTTCAAGCGTGAGGTTCTGATCGTGGCGAGCCCCACCGGAACCGGTTGGATGGACCCTGGGTCGCATGATCCGGTCGAATACATGCACAACGGTGACATCGCCACGGTTGCCGTACAGTATTCGTATCTGCAGTCGCCACTGGCGCTGATCCTTGAGACCAGTACCGGTCTCGAGCAAGCTACTGCGCTTCAGGAGGTTGTTCACCGGTACTGGAAAACACTTCCAGAGGGCGCCCGTCCGCGGCTCTACATGCATGGCCTCAGCCTCGGTGCCTGGTCCTCAATGCATGCAACCAATCTTTTTCGGCTTCTGGACGACCCGATTGATGGGGCTTTCTGGGCAGGTCCGCCGTTTCCCTCGAATTTTTGGAACTACGTCCAGAAACATCGCAATCCGGGCAGTTCCTGGGTTTTACCGCAGATCGGAGATGGTTCGCTGGTGCGCTACGCTTCACGCACCAGCGATGCGTCCGGGTCACCTTCCGCCTGGGGCCCTATGCGCATTGTCTTTCTGCAGTATTCCAGTGATCCGGTCGTCTTCTACGATCCGGCGTCTCTTTGGCGTCGACCTCAATGGATGCGTGACCCGCCCGCGGATGATATGTCCAAGCACTTTTTCTTTATGCCTATAGTGACCCAGTTTCAGTTGGCTTTGGATCTGGCGCTGTCCTTCGGCTCGCCGCCCGGGCACGGCCATGCCTACTATGCACAGGACTATATCGGCCCGTGGGTGCAGGTTACCGAACCCAAGGGCTGGACAAGCGACGATACCCAACGTCTGAAAGCGCATTGTGACAACGGATTTCAGAGAGGCTGTTCGAACTGAAATGGGCCGGGCTGCTTGGGACAAGCACTTCGTTGGCGTGGCCAGTTCAGGCAAGCCGTTTGGTGCCACCGGACTATTCCGCCAAGGGAGAGAGCTTGGCGCTTCGTTTGTTTCCATGCCGGGTTCGGATATCCGTTTTCCGTGATCCAGCACTTCGCTCACGCGTAAGCGAAGTGCGGAAAATGGACATTGCCAATCCGTCCCTATCGTCAAATTGGCAACTCTTTGCTTGGCAGCTGTTCCAAGTGTGGGCCGTTCTCACCCGTAACGCACCCTACAATCCACATTGCGCCTAGGGGGACAAACAGGCCGGTTGGTGAAGGGACGCAAACGATTCAGAGTTGTGCTATGCCGACCTTGGCGCGACTGTGTCTCTGGCCGACCACTCAAAGGGGGGCAAGATGCTTCAGCTTTATTCCGCGATCTGGCGCGTAAGCGGTCCGCGCCAGATTGTACTGATCCTGCTTTCTCTGTCTATAGCCGCACTCGCGGCCGCGCCGCTCAAGTTTCAGCAGGACATCGTGAACCTTCTGACCGAAGGCTCTTTTGACACGTCGGAGCTCTTCATTCTCGGGGGCGGCATGATGGGCGTGGTCCTGCTCAGCCTTGGCCTGAAGTGGCTTATGGGATACCGATCTCAGATCCTTGGGGAGGACGTCATTCGTCTACTTCGCAGCAGACTGCTGGATGGGGCCGTCAGTGAACAAGGAATAAACGGTCGTGTTCGCACCGGCGCACTGTCGACCGCGATTTCGGCCGAAGCCGAAGAGCTTGGCAAGTTCACCGGGTCCGCCATCTCGGAACCGGTGATGCAGTTGGGGACCTTGATCAGCGTGATCGGCTTCATCGCATCAACGCAACCCGTGCTGGGTGTCGTAGCGCTTTCGATGCTGGTTCCGCAGATCGGGATCGTGGTCTTCTCTCAGAGCAAGGTGAACATGTTGCTAGCCAAGCGGGTGAAGATCCTGCGGCGCGCGGCTGACCAGCTGACAGAGACTGAGCTGCGCGCCGCCGTGACTTCGGTGAAGGAAGACTTCGACCGAATCTATGAAACCAGACGCACCATGTTTCACTGGAAGCTGTCGACGAAGTTCATTCTGAGCGCCATCAACGGTGCAGGCACGGTCTTTGTCTTCATGCTGGGCGGAGCGCTTGTTCTTGAGGGTCGAACGGATGTCGGCACGGTCGTGGCCGCGACCCTAGGATTGAGTCGACTGCAAGCGCCGACGGCATTTCTGATCGCCTTTTATCGCCAGGTCAGCGCTAATCGCGTGAAGTTCGAACTGCTTCGTACGCTGCCTTTAGGACAGGCTGCAGCAAGCACATGAGCATTGTGGGCTGCGGGGAACAGCCCAAAGCAACCATTCAGCCAGCGCCCTTACGCAGCTGGTGTTTAGCATCCTTGTTGAGGCAAAAGGGTCAAGAAAGGTGGAACGAACCGAGATCATGCGTGGCAGTGAACATGGCGCGCCGAGCTGACCGGATCCCACATCGGTCCTGTTGCTGATCAAGCGTTTTGATCTCGGTCAAAGTCCCGCCTCAGTACCCAGTCTAATGTTGAAGCGAACAATACTCACATCGCCCTTTTGGGGTGCGGTCCGATGTGTGGATTCTACACGATGGCTGCTGCTCGTTCACATACAGATTTGCTGGACTTCGCCTGTCGGTAGTCCGCCCATTTTTCTACAAGCTTGGAGATTTGATATGATACGTACGATCACCATGACCGTCGCCATCGGATTGATGTCCAATATTGTTTCAGCAGAGGAACGTTACGATCTGGTCATCACCGGCGCGCGCGTCGTCGATCCCGAAACGATGCTGGACCAAGTTCGCAATATCGGCATTTCTGGCGAAGAGATCGCCATCGTCACACCAGAAGCGATCAGCGGTGCTGACGTGATTGACGCCAGCGGGTTGATCGCCGCTCCGGGTTTCATCGATTTTCATGCCCATGGCCAGGACCCCTACAGCGAGAAGGTTTCCATCTTCGACGGTCGCACGACACAAATGGACCTTGAAGCGGGCGCTCTGCCGCTTTCGGACTACTATGAAGCCAAGGCCGGAATCTCGCTGGCGAATTATGGAGCGTCGGTTGGCCATGCTTCTGCCCGTCTATTGTTGATGGATGGCGTAGAGTCCCACGGCAGCCCAATGATGACCCACGCTCTGCAAAAGGCGGGTAAGACTGGCAATCAATGGTCCGTCAACCAAGCCACGGATGAACAACTGGATCAGATCGATGATTTGGTTACAGACGGAATTCATAATGGTGGACTCGGGATTGGCGTCATGGTCGGATACTATCCATCCGCCCGCAGTGAAGGCATCGCTCGGATGGCGCGCGTTGCGTCTGACAACCACAGTTTCCTAACCACTCATCCCCGCTACCTTAGCAACATTGCCCCTAGTGGAGTGTTAGGGCAGCAAGAATTCATTGCCTTGTCGATGGCATATGACGTGCCACTGGTATTGCACCACATTCCGACAAACGCCCTATCCGATACAAAAGCCGCGCTTGCCATGGTTGACCGGGGCAACGCGAATGGCGCGAAGATCCTGGGAGAAGCCTTTCCCTATGTGAAAGGTTCAAGCTTCATCGCCGCAGAGATACTCTCTCCGGGGTGGCAGGAACGGACCGGCATGGACTATTCGGATTTGATTTGGGTCGAAACCGGGGAAACGCTGACCGAGGAGACTTTCAACAAATATCGCGCCGAACGTCCCGATGGCTTCTTCGTGATGGAGCACATAAAAGAACCCGACATGATGGCCGCCATCTTGCACCCGGACATCATCATCGGCAGCGATGGTATGCCTCTGGTTGATGATGACGGGCATTCATTGCCTTTTGACGCACCATTCGGAGCTGGCCTTGGTCACCCACGCAGCGCAGGCACGTTTGGCAAATACCTCAGGATCGCGATCGACGATGGCACCCTGACCATGCCGCAGATCATCGCCAAAACAGCCTATTTGCAAGCTGAATTCCTTGAGCCTTTCGCCCCGTCAATGGCAAAACGTGGTCGGCTTCAAGCGGGAACATTCGCTGATATCACTATCTTCGATCCAGACGAAGTGAATGGAATGGCAGGGTACGATGCTGGGACGAACAGCCTCGCCTCCAAAGGCTTCGTACATGTTATCGTCAACGGACATCCGGTGATCCGTGATGGAGAATTGAACGCGGATGTTCATCCCGGGGAGGCAATTCGCGCCGGGCAGTGAGCGATGGATCACTGAATAGGTCGTGCCCGGTATCTGAAACGACGGTCTAAAGTGGTCAATTCAAGCGACCACGTCGGTCGAGTCAGCCGATGCGTAGACCTCTGGCTGAACGGTAGCTTTCGGTCGCTATGCCTACTGCATGGCACTCATTACATACTTTGCAAATCCGCTTCCTGCGCTTCGCTGACCTTGATGCCGGGCGCAGCATCCCCTGGGTCAACTGAGCAGACTTGAAGACCCGCTTTCAGGAAGCCTTTCGCGCACGCAACAGTGCCTTCGCTGCGCCTCGCATGAATGTCGTGATTGGGGCTGGAGGGCCGCCCCACGAGACTGGCAGAAACTATTCCAGCGCCTAAACTCTGATAAGGGCTGCTATGAACAGCCCAAGTCATCGGGGAGGGGTTGGGGTAAAGACCGGGACGCGCTTGGCGCGCCCCGGATCAGGCCGTTTAACGGAACAGCTGCTGTAGGGTCTGTGGCGCCGAGTTGGCAATCGAGAGCGCCTGTACACCCAGCTGTTGCTGGGTTTGCAACGCCTTCAATCGGGCGGATGCTTCTTCCATATCAGTATCCACCAGCGCACCGATGCCGCTCTTCATCGCGTCGGACACCTTTGAGACGAATTCGGACTGCTTCTCGATGCGGGCTGCCGAAGCCCCCAGGGCGGCGGCGCCGTCAACCGCAGTCTGAATCAGAGCCTCAATGTCGTCGATGGAAGCTTCAGCGTTTGCGGCAGTGTCGACCACTACGGTTGTCAGGTCCAGGCTGGCTTCAAAATCGACCGAGCTTACGGTGATGTTCGACGCGGTGACTGTACCCGTGGAATCGCGGTCCAGCGAGGACAGAACGGTCAGATCGCCGCCAGCGGTGTTCAGCAGGTTCGCACCATTAAACTGCGACCCTGTGATGATCGAGGTGATCTGGTTTTTCAGCTCGGTGACTTCAGCTTCGAGTTTCCCGTTGTCCACGTTCTCCCCAGTTGCATTGACCACTTTTTCCTTCATTTCCTTCAGAAGGTCGGTGATCTGTTCGGCCCCGGCCGTTGCAACCGCCACCGTGGATTCCCCCAGAGCCAGCGAGTCGCCCACGGCGTTGAAGCCGGCAACATCCGACTCCATGACTTTCGAGATCGCCCAGATGGCCGAGTTGTCCTTGGCCGTTGCGACATCCTTACCGGTGGAAATCGCGTTCTGGGTGCTCTCCAGGTTCATGTTGATGGAGTTCAGAGTCTGCAGAGCGACCATTGCGCCGTTGTTCGTCAGAATGCTGGTCATAGCTTTCATTCCTTTAGCAATATGAGACGTTTCGTCTCGCGTGTTTGATGCCCCGAAGGGCGTCTCTGACGTCTTTCTGACGATGCGTTAAGCCATCCGGCTTCCGCGCCCCCCCGTTTCCCAAGGCGCGAGGGAACATTACCGTGAGGTTTGCTAAGGAAGTGCTAAATGGGAGGCCAAGCTTATGTGAAATCCCTCAAGGGCTTTGTGACCTTGCACATACATAAGGGCTGGCTGGCATTTGATGGCGGGGACCAGGTGCGATATTGCTACGCGCCCCTTGCCGCAGCGCCGCAGGTCCGGTGTCGAGCCCGGAGCGGTGCTTGCCTCCCAGAAATTGCGTCGTCATAGTTTGAAACATGGAATATCCGCCTTGGTTGCCAGCCCCGGAAAACACACACGCAGGCAGAATTCTTGCGATCGCCCGCTGCATCTTTGACATGCACTTCTGCATAGAAAACCCACGCGGAAGCGGGCCGATGAAGGTCTTTGACAATATGTGCAGTGGCGACCTTGAAAAATCTGCGACAGTTCTGAACCTTGCGGGCTTCACAGAATTTATTGATGACTTTGGGCGAAGGAGTATTTTTTCCTGTGACCCAAAGGACTTCTCCGTAATAGCCAATTCCGAAAGAGCCCTAAACGTTGATCCTAAACTTGTTTCGGAAGCAGTCATTCGCCTCGCCAGCGGTTCTGTTTGCTCAAGCGAGGAAATCCAGTATCTAGCCAAAGAACTGGAGTAAGGGCCTTGAGTTCAAATCACCGCTTTTCCCGCATTCCCGCCGTTCGAAGGTGGTCGGCGGCTGCGCCTGCGGCGAAGGTCAGCTCTTCCTTGCGCGCCTGCGGCATGGATCGCTCGCCATGTCGCCAGATCCGCCGACTTTGCAAAGGTCGCTATCTGCGCTTCGCTGACTTCTGCACTGATTGCAGCATCGGCCTGGTCAACTGAGCGGACCCGAAGGTCCGCTCTTGGGAAGCCTCTCGCGCCTGCAGCAGAGCCTGCGCTGCGCCCTGCTGGAAGGTCGTCTTTGGGCTGGATGTCACATATTCGCGCACATCAGTCTTAAACCGCAGGTTACTGCCTGAGGACCGCCTAAGGTCTTACTTGCTAACCTCAGTTTTGTAAGTAGGTGCATCGTCTTCCATAAGTCTTGCAGATGATCCGCCCCCAATGAAGTGGTCCGCCGTTATGTTTAGGAAACGGAGGGTTTGGATCTCACCCCGTTTCTGGTCCAGGCTTCATGCGACCTTTCGGGTTTCTGGATCGCGCCCCATTTCCGATCCGGCTTCTCGGCCCGGAAGTCCTGGGCGTTTCCGCCACCCAAAGAAGCCGCTCTGGCTGACACCCAGAGTCTGGCACATGCGGCTGATGGGGGAGCTAGCCTTCTCCGCCTCGATGAAGGCAAAGCTCATCTACTTGCGTCTTTCGCGAAGAAGGCTGCGGCTTTTTTAGGATGTCGCGGTCCTGCTTCAGCACCGCGTTCTCCTTGCGCAGCCGCTTCAGCTCGACCCCGGAGATCGGCCGGGTCTTCTGCAGGCTCCTCGGCATCCCGATCCTGCCTCACCCATCGCGTCAGCGTTGAGAGGCCAATGCCGAGATCCTCTGCGATTTCACGTCGTGTGCGTCCGCTGGTCAGTTCCAGTGTAACTGCTTCGCGCCGAAACTCCGGCGTCGGTCTGTTTCCGTTTCCCATAGAACACCTCTTGGTTCCTCAGTTGGTGCTCTCCGCTTTTCCAGGGCAAGTCCACGGTCATTGCCCACCGCTCTGAGGCACTGTTGGATTCGTAGTGAAAGTTTTGACGCGGGTTTTCCATAGATGTCGGAAAAACCGATACTTGGTTTAGAAATCTATTCCAAAATATCGTCACTTCGTCACTTCGGATTGATGTGGGCGGATGATGTCAACCCAATGGACGGTTTGAGCGCATGAAAAAACAAGGGCTTGATGCAACGGATATCCGGATCCTGAGTGCCGTTCAGCAGCATGGGCAATTGAGCAAGACACGGCTGGCAGAATTGGTGAACCTGTCGCCGACGCCCTGCTGGGCGCGGGCCGACCGGCTCAAGGCCGCGGGCTACATTCGCGGTTATCATGCCGAACTTGCCCTGGAGCGCATCATCGATTTCACTCAGGTCATCGTGACAGTCTCGCTGACCCATCACCGCAAAGCAGACTTTGATCGGTTCGAAACCTTCGTGAAGTTGCGCGACGAAGTCACCGAGTGCATCGCTACCGGCGGCGGTATGGACTACGTGCTGAAGACGGCCACGCCCAGCCTTGCCATCTTTCAGACCCTGATGGACGAGATGCTTGCGGCAGATCTCGCGATCGATCGCTACATGACCTATTTCGCAACTCGGCAGGTGAAGACCGGTCGGCCTAACCTTTCCAATCTGCTCGCGCAAAGCCGCCAATAGGGGCTGCAGACCGAACGGACTGAAACAGGTTTCAAAATCGGACTGTTTGGTCTGAAATAGGAGAATTTTCAGACCCGCACCGGCAGAGTTTTCGACCTAAATCATCGGCAGGTTTCAACCACCCACTGGTCCGTCAGACCACCTGCTAAGAGGGCGAAAATATGACACAAGCAGATGACTTTGGTTTCGGCACGCAGATCCGTAAATCTCCTTATTTTGATGCGACCGTGCGCTGGGGTGCGCAGGGCTTTTCTGTTTATAATCATATGTATATTCCGCGCGACTTTGGAAATCCGGAGCAGAACTTCTGGAACCTCGTGAACGATGCGATTCTCTGCGATGTGGCCGTGGAGCGGCAGGTCGAAATCACCGGTCCGGACGCCGCGAAATTCGTCCAGACGCTCACCCCACGGGACCTGTCCAAGATGGCCGTCGGCCAGTGCAAATACATTCTCATCACCAATGCCGAAGGCGGCATCCTGAACGATCCCATCCTGCTACGCCTGGCCGAAAACCACTTCTGGATTTCGCTCGCCGACAGCGACATCCTGCTCTGGGCGCAGGGGGTGGCGGTTCACTCCGGCATGGACGTGCAGATCTGTGAACCCGATGTTTCGCCCCTGCAGCTGCAGGGGCCGAAATCGGGCCTCGTCATGCAGGAGCTCTTCGGCGAGGAGATCATGGATCTCAAGTATTACTGGCTGCGTGAATACGATCTGGACGGTATTCCGCTGGTGGTGTCGCGGACCGGCTGGTCCAGCGAGTTGGGCTATGAGCTGTACCTGCGGGATGGAAGCCAGGGCGACGCCCTGTGGGAGCGGATCATGGCGGCAGGCATGCAGCATGGCCTGAAGCCGGGGCATACCTCGTCGATCCGCCGGATCGAGGGGGGCATGCTGTCCTATCACGCCGATGCCGATATCAACACCAACCCCTTCGAGTTGGGCTTTGACCGGCTTGTGAACCTGGATATGGAAGCCGATTTCATTGGCAAGGCTGCGCTGCGCCGTATCAAGGAGGAAGGTCCCAAGCGGCAGCAGGTCGGTCTGGTTCTGGATGGCGAGCCGCTGAAGGGGCCAAACACCACCTTCTGGGCCATCACCAAGGAAGGTGAGACCATCGGCAAGGTGACCTCGGCGGTCTACTCGCCGCGCCTTGACCGGAATATCGCCCTGGCCATGGTCGCGGCGGAACAGGCCACGCTTGGCGCCCATGTCGAGGTGGTGACGCATTCCGGACCGACCGGCGCGACCGTGGTGGAGCGGCCTTTCTACGATCCGAAAAAGAAAATCGCCGCGGCCTGAGCGCACGGTACGAAAGGCCTGAAACATGTCTGATCTCGCCATCGCGCTGCATTGGCAGCGTGCCGAACCAGCTTTGCACATCGGTAAGTTCTCCAGCGAACATACCGTGCAATACAACAGCAGCTATGACGTCCAGGTGGATGCCGCCCCGGACTGGGGCGGCAATCCATCCAGCACCAACCCCGAACAGGCGCTGGCCTCGGCCCTGTCCAGTTGCCACATGATGACCTTTCTGGCCCTCTGCGCCAAGGCAGGCTGGCCCGTGGCGAGCTATCACGACTATGCCGAGGCGCATTTGGGCAAGAACGCCAAGGGGCAGATGTCGGTCACACGGATCGATCTCAATCCGGTCGTGCGCTTTGACACGGGGTTCTCCGTGGAGGAGGCGCAACTGGCTGAAATGCAGGATCGGGCCCACCGCTATTGCTTCATAGCCAATACGCTGGCGGACAGCGTCGAAATCAACATTCGTTGAAGGACTGCCCATGAACAAGGATGGTATCCTCCTGAAAGACCCCAGCGAGGCTGGAATTCTGCGCCTGACGCTGAACGATGCGCGGCGGCGTAATGCCCTCTCCGAAGCGATGCTGACTGCACTCGGCACCGCTTTTGCAGAGGCAGGGAAAAACCCTGCCGTCCGCGTGATCATTCTTGCGGCCAACGGCCCTGCTTTTTGTGCGGGCCACGACCTGAAGGAAATGACCACGGGGCGCGCACAGCCTGACGGCGGCAAAGCCTATTTTACCAAGATCATGTCGATGTGTTCGGAGGTGATGCAGGGCATCGTCAACTGCCCCAAGCCGGTGATCGCGGAGGTCACTGGCGTTGCCACAGCCGCAGGCTGTCAACTTGTGGCAAGCTGTGATCTGGCCATCGCGGCGGATAGCGCCCAGTTCAGCACACCCGGCGTGCATATCGGGCTGTTCTGCTCGACCCCTATGGTGGCCCTGTCACGCAACGTCGCCGCCAAGAATGCGATGGAAATGCTGCTGACCGGCGACATGACCTCTGCTGAGCGCGCGGTTGAGATCGGATTGATCAACCGGGCCGTTGGCGCAAATGCGCTGCGGGCTGCAACGCAGGAGATGGCGCTGAAGATCGCTTCGAAATCCAGCATGACACTGGCAACGGGCAAGCGAGCCTTTTATGCCCAGCGAGAGTTGCCGCTGGTGGAGGCCTATGAGTATGCCTCTCGGGTCATGGTCAACAATATGCTGGCCAGCGATGCGCAGGAAGGCATCGGCGCTTTTATCGAAAAACGCACTCCCCAATGGCAGGATGCCTGAGCCATGACCGAAAACCCCTATAACACCGACCTGGACCGCAATCCGGCCAATCACCAGCCATTGACACCGCTCAGCTTTCTGGAGCGCGCGGCCAACGTGTTTCCTGACCACACGGCGATCGTCCATGGTGCGCTGCGCCGGAGTTATGCGGAGTTCTATGCACGCTCCCGCAGGCTTGCCTCGTCGCTGGCGCAACGTGGTATAGGGCGCGGCGATACGGTTTCCGTGCTGCTGCCCAACACGCCTGCCATGCTGGAATGCCACTATGGCGTGCCGATGTGCGGCGGCGTTCTGCATTCGATCAACACCCGGCTGGATGCGGCAATCATCGCGTTTCAACTTGATCATGCACATTCAAAGGTCGTGATCGTCGACGCAGAACTCATGCCGCTGATGCAGCAGGCGCTGTCACTGGCCAACGTCACGCCACTGGTGATCCAGGTAGACGATCCCGAATACTCCGGTCCAAGATCCGCGTTTTCAGGTCTGGAATTCGAAGCTTTTCTTGCGGCCGGCGATCCGGGTTTTGCGTGGCTGATGCCCGTGGATGAATGGGACGCGATCTCGATCAACTACACCTCCGGCACAACCGGCGATCCAAAGGGCGTCGTCTCGCATCACCGCGGTGCCTATCTCCTGGCGCAAGGCAACGCGCTCACCACCTCTATGCGCAAACACGCAGTCTATCTCTGGACGCTGCCGATGTTTCACTGCAACGGCTGGTGCTTTCCTTGGACGCTTTCGGCGATCATCGGCACGCATGTCTGCTTGCGCCAAGTCCGCGCCAAACCGATCTGGGACGCACTGGCGGACGAGCAGGTGACACATCTGTGCGGCGCGCCTATCGTGATGTCCCTGATGATTTCGGCACCCGCCGAGGAGCAGCGCGTGCTGGACCACGGTGTGCAGTTCTTTACCGCAGCCGCGCCGCCGCCCGAAAAACTGCTGGCGGATATGAAAACGGCTGGCTTTGAGGTGACCCATCTTTACGGTCTGACTGAAACATACGGTCCTGCCGTGGTGAACGATTGGCACGACAGCTGGTCCGCGCTGCCGGTCGCACAGCAAGCCCGGCTCAAGGCGCGTCAGGGCGTGCGCTATCTGCCGCTTGAGGGGCTCGATGTGCTGGACCCCGAAACCATGCAGCCGGTCCCGCGCGACGGGGAAACCATGGGGGAGGTTATGTTCCGTGGCAACGTCGTGATGAAAGGGTACTTCCGCAATCCAGAAGCCACGCAGAAGGCTTTTGCCGGTGGCTGGTTCCATTCCGGGGACCTGGGCGTCGTCCATCCCGATGGCTATCTCCAGCTCAAGGACCGGTCCAAGGATGTCATCATTTCCGGCGGCGAGAATATTTCCTCGATCGAGGTGGAAGAGGTGCTTTACAACCACCCGGCCGTCGCAGTGGTCGCGGTCGTGGCAATGCCGCACGAGAAATGGGGCGAGACCCCCTGCGCCTATATCGAGCTGGCATCCGGCTGCGCGGTTGAAACGGACGAGTTGCGGCAATGGTGCCGCGACAGGCTCGCCCCTTACAAGGTTCCGGGTGCATTTTTACTTTCCTCCATTCCCAGAACTTCAACAGGCAAAATCCAGAAGTTCGTCCTGCGCGAGCAAGCGCGTACTTTGAGCAGTGGTATTTGAGAATGGGTTTGGTCAGTTCAAATGTTCGCTAAAGGCTGATGCCAACATGATCTAGGCTCTATGCTAAATACGGCTGCCGATCTTTTTGACGGCGTATGGCCCTCCTACTCCGGGGCTGACACTGTCAGGTACTCTGGACGAAAGTCTGGTATGGGCTGCTAGCGTCATCCGATGGCGGGGACTAGGTGTGACCTGCTCCCCTTTGAGTCCGCGGTTGTTAGTTCGCTCTGTTCAGTGTTTGGTCCTCTATTGACCGTTGGTGATA
>NZ_JAXGFS010000027.1:0-12859 GCF_041008745.1 Pseudophaeobacter sp. 1A09344
AAGCACCTGTGAAATCAACGGCAGGAACGCCGCCTCGGTCTTTCCGCCCGCCGTGGACGCCGCAACGATCAAATCGGCATTGGTTTCGCAGATCGTCCGGATGGATCGCGCCTGGATGTCGCGAAGTTCGCGCCATCCTTTCTGGCGTATCCATTTCTGCACAGGCCTCGCCAGTTTGTCGAACGCATTGCTCATCGGCGTCAGAGCTTGAAGCTGATCAGGTCATCGTCACCGGGGTCTTGGGCGCCAGTCGACTCGTCTACCTCGGTCATGTCTTCGCCGAGGTCTTCGGAGACCTCGATCTTTTCGATCAGATCGCTCCACTCGACACCGGGGTTTTGCTCAAGCACGGAAAGCAGGTTCACGAATGCCGTCACCGTATTACGCGGGGTGCGGAAGTAAGCTTCCCCGATCCGGTCCGAGCAATGCGCCATAAAGGCCTCGAGCGCGTCGTCCGGCAGAGCACCGGCATCGTCCTGCATGATCCTCCGGACATTGGCCAGAAGAACGAAGAGATCTTCAGGGGTCAGGCTGGCCAACCGGACAACGGGTCCTGAAAGGTCGACCAATCCGTCTCGCGCGAAGGTGTTCTCGGCCAAACGCGATTGAAGGGCTTCGTAACTGTATAACCCACGACGGGTGTTCATGAGAAACTCCGGGGTCCCGCCCATGAGAAATCCGAGGTTCTCGGCACTGCCCTGCAGCACATCATTCAGGATCCGGAGAATCTGTTCGTAGTTTGCATTGCGGGCCTGCGACGATGTGAGCTTGTAGAGGTTCACCATCTCGTCGAGGCCGACCAGCAATCCTTTATATCCGGCCTCGCACACGAATGCCGACATTAGCTTCAGATGGTCGTAGACACTGGCATCATCGATGATCGTTCGCACTCCAAGCGCCTTGCGCGCGTCGGTGCGTGTCGCGAATTCACCGCGCAGCCACCTCAGGGCCGCGGATTTCAACTCGTCGTCGCCGGTCTCATGGCCTTCCCAATATCGACGGATGACTTCAGCGAACTCAAACCCCCCGGTAAGTTCTTCGAAGTGGCCAAGGCGTTCACGGATGACAGACCCTGTTGGCAAATCTCGTTCTTCAGCGTCTCTGTGAGCCTGGCTGACAAAACGCTCCACCACACTGGCCAATGCCCCGCCATCGGGTTTTGTCCGCGTCGAGAGGTTTCGGGCCATCTCGGCATACAGCCCCCGAGCTTGTCCGCCAGTCGCGTGAATGCGCCGATCCGGCGCCAGATCGGCGAACATCACGACCAGGCCTTTCTCCAGAGCCACGAGGCGGATCAGGTTCATGAAGAACGTCTTGCCCGATCCGTATTCCCCGATGATGAACCGGATCGCCGATCCGCCATCGGATATCCGGTCCATGTCCTTGACGAGCTCTTCAATCTCTCGGACGCGGCCAACCTGAATATGGCGCAAACCGAGTTTGGGCACGACCCCGGCCCGAAGCGCCTGTACGATTGCATCACGTTCACGTGGTTTCAACTTAGACATCCCTGCCCTCCGCACTCATCTTTTCTTTTACCGCCTCCGCAATTTCCAGAAACACGTCATATCCATCATACTCGTCGAGCAGTGCTTCGTTGTAGGTCTCAAAAGCCCATTCATTCACGACTTCCAAAGCCCCGGATGCCATCAACCCATGCGAGGCGCAGATCGTCTCGAACTCTGTGTCAGACCAATGCTCCCGAGTAACCAGTTCGAGAACAAGGGTGCCGTGTTTCGGGTCAAGCCCCGCCAGCTGGCTTTGGCTGGCGGGCCCAGACGCACCACTTTCTTCCTCTTCGACATCGAAAATCTGACCGAGGACGGACGACACGCGCTCGGTGTCCGAACGGATTGCCGCGATCCGCGAAGCGTCGAGCTTCGGTCCGCTGGCTTTTTCAAGCGCGGGTATCGCTTCGCCCGGGCGACCCGGTTGCGAGGCACGAACGGTGCGCGGACCATCCGCAACTTCGCCAGCATGCAGGTCCGAGTAGGCCAGCGCAGGATCAAGGCCCAAGACCTTGTAGATCTTCTCGATGCGTGCGACTTCGTCGGAGTGAATAATGCCATCGGCATGTGCTGCACCGACCAGCGCTGCCCGCATAGCGGCTTGACTGTCTTGGCCCACCTCCTTCAATTTGCGCCGCAGAAGCGTCATGTCCGGTGGCACGGCCAGGAACCATTCAAGGTTTGCACGCAGCCTGCGGCGTTCCTGATCGCTGAGGGCCGCGGCAGCAACTTGCTCTTCCAACGCCCTGCGTTCAGGCTCCGCGATGCGACCATCCGCATGAGCAACGAACGACCCAAGTGCCAATTCGATTAAGGCGCTTCGATAGCTGTCGGAAACGTCCTCCAGTCGCTCGATAGGCTCGCTCAGACGAAACAGCACAACAGGCTCTTCCGCCTTGGGCGACCGGAGCGCAAACCGAGGGTCGGGCGCCAGACCGAAACCGAGGCGCGCGAGCGCGTCGGCCGCTCCTGTCATTTGCCGTTTCCCGATCTTCTCGTCCGTTTCTCCCTCCAGACGTCCGATCACCTCTTCAAGCGGCACCAATCCCCCCCGATCGACGATATCGGCAGCCCAAGAGTTCAAGCGGTTCATTTCTTCCGATGGGAAGGCATCCCACAGTTCAGAGGGCAATAAGGCATGCGCTTCCACGCTTCCGCGGCCATCAGGGTTTCGGCCTAGGAAGCGACTGAGCTTGTCGAGGTCGTTCATCACCTCGTCAGCCAACTCCTGGGCAATCTCGACCGGTTTGCGCAGACCGGAAATATCCGGGACCGGCTTGCCATCAACGGTTGGGTTGGCAGACCCCTGAAACTCGCTCGAGGCGGCCCTATAAGAAGCCGTGAGTGATTTCCGGGGTTTTGTCACTTTGAGCCCATCAGGAAAACGCCGATCAAACCGCATACGGAAAAGAGCGACGAACTCGTCACGGCACCGCGTCGCGGGAGTTCTCAGATTTGTTTCCGGATGGCAGATGAACCAACTCAGCAACCAGTCAGCCGTCAGGTTCTCGCCTTTGTCGATCCGAGCTCCGATTGCGTATTTGAGTGAGAACGGAAGTTCCCAGCCCTGCTTCTCGAAAATCGGTTCGATAGCGTCGAGGTCGGTTTCGGCAAGCATCGCAATGTCGAGGAACTCACCCAAATAGCGCCTGACGGAGTGGTTGTCAGGGTAAAGTGACTGCAGCCGCCGAACTTCCTGGACGATATCCTTTGCATCTTCGTTCGACTGATCGACGAAGAAGCGACGTTCCAACCCATAAAAATATAGGAACATGTAGCCAGGGTTATACGAGGCATCGTTTCGCCCGCTGGCCAACCAGTCGAGGTAGGTCGCCCGGCACTGAGGTGAGATATCCGAGTACCCCGGCCAGTAGGGCATACCTTCACCAGCTTTGTCGGCTCCAGAGCGCGCGACAGACAGGGATGGATCGATATAGGCTCGGCATTTGTCACGATACCCGTAGGTGTTCAGCAAGGGAGGCGTGCCGACATAGACCATCCCGCCGATATTGCGGCCGGCCACGCTAGCTGTTTCATTAGACGGGACCCACCCGCTTTTCGATGATCGGGCCGATGCGCTCGGTGCTACTCGCGAGGGCAGGTTTCGTTCAGCGGCCGCTGCAAGAGCCGGCGCCGCAGACTTTCCAGCCCGAACGATTTCAGCGTAGTCTTGCTTTGGTGGGGAATAGGCCTGAACGGCAGCCGGCGCTTTGGACGCAATGGGTTCGCGCTCCCGCTCGACACGTTTGTCGTAGGCACTTGGTCGGGCTACCGGCTCAGATCGAGATGTTCGGGTTTCTGAGCTTCCCTCTGCTTGCGCCTTTGCAGCGACTTTCCGCGATCTCCGTTTTTCTTGCCACCAGACCAGAATGACGGGAACACCGAATGCAAACAGCATCTGGCCGCCAACCGGCCATCCCTGAAGCATTGTGGTCACCACGACCATGCATAAGAAAAAATACAGGACGAGAAAAAGTGCAATTCGGAAAAACTTGAGTATTGAAGACATTATCGGAACCCTCTCCGAACCACACTATTTTGGATGCCAATCATTGCAACGACTATCGCAATGATTGAATGCGCTTTTGAGGCGTGGACGTTCTTCGGTCCGGTTCGATCGACGATCTAGCGCAGGTTCACTCCTTTCAGGTCGTCTGGTTTCAGCCGATAGCGGATTACGTTGCCTTCATGGAGCCCCGCGATCTGCTCACGAACGTAAGTGACAACATCCGCTCGATCAGCATCGGGCACGCCAGCAGCCAAAGCCATCTCATCAACCGCATCGTTTCGGAACTCCTTGAACTCGAGAACGCAACGCCGGACCGCGGCGCGAACGAATTCCCGATAGGCAAGCGCAGCCTTTTCCGGGCTATCCACCTCAGCACGAAGAATGCGGTACTTTTCCGCGGACGCCAGGTATGCGTCCATGTAGACCTCGCGCAGCAGCGCGACGTTGTTCAATTCATAGATCCCGATGAGCCCGTCGATATAGTCGCTGTCGTCCATCGTCGTGAACGACATCGGCGCAAGGTCCGACTTCAGAAGCGGGATGTTCGAGGCCACGCGCGAAGTTCGCTTGTTAACGTCGGCAAAGGCCTGGAGGTACGGAATGTGCACCAAGAGGAAAAAGGACTGCTCGAACGGATCGGTGATCTGCGCAGCCTTGTGGAGCAGGATGTCGAACTCCTCTGCGATCGTGACCGCATCGTCGAGCGGTCGATAGCTCGAGTGCGAGATCCCGACCGGCATCGCTCGCAATCGGCCCGACATTGCCGGATCCGCCAGGAGTCCGTCTGAGAGCAGCGCATGAATCGCGAACAGATCGGGACGCCGAAGCCCTATCTCATCGAGATTGTCGACGACATACTGGATGGCTTCCTTATGGTTGAGGATCATCAGGGCTTCTTTTCGATCCTTTCCCGCAGCTTCTTCGCCAAACCTGATCAGTCGCTCGGTCTGCAGAATATCGTAGGTGTTGCCCTCCATCCTGGATGATGCCCAGCTAAGATCAACCAGAAGCTGTTCAAGGATCCGGCGCGCGTATGTTCCGGCAGGAATTGCGCCGCCCTGCGGACGGCCGGCCTCCAACAGTCTTTCGCGGTCTGGTCCAGACAGGTACCAGGTCTTTTCTGGGACGTAGGCGTCGAGAAACTCCGGTCGATAGGATACCGGCGCTCGCCGGTTATATGGCGTCGACAAATGCGCCCGGACGACCGCGCCCCCGGCAATTCTGTATCCTGTCGCCCTGCCCTTGCCGGATACTTCGAGGCGCCCCTCATCCACCATGCGCTTCAAGAGACGCCATACGGTGGTTTCGCTCACATCCCTTGCAATGCCCTTCCGGATGGCATCGCGTCCAGCACCCGGGTTCTCACCGACAAAGTCGAGAATGTCTTGATCCGACAGGGCCATGAAACGATATCCTGCAAGCGTGAAACGATTAGGATATTGATACACCTACACTTTTCCCAGGCGCAAGTTTTCGTTGCGCGGATTTTGCAACGATTCAGGCGTCAGGAAGCAAAAGCCAACTTCGTCAAAAGCACGAAACGATTATCACCTTGAAATTGTGAATATTTCTGGCGTGCCACATAAATCGTTGCGCTGCAGATGAAACGATAACCAGCACGACCGAGTTTGCGCCAAGCATCGGCAACGGAGATCGGCAAGATTCGAAACCATGGTGAGGTAAAACAGTGCTCTCTCAAATCCTTAGCGCCCAGCAAGACCGGCAACTCGCTATCCGAAATCGACTTGTGGTGCTTCGCCCACAACCCCGGCATCCACCAGCTGCTCCCGATCGGGAAGATCGCGGAGGCTATCCAACCCGAAGGCAACAAGGAACCGATCGGTCGTCACAAAGGTATAGGGCGCGCCACGTCGCGGCGACCGTGGCCCCGTCCCGATCAGGTCGCGTTCGTGCAACCGCCCGATCAGATCGCGGCTGATTTCCTTGCCAAAGATGTCCTTTAGCCCGTCGCGTGTGATCGGTTGATGGTAGGCGATGGCGGCCAGAACTGCGACATCGAATTCGCTCAAGTCCAGCAATTGATCCCCGACATCCGCCGCCGCGCGGATTGCGGGCGCATAGGCGGGTCGCGTCCGGAACATCCAGCCGCCAGCGACCTGCGTAACTCCAAAAGCCCGCCCCTCCAGATCGGCGGCGAGGTCCTGAACCAGCAGATCGACCGACGCCCCCTGCCCCACCACTCGCGCCAGATCTTCGCGCGGCACGGGCGTAGCAGAGGCAAAGAGCACCGCCTCGATCCGGCGCATCCATTCGCGCCAGCGCAGCTCGGGCGGTAGGTCAGAGAGCTCGCGATCCAGATCCTCCGCCATCGCTCAGACCCCGTAAAGCCGAAACGTGTCGCGCCCGGTCAGTTCACGCACCGCGCCGAGGTCAACCAACCGATCACACAGCCGCCGCGCAGCCCGATCCGACAGCGGAAGCGCCGTGGGCGCAACGGCGTCCCGCGTCAGGAACATCTCGACCGCGTCGCCCGCACCCTTTGCCCGCAGCTTGGGCGCAACCGCCCGCAGATGCGCCGCCCGCCGTGTAAGGTCGGCGGACAGACGCACGGCCTCAATCACCGAAGAGATCAGCGCGCGATGACAGGCAAGGCGCAGGTCGTCCCCATGCGCGCGCAGGTCCGCGCGCCGCACCCCCGCAGCCAACAGCGGCACCAGATGATCCCAGCCAAACGCCTGCGCCAAAGCCGCATCCGCAAGGATCAGCGCGCACACATCGCCCCGCGGCGCATCGCGCATGACCGCCTCCAACACCATCGCGGCACGGGCGACCGGCGCCCCCTGCCCCGCGTCAAGCCACGCCGCGATCTGCGCCGGTTCCACGCCCGCCAAGGCCCGCCCCAAAGACGCGACCGACACCGGCCGCTCCGCCGCGCGCCGCCACGTCAGATAGGTTTCCCCCGCCGGTCCGGGCAGATCACCGGGGCGCAGCAAATGCACCGCATCGCGCAACTCTCCTGCCCGCTCTGACCGCCCCGAAACCGCGACACAGGCCTCTGCCGCGCGCAGGGCCAGACGGTCCCGCACCAAGGCGTGGGGGACATCGCGACATCCCAACACAAGATGCAGGTGGCTCAGGGCCGCGCCCGACAAAAATGCAACATCTTCAACGGCTTCAACACGCGTCGAGGTGACCCACGTCGGCAAACGGGGTATCGTGTCATCGTCGAACAGGTGATCCGGTCGGGCAAACGTCATGGACCAAGCCTATATCACCACGGCGCTTTCTTCCAGAAAATAGCGATCTAACCGCCCCGCCTTGCTGATCTCCGCTATGTCCAATAAGTTTGCATTATCGGACCTCAAAAGATATGCTCAGCGACATGTCAAAAATGAATGAGAAATCGATCTCAGACGCACCAATCGGGTCTTCCATCAACGAAGACGACGCGAGAGACCCGACATCCAGCGAGGCTCTGACCCTGCCCTCCCATGTGGCCGGCTCAGGTACGCTGGATCGACTGGCCGAGAACGCACGTGATTACGCCAAGGCCTCGACCGCCGAAAACACCAACAAGGCCTACGCCGCCGACTGGAAGCACTTTGCGCGTTGGTGCAGATTGAAAGGCGCGGAGCCCCTACCCCCGTCTCCAGAGATGATTGGTCTCTATCTGACGGACCTGGCCGCGCCGACCAATGGGTCCCCTGCCCTCTCGGTGAGCACCTTAGATCGCCGCCTTTCTGGGCTTGCCTGGAACTACGCGCAACGTGGGTTCGCGCTGGACCGCAAGGATCGCCACATCGCCACCGTCCTGGCCGGCATCAAGCGCAAACATGCGCGGCCACCGGTACAGAAAGAAGCGATCCTGCCGGAAGACATCCTCGCAATGGTGGCCACCCTGCCCTACGACCTGCGCGGCCTGCGTGACCGAGCCATCCTGCTCTTGGGATATGCTGGCGGGTTGCGCCGTTCTGAAATCATCAGCCTCGATGTCGGTAAAGACGATACGCATGATTCAGGCGGTTGGATCGAGATCCTCGGTGACGGTGCTGTGCTGACTCTGAATGCCAAAGCCGGTTGGCGCGAGGTGGAGATTGGCCGCGGTTCTTCGAACCAAACCTGCCCCGTTCATGCGCTGGAACAATGGCTGCATTTCGCGAAGATCGACTTCGGACCGGTCTTCGTCCGCACATCCCGCGACGGAAAGAAGGCCTTGGAAAAACGCCTCAACGACAAGCATGTCGCCCGCCTCATCAAATCCACCGTCCTGAAATCCGGCATTCGCGCCGAGCTGCCGGAAAAAGACCGCTTAGCGCTGTTTTCAGGCCATTCCTTGCGCGCCGGTCTCGCCAGCAGCGCGGAAGTCGACGAACGCTATGTCCAGAAGCAGCTCGGACACGCATCGGCCGAGATGACCCGCCGGTATCAACGCCGTCGCGACAGATTCCGGGTGAACCTGACCAAGGCCGCGGGGCTTTGATCCGCTGCCCCATTACGCCGCCTGCCCGCTGAGCCTACCGTAGAAGCTACGCTCGAGGTGCAACTCCCCTGCCCCGGCCTTCTGGACAATACCACGGAGATAGCCGCCCGGAGACGCGACTTCGCCGGCGCAATGCTTATCGAAGGTCAGAACCAGCGCGGCGGTTGCAATTTGAGGCCCAAGACGAACCTGCGCGAGGTTCCAGGCATGCTCCGAGACGCCAATCATTGGCCTCAACTGGCCAGCAACCCGGTGCAGATCGCCCCAATCTTTGAGATACCCGCCCATATTGCGCGCCCAGGACGCGAATTCGGGACAAGCCTGCATCACAGTCGGCAAATCAAGCGCTGCTCCACGTTTTTTGCGGGTCTCAGCAACCCACTCTTCCAACTCCCTATCAACCTGCTCTTCCGGTGGCGCATTTGGCACCACGCCCGCCGCTTGCTCAGTTTCTGAGCGATTACAGGTTACAGGATTTAGTTGGGTTGTAATTAGTATATGGGGGTCAGAAATGACCTCCCTGGGGTTCATTTTTTGAGTCTTTTCGAAGACTTGTGCCTTGGTTGCAGGCGTGTTTTCCACAGGTTGGACAGCCTCAGTTGCCTTAAGGTAAGCTGCCTCGACACGCTCCTGAAGCTCTTTGAACCAGGTCAAGAGCCGGACAAGCTGTTCGGAAGCTTCGTGGCGGCGCGGAAGCCGGTCCAAAAGCTCTTCGAAGAGCCCCGTGAACTGCGCCCAGGGCCCGCGCAGCGCGTTGCTGACGGCAGCCTCGATCCGCGCCCTGATCATCCGTCGTGCCACCGTGATCTGGCGCTTCAGGCGCTGACAGAGCTCACGTTCGGCCTGTAAATCGGCATGCAACTCCTCGAACTCCTCGACACGGGCCGACAGCGGCGACAGATCGAAGCCGTAGGCCTCGATAATGCGCCCATCGGCGTCCCTGCGCCCCCACCGCTTGCCGTTCGGGCTGTCCTGGAAGGAGATCACGCCGATCTCGGCCAGCCGTCGCGCATGGCGTTTGAGAGCCGAGAGCGAGAAGCCCGTCTGCTCCATCAGATAGGCGTTTGATGCCCAGACGATCGGGCGCTGCCCCTCCTCCCAGTCCTGGGCCTGAGTAAAGGCCCCGAGCGTGTCGAGGAGCATCATGTCTCCGGCCTTGAGGCCAATGTATGCACCGACCCGCTTTACGGCCACGAAGGCCCGCGTCTTGGGTACAGCTAACTGTTCACCGGCTTGGGCAAGCTGCTCTGCAATGCCAAGACCCGGTGTCGGCTTGCGCCAACCTGTATGTTTCATGCCTGTTTCTCACCTCCAGTTATGTGGAGGCAAAAGAAAGCCGTTCGCCGAAGTGGCGTTCTTGTTGACAGTGATTCGCGG
The DNA here is from genome assembly GCF_041008745.1 of Pseudophaeobacter sp. 1A09344. NCBI lineage: Bacteria > Pseudomonadati > Pseudomonadota > Alphaproteobacteria > Rhodobacterales > Roseobacteraceae > Pseudophaeobacter > Pseudophaeobacter sp. 1A09344. Next base: position 9,836 of record NZ_JAXGFS010000027.1, read on the forward strand.
GAGAGATATCTTCTAAGCGACCAAACTTTTCAGATTAGCTCTCAGGCCACGCTGCTTGGGGGCTTTTCTTTTGCCTAGATCATTGTTCTGACTGCTCCTCTTTCGTCGCGAGGAATTCACTGTACAGCTGATCAAGCCGGCCCGAGAGAAAATCCCCGAACTCGGTCGAGTCTTGCGCCGTGAGTGAAATGCTGAATGCCTTTCCGGATCGGCCGATGACGCCTTTGATGCGGCCTTTGCCGGCGGTCCAAGTACGTTTCTTGGGCGCGGCACGCGCTTTTCGGCTTTTCGGCGCCCTGCCCGCTTCTGCTAGCTTGCTGTGCAGGAACTCGAAGCGTGCATCGCTGTCGAGACCCTGAAAACCGTCGAACTCCAAAGCTCCTTTGAGGATCTTCTCATTCTTGGGCTCCGAGGCCAACTTCTTGAAATCCTCCCAACGATCGCGCCCGATCTGCTTGGCTGGGCCAATCTGTTCGATGACGTGCCGCGGGACGTTCTGCGCCACTGACAGCATGCGCGAAAGCAAAGTACCGTCAATGGTCAGGGCGGACTGGATCACGTCCTTTGCTTGCCCCATATCCAAAAGGCTCTTCGCAAATAGGGCCTTCTCAATAAATGAGAGATCTGCGCGCGCAGTGTTCTCCTGCCCTTGAGCAAGAATGTGGGCCACGTCGTCCATCGGCTTTACAACTGCGCGAACCTTACGGCCGAGCGCCGATGCAACTCGCACACGGCGATGCCCGAAGACGATCATGTAACGACCATCTGCTTCTGGATGCGGTCGAAGTAAAACCGGTGTGTCCTGGCGACCGGCCGCGATCGATGCTTTCAGTTCGTTGAAAGCAACATCGTCATCACTAAGCCGATCCGAAACGAATGACACATCGATCAATTGCGGATCAATCTCGACTATTGTTTCGCCTTCAAGGAGACGCTTCGAGTTCTCCGCAAGGCTATCAATCGAAACCTTCATCGACTTCGAAGCTCCGCGCATTGCGTATCCGGAGCGCCCGGAATCCTTGGGCTGCTCCGGCGAACCAGCCATGACGCTCTTCAGGAGGTCTTTGCGAGCCATCAAGTCATCTCCACTTCGTTAGAATCCAACCGGCGCGCAGTCTGCATTTCGACAGTTGCACGGCTGTCAAAATTGGCGCTCTGCACGGCTGTCAAAACCACAGTCATTCTCGCCCCCAAGCCTTGTGGATCAATTCGGCGATTTCGTCGTTGACGTCGTTCAGGGAGGTCACTGCACGGTCATAAGTGGTTCGAACGAACTGAGAGCGCTCAACTTCGTAAAGCGTCTGTTTGGTGATCCCAGCGTCGGAGATCGCCGTCGATTTCAGTACAGGAGCCGAAAGCATCTGGTTTGGAAACATCGCCTGGAGGAACCCGACCATCTGCTTTTGAGGACCATCTGTTGGCTCAAACCGCGTTACGAGGTAGCGGAACCACTTCAGGCGCATGTTTGCTCCGGCGTCACGGATCGTCTTCATGATCCCGCCCAGCATCAAAAGAAACTGGCTCATCGACATGACGTCCAGCATCTGAGGATGGACCGTCACAATTACCGAGGAAGAAGCCGTCAGAGCAGTGAGCGTGAGGTAGCCCAGCTGAGGAGGGCAATCGATTACGACCACGTCATAGCGGTCATCAACTTCACTGAGCGCCTTGGATATCCGAGTGAAGAAGGTGCGGCCCTCATGGGGATCGCTGCTCGTCAAAGCAACCGGCGTATCGTATTCGTACTCCTGAAGTTCGAGGCTTGCCGGAACGATGTCTAGGTTTGGGAAGTTTGTCGGCCGGATTACTTCAGAGATGGGCTTGCGCTCATCGTCATACCGGAGCGTCTCATAAAGCGAGGGCACGTTGTCGAGCTCAGGCTGGATACCGTGCAAAGCTGTTAGTGAGGCTTGAGGATCCAAGTCGATCGCAAGAACACGATGGCCCTTCAGCGCTAAATGCTGAGCGAGATGAGCTGCGGTAGTGGTCTTTCCGCTGCCCCCTTTGAAGTTTACGACAGAAACAACGTGCAGTTCTTCGCCAGGCTGTCGATAGGGGACATAACGGCGCCTTCCGGGACGGCCATGCTTGTCCAGATAGGCTCTCAATTCCAGCATTTGCTCAGCCGAGTAGCTGCGCCTGCCGGAAGACGACGTTTCGGGCTCGGGGCCTTTGCCCTCGAGGTGAAGCTTCTTGATCGTCGATTGGGTCACGCCGAGATAGTAGGCAACCTCTGCCAGAGAGAACTGACGTAGACCTTTCTGGGCGTCTGGAGGATACTGTTCCTGTCGCAACATGTTGAGACGGTCAGAAATCAGCTCTCCCTGCTGAAGGATGATCTCGTCGAAGGGTTGATCCTTCGTATCAGCCTCAAAAGACCGTTGTCGCATCTGACTGCCCTCTAAATATCGCTTTTTCAGCGATTTCGCTCATTAAAGTGTCATCTACACGGAAAAATGAGTCTTAACAATGATTTTCGCCCGGCGGCTCGACCCCACCCAATCTGCCAGCGGGCCTAGATGCCTCGACAAACTGTAGTGATCACGGATGGCTCCTACCCAATATCTTGGGATGACCTGTCGTAAGCTCTGACTTCCAGCCAATTAGCGCGTCACATGACCACGACCGCAACCTTATGTTATTATTTATTTTTCCTCCATTGCACGGCTGTCAAAATGCAAGAGGTACTAAGCCTTAAAGTGCGTGGGGGACGACGGAAAAGTCTTCTCCGAAACGGATTGCGTCATCATCTCCCTTATGCCCGATCAGCTTTCAGTTGCTTCCACCAAGCACACCAACCAGTGCGCGCCAACATGCAGGCAATGCATGTCAATGCGAAGGGACGCGGGGGGAAATCGGCTGGGTTGCCCCGGCCGATTCTTTGCGTCACGCGGCGTCTTTGGGGCCCCAGGGGATGACGGCCTGCAGGGACAGATCGTCCTGGTTCGCGGCCTTGCCGAGGTTGGCGTTGAAGCCGTGGTCGCGGATGGTCAGCGTGTAGTAGTCGGCGCCGGTCTCCTTGCT
>NZ_JAXGFS010000028.1:0-7045 GCF_041008745.1 Pseudophaeobacter sp. 1A09344
GTTGCGGCGTCCACGGCGGGCGGAAAGACCGAGGCGGCGTTCCTGCCGTTGATTTCACAGGTGCTTGACGAGCCGTCGGGCGGCACCGGCTTCGACCTGCTCTACATCGGTCCGCTGAAAGCCCTGATCACGGACCAGGCCATGCGGCTGGAGGGCATCTGCCGGGAAGCAGAGCTTCCGGTTGTTCCCTGGCACGGAGATGTCTCGCAGTCCATCAAGACGCGCGCGTTGAAATCTCCAAAAGGGATCCTTCTGATAACCCCAGAGTCCCTTGAGGTGCTTTTCATTCGTCGCGGTTTGGAAATTGCCCGCCTGTTTGGGGCGACACGGGCGGTCGTGATCGACGAGCTGCACACAGTTCTGGACAGCGAACGCGGTGTCCAGCTTCGTTCACTGCTCACACGGCTCGAGCTCGCGATAAAGCGCCCAATCCGTCGGATAGGTCTGTCAGCTACGCTAGGCGACATGGACCTCGCTAAGGCCTATCTTCGCCCTGACGCCGCAAACGCTGTCCAGCTGATCGAAGCAGATGGCGGCGAGGCAGAATTGAAGCTTCAGCTTCGCGGCTACCTCTCAGGCGATGAAGATGAAAACAGCCCATCCGCAACGGACGCGATCGCAGCACATCTTTTCAAACACCTTCGAGGCAGCGACAACCTGGTCTTCGCCGGAGCGCGTCAACGGGTCGAGATTTACGCAGATCGGTTGCGGGAGCTTTGCGAACGGGAGCACCTGCCACAGGAATTCTATCCCCACCACGCGAGCCTCTCCCGAGAACACCGTGACTTCGTTGAGCGGCGCTTGAAGGACCCTGCGAAACCGACGACAGCCGTTTGCACATCGACGCTCGAGCTGGGAATCGACATCGGTGACGTGACCTGCGTGGCTCAAATCGGTGCGCCATTCAGCGTCGCGGCGTTGCGACAACGGCTTGGCCGATCAGGCCGCCGTGAAGGACAGCCGGCCATTCTGAGGCAGTACGCTCTCGAAGCCAAGTTGACGCCGGAGAGCAGTTTCGTGGATCGTCTTCGCCTCGGCCTGATCAGGTCCATCGCGATGATAGACCTGCTGCTGGAAGGCTGGTGCGAACCTCCAAAACCTCAGGCGCTTCATCTCTCGACGCTCGTCCATCAGATACTGTCAGTCATAGCGCAGCGCGGCGGTGCGTCTGCAAGCGTGGTCTACAATGTGCTCTGCCGCGAAGGCCCCTTTCGGAAGGTCACAACCGAAGTATTCGCAGATGTTTTGCGTGCGATCGGTCATCCTGAAACCGGCTTGATCGAACAGGCCGCAAGTGGGCTATTACTCTTGGGACCGGCAGGCGAAAAGCTGATCGAGCATTACAGCTTCTATGCGGTGTTCCAGACTCCTGAGGAGTTCCGGTTGGTCGCAGAGGGGCGGGATCTTGGAACCCTGCCAATCGACAATGTTCTTGCTCCTGGGATGCTGCTGATTTTTTCTGGGCGGCGTTGGGTAGTTCAAGAAATCCATGATCGGGAAAAGGTCATCGTCGTCAAACCCGCTAAGGCTGGTGTGCCTCCAGTCTTCGGCGGCGATGCGGGGGAAATTCATGACAAGGTGATCGACCGAATGTTCGCCGTGCTCGAGGGGGATTCCAGCCCAGCTTACATGGATACAGTCTCTTTGATGATGCTCGAGGAAGCGCGTGCTAACTATGAACAGCTGGGGTTTAGGGCCAATAACATGCACAGCATCGGCGAGCATACATCAGTCATTGCGACGCGGGTCGGTACGGTGAAGACATCAACCCTCGCTCTAGCACTGAGAAGTGAGGGGTTTTCAGTCGAGCAGCATGACGGGTTCCTGCTGGTGGAGGCCGGGGACGAAACGCCCGATCTACGGGCGGTGCTTGGAAGGATTTCGGCGGAAGATGCGCGAGACCTCTTCGGTGATGCTGGAAACCTTGTTTCGGAAAAGTTCCACCCCTATCTGCATCACGAATTATTGGTTCTCGACGCGTGTTCTTCCAAGGTCGATCTTAGTTGCCTTAGCAGGTTGTCAGAGCGGTTGAGATCATGACAATCATGCCCGATTACCTCAAATTCCGTAAATCGGTGCCGTATAGTGACCCCGGATCAACTGCGGCGAAGCTCCCATCCGAACGAACATCAATCCTTCGGTAAAGATCCAAGTATTCGTTCCCATGGGTGACCGAACCCTCGCGCGTAGGGATTATCAGTAGCTTTTCGGGATATTTGTATGGATCGGCATACCCAATTTCCCAAGGGCACCATCGCGAAGAAACTGAATTTGAGGTGGCAAGAAACAGGAAATAGTCGAGTTCCCTGATGCGCTTCTTGATTTTGTCTGCGGTTGTCCGATTGGGTTTACTCGGCATGGAATTGTCCATCCAATCCACATATACGTGCCAACCCGCCCTTGTCAGTAGGTTAATCAGGCCCTGCACGAGGTCGCGATCTTGGTGGGAATGGCAAAGGAATGCTGTAGTGAGTCTGTTCTGTTGGGCTTCAGCCAGCGACTTCGCAACACGCCTGTCCCCCATTCGTGCTTGGAGCCTGATATCTGTCATGGAAATTGGCATGGTATTTCTCCGCAGCTTCAAGGGAAGGATCGTTACTTTCCGAACTTTTCGGTGCTGCGAACCAGATCCACGATCGGTTGCAGGAGTTCGTCCAACGAAGTCACAGGATCATTTAGTTTGCCAATGTATGTCAATAACTCTGAGGGAACGCTTGGGTACGAAGTAGGATCGCTAAGAATTCGGTTCGCAAGCGTAGCAGCGGCGGAACCCGTGGCTCCAACCGGTAGCAAGACAAGTCCGTGTTGCGCCGCAATTTCAAATTCAGAAATTACTCCTGTTGCTTCTCGTTCAATGAAGCCTTCTTCGGAAATCTTGTTGCCAAATAAGAAAATTGCCATTCCAGCTGAAGGAATGAAATCGTTTCGGTACTTCTTCCATAGCTTTTCGCGTTCATCCTTGTCTTCGACAAACTGAGGAAATGGGCGAACAAGCAGGTGATCATCTACCTGGCGATCAAGATTTCTGTACACTTCCTCTAGGGCACCCGTGAAAAGCGCATTGCCTACGCCCAGACCGAGGCCCGTGCTAATCCGAAGTGAGTTCTCAACCAGCAGCGAACCGAGTTTTCGCATAAAGCCCGTAACTGCGTCTTCTCCCCAGGGCGAAAATTCAGATGCGCTAGCAGAAACGAATATGGTTCTCATGCGGAAACGCCGTGCCACCTCTCGAAGCGCTTCCGTGATTTCTTCATACTCATCCACCAAGATTGCGTGAATGTTGAACCTCTTCAGGTCCTCAATCATTAGGCGTTGTCGTGTCAGCGCGAGCCTAAAATCTTCGTCACTCTCGTGCGCTTGCCGTGATCGGTTCTTAAAGAATGCAAAGTGCCGTCTTTGGTTCTTCTCAAACGTTACGCGAACGCGCGAAAGAATGTAGTCCAAGTTGGGGTCAGAGAAGCTGAACCCAATGAAGACAAATGTCTTTGAGACCAGGTCCCCAGAAAGTGCCGTAATATATGCGCCGTGAGTCTTGAAGTACTTTTCGTAGTCATCTTTTGTTAGGATTGCGTTGGCCGGGTGTTCAACATCACCGTGCATTTTATAGACGATGGCATGTCGCTTCGATCTCGTGGTTGCGAGCTGGGGAACCGTGTATTTTACATCTGCGATTTTACCAGCTTCACGAAGAGAGTCCTCAATAAGCCGGTCATAGTTCGTCGTCCAGAAAACCGGGATGTCGAGGGACGCCAGTATTCGGTGATTTTCGGTTGGTTCGACATTTCGACCCAACGCATCCAATATCGCCTGATTGATCGTCGCCCGGTCTCGGGTCTGGTTTTCGTAGAATTGCGCCAAAGCGACAAGATCACTCTCTTTTTCGATGTCAAGTTCAAGCTCTTTCGCCAACGGCGCAAGAAGCTCTGACCAGTCCACATGTCCTGCAGCTTTGGACGCACCCGCGCCAAGGAATACAGCTGCATTTTCGGAGCGGATTTCTTCGACAAACTTTTCGACAAAGCGTTCTACGTCTTTCTTCATGTGGATAATGCTCCGAATAAAAGTCTGCCGATATTCCTGGTTCAGATTGCACTGAAGCCCAGTTTGGGTCCGTGATCTTATTTGTACTTGGCGCGATTTTGGATTGCCTCTTCAATCCAGCTTTCGATGTTAGTTTGGATGCTGGCGTAGATATCCTTGCTCGTGCTTCCGGCAGGATTCTTCAGTGTCGGAGCTGATCCCAGCGTCACAAGTCTGCCATCTTCAGACACCTTGAGGTCTATAAAGGGACTGGTACCTTTTGTGGAAGTATTGCCGTTCAAGTCTTTGAGTCCGTGGATATGAATGCCAAGGACGCCTTTCCCTTCTTCCCAGGCCTTTCTTATTTCGTACCGAACCCATTGCCGGGATGCTGTTTCGCTTCCCACTAGCACGACCACGCAGGATTTCCCTGCCATATTGTCATTTATCCACTTCTTGATGGCGGCTTCGCCTGTATTTTTGATTTCTTCCCAGCGGTTGGGCGTCACGGGACTGTTGCCCTCAAGAGAGTTCATATTCCGTACGAGCTGGGTGCGTGAGTGATCGTTATTGAAGTGAAAACTAAAGAAGACGCGACGGGCCATTTGGGTTCCTCGGATTAGGGTCAGGATGCATTGATTTTCGACGCGCTGCGTGATTCACGGCTTGGAAAACGGAGCGGTGACATGGGCGACCTTTTCTGGCTGACCGACGAGCAGATGGCCAAACTTACCCCTTTCTTCCCGAAGTCGCACGGCAAGCCACGGGTCGATGACAGACGGGTGTTGAGTGGGATTATCTTCATCAATCGCAATGGGTTGCGCTGGCGAGATGCGCCGCGCGAATATGGCCCGCACAAGACGCTGTACAGCCGATGGAAGCGTTGGAGCGAGAAAGGCATCTTCGCGCAGATGATGGTCGGCCTGGCTGCCGAACACGGAGAAGAGAAGACCGTGATGATCGACGCGACCTATTTGAAGGCACACCGCACCGCGACCAGCATGGCCGCGAAAAAGGGGGGCGTGGTCGCCTGATCGGTCGGACCAAGGGCGGCATGAACACCAAACTGCATGCCATCTGCGATAGCCAAGGGCGGCCGCTCAACCTGTTCGTCACCGCCGGCCAAGTCAGCGATTACATCGGCGCGCGGGCTCTGCTCAGCAACTTGCCAAAAGTCGACTGGTTGCTCGGGGATCGTGGCTATGACGCCGACTGGTTCAGGAACGCGTTGAAAGACAAAGGGATAAAGCCCTGCATCCCCGGCAGAAAGCAACGCAAGACCACGGTCAAATACGACAAGCGCCGATACAAACGACGCAACCGCATCGAGATCATGTTCGGCAGGCTCAAGGACTGGCGGCGTGTGGCTACACGATATGATCGCTGCCCCAAGGTCTTCCTCTCAGCCATCGCTCTGGCCGCGACCGTCATCTATTGGTTATGAATCCTGACCCTAGGGTGGAATCGTGACTGATCTAATGTGAGTTCGCAGCCCGTTTAGCTAAGTATTTTTCGTAGGTTTTCCCAATTCCAACGATAGAGTTGCCCGGCATCTTTGACCGGAGTGTAGTTTCCGTCTCGATAGCCAATGATTTGTACCACTTTTTTCCCTTGATCCCGGGCCATTTTGATTTCCTTCAATACACCGGGCGCGCGGTGCGTTTGAGGACCGACCATGACGAGCACAACCCTGGCTCTACCGATTGCCCTATAAGCCTTGGCCTCCCAACTCATCTCGGGAGCTGCTTCCTTCAACGAGTGATCGATGACTTGGAACGGCGAGTCGGGCCTACGAGCTTGTTGGATTATGAAATCCTTTAGCCGTCGGTCGTTGTCAAAGTCGAAGCTTACAAAAATCGGTGTCTTCAATCTTACCTCGTCTCGTGGAGCTTGTGGGTGGGCAGAGAACATCTAGTGCCGACTCTAGATATATTGTGGTGCGTCCGTCCTGCGATTGCAACTTCTAGTGGCGAACATCAGTACAGCAACCGCAAGTAATCGGTTTTCCTCGGGTGCCTAATGTTTCAAAGCGACGGTTGTTACGTGCGGAACTAGTGCGGCCATTTTCGGCTCGTGGCCATGGGAGATAGAACTTGAGGAGGTCTATTGTCCCTCTGCTGTCCCGTCCTATTGATCATGGCCCCTCCTGCCCTTTGGCCAGGACCGCGCCCTACTCGGCCGGCTGCAAGCAGCCGCCCTTCCCGAGCTGAAACGCCGCCTCTCCCTGCGCCGTGCCGCTGGCGGTGCAGTCTCCTCCGGAGACAGCCCGGCCAGCCGTCGCATGGTCGTGGCAACGCTTCATCTCGGCCATTTGGTAACGGTCGCTGGGGCGGGCGCGAGACATCAGTAATCTCGTACCTCGCGTCTCGGCCGGTGTTGGTCCTCGCTTTGCCGGACGCGCTGTGCCGCCCAGTCATCATGGGACGCAAACGGCGTTCCACGACCGCCGGATTGCATTGGCCGCAGCTGGCATCAGACCGGTGATGGTCGTGCTGCGCGCATCGCAAGTTATTGGGGTGCCGTAGAGGGTCCGTTCGAAATCCGGGTGATCCGGACACGTTGTCGAAGCTTCGACGGTATCTCTGCTGCTCTTCCAGACTACACACACATCGGGTTGCCACGGAAACCAGCCGTTGCGGCACGTGAGGCAGGGTCAGCAAAGCTCTGACTGGTCGGGATGCGGCTCGGAGCGAGAGGACAGAAATGTCGCCACCACAGGCATTTCTCTCTTTCGGTTGTTCACCCTCCTTTCTTCGCGGCCACCGCACTTCTCCTGGTGTCTGAGTTGCATGACATGCTGGTCGCAGCTGTCGACCCGTCCACAAAGGTTGTCGCCGATCTTTTTCCCCTGTCCCTGCGGGCCATTCCTCGCGAGGCAAAAAGACCGGCGCCTGCCCCTCTCCGCTGCGCTTCGCCTTCGGTGTGGCCGGGCCTTGGCCAGCTGCAAGGTGACCATCATTGCAACGCAAACAAGGAGAAGAGCAATGACCACGAACTGCATCAAATTCACCACCACCGACATCGA
>NZ_JAXGFS010000029.1:2500-5196 GCF_041008745.1 Pseudophaeobacter sp. 1A09344
CTGAACCAGGTACTTAAAACCTGAATACATAGGGTTTTAAGAGCAAACCCGGGGAACTGAAACATCTAAGTACCCGGAGGAAAGGACATCAATTGATACTCCCTTAGTAGCGGCGAGCGAACGGGGACCAGCCGAGCCAGAGAAGTGACTGGAATGCGTTGGGAAGCGCAGCCATAGCGGGTGATAGCCCCGTACAGGAAGCTTTGATGGACGTATTAAGTAGGGCGGAACACGTGAAATTCTGTCTGAAGATCGGAGGACCACCTTCGAAGGCTAAGTACTCCTTACTGACCGATAGTGAACCAGTACCGTGAGGGAAAGGTGAAAAGCACCCCGACGAGGGGAGTGAAACAGTACCTGAAACCGAACGCCTACAATCAGTTGGAGGCCCCTTGAGGGCTGACAGCGTACCTTTTGTATAATGGGTCATCGACTTGGTCTCACGAGCAAGCTTAAGCCGCTAGGCGAAGGCGCAGCGAAAGCGAGTCTTAATAGGGCGAATGAGTTCGTGGGATCAGACCCGAAACCGAGTGATCTAGGCATGGCCAGGTTGAAGGTGCGGTAACACGCACTGGAGGACCGAACCCACATCTGTTGAAAAAGATCGGGATGAGCTGTGCCTAGGGGTGAAAGGCCAATCAAACTCGGAGATAGCTGGTTCTCTGCGAAATCTATTTAGGTAGAGCGTCATCCGAATACCCCGGGGGGTAGAGCACTGGATGGGTAATGGGGCCCCACAGGCTTACTGATCCTAACCAAACTCCGAATACCCGGGAGTACTAGATGGCAGACACACTGCGGATGCTAACGTCCGTAGTGGAGAGGGAAACAACCCTGACCTCCGGCTAAGGCCCCCAATTCATGGCTAAGTGGGAAAGCAGGTGGGACGACCAAAACAACCAGGAGGTTGGCTTAGAAGCAGCCATCCTTTAAAGATAGCGTAACAGCTCACTGGTCTAAATAAGTTGTCCTGCGGCGAAGATGTAACGGGGCTCAAGCCATGAGCCGAAGCCGAGGATGCACATAGTGCATGGTAGCAGAGCGTAGTGTGACATAGTCTCATGTCTCCTTACTTCCTTCGGGAAGATTGGAGACAAGAGGCTTTCGATGAAGCCGGGGCGTGAGCCATCCGGTGGAGAGATCACTAGCGAGAATGATGACATGAGTAGCGACAAAGAGTGTGAGAGACACTCTCGCCGAAAGTCCAAGGGTTCCTGCTTAAAGCTAATCTGAGCAGGGTAAGCCGGCCCCTAAGCCGAGGCCGAAAGGCGTAGGCGATGGGAACCAGGTTAATATTCCTGGGCCAGGAGGATGTGACGGATTGCGACTGTAGTTCAGCCTTATCGGATTGGTTGGGCTGCTGAGCAGTCCCTGGAAATAGCCCTCCATCAGACCGTACCCTAAACCGACACAGGTGGACTGGTAGAGAATACCAAGGCGCTTGAGAGAACGATGTTGAAGGAACTCGGCAAAATACCTCCGTAAGTTCGCGAGAAGGAGGCCCGGGTTCAAGGCAACTTGGATCCGGGGGCACAAACCAGGGGGTGGCGACTGTTTATTAAAAACACAGGGCTCTGCGAAGTCGCAAGACGACGTATAGGGTCTGACGCCTGCCCGGTGCCTGAAGGTTAAAAGGAGGAGTGAGAGCTCCGAATTGAAGCCCAGGTAAACGGCGGCCGTAACTATAACGGTCCTAAGGTAGCGAAATTCCTTGTCGGGTAAGTTCCGACCTGCACGAATGGCGTAACGACTTCCCCGCTGTCTCCAACATCGACTCAGCGAAATTGAATTGCCTGTCAAGATGCAGGCTTCCCGCGGTTAGACGGAAAGACCCCGTGCACCTTTACTACAGCTTCGCACTGGCATCAGGATTGTGATGTGCAGGATAGGTGGTAGGCATCGAAACCAGAACGCTAGTTCCGGTGGAGCCTCCCTTGAGATACCACCCTTCGCACTCTTGATGTCTAACCGCGGTCCGTTATCCGGATCCGGGACCCTGCGTGGCGGGTAGTTTGACTGGGGCGGTCGCCTCCTAAAGCGTAACGGAGGCGCGCGAAGGTTGGCTCAGAGCGGTCGGAAATCGCTCGTTGAGTGCAATGGCAGAAGCCAGCCTGACTGCGAGACTGACAAGTCGAGCAGAGACGAAAGTCGGCCATAGTGATCCGGTGGTCCCGAGTGGAAGGGCCATCGCTCAACGGATAAAAGGTACGCCGGGGATAACAGGCTGATACTGCCCAAGAGTCCATATCGACGGCAGTGTTTGGCACCTCGATGTCGGCTCATCTCATCCTGGGGCTGGAGCAGGTCCCAAGGGTACGGCTGTTCGCCGTTTAAAGAGGTACGTGAGCTGGGTTTAGAACGTCGTGAGACAGTTCGGTCCCTATCTGCCGTGGGTGTAGGATACTTGAGAGGAGTTGCCCCTAGTACGAGAGGACCGGGGTGAACGATCCACTGGTGGACCTGTTATCGTGCCAACGGTAGTGCAGGGTAGCTATGATCGGAAAGGATAACCGCTGAAGGCATCTAAGCGGGAAGCCCCCCTCAAAACAAGGTATCCCTGAGGGCCGTGGAAGACCACCACGTCAATAGGCCGGAGATGTAAGTGCAGCAATGCATTCAGTTGACCGGTACTAATCGCCCGATAGGCTTGATCTGTTCCAGTAACAGACAGTCTCATAAACACCAAAAAGCAAAAC
>NZ_JAXGFS010000002.1:0-488054 GCF_041008745.1 Pseudophaeobacter sp. 1A09344
TCACCAACGGTCAATAGAGGACCAAACACTGAACAGAGCGAACTAACAACCGCGGACTCAAAGGGGAGCAGGTCACGCCTTTAGAGTGATCTGCAACCATCCTTCACGACGCCAACTTTCGGATCTACCGATCGGCGGCATTCAACGTCCCGTTTCGAGCTTTGTAGTTCCAACGCGGCTTGCAGCAGACTGCTGCTTGCCGCCTTGACAGGCGATCATGCCGACGCAGAGCGGAAAAGCACTCGCTGAGTGTCTGCTTCTACAGTGGGTCTGGGGGCGCATTCGCACTCGCAGCGAACTTCCGTTTTCCGCCCTTCTTACAAAAAATAATTCGCATATCCTTCTGCCTGGTCAGATCTAGATCAAACCGTCACGGTAAATTTCCGAAAAAATCTCCTTCGGCTTCTCCATAAACAGCCAATCTCTTTGTTGAAACGCCAACTGCGGCGTGGGGATCTTGACGCTGGCCGCTTTGGGTCGGCACATAAAAAGGAGATGGCTCTTGCCTCGTGACTTCCTTTCCGCACCGTTCCACACCCCCTATATCCTTGCCAATGCCTCGGCTATCTGCTCTGCGGCAGCGCTTCTGGGTGGGCGCGCCGCCGAAGGGCGCGCTCAGCGCCTCATCGATGACCTGTGCCTTGCGTCGTCCTCGACCCCGCGAATTTGCCGCGAACTGGATGCACTCGAGGACCTCCTTAGCCTCGAGCATGTTCATGATCCCGACCGGGTCGAAGCGGAACATTTCGCCTTAATTGATCCCATGGACCCAGCCGTCGACGAAATATGCCTATTGCTCGACGGCCTCCGTGAAGCGCGGTCCTGAGCGTCGGCAAACGACGCCCAAGATTACCTGGCGCCGCAGCGCGCCAGCTTGACGTGCCGGATCTAGCTGGCACCGCAAAGAGGAGAAGCACAATGTTTTTGAAGCCCGACCATGTCGATATCGAACAGTCTGCTGCCAAAGCAATCTCGTGCCAGCGACGGCTGCGTACTGCGCTCCCCCCCGCACGCGAGGCTCTTCCACGTTCGCTTCGTTTTGCAATCGAAGGCATCTGCAAGTTGTCCGTCGATGAACTGTTTATGCCCCACGAACTCGATAACGTGGATGATCTGGTGCAACGGCTCGAGGTTTTGCTCAGAGATGTCGGCGGTGCACCGGTGGTGCATCATACTGAAGAAGGTGATGCATTCCGCGTTGGCGGGACGGAAATCGGGCGCACAGTCGAAGTTTTGATCGACTGCCTGAACGCAGTGCGGGGCCACGCCTGGCCAGTGAGCGATCAAATTGCGGCTCGAGCTGCCCTCGGACGTCTTCCGTGAGGGTGTTTCCGATGGGGAACCTCGTTTTTTTGCCTGTGCCTAACACCCTGCGCGCAGACCAGTTTCTGCTCAAACGGTGTCCCCCGTAAAACACGGGCGAGCAACTTCAAACAGTCCACATAGAGGGCCGCGGCAATGCCGTGGCCCTCTTTCGTTGCCTATCCGCCTCGCGCCCTGCAGGCTTCCACGACGCGGTTCGTAGTCCACACTACCATTCCACGTCACCCAGAGCCTCACTGACACGTACCGAGAGTGTCCCCCTGCAATGCTGCGCGTATTGAAGCGCGGTTCTTTCACACCCCGCTTGAAAATCCGCCTGCCGAAACCACCTTCACCGCAGAAAGAACAGACTACCAAGAGAATTCCAAGTGGCCTGCAATTGCTTTCAAAATGGCCAAAAACCTATGGAAAATGGCCAAGAATAGCTTTCAGCTACATTTTGGTTACCCCACGCTCAGCCGCATTTAGAATGGCCACAGCTGCGGCAGGTCATGCAGCCTTCGACCATCTGCATTTCAAACTGGCCGCAGCTTGGGCAGGCCTTGCCGCGCGGGGTATTCAGAGTGACGACTTCCGCCTTAGGATCCGACTTCAGCCCCATCCCCTCCCCTTCGAGGAACCCGGTTGCTACCATGTGGGTTTCGATCACGCCGCCGATGGCCGCCAGGATCGAGGGGATATATTTGCCCTGCACCCAGGCCCCCCCACGTGGGTCAAAGACGGCTTTCAGTTCCTCCACCACGAAGGATACGTTGCCACCACGGCGGAACACGGCCGAGATCATCCGCGTCAGCGCCAGCGTCCAGGCGTAATGCTCCATGTTCTTGGAGTTGATGAAGACCTCGAACGGGCGACGGTGGCCTCCAATGATGATGTCGTTGATGGTCAGGTAGATCGCGTGCTCGCTGTCGGGCCATTTAAGCTTGTAGGTATGGCCTTCCAGGCTTTGCGGACGGTCCAGCGGCTCGGACATATAGACCACTTCTGCGCCGTTCTCCGTGTCGCTTTCGTGCGGTGCATCCGCAGTTTCACCCGGCGCAGTATCGGCGCTTTCGCTGACCGACAGAACCGATCCGGTGACATCATTGGGGCGGTAGGTGGTGCAGCCCTTGCAGCCCTGGTCCCAGGCCTGCATGTAGACATCCTTGAAGTCATCGAATGAGATGTCTTCCGGGCAGTTGATGGTCTTGGAAATGGAACTGTCGATCCACTTCTGCGCCGCTGCCTGCATCTTGACGTGATCCGCAGGCGCCAGGGTCTGGGCGTTGACGAAATAGTCGGGCAGTTCCGCATCGGCGCCGAACTTGTCGCGATACATCTTGACGGCATAGTCCACAACTTCCTCTTCGGTGCGCGAGCCGTCCTTTTGCAACACCTTGCGGGTATAGGCATAGGCAAAGACCGGCTCGATCCCCGAAGAGACATTGCCCGCATAAAGGCTGATGGTGCCGGTGGGTGCGATCGAGGTCAGCAGCGCGTTGCGGATGCCATGTTCACGGATCGCCTCGCGCACGTCCTCGTCCATATTCATCATATTGCCCGAGGCCAGATATTTCTCCGCATCGAACAGCGGGAAGGAGCCTTTTTCCTTGGCCAGGTCCACCGAGGCCAGATAGGCGGCGCGGGCGATCTGGTGCAGCCATTCGTCGGTCTGACGCGCCGCTTCGTCCGAGCCATAGCGCAGACCCAGCATCAGCAGTGCATCGGCGAGCCCGGTGACGCCGAGGCCGATCCGGCGCTTGTTCTGGGCTTCGGCCGCCTGCGCCTCCAGCGGGAATTTGGAGACATCAACGACGTTGTCCATCATCCGCACCGCGGTGGCGACGAGTTCCTGCATCGCATCAAGGTTCAACTCGGCATCGGTTTCAAACGGGTTCGACACCAGCCGCGCCATGTTGATCGAGCCCAGAAGGCATGCGCCATAGGGTGGCAGGGGCTGCTCGCCGCAGGGGTTGGTGGCGCAGATTTCCTCGACATAGGAGAGGTTGTTGGCCTTGTTGATCCGGTCGATGAAGATCACGCCCGGTTCGGCATAGTCATAGGTCGCCTGCATAATCTTGTTCCACAGATCACGTGCCTCGACCGTGTGATAGACCTTGTCGCCAAAGACCAGATCCCAGGAGCCGTCTGCCTTGACCGCATCCATGAAGTCATCGGTGACCAGAACGGACATGTTGAACATACGCAGCCGCGCCGGGTCGGATTTGGCGGTGATGAACTGTTCGATATCCGGGTGATCGCAGCGCATGGTCGCCATCATGGCGCCGCGGCGCGAGCCTGCGGACATGATGGTGCGGCACATGGCGTCCCAGACATCCATGAAGGACAGGGGGCCGGATGCATCTGCTGCCACCCCTTTTACGTCGGCGCCGCGCGGGCGGATGGTCGAGAAGTCATAGCCGATGCCGCCGCCCTGCTGCATGGTCAGGGCCGCTTCTTTCAGCATGTCGAAGATACCCGCCATGCTGTCGGGCACTGTGCCCATCACAAAACAGTTGAACAGGGTCACCTGACGCGCGGTCCCCGCCCCTGCGGTGATGCGGCCTGCGGGCAGGTATTTGAAATCCTCCAGCGCCTCGAAGAACTTTTCCTCCCAGACATCGGGCTTGTCCTCGGCCCGTGCCAGATCGCGCGCAATCCGGCGCCAGCTGTCTTCGACAGTGACGTCAATCGGGGTCCCATCCGCCTGTTTAAAGCGGTATTTCATGTCCCAGATCTGCTCGGCAATGGGGGCGGCAAAGCGGCTCATACAGCGAATCCCTCGTGGCTGGTCGTTACGGCGTGGCGCTCTCGATACTACACGGTTTAGAGAAGCCTCAACGCAAATTTACGATTTCGACATAGATTTTTACCCTTGACCCTACCACATATTGACACCTATCCCCAAGCGAAACACTAGATGCTGTTGCCCACGGGGAGAAACCTGTGGGCAGCCTGTGGATAACTGCGGGAGAATTTTCGAACGCCTCGCCCGGACCTGCACACGACAGCAGCGCAGGTGTCTCCCACGCAAAAGCGATTTGCAGTCGCTTGCCGTGCGCGGCAAAAGGCCTAGGATAACGAACCCGGACACTATGACTGGGCACTTGGGGGACGACCTTGGAAAAACACATCAATCTGGTCAAACTCTCGGTCGGAACCGAAAGTGTGGAAACCCTTCAGGCCTGGCAGGAGCAGTACCGCCAGACGCTGCCCGAAGGCCTGCCCCGCCACGTGACCCGCATGTGGCCGAAACGCGAGGCCGAGCTGCTGAATGGCGGCTCGATCTTCTGGGTGATCAAGGGACTGATCCAATGCCGCCAGCGCATTCTGCGACTGGATGAAGTCACCGGCGAGGACGGAATTCGCCGCTGCGCTATCGTGCTGGACCGCGACCTGCATCGCACCAACACCGCGCCCAAACGTCCCTTTCAGGGCTGGCGCTATCTGAAGCCCGAGGACAGCCCCGCAGACCTGCCCGACGGGCGCGAAGAGGAACAGCCCCTGCCCGCCGAATTGTCGCAAGCGCTGGCGGAGATCGGCGTCCTGTAACGCGCCCTGCCGCGGAACCCGGCCCCCGCAAATACGGGAGCCGCAGGCCGACGTGAGAGTTTATCCAATCATGTCCAACAGGGTATTCAGCGCGGCCTTTTCATCGGCGCTGTATTTTGCCTCGCGGCTGCGCCACAGAGTGGCCTGGGACTTCAGCACCAAACCATCGCTCAGCAGCTTCAGGTGGTTGGCCCTCAGGGTTTCTCCGGTCGAGGTGATATCGGCGACCATTTCAGCGGTCTCGTTCTTCACCGTACCTTCGGTGGCACCTTGGCTGTCGACCAGCTGGTAATCGGCTACACCGGCCTCGGTCAGGAATTCACGCACCAGCCGGTGGTATTTCGTGGCAATCCGCAGCCGGTGCCCATGGGCCTGGCGAAACGCCGCCGCAACCGCGTCCAGATCATCAAGCGTATCCACGTCGATCCAGAACTGCGGCACCGCCAGCACCAGATCGGCAAACCCGAACCCCAATGGCTCCAGCTCTTCGACCTGCTGTTCCCAGCGGGGCAGTTTTTCCTGCACCAGATCGGTGCCCGTCACCCCAAGGTGAATCCGCCCCGCCGCCAGTTCGCGCGGGATCTCTCCGGCGGACAGCAGCACCAGTTCCATCCCCGGCACGCCTTCGATTGCCCCGGCATATTCACGCTCTGACCCGGTGCGCGACAGGGTCACGCCGCGTTTCGCAAACCAGTCAAAGGTCTTTTCCATCAGCCGCCCCTTGGACGGCACGCCAAGCTTCAGGCTCATGACTGCGCCTCCTCGAGCATCAGCATCAGATCAGGGCGCAATACCCCGCCAACCGCCGGGATTTCATCGCCCTGCCCCAACTGCCGGGTCAGCGCATCGTAGCGTCCGCCACTGGCCACCGGCGGCAGTCCGGGCTGGGTTTCGGCATAAAAGCCAAAGACGAAGCCGTCGTAATATTCCATCGAGGTGCGCCCGTAGGAGGCTTCGAAATCAAGGCTGTCGACATCGATGCCACGCGCCTTCATCGCGGCGCTGCGCGCCTCCAGCCGGTCCAGCGCGGGCAGGATCTGTGGCAGATCCACCGCGATATCGCGCATCTGCTCGATGGCATAGGGGATAGTTTCGCGCACGGCCATCAGCGCTTCCAACGCCAACAGCTCATGCTCGGAAATCGGCGGCATGGCGGCATCGGCGCGCAGCAGCTCAACCCGTGCGTCAACCTCGGCGGCGCGGCGTTTGCCAATCGCGGGGGCGGATCCGCTCAAGGAACCTTCGGTGGACAAGAGCTTCTTACGGCTTTCCGGCACGGTGCCCCGCCCGGCATAGCGTTCCAGCAGACTGCGGAACCGGCGCGGCCGCCAGATATGCCGCATCAGCGCGGATTTACGCTTGTCGGTGGTGTTGAGCCCCTCTACCGCAGCCATCAGGATGCCGATATCGCCAGTCGCGGCGCGCAGCGGCAGGCCCCGGAGCTGCAGGGCGATCAGGGCAAAAACCTCAGCATCCGCCCCGGCGGGATCGGCGCGGTCAAAGACCTCATAGCCGACCTGCACATATTCATTGGCGCGGTCCGGGTCATGTTCCTGACGGCGAAACACCTCGCCCGAGTAGGTATAGCGGGCCGGATCGGCGCCTTGGCGCATATGCATCTGCACGACGGGCACGGTGAAATCGGGGCGCAGCATCTGTTCGCCGCGCAGCGCATCCGAGGTGATATAGGCGCGGGCGCGGATGTCCTCGCCGTAAAGATCCAGCAGCGTTTCAGCAGGCTGCAACAGCGGCGGCTCGACTGCCTGGGCACCGGCCGCCTCGAAATTCATCCGCAACCGTGCGGCGCGGGCCAATATTTCTGAACGTGTGGGCATCGGACTATCCCTGACTTTCGAGGATCTCGCGCACCTTCGCGACAAGATCCGTGCGCGGCACTTCGAACTGGCTGGGCCGTTCTTTCCATTCTTCCAGCGTGGCGTTTTCGGCAATCTTTGCCCCAAGGATCAGGTCCTTGATCTGCACCACACCGTTTTCCTTTTCGTCGCCACCTTCGATCACGGCGACGGGGGAATGGCGTTTGTCCGCGTATTTCAGCTGGTTGCCGAAATTCTTGGGATTGCCCAGATAGACCTCGGCCCGGATGCCTGCGTTGCGCAGTTCGGTTACCATCGCCTGATAATCGGCCATGCGGTCGCGGTCCATCACGGTGACCACCACGGGCCCGGTCGGCTGGGTGGCAAGACGTCCCTTTTCGCGCAGCGCCGCCAGCAGACGGTCGACACCGATGGAGACCCCAACGGCCGGCACTTCCTGCCCGGTGAAGCGTTTCACCAGCCCGTCATAACGACCGCCGCCCGCAACCGAGCCGAACTGCCGCTTGCGGCCCTTTTCATCAAGGATTTCAAAGGTCAGCTCGGCCTCGAACACCGGACCGGTGTAATAGCCAAGACCGCGCACCACCGAGGGGTCGATCTCGATCCGGTCGGGGCCATAGCCACCCGCCGCCAGCAACGCGCCAATCTGCTCCAGCTCGGCAATGCCTTCGGCGCCGATCTTGCTGTCGCCCACAGCAGCGCGCAGGTTTTCCAGCGTTCCAGCGGTGTCGGCAGCCTTGGAGGTCAGGAAGGCAAGAACCGGCGCGGCCTGTTCTTCGCTAAGGCCGACACCGTCGATATAGGCACCGGAGGCATCAAGCCGTCCCTTGGTCAGCAGCTGGCGCACGCCCTCTTCGCCGACCTTGTCGAACTTGTCGATGGTACGCAGCACGTCATCGCGGGAGGCAGCGCCTTCCTCAAGTCCCATGGCCTCAAGCACACCGTTCAGAACCTTGCGGTTGTTGACTCGCACCAGATAGTCGCCACGCGGAATGCCGACGGTTTCGAGCGTGTCAGACAGCATGGCGCAGATTTCGGCGTCCGCCGCCATCGAGGCGGTGCCGACGGTATCGGCATCGCATTGGTAGAACTGGCGATAGCGGCCCGGTCCCGGCTTTTCGTTGCGCCAGACCGGCCCCATCGCGTAGCGGCGATAGGGGGTGGGCAGATCGTTGCGGTGCTGGGCATAGACCCGCGCCAGCGGCGCCGTCAGATCATAGCGCAGCGCCATCCAGTCGCCCTGGCCGCTTTCGTCTGTCTCCTGCCAGGCAAAGACACCCTCGTTCGGGCGGTCCACATCCGGCAGGAACTTGCCCAGCGCCTCCACCGTTTCCACGGCCGAGGATTCCAGCGCATCAAACCCGTATCGATGGTAAACCCCGGCGATCGCATGCAGCATCTCGGTGCGCTGGGTGACCTCGGCGCCGAAATAATCGCGGAAACCCTTGGGCGTGATGGCCTTGGGGCGGGGTTGTTTCTTGACTTTGGCCATTGTGGCCTCCTCACGGGTGTCGTTGGTCTGATACGTGCCGCGGGGTCTAGCCGATGCATGTAACAACGGCAAGGTAACGATACGCGCGAAGGCAATGTCGCGGCCTTTGCGCCTCAGCTGCGATTGAGTACGACAGCCTGTCAGATACTGGCAAAGTCTCCGCCACGACCCTTCCCTGCGGCAAAGCGCGCCGCACCGTCGCGCCCTTCGGCCACGAAACTGGCGCGCGATTGCCATTCGCGTTTCAGTGCCGCCGCCAGTTCCCCCGGTGCCATACGGGCGGAGAGGTGATCGGCCAGCATGCAGGCCTGCGGATAGCGCACCAGATCGGCGGCCAGCGCCTGCGCCACCTTCAGGGCGGCCCCCGGTGCGCAGACCCGACTTGCCAACCCCATCGACAGCGCTTCCGATGCCTGCACCGGGCGTCCGGTCAGGATCAGATCATTTGCGCGTCCCTGCCCCAGAATGCGCGGCAGGCGCACCGTGCCGCCATCGATCAGCGGCACCCCCCAGCGGCGGCAGAATACACCTGCGGTCGCGTCGTCAGCCATCACGCGCAGATCGCACCAGGCGGCAAGTTCCAGCCCCCCGGCGACGGCAGGGCCTTCGATGGCGGCGATCACCGGTTTGCGCAGCATCAGCCGCGAGGGTCCCATCGGTCCGGGCAGCGGATCGGCCATGGGATCAGACCACCCTTCAGGAATATCCAGCCCGGCGATCCAGGCATCCGCAGCGCCCGATCCAGCGGACTTCAGATCAAACCCGGCGCAGAAATAACCGCCCTGCCCCGTCAGCACCGCAACACGTGCATCGGAATCAGCGTCAAACGCCAGAAACGCCTCGAACAGCGCGCGGGCCGTATCCGGATCCACCGCATTGCGCACCTCGGGGCGACAGATGGAAATAGTGGTGACCCCATCCTGTGTTTCACTGCTGATTGTCATGGCGCATCCCCCCTGTCGATCCTGTGCCTGTCGGCCGTCTCCCGTCGGCCAACCGCGGTAGCAGGTTGGCGTTTCCCCCATGGACCGGCAAGCCCGGCACGCGTATGACGTTGCGCAGCCAAGGAGACACATCATGCAGCACCTGGAAGAACAGATCGCGCATCTTACCCGCACCGTTGACGAGCTGAGCGATGTGATCGCCCGTCAGCAAACCGAACTGGATCGCCTAACCCACCGGGTTCAGATGCTGTTCGAACGCGAGGCAACCCGATCACAGGAAGGTACCGGCGGGGTGATTTTCGGAGATGAGCGGCCGCCGCATTACTGAGCTGCTATAGGATTGCAGGCAAGGCTGGAAAGCCCCTTCCCCGGCCACGGTCACCCGTTTCCGCCCCGCCGCTGCGGCGTTTCAGGCACGCGGCGCTAACCTGCCTTGGAGAACCGGTCCTGCTCCGGATCAGAACTGGAGCGCATGCGCCGCAGCGATGACCACTTTGTTTCCAGCATCCAAGCCACGTCTTCCCCCGACATGGGGCGGGCGAAATGATACCCTTGCCCCATTTCGCATTTCACCGACTGCAAGAAGTCGAAATCCGCATCGGTTTCCACTCCTTCCGCCGTCACTTCCAGATCCAGCCCATGCGCCAGGGCCAGGATCCCCGACACGATTCGCTGGTTTTCGGGCCGATCCTTGATGTCGGAAATGAAGCTGCCATCGATCTTGATACTGTCGAACGGCAATTGCCGCAGGTTTGACAGCGACGAGAACCCCGCCCCGAAATCATCCAGCGCCACTGTGACGCCCAGTGCATGCAGCTGTCTTAGAGTGGATTGCGCCATGGCAAAATCCGACATGATTGCGGTTTCCGTCAGCTCGATTTCCAACCGACGGGGATCAAAGCCCGTTTCCTCGAACACCTCTTTCATCCGCTCGACCAGATGACCGTCGCGGAACTGGGTCGGCGATACATTCACCGCCAGCCGCACCCGCGGATCCCAGCTGCGCGCCACAAGGCAGGCCTGGCGCAGGACGCTCCAGCCCAGCGGGGCAATCAGCCCGACATCCTCGGCGATTTCAATGAAAAGATCGGGCGGCACCACGCCGCGGGTGGCGTGGGTCCAGCGCGCAAGCACCTCAAAGCCGCGCAGCCTGTCGGTGGCAATGTCAAAGACGGGCTGAAAGAAGGGTGCGATTTCGTCATTCGCTACGGCCTCTTTCAGATCCAGCTCCAATGCGCGCCGCTCCCGCGCCTCCTGTTCCAACTCTGCGTCGAACCAGGCAAATTGCCCACGGCCGCCTTTCTTGGCCGAATAGAGCGCCTGATCCGCGTATTGCAGGGCGTCTGACGCCTTATGCCGGGGTGTCAGCAAGGCCAGTCCGACACTGGTGCCGACGGACAGCCGGATACCATCCACAAGAATCGGCTGTGAAATCGCAGTCAGCAAACGCCGGGCGACGCTTTCAGCGCGCGTCGCGGTGGTCTCTGGATCCAGCGCGATTGCAAATTCATCTCCGCCCAGACGCGCGACAAGATCATCCGCAGTGAGTTCTGCCCTCAGCCGCGCTGCACACTCCATCAGGACCAGATCGCCATAGGCATGTCCGTGGATGTCATTGACCGCCTTGAACCGATCAAGATCCAGCATCAGCACAACCCCGCCCGATGCCCCGTCTGCACTGTCGAGCGTAGCCAGGTGATCGACGAACGCACGCCGGTTCGGCAGGCCCGTCAGGGGATCATGCCACGCGAACTGCTGCGCCTCTTTCTCGGCCCGGTCCCGTTCCCCTGCAACGCGGGCCAACTGGCGGGACCTTACGATCAGCGCAACAAACGACCCGAAGGCCAGGTTGAGCACCAGAATGGCGATCTCGTCCAGCTCCCAGTCCTCATGCGCGCGACTATACTCGTAGAAGGTATCAAATGCATCGATTTCAACGCTGATCACAAAGGTTACCATCGTCCCTGCACAGATCAGCAGGTAGACCCAGTAGTCTTTCAATCTGGCGAAAAACAATGACACGAAGCAGCCCTAGTGCAAAAGGTTTCCCTTTGACTATGCCAGTTATCCTAAAAACACGTTCAGCAAGAAGAAGACGTTTATCTAAAGCTTTAACGGTTCCCTCCCCACATCCCGGCGCGGTGGTTTCCCGCCGGGTCTGGGGTTAGATTTCCTCGACGTCCAAAACACCTTCCAGCGACTTCAGCGCGCCCTTGATCTGCGGGTTGATCGGAAAGATCTGCCCCAGATCCATTTCCACATCGCCCGGAAGACCGGGATCCTGCAGATACATCAGCACCTCGCCCCGGCTGGCGTTGCGGGCGGCGGATTTTGCATCCTCCAGCACGCGGGCCACAGTGCCGATGGCGCTGGCATCACTGACATAGACCCTGAGCGAGCTTTTTCCGGCATCGGCAATGGCCGCATCCACTGGCCCGACCGAGCGCACCAACAGTTTCAGCTGGTCGCTTTCCATGGTCGCCTCGGCGGTGATCACCACCTTGGCACCGGTCTCAAGGAACTCGCGCGATTTTTCCAGAACTTCGGAGAACAGGGTCACCTCATAGGCGCCGCTGGTATCGCTGAGCTGGGCAAAGGCAAACCGGTTGCCGCGCGCCGATTTGCGCTCCTGCCGCCCGGCGACAACCCCGGCCATCTTGGCCATGAAGGGACCGCGCTCGGCCTTGGCGGTGACCTCATCCAGGGTCATCACGTCCTTGCGTTTCAGGGCGGGCATGTAATCGTCCAGCGGGTGACCGGACAGGTAGAAACCGATCGCCTTGAATTCCTCGCCCAGCCGTTCGGCAGGCAGCCAGTCCGGGGTGCCAGCAAGGCGCGGCTCGGGCAGATCGTCGCCCGCCTCACCAAAGAGCGAGACCTGATTTGAATTCTTCTGTTCGTGGATCGCGGCAGAATAATTGACCAGCCCCTCGAGGCTTTCGAACAGGCGTCGGCGGTTGCTGTCGAGCTGGTCAAAGGCTCCGGCCCGCACCAGCATTTCCAGCGGGCGCTTGCCCACCTTTTTCAAATTCACCCGGCGGGCAAAGTCGAAAATGCTGACAAAGGGCCGTTCCGTGCCATCCTCGCGCCGCGCCGCTGTCACCAGCCGCATGACATCGACGCCGACGTTCTTGAGCGCGCCCAGCGCATAGACCAGTTCGCCGTTCACCACGTTGAACGTCGCCTCTGACCGGTTCACGCAAGGCGGCACGTAGGGCAGGCTCAGCCCCTTTCGAACCTCTTCGAAATAGATCGCCAGCTTATCCGTGAGGTGAATATCGCAGTTCATGACACCGGCCATGAACTCGACCGGGTGGTTCGCCTTCAGCCAGGCGGTCTGGTAAGACACCACCGCATAGGCAGCCGCGTGCGATTTGTTGAAACCGTAGTTGGCGAATTTTTCCAGAAGGTCGAAAACCTCCGAGGCTTTCTTCTTGTCGACGCCATTCTCCGCCGCGCCCTTCTCGAATTTCGGGCGCTCGGCATCCATCGCCTCCTTGATCTTCTTACCCATGGCGCGGCGCAAGAGGTCCGCGCCGCCAAGCGAATAGCCCGCCATGACCTGGGCGATCTGCATCACCTGCTCCTGATAGACGATGATGCCTTGGGTTTCCTCAAGGATATGGTCGATCAGCGGATGTACCGAGGTGATCTTGCGCTGGCCGTTCTTCACCTCGCAATAGGTTGGAATATTCTCCATCGGACCGGGACGATAGAGCGCCACCAGCGCAACGATATCCTCGATGCAGTTCGGCTTCATGCGCTTCAGCGCATCCATCATGCCGGTGGATTCCACCTGGAACACGGCAACCGTCTTGGCCGAAGAATAAAGCTTGTAAGAGGCCTCGTCATCAAGCGGGATGGCGTTGATCTCGTTCACCGCGCCTTCGGGCGGCTCATAAAGCTGGGTACCATCGGCAGCGATGTGCAGATCGCGTCCCGACTGGTTGATCAGGTCCACCGCGTTTTGAATGACGGTCAGCGTCTTCAGGCCCAGAAAGTCGAATTTCACCAGACCGGCCTGCTCCACCCATTTCATGTTGAACTGGGTCGCAGGCATGTCCGACCGCGGATCCTGATAAAGCGGCACCAGCGCATCCAGTGGCCGGTCGCCAATCACCACCCCCGCCGCGTGGGTCGAGGCATTCCTGAGCAGACCTTCGACCTGTTGACCGTATGTCAGAAGCCGGTCCACCACAGGCTCATTGCGGGCTTCTTCCTTCAAGCGAGGTTCGTCCTGCAAGGCCTTTTCGATGGAGACAGGTTTCACCCCTTCCACCGGGATCATCTTGGACAGGCGGTCCACCTGGCCATAGGGCATCTGCAAGACACGCCCGATATCGCGCACCGCCGCCTTGGATAGCAATGCACCGAAGGTGATGATCTGGCCTACTTTGTCGCGGCCATATTTTTGCTGCACGTAGCGGATCGTCTCTTCACGCCGGTCCATACAAAAGTCGATGTCGAAGTCGGGCATCGACACCCGTTCCGGGTTGAGGAAGCGTTCGAACAGCAGGCTATAGCGCAGCGGGTCAAGGTCGGTGATGGTCAGCGCATAGGCCACCAGTGAGCCCGCACCCGAGCCACGGCCAGGCCCGACAGGGATATTGTTGTCCTTGGACCATTTGATGAAGTCCGCAACGATCAGGAAGTAACCGGGGAAACCCATACCCTCGATGATGTCCAACTCGAAATCGAGCCGTTTCTGGTATTCCTCGACGCTAACCGCATGCGGGATCACCGCAAGCCGGTTCTGCAGGCCCTCGTTCGCTTGTCGCCTGAGCTCCTGCACCTCGTCATCGGCAAATTTCGGTAGGATCGGGTCGCGCCGATAGGCCATGAAAGCGCAACGTTTGGCGATTTCCACCGTGTTCTCGACCGCCTCCGGCAGATCGGCAAACAGCGTCACCATCTCCTGCTGGCTTTTGAAATAATGCTGTGCGGTCAGGCGGCGGCGCGGCTCGGACTGGTCCACATAGGCGCCTTCCGCGATGCAGATCATGGCATCATGCGCCTCATACATCTCGGTCTTGGGGAAATAGACGTCATTGGTGGCGACCAGCGGCAGTTCCATCGCATAGGCCATTTCCACATGGCCGCGTTCGGTCAGCTTTTCCGCATCGGGCTGCCCGTCCTCGCCCGGATGGCGCTGCAATTCTACATACAGCCGATCCGGGTAGATCGCCTTCAACCGCTGCATCAGCGCTTCGGCCGCTGGGCGCTGTCCCTGCTGCAAAAGCTGTCCCACCGGCCCGTCCGGCCCGCCGGACAGACAGATCAGACCCGCCGAGTTGACCTCCAGATCCTCCAGCGTGACCTGCGGCAGCTGCCCACCCTTGTCCACGTAAAGACAGGAGGACAGCTTCATCAGATGCTCGTACCCCTCCTCGTTCTGGGCCAGCAAAACGATGGGGGCCGGCGCCTTGGGGCGCTCTCCCGGTTCGGTCTTCTCGAAAGTCAGATCCACCTGACAGCCGATGATGGGCTGGATCCCGGCGCCGGACAGGGTGACCGAGAACTCCAGCGCGGAAAACATCGCGTTGGTATCCGTCACCGCAATGGCAGGCATATCGTTTGCCTTGCACAGGTCCGGCAGCTTCTTCAGCCGCAGCGCCCCCTCCAGCAAAGAGTATTCGGTGTGGGTGCGCAGGTGAATGAATCGGGGAGCGTTGGTCATGGCTGCAAGCTATCCGATCCCACGCGCAGGAGAAAAGCGCATTCGTGCCGCGCCCGGCAGTTTGCGCGCTGCCGCCTGTCACCGCAGATTCTGTCTTTTCGCCTGAATAATGGGCTGTATTCTTCGCCTCTTTTTGAAAGTGTTTTCAACAGGCGCGGCAAGCCAGCGCTCTCAAATTCCCGCTACCGCACTAATAACAAATGGAAATCATTCGACCGGACGATTTCACGGCCAAAAGCTTTTGCCGCCCGTAGTGTCGCTTTTTCTTGCCAGAATCCGCTTGGGCTTTCTAGGCTATGCTTAACAAGCATGCATATATCCCGCTGGCTCTTCTACGTCGCATCGAAGGGTTGGCAGTACGGGAAAACAGGGTAAGGCGACGGGTTTCACAAGATGACAATCACCTTTCATCTGAACGGTGAGGAGGTAACGCTGAGCGATGCGAATTCGTCGGCGACGCTGCTCGATTGGCTGCGCGAAGAGCGCGGCCTGACCGGCACCAAGGAAGGCTGCAACGAGGGCGACTGCGGCGCCTGCACGGTGATGGTGACCGATGAACAGGGCGCAAAGCCGCTGAATGCCTGCATTCTGTTCCTGCCACAGCTGAACGGCAAATCGGTGCGCACCGTCGAAGGCGCTGCCGGGCCGGACGGCAGCCTGCACCCGGTCCAGGACGCAATGATCAAACATCACGGCAGCCAGTGCGGGTTCTGCACCCCCGGCTTCGTCATGTCGATGGTCACCGCACACAAGAACGGCGCCCACGATTTCGACGACCAATTGGCCGGAAACCTGTGCCGCTGCACCGGCTATGCGCCCATCATCCGCGCGGCCAAGGCGGCAGCCGACCAGCCAGTGCCCGACTGGATCGCATCCGAGGCCCCACCTGCGGCCACACCCCTTGATAACATGCCGACTTCATCCGACGATCTCGCCGCGCTCTTCGCCGCTAACCCCGAGGCAACGCTGGTGGCCGGGGCGACGGATGTCGGTCTCTGGGTGACCAAGGGCCTGCGCGATCTGGAGCACATGATTTTCCTAGACCGCTGCACCGACCTGAAACAGATCGAGATCAGCGAAGAGACCGTGCGCATCGGCGCCATGGTCGACATGAACCGGATGCGGGCCGCCATCGCCCCGCTGCACCCGTCCTATGCCGAGATGATCCGTCGCTATGCCTCGCAGCAGGTGCGCGCGGCTGCCACGGTCGGCGGCAATATCGCCAATGGCTCCCCCATCGGGGACAACCCGCCCGCGCTCATCGCGCTTGGCGCCACGCTGCATCTTCGCAAGGGCGACACCCGGCGCGATCTGCCGCTTGAAGACTTCTTCCTTGAATACGGCAAACAGGACCGTCAGCCGGGCGAATTCGTCGAGGCGGTTTCTTTCCCGCGTCGGCCCGATACCCTGCGCGTCTATAAGCTCTCCAAACGCTTTGACCAGGACATCTCGGCCGTGCTCGGCGCTTTCAATGTCACGGTCGAAGATGGCATCGTGCGTGCGGCGCGCATCGCCTTTGGCGGCATGGCAGGCATTCCCAAGCGCGCGTCCAATGTTGAGGCCGCTCTTATCGGGCAACCCTGGACACCGGCAACCATTGCCCTTGCCCAAGCGGAATTCGACAAGGACTTCACCCCGATGCGGGACATGCGCGCCTCGGATGAATACCGCCTCGACTGCGCCCGCAACATGCTGCAACGCTGTTTCGCGGATCTAGCGGGCGAAACCGTCAGCGTGCTGGAGGTGGGCCAATGAGCGTTGCAAAACCCCTGCCCCACGACGCCGCCCGCCTGCATGTGACCGGCGCCGCCCGCTATGTGGACGACACCCCGACGCCGCGCGGCACCCTACATCTGGCCTTCGGCTTGTCGCCCATCGCCAAGGGGCGCATCACCAAGATGGACCTGGAGCCCGCCCGCCAAAGCTCCGGCGTGGTCGCGGTGCTGAGCGCCGGTGATCTGCCCTTTGACAATGATGTCTCCCCATCGAACCATGATGAGCCACTACTGACATCCGGCGCGGTCAACTATGTCGGACAGCCGGTGTTTCTGGTGGTGGCAACCAGCCACCGGGCCGCGCGCATCGCCGCCCGCAAGGCCATGATAGACTACGCCGAGGAAACACCCCTGCTGACGCTGGAGGCCGCATTGGCCGCCGACAGCCGTTTCGAGGAAGGCCCGCGCATCTATCAAAAGGGCGATGCCGCCGCAGCCATCGCCGCCGCCCCGCGCATGGTCGAAGGCAGCTTTGACCTTGGCGGGCAGGAACATTTCTATCTGGAAGGCCAGGCCGCGCTGGCCCAGCCACAAGAGGATGGCGGCATGCTGGTCAATTCATCGACCCAGCACCCGACCGAGATCCAGCACAAGGTGGCCGAGGCCATCGGCCTGCCAATGCATGCGGTGCGGGTGGAAACCCGGCGCATGGGTGGCGGTTTTGGCGGCAAGGAAAGCCAGGGCAACGCGCTGGCCGTCGCCTGCGCCGTGGCCGCGCGCCACACCGGGCGCCCGTGCAAGATGCGTTATGACCGCGATGACGACATGGTCATCACCGGCAAACGTCATGCATTCCGCATTTCCTACCGGGCGGGTTTTGACACGGACGGCCGCCTGATGGGGGTGGAGTTCAACCATCTGGCGGATTGCGGCTGGGCGCAGGATCTGTCGCTGCCGGTTGCCGACCGCGCCATGCTGCACGCTGACAACGCTTATGCGATCCCCGCGATCCGCATCGAAAGTCATCGCCTCAAGACCAACCGGCAAAGCGCCACCGCCTATCGCGGCTTTGGCGGCCCTCAGGGCATGGTCGGGATCGAACGGGTGATGGATCATATCGCCCATGATCTGAAGCTGGACCCGGTCGAATTGCGGCAACGCAACTACTACGCCGCTCCCGGCACCGCCACGGGCGACAACACGACCCCCTATGGCATGGAGGTCAGCGATTTCGAATTGCACGAGATGACCGCGCAATTGCTGGAGAGCGCGGATTATGCCGCCCGCAAGGCAGAAATCGCCGACTGGAACCAGAGGCAGACACACCTCAAACGGGGGCTTGCCTTCTCTCCGGTCAAATTCGGTATTTCCTTCACCCTGACCCACCTCAATCAGGCCGGGGCACTGGTTCATGTCTATCAGGATGGCTCGGTCCACCTGAACCACGGCGGCACCGAGATGGGACAGGGATTGTTCCAGAAGGTCGCGCAGGTGGCCGCCAGCCGGTTTGGCATCCCACTGGAGAAGGTGAAGATCACCGCCACCGACACCGCCAAGGTGCCCAATACCTCCGCCACGGCGGCCTCTTCCGGGTCTGACCTCAACGGGATGGCTGTCAAGGCCGCCTGCGACACCATCCGTGCCCGCATGGCCGAACATCTGGCCAACCTGCATCAGGCAGCGCCTGCGGATGTGGTCTTTGCAGATGGCGTGGTTCGGATCGGCGACGCTCTGGAGCTCAGCTTCGATGCGGCGGCGAAACTATGCTACGAGGGGCGGATCAGCCTGTCGTCGACCGGCTTCTACAAGACCCCAAAACTGGAATGGGACCGGATCAAGGGACAGGGACGCCCCTTCTTCTACTTTGCCTATGGCGCCGCCCTGACCGAGGTTGTGGTGGACCGGCTGACTGGCGAAAACCGCATCTTGCGCGCCGATATCCTGCATGACGCAGGCGCCTCGCTGAACCCGGCGCTGGACATCGGCCAGGTCGAAGGCGGCTATGTGCAGGGCGCCGGATGGCTCACCACCGAGGAATTGGTCTGGGACGACAAGGGCGCTCTGCGCACCCATGCGCCTTCGACCTACAAGATCCCCGCCTGCTCTGACCGCCCGGATGTCTTCAACGTGGCGCTTTATGACGGGCAGAACCGCGAAGAGACCATCTACCGATCCAAGGCAGTGGGCGAGCCGCCCTTCATGCTGGGGATTTCGGCTTGGCTGGCGCTGTCGGATGCGGTGTCCGCCTTTGGCGCGACCTATCCTGCCCTTGATGCACCGGCCACCGCCGAAGAGATCTGGCGCGCGGCGCGGAGGACCAGTGATGGGGGTTGATCTGGACGGGCTCAAGGCCGCAGTAACAGCACACGGTCGTGTCACCCGCGTATTGATCGCCGCCATCCGCGGCTCCTCCCCGCGCGAAGTGGGCGCCGCCATGCTGGTCTGGCGCACAGAGGACGGTTTTGCCCAGTCCGGCACCATCGGCGGCGGAGCGCTTGAATATGAAGCAGCGCAAAAGGCCGTCGTGCAGGACCGGGCATCGGTTCTCAGCACCCACGCGCTTGGCCCCGATCTGGGCCAGTGCTGCGGCGGATCGGTAACGCTGCTGAGCGAAGTCTATCAGGCGGATGACCTAGAACGCCTCGACACCGAGGTGATCGCGCGTCCTGCGGGACAGGACAGCCCGATGCCGCTCACGGTGCGGCGTCTGCTGACCCGGCAGCGCAATCAGGGCCAGCGCCCGGCCCCACAGTTGATCGATGGCTGGATGATCGAAGCCAGGCACCAGCCAGAGCACCCGCTGTGGATCTGGGGCGCGGGCCATGTCGGGCGCGCGCTGGTCGATGTTCTGGCGCCCCTGCCCGATCACGACATCACCTGGGTCGACACCGCCCGAAACCGGTTTCCTGAGCATATTTCGGACACCATAACCCCCGTATGGGCTGAAAATCCGTCGCTTTTGGTGGCTCACGCGCCGTCAACTGCCCGACATCTGGTTCTGACCTATTCCCATGAGCTGGATCTGGCGCTATGCCACGCCCTGCTGAAACATGACTTTGCCTTTGCCGGGCTGATCGGCTCCGCGACCAAATGGGCGCGCTTCCGTTCCCGGCTTGCTGCCCTAGGCCACGCCCCCGCGCGGATCGACCGGATCACCTGCCCAATTGGGGATCCGGCCCTGGGCAAGCACCCGCAGGCAATCGCGGTCGGTGTGACGGCGCAGCTGCTGGCGCTGGATGCAAGAGGCAGCGCAGAACAGGAACTAAGAAAGGACCGGCACGCGTGACTGTACCCCTTCTGAGCCTCCAGGGCCTGACCAAGGCCTACCCGGGCGTCGTTGCCAACGATCAGGTGTCCTTCGACATCGGCGAAGGCGAGGTCCACGCCCTTCTGGGTGAAAACGGCGCCGGCAAATCCACCCTTGTGAAAATGATCTACGGGCTGGTGAAGCCGGACAGCGGCCAGATGCTGCTGCGCGGAGCGCCCTTTGCCCCGGCCGAGCCTCGCGCCGCCCGCGCCGATGGCATCGCCATGGTATTCCAGCATTTTTCCCTGTTCGATGCGTTGAACGTGGCGGAAAACATCGCCCTTGGCATGGAAAACCCGCCGCCGCTGCGCGATCTGGCCAGCCGCATCCGCGAAGTCTCTGAAACCTATGGTCTGCCGCTCGATCCATTCCGCACCGTGGGCGATCTCTCTGCCGGGGAACGCCAGCGGGTCGAGATCATCCGCTGCCTGCTGCAGGACCCGAAACTGCTGATTATGGACGAGCCAACCTCGGTGCTGACCCCGCAGGAGGTCGAGATCCTGTTCGAGACCCTGCAGAAACTGCGCAGCGAAGGCACCTCGATCCTTTATATCAGTCACAAGCTGGAAGAGATCCGCACCCTGTGCGATCACGCCACCATCCTGCGGCTGGGCAAGAATGTCGGCGAATGCACCCCATCCGAAACCTCGGCCCGCGACATGGCCGAGATGATGGTGGGTACCGCTCTCAAGACCCCGGAACGCGCTGGCCGGGATCTGGGCGACGTGGCGATGGACATCAGCGGCTTGTCGGTTCCCGCACCTTCGGCCTTTGGCACCGCGCTGAAAAATGTCCACCTGAGCGTGCGCAAGGGGGAGATCCTTGGCATCGGCGGTGTGGCCGGCAACGGGCAGGATGAACTCCTTGCAGTTCTGTCGGGCGAGACCCTGTCGGTTCCGGATGCTGTGAAACTTCACGGGAAGCCCATCGGCAAGCTGGGTCCGGTTGCGCGGCGCCGCCTTGGGCTACTGTCGGCCCCCGAAGAACGCCTTGGCCATGCGGCAGCGCCGGACATGAGCCTCACGGAAAATGCCATGCTGACCGCCGCCGTGCGCGAAGGCCTGGTCAGCCGCGGTTTCCTCAATTGGCCCGCCGCCAAGGCGTTTGCCAAACGCGTGATTTCCGAATTCGACGTGCGCACGCCGGGACCGGAAAACGCGGCGCGCT
Organism: Pseudophaeobacter sp. 1A09344; assembly: GCF_041008745.1. Taxonomy (NCBI): domain Bacteria; kingdom Pseudomonadati; phylum Pseudomonadota; class Alphaproteobacteria; order Rhodobacterales; family Roseobacteraceae; genus Pseudophaeobacter; species Pseudophaeobacter sp. 1A09344. The sequence continues at coordinate 20,992 of NZ_JAXGFS010000002.1, forward strand.
CCCTGTCCGGGGGCAACCTGCAGAAATTCGTCATCGGCCGCGAGGTGCTGCAACGCCCCGAGGTGCTGGTGGTGAACCAGCCCACATGGGGCGTCGATGCCTCTGCCGCCGCCGCGATCCGACAATCGCTGCTGGATCTGGCCGCAGGTGGCACCGCCGTCATCTGCATCAGTCAGGATCTGGACGAGTTGATGGAGATTTCCGACAGTTTCGCCGCTCTCAACGAAGGCCGCCTGAGCGCCCCGCGCCCGGCTGCGGGGCTGACAGTGGATGAAATCGGCCTGATGATGGGCGGCGCCCACGGCATGGAGGTGGCGCATGTCTGATCTCCGCCAGTATTTGACTATCAATGAAGGAGCCGACGCATGATCCGGCTTGAGAAACGGCCACAGCCGTCGCGCGCCTGGTCGATGGCCACGCCGCTGGTGGCGGTGCTCGCAACGATGATCGCGGGCGGGCTGTTGTTCGCAATCCTGGGCAAGGACCCGGTCGAGGCGATCCGCACCATCTTCTGGGAACCGCTGTTTGGCGAGTTTGCCTTCTACTACCGCCCGCAGTTGCTGATTAAAGGCGCGCCGCTGGTCTTGATCGCCATCGGGCTGTCCTTGGGCTTTCGCGCCGGGATCTGGAACATCGGCGCCGAAGGGCAGTACATCATGGGCGCGCTGTTCGGCGCCGGGATGGGGCTGGCCTTTTACCCACTCGAGGCCTGGTACATCTTCCCGCTTATGGTCCTCGCAGGGGCCTTTGGCGGCTGGATCTGGGCGATGATTCCGGCCTTTCTGAAGGTTCGCTTCGGCACCAATGAAATCCTTGTCTCCCTGATGCTGGTCTATGTGGCCGAGCAGTTCCTTGCCTCCATGTCGCTGGGATTGCTCAAGAACCCCGAAGGCTTTGGCTTTCCGGGCAGCCGCAACCTGCAGCAATACGAAAGCGCCCATAACGCCGATCTGATCGCCGGAACCGGTATGCACTGGGGCGTTGTGGCAGCATTGATCGCGGTGATCTTTGCCTATGTGCTGCTGAACCGGCACATGCTGGGCTATCAGATCCGCCTGACCGGCGAAGCCCCGCGCGCCGCGCGTTTTGCCGGCGTGAACCCGGCGCGGCTGGTGCTGTTCTGCCTTGGCACCTCCGGCATGCTGGCCGGCCTTGCGGGCCTGTTCGAGGTCTCCGGCCCGTCGGGTCAGGTTTCGATCGATTTCAACGTAGGCTATGGCTTCACCGCAATTATCGTGGCCTTTCTTGGTCGCCTGCATCCCGTCGGGATCCTGCTGGCAGGAGGGCTGATGGCGCTGACGTATATTGGCGGCGATATCGCGCAATCGAACATGGGCCTGCCCTCGGCAGCGATCCAGGTCTTCCAGGGGATGCTACTCTTCTTCCTCTTGGCCTTTGACCTGCTCACCAATTTCCGTATCGCAATCGGCAAGCCGGAGGTGGCGTAAGATGGATCTATCCGCAATCAACCCGGTCCTGCTGATCGCCTCCCTCATGGTGGCGGCTACGCCGCTGCTGCTGGCCGCCGTGGGCGAACTGGTGGTGGAAAAGGCAGGCGTTCTGAACCTTGGCGTCGAAGGCATGATGATCACCGGCGCCATCGCCGGCTTTGCCACCGCCGTCGAAAGCGGCTCACCGCTCTTCGGCTTTGTCATCGCCGCAGTGGCGGGGGCGACGCTGTCCACCCTCTTCGCCATCCTCACCCAGTTTGCCAAGGCCAACCAGGTCGCATCGGGCCTGTCACTCACGCTCTTCGGGCTCGGAATCTCGGCGCTGATGGGACAAAGCTATGTCGGCATCAAACCGCCGCAGATGCAGGACATCCACATCCCGGTGCTGAGCGATCTTCCCGTTGTCGGCCCGATCCTGTTTGGCCATGACATCATCCTCTATTTCGGCATTGTCCTGACAGCGGTGGTCTGGGTGGTACTGAAATACACCCGTGTGGGTCTGATCCTGCGCGCGGTCGGGGAAAACCACGATGCGGCCCATGCGCTTGGCTACAAGGTGCTGCGCATCCGGGTGCTGGCGATCCTGTTCGGCGGCGCCTGCGCAGGCATGGGCGGTGCCTATATCAGCCTGATCCGGGTCCCCCAGTGGACCGAAGGCATGACCGCCGGCATCGGCTGGATCGCCCTTGCGCTGGTGGTCTTTGCCAGCTGGAAACCCTGGCGGGTGCTGCTGGGCGCCTATCTTTTCGGCGGTGTTACCGTGGTGCAGCTTAATCTTCAGGCAGCAGGCGTTGCCATCCCGGTCGAGTATCTGGCAATGTCGCCCTATCTGATCACCATTGTGGTGCTTGTCATTCTATCCGCGGATAAGAGCAGCGCACCCGCTGCCCTTGGCCGCAATTTCCATGCCTCCCGTTAGGATCTGACGGCAGGCCAAACACCCTGCCCGGGCATCCGGGCATATTATAAACAACACGGGGGATCCCTTTGATGAAACTGACGACACTTCTGACCAGCGCCGCCATGGCGCTTGGCCTTGCGACCGGCGCGATGGCCGAAGACAAGACCAAGGTAGGCTTTGTCTATGTCGGTCCCGTCGGTGACGGTGGCTGGACCTATGAGCACAATCAGGGCCGTCTGGCCGTGGAAGAAGAATTCGGCGACAAGGTCGAAACCGTCTACGTTGAAAACGTCGCCGAAGGCCCCGACGCCGAGCGCGTGATCACCCAGATGGCGCTGCAGGGCGCCGACCTGATCTTCACCACCTCCTTTGGCTACATGGATCCGACCATCAACGTCGCCAAGAAGTTCCCGAACGTGAAGTTCGAGCACGCCACCGGCTATAAGCGCGCCGACAACGTCTCGACCTATTCTGCACGCTTCTATGAAGGCCGCGCCGTTCAGGGCACCATCGCGGGCAACATGACCGAGAGCAACATCGTCGGCTACATCGGCTCCTACCCGATCCCCGAAGTGATCCGCGGCATCAACTCTGCCTATATCCACGCCAAGAAAGTGAACCCCGACGTCACCTTCAAGATCGTCTGGGCCTTCACCTGGTTCGACCCGGCCAAAGAAGCCGACGCCGCTAAGGTTCTGATCGAACAGGGCGCCGACGTGATCCTGCAGCACACCGACTCCACCGCACCGCAGGCCGCCGCACAGGCCGCAGGCAACGTGATCACCTTTGGTCAGGCGTCCGACATGGCCGAGTATGCGCCGAAACCGCGCGTCTCCTCGATCATCGACAACTGGGCGCCCTATTACATCGCCCGTACCAAGGCCGTGATGGACGGCACCTGGACCTCGGTTGACACCTGGGACGGCATCGGCCCGGGCATGGTCGGCATCGGTGAAATCTCCGACGCGGTTCCCGCCGACGTGAAAGAAGCCGCGCTGGCGCTGAAAGCCTCCATCGCGGACGGTTCCTACCACCCGTTCACCGGCCCGCTGAACAAGCAGGACGGTTCGGCATGGCTGGCAGAGGGTGAAACCGCCGATGACGGCACCCTGGCCGGCATGAACTTCTTTGTGGAAGGCATCGAAGGCGATATCCCGCAGTAAGCGGCTTGCCCAGACGAGTTACGGAAAGGCCCGCCAGATTGGCGGGCCTTTTCTTTTGGTGGCTGCAGTTCTCCTCTGCACAGCCACTCCGCAAATCTTGGGCGACCCCAACTTCTGCAGCAAAGCAACCTTTTGCAGACCACGACCAACTCTCCTAATATACTCATCGCACCAGCATCGGCGGGCGCTAGACCGGGAGGCCTAGAAAAGGATGGAGTTTTTCGATTACGGCTATCTCTTGGCGGGCGACTGGCTCCCCTACTCCATCGCCCTTACCGTGGTCGCTTGCGCAGCGTCTATTCTCACGATCCGGCGTCTGCCGAACCAGCCATGGCGCGCATTTTTCCTGTCCTGCCTGATCGCCTTTTGCGTGGCGTTCCTGCTCTCCGGAACCAGGTTCGGTTTTTCGGGCGGCGCCGAGGCGCTGTTCTGGAACGTACTGGGCGCGGGTCTGCTTGCTCAGATCTGGCTTCCGGTCTGTGCGGTCACTCACATTATCGCACGACGGGATCGGATCAGACGCCGATAAGCTGGCGCATAGACAGCGCAGCCTCGACAGTAATCACCGGGGGGCTTAGCGCTTCTGCGAGAACACCCGATAGGCCAACAGCACGCGCGACGCAGCCGTCACGAAGCACAAGGCGCCGAACACCCAGGCCATCAGGGCAAAGGCCCCCGGAAACAGGCACAGCGCCACGAAGAACCCGATTGTCTCCGCCCCTTCCAGCAGCCCCCCGGTAAAGTAGAGCGTTTTGACGCCGCGCGCGGTGCTGGACATCTGGTGCCGCTCGGCCAGGACGGAATAACCAAGGAAGCTGGCACCGTTCACGTAGAAAGACATGAGCAGAAAGGCACCTGCCGCGCCATTGGCCCCAGGGTTCGCCAGCACGAATGCCAAGGGCACCGCGCCATAGAACAGGAAATCGCAGGTGATATCGAGATAACCGCCAAACCCCGTCGGCGCGCTGGCCCGCGCCACCGCCCCATCCAGCCCATCGGCAAGGCGTGACAGCAACAACGGCAGCAGCGCCCAGCCAAACATCCCGAGAGCAATCAGCGCAGCAGACAGAAGCCCCAGCGCCAGCCCTAATAGCGTCACCTGATTGGCACTGATCCCCCAGCGCGCAATGACCCTGCCCTGCGCGTTCAACGCAGGGTCGATCAACGGGCGGATACGGGCATCAAACATGGCTCTGTTGTGCCCTGCAAACGCTGCGCGCTCCAGTCACAATTGCGCGCGGCGGCGTTTTTGGCAGAAGCCTGTTGTTGCGTCATCTTCGCTCTTTTCCCTGTTCCCGCGACGTGGCAGGTTGCCGCCATGACACGCATCCTGACCACCCCCGACCACGCCCCCGTCAGCCGCTTTGCCTTTGGCACCATGCAGTTCGGAGGCCGCGCCGACGCAACGCAATCGGCCGAAATGTATCACGCCTGCCGCGCAGCCGGGATCACCCATTTCGACACCGCCTGGGTCTATAACGAGGGCGAAAGCGAGAAGATCCTCGGCCGCCTGATCAAGGGGGAGCGCGACAAGCTGCTGATCGCCACCAAGGTGGGCTATACCGGCGGCGCAGGGGTAGCCAACATGCGGGCGCAGTTCGACACCTGCCGGGCGCGGTTGGATCTGGATATGGTGGATGTCCTTTACCTGCACCGGTTCGATCCCGAAACCGACCTCAACGAAACGCTGGAATGTTTTGCATCCCTGAAACAACAGGGGCTGATCCGCTATGTGGGCCTGTCGAATTTCGCCGCCTGGCAGGTGGTCAAGGCGCAGATGATCGGCGCCAAATACGATCTGTCGATTGATATTCTGCAGCCGATGTATTCGCTGGTGAAACGCCAGGCCGAGGTCGAGATCCTGCCCATGTGCGCCGATCAGGACATCGCCATCGCGCCCTACTCTCCGCTGGGCGGCGGGCTGCTGACCGGCAAATACGCCGCGGGCAGTGGCGAAGGGCGCCTGCAGGAAGATCCCCGCTACAACAGCCGCTATGGGCAGGACTGGATGCATCGCGCCGCTGCCGATCTTGCCGCGCTTGCGCAGGAGCTTGGCACCGATCCGGCGACCCTTGCCGTGGCCTGGGTGGCGGCCCATTCCAGCTGCCCGATGCCGATCATCTCGGGACGCACCGCAGAACAGCTTGCGCCGTCGCTTGCGGCGTTGGATTTCGATATGAGTGCCGATCTTTATGCGCGGATTTCAGCGCTCAGCCCGCGCCCGGCGCCGGCGACAGACCGGCTGGAAGAACAGGACGAAGGTATTTCGGCATGAGTGATTTTATCGTCATTGGCGGCGGCATCGCAGGGATCAGCGCCGCAGCGCGGCTGTCGGATCTGGGCAGCGTCACGGTACTGGAGGCGGAAGAGGCGCTTGGCTATCACGCCTCGGGGCGCTCGGCCGCCATGTTCGAGGAAAGCTATGGCAACCCAGCCGTTGTCGCGCTCAACAAGGCCAGCGCCGACTACCATTACAATGCCAATGGCGGTTACCTGACACCGCGCGGTTTCATGCTGGTGGCAGGCCCCGGCGAAGAAGGCGGTTTTGCAGCAGATGTCGCAGAACTGGATCTGCACAAGATCCATATCGACGATGCCTATGCCCGGGTGCCGATCCTGAATCCGGCCTCCGTCACCATGGCCGCCCTACACGAGGACGCGCAGGATCTGGATACCGACCGGATGATCCAGGATTTTGCCCGCGTGGTGCGCGGTGCAGGCGGACAGGTGATCACACGGGCCGAGGTCACCGCGATCCAGCATAGCGGATCGGGCTGGCAGGTGACGGCAGGCGGTCAGACCTACGAGGGCAAGCAGCTGGTCAATGCCGCAGGGGCCTGGGCGGACCGTGTCGCCGCCCTTGCCGGTGTTGCGCCCATCGGGATCACTCCCAAGCGCCGCTCCATGGCGCGACTGCCCGCACCGGGCGGCCACGATGTCACAAAGTGGCCGATGATGATGGGTGTCGGGGAGTGTTGGTACGCCAAACCCGATGCAGGCAAGCTGCTGGTCTCCCCTGCGGATGCCGACCCGGTTGAGCCGCACGATGCCTTTGCCGACGATATGGTGCTGGCCGAAGGGCTGGCGCGTTATGAGGAAAAGGTAACCGAACCCGTCACACGGGTCGAAAGCAACTGGGCCGGTCTGCGCAGTTTCGTGAGCGATGGCGCGCTGGTGCTGGGCGCAGACCCTGACCGCCCCGATTTCATCTGGTGCGCGGCGCAGGGCGGCTATGGCTTTCAGACCGCACCAGCCGCCTCGCGCCTGCTGCGCGACCTGATCGGCGGCAAGACGCCGGAACTGGACCGCGATATCGTTGCCTCCCTGTCACCGGAAAGGCTGCGCTGATGCCCGTTCGCTCTGTTCCCGGCACCGCCTCTGTCGCCGCTGCGCAGGATGGCAAGCTCTTCGCCCCTTCCGCTGAGCGCAATATCGATCCCCTGTGCGATCTCTTGGCCGACATCGCCCCTGAAACCGGCAGCGCGCTGGAGATCGCCAGCGGCACCGGTCAACATGTGGTGGCCTATGCCCGGCGCCTGCCAGGGTTGATCTGGCAACCGACCGAGGTGGACGCAGCCCGGCGCGCCAGCATCGATGCCTATGTCGCAGAGGCGGGCCTTGATAACCTGCGCCCCGCCGCAGAACTGGATGCGACGGCGCCGGGCTGGGCCGCAACGGTCGGGCCAGTCGATTTCATCATCCTGTCGAATCTTCTGCACCTTATCACCGAGGAAGACGCCAAGACCCTGATCCGCGAAGCCGCACGCGCGCTGGCCCCGGCCGGAAGGATCGCGATCTATGGCCCCTTCATGCGCGCTGGTGAGCTTACAAGCGAAGGCGATCAGAGGTTCCACGCCTCTCTGACGGACCATGATCCGCTCATCGGCTACAAGGACGATTTCGACACCATCGACTGGCTGCAGGAGGCGGGCCTTGATCTGGCCGAGGTGATCGAAATGCCAGCAAACAATCTGGCCCTGGTGGCGCAAAAACCGGATTTCTGACCCAGATCAAAGCCGCAGTACTGCAGCCACCCTACTCCTTCAGGAAAATGAATATGATGAAGGACAGATCATGGGCTGGCACGAAAAACTGGACGGAACCCGCAACGGGCTGCGCAATCTGAACCGGGCGATCCCCGAGACCGCGCAGGCCTTTGGCGCCCTTGGCAAGGCGGTGAAGCAGGGTGGCACGCTGGAGTTCAAGCAGAAGGAATTCGTGGCGCTTGGCATCGCGGTCGCCCTGCGGTGTGAGGACTGTATCGGGCTGCACGTGGAAACCCTGATCAAGGCTGGCGCCACCCGCGAAGAAGTGGCCGACGTACTGGCGATGTCGATCCAGATGGGCGGCGGACCCGCGATGATGTACGCGGCCAAGGCGATGACCTGCTTTGACGAGCTAACCGCCGCCTGAGGCGTGGATCACTACACACAGAATGGCCTGTTCCATTCGAAAAACAGCGGCTAGGCTTCCGGAAAAGATCAACCGGGAGCCTGCCATGAAAGATCAACGTCACACCCCCACCTGGACCAGCTTTGAAGAGGCTGGGAAGGCAGACTGGGATGCGGTCATGGAGTATGAGGAGGCCTATAACGCCGCCCTGCCCGACCGTATTCTGGACGCGATCCGCTCGCTTGACGAGGACTGGACGCCCTACCCGGTGAACCGCTTCCAGCATTGTCTTCAGGCCGCCACCCGCGCCCATGCCGATGGCGCTGATGACGAAATCGTCGTTGCGGCGCTGGTGCATGATGTGGGCGATATCCTGTCGCCCTATAACCACGGCGAACTGGCCGCCGCGATGATGAAACCCTATGTCAGCGAACGCACCTGGTGGATCCTGAAACACCACTGCGTCTTTCAGGGGTATTACTACAATCACCACCTTGGCGGCGACCGCCACGCACGCGACAAATACCGCGACAGCCCCTATTGGGAAGACTGCCGCAAATTCTGTCACGACTATGATCAATGCGCCTTTGACCCGGATTACCCGACGAAACCGCTGGAATTCTTCGAACCGATCCTGCGCCGGGTGCTCGCGCGCGGCGAAGGCCACATGGAGCTGAACGAGACCAGCGACAGCTGATCCGGCTCAGCCGCCCATGATCCACAGGATGCCGCTCCAGATGATCGGCAGCAGCAGCGCGGTTGCGAGCGCGTTGAGCCCCATGGCAAGGCCGGAAAAGGCGCCTGCGGTTTCGTTCACCTGCAACGCCCGAGCGGTACCGATCCCGTGGCTGGCGGTGCCAATCGCCAGCCCCCGCGCGCGCCAGTCGACCACGCCGGTCACGTCCAGAACCTTCGGCCCCAGCATGGCGCCAAGGATGCCGGTCACGATCACCAGAACCGCGGTCAGCGACGGCAGGCCGCCCAGTTTCTCGGCAATGCCCATTGCCACGGGCGCCGTCACCGATTTCGGCGCCACCGATGCAAGAACCGCCTCGGAACTGCCTGCAAGCCAGGCCACCGCCAAGGCGGACAGGATGGCGGTCAGCGATCCGGCGACAAGGCTCACCACGATAGCCAGAGCCGAACGGCGCACCCGGTACCATTGCCGATAGAGCGGCACCGCAAGGGCTACCGTGGCAGGCCCCAGCAGGAAGTGCACGAACTGGGCGCCCTCGAAATAACTGCCATAATCCGTCCCGGTCAGCATCAGCACAGCCACAACGATCAGCACCGCCCCCAGCACCGGGTTCAGCAATGGGTTCCTGCCGGTTTTCTCAAACAGGAAACTGGCCAGCTGAAAGGCAACCAGCGTCAGGGTGAGATGAAACAGCGGCGATGCGCTGAGATAGACCCAGGTGTCCTGCAGGTTATCCATCGGCGGACCCCGCCCCCAGCCACTGCATCAAAAGCCCAGTCACCGCGATGGTCGCCAAAGTCGAGACCACCAGCGCCAGCCCCAGCGGCAACAGCGCCTGTCCCAGCAGCTGGAAATGCAGGATCACCCCGGTCCCGGCCGGCACGAACAGCAGCGACATCGAACGCAACAGGCCGTTTGCCGTCTGATCCAGCTGCGCGGGCACCCGGCCCAGCAGCATCAGAATGATGAACAGAAACACCATGCCCAGCACCGGCCCCGGTATGGGCAGCGCCAAGGCCCCGGTGATGAACTCCCCAGCCAGCTGACACACCAGTATAAGCGTAAGGAAACCCAGCATCTTATCCCTCCTGCACCTGATGAGGTGACTGTGGCATCCCTCTGGCATCCAAACAAGCGGTGTGCCCTCTCATCGGGTCGGACAAAGCAGCAGGCCTACGGGGAATAGGAAATCCGGTAGACGGCACCGGCAAAATCATCCGACACCAGAATGGAGCCATCCGGGTGCTGGATAACATCCACCGGGCGACCATCATATTCACCGTCTTGGTTCAGCCAGCCTTCGGCAAAGGGTTCGATGGCCGCGTTCCCCTGCGCGTCGATGAAGGTCACCATCACCCGTGCGCCGACCCGCTCGGAGCGGTTCCAGGACCCATGTTGGGCCGAAAAGATCGCGTTGCGGTATTTTTCGGGGAACATGTCCCCGGTGTAGAAACTCATGCCCAGATCAGCCGCATGGGCGATGGTTTCGACCGCAGGCATGACAACCTCGACCGGAACCTCCTGCCCCGCATACTCGCGCGTCCGGGTTGATCCGCCACCGTACCAGGGAAAGCCGAAATGCTGACCCTTCTCGGTCTGGCGGTTGATTTCGCCGGGTGGAATGTCGTCGCCCATGCCGTCGACCTGATTGTCGGTCCACCACAGCTCTCCGGTTTCCGGGTGAAAGTCATGCCCAACGGAATTGCGCGCGCCATAGGTAAAAACTTCGCGCCCACTGCCATCACGGTTCATGCGGATGATCCCGCCAATCCCGGTTTCATTGTAAAGCGCCAGCTTTTCCGGTGGCGCCACGTTGAAGGGCTGCCCAAGCGAGATATACAGCTTGTTGTCCGGCCCCAGCTTGATGACCCGCGCCGTGTGATATGAGCTTTCCTCGGCCTCGCGGATCAGGCTGCCCTGCGGCACAATTGGCACCGCGACCATGTCAGCGTTCTGATCGAAGGCCTCGGCGCCTGCAATGCGCAAAACCCGGTTACGTTCGGCGATGAACAGATCGCCATCCGGAGAAACCTCCACGCCATTGGAGATATCAAGGCTCAGGGAGGGCGCGAAATCCTTGACCTCATCAACAGCGCCGTCGCGGTCACGGTCCAGAACTGCCCAGACCTTGTCCCGCCGTGTGCCGACAAACAGAACTGTGCCACCAGGGGAAAGTGCCATGTGGCGGGCACCGGGAACCATCGCATAGAGTTCGATCCTGAACCCCGTCGGCAAACGGATGCCCTCCAACACGCGCCGCAACGCATCGGCAGATGCCGTGTCTTGGTCGATATAGGTGTGTTCGGCGGATCCGGTGATCCTAATCGTGCCCGGTTCTCCGGGAGCGGACTGCGCCGATGCAGACGCTGCAAGCGTCAGACACAAAGCTGCACTGCCAAAGACCTGCTTCATCCTCTTCTCCCTTAAATCGCAAATTCGATCACCAGCCCGCAGACGCCACAGCCATGCACGGCACCTCGCAAAGGGTAGTCGGAAAAAGAAGCAGGACAACCGGCAGCAAAGCGCGACCAGTCCGTCATTCCAACAAAAAAGCCCCGGCACGGTGGCCGGGGCTTTGCTGTTTTATCCGTTCACACGGATCTTTTCGTTCTTCGGATCATAGGGGCTGTCGCAGGTCACAACCGCATCCCACAGCTGGTCCAGCATCTTGACCTTCAGCTTGGTGCCTTCCACCGCGTATTCCGGTTTCACATAGCCCATGCCGATGCTCTTCTCGAAGGCCACCGAATAGCCGCCTGTGGTCAGGCGCCCGACGCGGGTGCCATCCTCGGCATAAAGCGCCTCGCGGCCCCAGGGATCGGTGTCGGTCGGACCGTCGATCAGAATGGTGCAGCATTTGGAGCGGATGCCCTTGGCCACCATTTCATCCTTGCCGTAGAAGTCCTTCTCCAGATCGACAAAGCGCGGCAGGTCTGCCTCAAGCGGGGTCGCGTCGCGGCCCAGCTCGTGCCCAAAGGCGCGGTAACTCTTCTCCTGACGCAGCCAGTTTTGGGCACGGGCGCCGACCAGCTTCATACCGTGTTTCTCGCCTGCCTTCTCCAAGAGGTCGAACAGGTAGTTCTGCATCTCGATCGGGTGGTGCAGCTCCCAGCCCAGCTCACCCGTATAGGCCACGCGGATCGCGTTCACCGGGCACATGCCCAGCTCGATCTGCTTGGCCGACAGCCAGGGGAAACGTTTGTTGCTGAGCGCGGTCTCCGGATCAGCGTCCTTGATCACCTCTTTCAGCACATCACGGGACTTCGGCCCGGCGATGGCGAAGACGCCCCACTGGGTGGTCACGTCCTGGATCTCGATATAGCCGAACTCCTCCATCTTGTCCTCGGCCGCCTTGCGCAGGTAATCCGCGTCATATTCGGTCCAGGCGCCAGCAGAGACGAGGTAATAGTTGTTCTCGCCGTTGCGCACGATGGTGTATTCGGTACGGGTGGTCCCGGCCGAGGTCAGCGCATAGGTCAGATTGATCCGGCCTACCTTGGGCAGCTTGTTGCAGGTGAACCAGTCGAGGAACTGGGTGGCACCGGGGCCCTTGACCACGTGTTTGGTAAAGGCGGTCGCGTCGATCAGGCCGACGCCTTCGCGGATCGCCTTGGCCTCTTCGACCGCATATTGCCACCAGCCACCACGGCGGAACGAACGCGCATCGTGGTCGAAGTTCTCCGGCGCATCCAGCGGGCCGAAATAGTTCGGGCGTTCCCAGCCGTTGACCCAGCCGAATTGCGCACCGCGGGCGGCCTGACGGTCATAGGCCGGCGAGGTCCGCAAGGGGCGGCAGGCCGGGCGCTCTTCGTCCGGGTGGTGCAGGATGTAGACGTGCTCGTAGGCTTCCTCGTTCTTGCGCGCGGCGAACTCGGTCGTCATCCAGTTGGAGGAGTACCGCTTGGGGTCGAGCGACGCCATGTCGATCTCGGCCTCGCCATCGACCATCATCTGCGCCAGGTAATAGCCAGTGCCACCCGCAGCGGTGATGCCGAAGGAGAAGCCTTCGGCCAGCCACATGTTGCGCAGACCGGGCGCCGGGCCGACCAGCGGGTTACCGTCGGGCGTATAGCAGATCGGGCCGTTGAAATCGTCCTTGAGGCCGCTTTCGGCACAGGAGGGCACGCGCTCTGCCATCGCCATGTATTGATCGGCGATCCGGTCCAGATCCAACGGGAACAGATCAGCGCGGAAGCTGTCCGGCACGCCGTGTTCGAACCGTGCTGGTGCGCCATGCTCGTAAATGCCGAGGATCCAGCCGCCGCGCTCTTCACGCGCGTAGGATTCATTGTCGGCATCACGCACGACGGGGTGCTCCGGGTTGCCCGCCTCCCGCCATTTGACCAGCTCGGGGTCCTTGTCCATGACGATGAAAGTGTGCTCGACCGGGATCGCAGGCATCTTGATACCCAGCATCTTGGCGGTGCGCTGCGCGTGGTTGCCGGAGGCGGTCACCACGTGCTCGGCGGTGATCACCACCTGCTCGTCGCTCTCGACGAGGTTGCCGCCCTTTTCGACCATCTTGGTGCAGGTGACTTCCCAGTGAGTGCCATTCCAGTGGAAGGCATCGGCCTGCAGTTTGCGCACGATCTCGACACCGCGCTGACGGGCGCCCTTGGCCATCGCCTGGGTCACATCGGCAGGGTTAATGTAACCGTCTTCGGTGTGGTAGATCGCGCCCTTCAGGTCGCCGGTCTCGATCAGCGGCCAGCGTTCCTTGATCTGCTCCGGGGTCAGCCATTCGTAATCGACGTCGCAGGTCTCGGCGGTCGAGGCATAGAGCATGTATTCGTCCATACGCTCTTGCGTCTGCGCCATACGCAGGTTCCCCACCACGGCAAACCCGGCGTTGAGCCCGGTTTCTTCTTCCAGCGTCTTGTAAAAATCCACCGAGTACTTGTGGATGTGGGTGGTCGCATAGGACATGTTGAACAGCGGCAAAAGTCCGGCCGCGTGCCAGGTAGAGCCCGAGGTCAGCTCGTCCCGTTCGATCAGCATCACATCGTCCCAGCCCGCCTTGGCCAGATGATAGGCGATCGAGGTCCCGACGGCGCCACCGCCGACAACCAGTGCTTTGACTTGGGTTTTCATATCCCGCTTCTCCGGAAGAAATGACTAGGGTTTGGCAATGGTATGCCGGAATTCCTGAAATCACCGCGAAATCCATCCGACGCAAAAGTCGACAAAACCGACCTTTCGCGCCCTGCCGTGCGGAATCTTCGCTACGCGACAGAATCCCTGCCCCGCGCCTAACGCAAAAAGGCGGCGCAGGTTCACGCCCGCACCGCCCTTAAAGGCTCATGATTTTAATCCCTTTGATCAATCGGAAATGATCTTACCCGGGTTCAGGATATTATCCGGATCCAGTGCTGCCTTGACCGCCGCCATATAGCGGGTCGCGGCGCCAAGTTCCTTGGTCAGATAGGGGCGTTTACCCTGCCCGATGCCATGTTCGCCGGTGCAGGTGCCGTCCATCGAGATCGCCAGATCGTTGAGCCAACCGACGTATTCATCCGCCTTGGCGCGTTCCTCGGCACTGTCCATATTGATCAGCAGCAGCGCGTGGAAGTTGCCATCCCCCACGTGGCCGACCATGGGCGCCATCAGCCCCATTTCCTCTGCCTTTTCGCGGGCGGTAGAGACGCATTCGGCCAGCCGCGAGATCGGCACACAGACGTCGGTCGAAATCCCCTTGGCACCGGGGCGCAGACCGAGGCAGGCCCAGTACATATCATGGCGCGCCTGCCAGAGCTTGTTGCGCTCTTCCGCGGTGGAGGTCGCCTCGAAATCGAAACCGCCGAACTCTTCGGCGATGGAGCTGAACATCTCGGCCTGCTCCACTACGCCCGCTTCGGAGCCGTGGAATTCCAGCAGCAGCAGCGGCACTTCCGGCAGGTCCAGCTTGGAATAGGTATTTGCGGCCTTGACGCTCATCGCGTCCAGCATTTCGATCCGGGCGACGGGAATGCCGTATTGGATGGTCATCATCACCGCGCGACAGGCATCATCCACCGAGCGGAAGGCGCAGCGGGCAGAGCGGATCGCCTCTGGGATGCCCTGCAGGCGCAGGGTGATTTCGGTGATCAGGCCAAGGGTACCTTCGGAGCCAACCATCAGCCGGGTCATATCGTATCCGGCCGAGGATTTCTTGGCCCGCTGGGCGGTACGGATCACCTCGCCGTCAGCCATGACGACCTCAAGCGCGAGCACGTTGTCTTTCATCGTGCCATAGCGCACCGCGTTGGTGCCCGAGGCCCGCGTCGCAGCCATCCCGCCAAGCGAAGCATTGGCGCCGGGGTCGATGGGAAAGAACAGACCCTGATCGCGCAGGAAGGTATTGAGCTGCTCGCGCGTCACCCCCGGCTGCACAACCACATCCAGATCCTCGGCATGCACGGCCAAAATCTTGTCCATACGCGCCATATCCACGGAAATGCCACCTGCAGGAGCGTTCACATGGCCCTCCAGCGAGGTGCCGGTGCCAAAGGGAATGACCGGCACGCCATATTCGGCGCAGGTCTTTACTATGGCGGCAACCTCTTCGGTCGAGGTCGGAAAGACAACCGCATCCGGCGCCTGGGTTTCGATCCAGGTGGTGGTGTGGCCATGCTGTTCACGGATGGCCTGCCCGGTCTGAAGCCGGTCACCGAATGTCTGTTTCAGAACGCCTATGGCGGCTTTGATCCCCGGCTCGTTCCGCGGCAGTGAAGTGGCTTGCACCATGGGTCGTCCTTTCTCCTCCAGGCTCGTGTTGTCACGTCAACACGAGCGGCAATATAGTCTCAACACCTGCAGACGCAAGTGGGGCTGAAGGGGCGCGGTGATGGACCATTCGCGCCCCGGTCCGCATTATTTACTCCCCCAGGGCAATGCCTTCGCGGCGGGGATCGGCAGCGCCTTTCAACCGTTCACCGATCTCAATCGCGTGCAGACCTGAATTCAGCCCCCGGACATTGACCTTATACCCCATGTCCGTGAGCGGTGCTTCCAATCCAACCGCTGCCGAGCCCTCTTCCAGATCATAGGTGCCGAACCGGTTCACGGCATGCGGCAGGGACACGGATTTTTGAACATCCATGCCCCAATCAGCCCAGGCAATGATCGAGGAAGCGACATAGCCGATGATCCGGCTGCCGCCGGGCGATCCGATGGCCAGCACCGGCGCGCCGTCCTTGGTCACGATGGTGGGCGCCATTGAGGAGCGCGGCCGTTTGCCCGGCTCCAACCGGTTGGCAATCGGCACCCCATCCCGGTGCGTGCGGAAGGAGAAATCGGTGAGCTCATTGTTGAGCAAGAAGCCGTTAGTCATCAACCGCGAGCCAAAGCCGTTTTCGATGGTGGTGGTCATCGACAGCACGTTACCATAGCGGTCCACGATCGAGATATGCGAGGTCGAAGGGAACTCGATCGAGGCATCATCGGCCCACTGCGGCGTCAGCCCCGCGTGGTCGAATTCAGGCACGCCCGGCGCCACCTCGGGCAAGGCATCGTCGCCTGCCAGCAGTTTCGCCCGCTCCGCCAGATAGGCGGAATCGACCAGCCCCCGCGTGGGCATCGGCACGAAATCACTATCCGCCATGTAGCGGCCCCGATCAGCAAAGGCGAGCCGCGAGGCATCGCCGATCAACCGCCAGGCCTCGGGGCTTTCGGCGCCCAGCGCCGCCAGATCGTATTGCCCCAGCATGCCAAGGATCTGCCCCACGGTCAGCGCCCCGGAGGACGGCGGCCCCATGCCGCAGACCTCAAATGCGCGGTATTCGGCGCAGACCGCAGGGCGTTCCTTGACCTGATAAAGCGCCAGATCGACAGCGGAGAGAACGCCGGGATTGCCCGGAGCACCGGTCACCGTGCGCACGATATCCGCTGCAACCGGCCCGGTGTAGAACCCATCCGCGCCTTCTGTTGCAAGGGTCCGCAGCACCTCGGCATAGGCCGGGTTGACCAGCCTGTCTCCCGCCTTCAGCGGCATGCCCCCGGGCAGGAAATACTCGGCGGTTGCGGAAAACCGCGACAGGCGCTCGGCGTCCCGTTCGATCAGCCCGGCCAGACGCGGCGACACCGCGAACCCATCCTCGGCCAGCGAAATCCCTGCTTCGAAAAGCGACGGCCAGTTGGCCTTGCCCCAGCGGCGATGGGCTGCTTCCAGCAGCGCGGGCGTGCCGGGAGTGCCCACAGAGAGCCCCCCGACAACAGCGTCGAAGAATTTCAGCGGCGCGCCGCTGTCATCCTGAAACAGCCGCGGTGTGGCCGCCAGCGGCGCGGTCTCACGCCCATCCAGCGTCGTCATCTCGCCGGTTTCCGCATCGTACCAGACCAGAAATGCACCACCGCCCAGCCCTGAGGATTGCGGTTCGACAAGTCCCAGAACCACCTGTACCGCAACCATGGCATCCGCCGCAGTGCCCCCGGCGCGCAGCACGGCCGCCCCGGCCTCCACCGCGTGAGGATTGGCTGCAGCCACCATCCAGTTGTCCGCCTCGACCGGCAGACCGGCGTCTTTGAACTTGAGCGCAGAAGCGACCTGAGGCGACAACGCCTCGGCCCCGCCTTTTGCCGTCGGTTCCGGCGCCACCGCATCTGCAGCCTGCTGCGCGCTCACCGTGCCTGCGGACATGCACAGGCACATCAAAAAGATCTTCTTCACAATCGCCTCCTCCAAGAAATGACCCCACCCCAGAATACCGGCGCGGGCCAAAACGCAAACGCGGGCCACTGGCCCGCGTCGCAAAGATCAATCCTGAGTTACAGCATGGCCGGAACCACCTGATCCGGCGGGCGGTGACCATCCTCGAATGTCTTAATATTCAAGAGCACCTTCTCGCCCATCTCGATCCGCCCTTCGATGGTGGCCGACCCCATATGCGGCAGCAACACTACATTGGGCAGCTCGCGCAGGCGCGGGTTGATGTCGGTGCCATGTTCATAGACATCCAGCCCCGCCCCGGCGATTTCTCCGGCGCGTAGCATCCGGGTCAGCGCGTGTTCGTCGATCACCTCGCCGCGCGATGTATTGACGATCACCGCATCCGGCTTCATCAGCTTCAGCCGCCGCGCGTTCATCAGGTGAAAGGTCGAGGGCGTGGACGGGCAATTGACCGAGATCACATCCATCCGCGCGACCATCTGATCGAGGCTCTCCCAGTAGGTGGCTTCCAGCTCTTCCTCGATCTCGGGGCGCAGGCGGCGGCGGTTGTGATAATGGATCTGCATGCCGAATGCCTTGGCCCGGCGAGCAACGGCCTGACCGATCCGGCCCATGCCCAGAATCCCCAGGCGACGGCCCGCCAGCCGCCCACCCAGCATCGCGGTCGGCGCCCAGCCGTCCCATTCGCCCTTTTGCATCAGGGCGAGACCTTCGGGAATCCGGCGTACCACCGCCATGATCAGCGCCATGGTCATATCCGCCGTATCATCGGTCAGCACGCCCGGCGTATTGGAGACTAGAATCCCGCGCTGCCGCGCCGTGGCCACGTCAATGTGATCGACACCGGCGCCGTAATTCGCAATCAGTTTCAGCCGCGGCCCGGCCTGCGCCAGAAGTGCCGCGTCGATGGTGTCGGTCACCGTCGGAACCAGCACATCGGCCTCTTGCATCGCCTCGGCCATTTCGCTGCGCGTCATCGGTGTGTCATCGCTGCGCAGCCGCACGTTGAACAGCTCGCTTAGCCGTGTTTCGACCGGTTCCGGCAACCGTCGCGTAACGACAACAGTCAGACGTTCTCTTACCACTTGCGCTCTCCCATGGCTTTTCAGTTCCTGCACCTCCATGGCATCGTGGCGCAGGATGCAGGCAGGCACAAGAACCCTTCCGCCTCCTCGGTCCAAGTGACGCGACATTCGGGTCTTTCCCTCCAGATCATCTGATCCTATGACCTATGGACACGCGGACGCGACCGGACAAGAAACCGGGCTGACACGGCAGGCCAGCCCCCGGACCGGCGCCGGAACCGGCACAGAACGAGCAGGCGGTGAACATGACGGCTTTGAAATTGCGCCTTCTTGCGGTGGCCATTTGCGCGACTGTGGCAGCTGCGCATGGGGCAATGGCCAAGGACGCGCGTGGCCCGGTCACGAATCTACCCCTGCCCCGCTTCGTTTCGATGAAAGCCTCCGAGGCCAACATCCGGCGCGGCCCCTCGCTGACCCACCGGATCGATTGGGTGTTCAAACGGCGCGGCATGCCTCTGGAGGTGACCGCCGAATACGGACACTGGCGCCGCGTGCGCGACCATGACAACGCCGGCGGATGGGTGCACTACACGCTGATTTCCGGCGTGCGCATGGCGCTGGTGCAGCAGGATCTGCTGACGGTTCATTCCCGGCCGGACAAGGCAGCACCGGTGACCGCCGCCTTTGAACTGGGTGTGGTTGCGCGTCTGGGAGAATGCACCATCGACTGGTGCGAAATCTCTGCCGGTGGTTACAGTGGCTGGACGCCGAAAACCACGATCTGGGGCGTCTACCCCGAAGAAATCCGCGAATAACCCCAGCTGGCCTTGGGTCAGTCGTGGTTCCTATTGGCCGCCCGGATCAACGGGCCGGATCGTCAGTTGCGTTCCCCCGAGCCCGCGAAAGGCTTTCTGGCGGCAGGAAAACACCAAGATCTGCAATTCATCCGCCTGCATGGTCAGCGCATCAAAGATCTTCTCGATCCGCGCATCATCGGTATAGACGATCGCATCGTCCAGAATGACCGGCGCAGGATGGCCTGAACGGGCCAGCAACCGGGCAAAAGCCAGGCGCACCAGCAGCGCGATCTGCTCCTGCGTGCCGCCGGACAGGCTGTCAAAGGCAGCCGTCTCACCGCCGCGCTGCAATTCTTCGGGCAGCACCTTGCCCGCATCAACAGACAGCTCCGCCTCAGGCCAGAGCATCCGCAACAGGGGGCGTAATTCCGCCATCACCGGCCCGACATAGTGCTCCTGCGCCTCGGATCTTGCACGTTCCAGTGCCACATCAAGACGGCGCAGCACCGCAACTTCGAATTCAACCGCCGCAAGACGCTTCTGTGCCCGGTCCAGTTGCCCCTCGGTGTCGGCAAGCTCCTCTTCGACTGCGGCGCTGGCATGGGTGGCGATCCGGGTTTCCAGCACCGCCAGATCCCGCGCCACCTCCTGCACCCGCTGGCGTGCGGCCTCCTGCGCCGATTGTGCCCGCTGCAGAATGGCACGGGTCTGCGCCGGGTCCGGTGCGGTCTGGCGCAGGGCGGTTTCGGTGGCCTTGGCCTGTGACAGGTTCTGCTGCAGGGCGGGCAGGTCTTCCGACAGGCGCTGCAGCGCCTCTGCCGCCTGCTCCTGCCCCTCGATGACAGCAAGAGCGCGGTCCAGCCGCTGCGCCGCCGCATCTGCGCGTGCCGAGGCGCTCTCCATCGCCAGACGGGAGTCTGCTGCCGCGCTGCGAATGGCATCTAGCGCGTTTTCCGCCGCCTCGGCCTCCTGCTCGGCGGCGCGGAAGGCAGCTTCGGCCTCTACCCGGTCCGGCAAGGGAGTCGCGCTTTCGTCCTGCGCGCCTGCCTCCGGTGCCTGTGGCAGCGCCTCCAACTGGCTGATCAGCGCCTTGATCCCATCCGGGGCGAGTACCTTCAACAGGGTCTGCGCCTCCTGCCGCTGCTGTTGCGCCTCCTGCCGTGCCTTGTGCTGCGTGCGGGCCTGCTCGACGCTGGTGCAACCGGCCTGTTCCAAGAGCTGCGTCAGCGCGGCCTGTGCCTGCTCCAGCGCCTCAGCGCCACCAGCCTGACCCGGATGGATGTCAATCTCTGCTACCCCCGGCACAACCAGCCGCCCGCCGCCCGGAAGCGGCAACCGCTTCCCGTCCGGAACTCCGGCGCCTTCCAAGTGGATGCCGCCCTCCTGACCCGCCTGGTAGTGCACAGTCACCGCCGTCGCGGTTGCCTCCTGCGCCCGCCGGGCCAGATTATACGCCTCGCGCGCAGCCTCGATCCGGCGCAACACCGCTTCATCAGGTCCGCATGCGGCAGCCTTGGCCAGACTGTCGATCTGTTCTGCCTGCGCCCGCGCCTGTTTCAGCCGGTCGCTCAGATCGCGGCGCAGCCCCTCTGCCTGCGCCACTGAAATCGCCAGCTGCACCGCGTCCAGAGCGGCCCGCGCCTTTTTCGCGCCCGCGCGGGCCTGTGTGGCCGCCTCGGTCAGATGCCGCTTTTTCTCTTCTTGCGCATCGAACGTGACGTGCGCCCGCGCTGCGGCCTCTGATGTCTCGGCCACGGCTGCCTTCGCCGCGCTCGCCTCCTCCAGCCGCGCGGTCAGCTCCGCGATCTTGCGCTGATGGTTTTCCAGCACGGTTTCCGCCAGCTGCACCGCGTGGGAGGCCTGCGCCAGCTGCTCCTGATGCCGGTTGGCGGCCTCCATCGCAGCCTCTGCCGCCTCAAGCCGCGCCTGCAGTTCGGCGCGTTCCTCCGGGTCATTCAGCGCCGCCTGCTCGACCTGAAGAGCCCGCCGCTGATCCAGAAGCTGTCGCAGCTCCTGCACCTGCGCGCTCAGCTGATCCCGGCGCTGCACCAGATCGGCAACGGCGCGTTCGGCCAGATCCAGCGCACCGCCTTTGCGGGCCCCGCGCGTGGTCACCAGTTGATCCAGCGCCTCGCGCACCTGCCGCCGGATCGCATCCATGCGCTGGCCGCCGGTGACCATCTCGACCTCACCCGCGACCGAAGACAAAAGGTCCCGCCGCGCAGACAGCGTTTCCTTGGCATCCTCGAACGAGGTCAGCCCCTGCCGCACCCACAACAGCCCCGACGGGCCATCCTCCTTGGGCGGTTTGATCAGCGCCTTCAACCAGGCCTCTGCCGCGTCGGCCTGATGCAGCAGCGTCCCCTCGCGCCAGATCCGCACCTCGCCTTTTCCAGAGGTCTTGAAGAACTGTTTGGCGATGCGATAGCGAGCGCCTTCATGGTCCACTTCGACTTCGACCCGGGGATCGCCGCCCGCATGCGGCACCAGCCCGCGGATTTCCTTGTCCCAAGCCTTAGCGTCCTTGAAAAACAGCGCGTGAAGCGCATCAAAGATAGTGGATTTGCCTTGTTCGTTCGGGGCTGCCAGGACGTTCAGCCCTGGCCCGATAGCGGTGATTTCCACCGGATCGGTGAAACGGCGCAGGTTCTCAAGCCGGATGGAGCAGAGTTTCATGCGCGCTCTCCCCCGTCGCCATCATCCTGCGTATAGGCAAAAAGGCGGTTGAGGGCCGCACTGGCCACCTTGCGATCCTGTTCGGCAAGGGCCGGATCCTCGGCCGCCTGCATCAGCTCCTGGGCCGCAACCCGCAGCGCCCCGCCCCGGGCGATAAGATCCAGATCCCCGGCCTGATGTTCGGTGCCCACTGCGGACAGATCCAGCTCCAGATGGCAGAATTCCGGCGCATAGCGCGCCACCGCCTGTTCCAGCGCCAGCCGCTGCGGCGGCGTGACCCAGCCCGACGCCCGGATCAACATGAGATGATACCGCCAGTCGGCCCGTTCCGGCGGCAGCAGGCCCGTGATCACCGCCTCCGGATCTGTTTCAGGCGTCAGCTCCAGCGCCACCTCCTGCCAATGGTACTGGCCGGTTTCAATGGGCTGCACCAGCGGCGCCTGCCCGGAACCGGCAAGCTCGACCAGCAGGCACTGGCCACGCCCGGCGTGTTTGAACCGGTCCGGCTCGGGGCTGCCACTATATTGCGTGCGCGGGTTGACCTCGAACCGGCCATGCCAGTCGCCAAGGGCGAGGTAATCCAGCCGCGCCGCCTGCGCCCGCTGCGGTGAGATCGTCTCGGCGCTGTCACCGCCGCCGGCCGCGATGCCGCCAAATTCCAGCACCCCGCCATGGGCCAGCCCGATCCGCAGCACCTGTTCCCCGGTTTCGCAATCGTCCATCCAGGCGGTCAGATCCTGCCCCGGAAACCGATGGCTACAGGGTGCGGGCAGCAACATGACCCCGGGCGCCATCTGCACCGGCTCGGCCGTCATCAGCAGATGTACATTTTCCGGCAAATGACTGCGCAGCGACGCCCATAGCGGTTCTGCCGCGCCGCTGTCATGGTTGCCCGGGATGATCCACCATTGCAGGTCCGGCGCCGCGCCCATGGCCGCAAGGGCCTGCCGCTGTACCCGGTCCGATGGTGTTTCGGTGTCGAACATGTCTCCGGCAATCAGCACATGCGTGGCGTCATGTGCCTGCGCCAGCTTTGCCAGCCGGGACAGGATCTCCTGCCGCGCCTGCAGCAATGCCATCCGCGTTTCCTCTGCGAACCGTCCGAACCGTTTGCCCAAGTGCAAATCGGAGGTGTGCAGGAAGCGAAAAGGCAGCATTGAGGTCTCCGGACCGGGGCAGTGTTCACTGCCATAGGTGGCAGAGCCGACCGACAGGGTCAACGCGGCTTTGCAGCCCTGCCGCCTGCACGGCCAGGTCCGCGATTCTAAGGCAGGCCAACGACAATCTCCAAACTACGATTGGTGCAGACCGGCGTCCGAACACTGGAAAAATGCCTCGCATTCGGGCGTTTCAACCCAATATCCGCGGGAATTCGCGACCCCGCGTCAAACTGCGCCCTTGAAAATCCAAGCAGGCAATTGCGCCCCGGCGCCGCGTGTTTTACACGGGGGGCGATATGTACGGCAACGCGCCCGGGACATCACCAAAACCCGGGAGGTGAAGCGCCGCCGCCCAAAGTCAACAAAGCTTCCGATATCGCTGAAAGGTTGTGGAATATGACAGAAAATTCAAACCCCGACATTTTGTATACCATCGTAGACGAAGCGCCCGAGCTGGCCTCGGCGTCCTTCCTGCCGATCATCCGCAAGTTCGCCTCGGCTGCTGGTGTCTCTGTCGGAACCAAGGATATCTCGCTGGCCGGCCGCATCATCGCGACCTTCCCCGAAGGTCTGAGCGAAGAGCAGCGCCAGAGCGACGATCTGGCGGCCCTCGGTGAGCTGGTCAAAACCCCCGACGCCAATGTCATCAAGCTGCCGAACATCTCTGCTTCGGTGCCGCAGCTGACGGCTGCCATCGCCGAACTGCAGGCGCAGGGCTATGACATCCCGAACTACCCTGAAGACCCGCAGAGTGACGCCGAAAAGGCGATCCGCGCGCGTTACGATACCCTCAAAGGCTCTGCCGTGAACCCGGTCCTGCGCGAAGGCAACTCGGACCGCCGTTCGGCTAAGGCGGTGAAGAACTACGCCCAGAACAACCCGCATTCGATGGGTACATGGTCGGCTGACAGCAAGACCAAAGTCTCCTCGATGCCGGGCAACGATTTCTACGCGAACGAAAAATCCGCAACCATCACCGCCGCACAGGCCGGTGACGCGAAAATCGAATTCGTCGCCAAGGACGGCTCTGTCACCGTGCTGAAAGACGGCTGGTCGCTGGGCGAAGGCACCGTGACCGACGCAACCTTCATGTCCGCCAAGGCGCTGTCCTCTTTCCTGGCCGATGCCATTGAAGACACCAAGGCCGACGGCACCATGTTCTCGCTGCACATGAAAGCGACCATGATGAAGGTCTCGGACCCGATCATCTTTGGCCACGCTGTCAAAGCCTGGCTGGGTCCGGTCTGGGACAAGCACGGCGCGGCGATCGCAGCTGCCGGTGGTTCGCCGAACTCGGGTCTGGGCGCTGTTCTGGCCGCCATCGACACGCTGCCCAACGCGGCTGAGATCAAATCCGAGATCGCAGCGCTCGACCGTCCTTCCATGTACATGGTCGACAGCGACAAGGGCATCACCAACCTGCACGTGCCGTCGGATGTGATCATCGACGCCTCCATGCCCGCGGTCATCCGTGCTGGCGGCAAAGGCTGGGACGAAGCAGGCAACAAGGGCGACACCAACTGCGTGATCCCCGACAACTGCTATGCGACCGTCTATGATGAGACGATCAACTACTTCAAAGAAAACGGTGCGCTCGACGTGACCAAGGCGGGTTCGGTCGCCAACGTCGGCCTGATGGCGCAAAAAGCCGAAGAATACGGCAGCCACCCCACCACCTTTGAAGCCCCGGCAGACGGCACCATCCGCATCGTGCTGGCCAATGGCGAAACCCTGCACAGCCACGATGTGGAAGCCGGTGACATCTGGCGCGCATGCACCGTCAACAAGGCGCCGATCGAGAACTGGATCCAACTGGCGATGGACCGTCAGCGCCTGACCGGCTCGGAAGCGATCTTCTGGCTGGACGCAAACCGCGCCCATGACGCCGAGCTGATCAAATACGTCAAACCGGCGCTGGAGGCTGCTGGCGTGGCCGACAAGTTCATGATCATGGCGCCGCGCGAAGCGACCCGTCAGTCGCTGGACACCATCACCGCAGGCAAGGACAGCATCGCCATCACCGGCAACGTGCTGCGCGACTACCTGACCGACCTGTTCCCGATCCTGGAACTGGGCACCTCGGCCAAGATGCTGTCGATCGTGAAACTTATGAACGGCGGCGGGTTGTTCGAAACCGGCGCCGGTGGTTCGGCTCCGAAACACGTGCAGCAGCTGGTCGAAGAAAGCCACCTGCGCTGGGATTCGATGGGTGAATTCTGCGCATTGGGCGAGTCGCTGAACTTCCTTGCCGATGCCAAAGGCAACGCCAAAGCCGGTGTCCTGGGCAGCGCAGCCGAAGTGGCGACCCAGGGCATTCTGGACAACAACAAGTCGCCTTCGCGCAAAGTGGGTGAACCGGACAACCGCGACAGCCACTACTGGTTCGCACGCTACTGGGCCGAAGCCCTGGCCGCGCAGACCGAGGATGCGGATCTGGCAGCCGAGTTCAAGCCGATCGCCGAAGCTCTGGCCTCCAAGGAAGAGCAGATCCTGGCTGAATTCGCTGCTGCCCAGGGCAACCCGGCGGACATCGGCGGCTACTACCACCCCGATGCGGCGAAAAAAGCAGCCGTGATGCGCCCCAGCGCAACGCTGAACGCGATCATCGGCTAAGGGCCGGAACAGCGGGGGCGTCCGTTCCCGCTCAAAGGCACAGCAATACAAGAACGCCCGGCAGATCCTGCCGGGCGTTTTCTTTAGTCATTGTTCTGAGCCTTGCGCGCCACGTGAGCGGGACAACCAGTTAATTAAGGCGCGGATCTCCCGCTCAGAGATAGGGATCGTAACCCCTTAGAAATCCTGCCACTTGTCGATGGCGGCGTTTCCATCAGTTGCGGCGACAGGGGTCGGAGTGATTTCGTCCAGATCCCAATCATCTTCGCCATGAGCCGTCGGTGCGATGGGTGCCGAAGGCTGCGGCATTGCGGTGATATTGCTGCCGCCCGTGATCTTGAAGTGTGCGACCAGTTCGGCCAGCTTGGTGGCGTCGCTGTTCAGCATATGGCCCGCAGCAGTGGCCTCTTCCACCATGGCGGCGTTCTGCTGGGTCACCTGATCCAGCTGCACCACACCGGTGTTGATTTCACCCAGACCGGTCGATTGCTCGGCCGCGCCCTCGGCGATATCGGTCACCAGTTTCGAGATGTGGTTGACCCGTTGCACAATATTCTGCAGCGCCTCGCCGGCCTTGCCGACAAGATCCACGCCACGTTCCACCTGTTTCGAGCTGTCGCCGATCAGGGTCTTGATCTCCATCGCCGCATCCGAGGACCGCTGCGCCAGGGCGCGCACTTCGGAGGCAACCACGGCGAAACCACGGCCTGCTTCGCCTGCGCGGGCGGCTTCGACGCCGGCGTTCAGCGCGAGCAGGTTGGTCTGGAAGGCGATGTCGTCGATGACACTGATGATCTGGGCGATATGGGTCGAGGATT
Organism: Pseudophaeobacter sp. 1A09344; assembly: GCF_041008745.1. Classification (NCBI taxonomy): domain Bacteria; kingdom Pseudomonadati; phylum Pseudomonadota; class Alphaproteobacteria; order Rhodobacterales; family Roseobacteraceae; genus Pseudophaeobacter; species Pseudophaeobacter sp. 1A09344. Next base: position 47,329 of record NZ_JAXGFS010000002.1, read on the forward strand.
GCTCGATCTCGGTCATCGCCGAGACCGCGCTTTGCACCACGACGCCGCTGTTTTCGGCTTCCTGCTTGGCCTCATCCATGATGTTTTCGACGCTGCGTGCGCCTTCGGCAGCGGATTTGACGGATGCTGTCAACTCATCCAGCGCAGCAGCGGTTTCTTCGAGCGTTGCAGCCTGGCTTTCGGTGCGGTGCGATAGATCGTCCGAGGACTGGCTGATCTCAGCCGCGCCGTTGCGAATGCTGGAAGCGGATTCCACCACTTTCGACACCGTATCGCTGAGGTTTTCGACGGTTTTATTGAAATCGGACCGCAGTTGTTCATGCTCGCCGGTGAAGGGTTCGGTGATTTTTTCAGAGAAATCCCCTTGGGCCAGCCGTAGCAGACCGGAGCTTAGGGTCTCTACCACCCGTTGCTGTTCCTGCTGCTGCTGGGCGCGCTCTTCCTGCGCGGTGCGTGCGTGCCGCAGGTCATCCTGCATGGAGACCAGCGTCTTGCCAATCTGCCCGATTTCATCGACACGCTTGGCTTCGCTGACCTCAGTTTCCAGATTGCCGGAAGCCACCGATTCCATATTGCTGCTGATGCGGTCCAGCGGCCGTGTAATCGTCCGGGCGTAAAGCCAACCCAGCAGAGACATCCCTGCCGTACAGGCCAGTGACACCAGAAGCAGGAAGTTACGTGCACTGTTCACGTGCGCCATGAGTTCGGCGCGGTCCTGTTCGATCACGATTGCCATCTCCTTGCCTGCCAGAGCAATTGGTTCGGAGAAGGCGCTGACTTCCCGTCCGTTCAGACCGGTCGTCGAGGGATAGAACTTGCTTTCACCATTGAGAGCAGAGGTAATGTGTTCCTGCTCTGCAATCGGATCCAGCAGCATATGGCCACCCTCGAATCGTGACGACGAACGTGCCAGCAGGTCAGCGGCTACCAGATAGGCATCGGCTGTCTCCCCGATGCCCCGGGCCTCGTTCATGATGGCGCTGATCATGCTCACCGGCATCTGCAGAACCAGGATTCCGACGGTCTGGCCGGTATTGGCGACGATCTGTGTGGCGACAAAGGCGGCCGGTTTGCCCTGGCTTGGCTCATAAGGCGCGAAATCGGAAAACAACACTTCTCCCGGCTGCGCATCCGCAGTTCTGCGGAATAGCTGCGCAAGCCCCGAATCCTTGTACGGACCATCATAAAGATTGGTCGCGTAGTCGTCTTCTTTGTAGACCGAATAAAGTACGTTGCCGGACAGGTTCACAAGAAAGGCGTCGTAGTACCCTTTACTGGTCAGCAGGGTGCGGAAGGCCGGGTGAAATTTGGCGTGGTGAATGTTGTACGGAATTGTCTGCTTGCCGCGATCTAGCAGATGGCGTTCCCCCAGAGGATTGGGGTTGTTGGTGATATAGGCATCACGCACGGTCTGGGCAGCCTCATCGCCAAGATTGGTCCATGCGCCGGACAAGCGTTGCAGCGCGGTCCCGGTGGAGGGCACGGCGGCGAGTGTCAGAAGATCAGCCGTAATACCCCGCATCAGGGATTCGACCGCTGCCTTGCGGCTGGCGACCAGAGATTCGAAATGCTCTTGGGCCTGGGTCCTTGCGCTGTTCTGCGACGTGATCGTGCTGATCGAAACCACGATCGCAGCCATGACTGCACCGAATGCGACGACGAATAGCGGGAGCTTGTGTGCGATTTTCACTGTTCCAAAGGCCTTCTTGCTTACGCTTTGCAAACCAAGGCCCGGATCGGCCCTGTCCGATGAAATGAATGCCCGGCGGGGGTTAATTTGCGGCTTAAATTTCCGGCATTCGTTCGAATTTTAAAAAGCCTTCTGGTCGCAGCGTCGGGAAATGCTGCCGCTGTCGCGCGTATAGGGATTCTAACTGTGTGGCCGCGATGGCTCTCTTCATCGCAACGAAGAATCGGGCATGTAAAATTGTCCGCAAAACGGCGTTCCCCGGAGGGCTTGAGGGCTGGCAAAAGGGTGTTGCGGTGCCTTTGCGGCAATCAATTATTAAACCCCCGAGCCTAAGAATGACCCTATCGAACTCTAACATGTGACCGAACAACGGGGGTGCGAATCGCGGAAGATGACCACGGAAACGCAAAAACACCTATTAGACCTTCCGAATGCATTTTCGGACCTTGATCCGCTGATTGCATTCCTGCGCGGAGCGCGCACCTCTGCGGTAGAAATCGACTGCTCCAAGGTTATGGCGATGCCCTCGCGATGCCTTCAGATTCTGCTGAGTGCGGAGCAGCAGTGGCGTTCCGAAGAATTGGGATTTGCGGTCACAAACATCAGTGAATCGTGCCGAAAGTCTCTGTCGCTTTTGGGTTTAGAGTCCAACCGCTTTGAAGACGAGGAAACAGCATGAAAACCAAAGTCCTTGCAATTGATGATTCCCGCACGATTCGGAATCTGCTTGCTGCCACGCTGGAAGAAGCCGGCTTTGAATATCACTGCGCGGTCGATGGCCGTGAAGGCGTTGATATGTATCCCGACGTCGCGCCGGATGTGGTGATTACCGATATCAACATGCCCAATCTGGACGGCTTCGGTGTCATCGAAGAGCTCCGGGGCGACGGTATCAATTCGAAGGTGCCGATTCTTGTTCTGACCACCGAGAGTGCCGCGGAAATGAAAACCCGTGCGCGCAATGCGGGTGCAACCGGCTGGATTACCAAGCCCTTCGATGACACGTCTTTGATTTTTGCGCTCAAGCGCGTCACCGGAGCTGCGGCGTAAGATGTCAGGGTCGATTCAGGATACCTTCTTTGAGGAGTGCGAAGAACTCCTTGAAGCGACGGATGAGGGTCTGACCGCCATCGAAGGTGGCGATCGTGATCCAGAGGTGGTCAACGCCGTTTTCCGCGCTGTTCACTCGATCAAGGGTGGCGCCGGGGCGTTCGGCTTGGATGAACTGGTGGCCTTTGCCCACAGGTTCGAAACCGTTTTCGACGAGGTGCGAACCAATCGTCTGGAGCTGGGCGAAAAGCTTGTTCAGCTTCTGCTGCGTGCCAGTGACCATCTGTGTGATCTGGTGGCGACGGCGCGGGATGGCGGCGAAACCGACGAAGCGCATCACAACGTGCTGATCGCGGCGCTGGACGAATATATTCCCGAAGAGGAAGAAGATCTGACGTTCGAGCCGATGGGCCTGGGCGGCGCAGGTTTCGCGCCTGCAGCGATCGATCTTCCCGTGGTGCCTCAGGAAGAAACCTACCGGATCCGTTTCCATCCCATGAAGGAGATGTACGGCACCGGCAATGAACCCATCTTCCTGTTCCAGGCACTCAAGGAACTGGGTGAGCTTGAGGTCAAGCTGGATGACACCGAATTGCCCGGTTTCGACGCCATTGACGTCGCCGAAAGCTATATCGCCTGGGATCTGGTTCTGATTACCTCGGAGCCGCGCGACAAGGTAGAGGCCGTTTTCGAATTCGTCGAAGGCCTGTGCGAGCTGTCGATCGAAGGCGATGGTGACGCCGAAGCGGATGCGCAGGCCCTTGCTGCGCTGGACGCTGCATTCGGTGTGGCTCCGTCCATTGAGGACGGGGAGACGACGCCTGCCCCTTTTGAACAGCCGGCCCCCGCTCTGACACCGGAGGCAGACTCTGCGCCTGCGGGTGACAAAGCACCATCTCCGAAGGCCGAGGCCGCGAAATCGGAGCAGCGGGGTCCCAAACCGACTCTGCGTGTGGAACTTGAGAGGGTGGACCGGCTTATCAACGCGGTCGGAGAGCTGATCATCAACCACTCGATGTTGGCGCAGCAGATTGCCAACCTTGATGTCGCCGATGTACGGGATGTTGAGACCGAGCTGGAAGGGTTCAAGAACCTGGCACGGGACATCCAGGAAGGCGTGATGTCGATCCGTGCACAGCCGGTCAAGCCGCTGTTTCAGCGTATGGCCCGGATTGTGCGGGAGGCTTCCAGCGCCACTGACAAAACCTGCAAACTTGTCACCGAGGGCGAAAACACCGAAGTCGACAAGACGGTTATCGAACGCCTGTCCGACCCGCTGACGCATATTCTGCGCAATGCGGTGGATCACGGGATCGAGAAGCCGGAGGACCGCGCAGAAAATGGCAAGGACAGGGTTGGCGAAATCCGTCTGTCGGCGTCGCACCGGTCTGGCAGTGTCTGCATCGAAATCAAGGACGACGGTGCCGGCGTCAACCGCCCCCGTGTGAAGCAGATCGCGATCGACAAGGGCCTGATCCCTGAGAACGCAGAGCTGACCGATAGCGAGATTGACAACCTTCTGTTCCTGCCGGGTTTCTCAACTGCCAAAGAGGTTTCAAACCTGTCTGGTCGTGGCGTCGGGATGGATGTGGTCAAGAACGCAGTGACGGGTCTCGGTGGCCGGATCAACATCACCTCGACCCCGGGCAAAGGCTCGACCTTTACCATCATCCTGCCGCTGACCTTGGCGGTGATGGACGGCATGGTGGTCTCGGTTGCGGATCAGACGATGGTGGTTCCGATCACCTCAATCGTCGAAACGATGCGCGGCAGCGACGAGATGATCAACAACCTTGGCGCCGATGGCACATTGCTTTCGATCCGTGGAAACTTCGTCCCGATCTGCGACGTTGCTAGCGCCCTTGGGCTGAGCAAGCAGGATGACCAACCGCCCGGAGTCTATCTCCTGGTTGAAACGGAAACGGGACAGCGCAGCGCCCTGGCGGTGGACGATATCCACGACCAGCGGCAGGTGGTCATCAAGAGCCTGGATGGAGTCTGTGGGGAGATTGCCGGGGTGGCTGCTGCCACCATTCTCGGAGATGGCAAGATTGCCATGATCCTGGATCCGGAAAGCATTATTGCGGCCTCGCCATCAGCAGCCGCCTTTGACACAGATCGGAGAATGAACAATGCAGTCGCAAGTTGAAGCCAAGCCTGGCGATCAGGAAGTAAAGCACGCCCAGTTCAGTGAGTTCGTGAGCTTCACTGTGGCGGGGCAGGCTTTCTGTCTCAAAATCACCCAGATCCGTGAGATCCGTCGTTGGTCGCCGGTGACAATCCTGCCGCACGCGCCGTCGGACGTGCTGGGTGTCATGAACCTGCGCGGTGCGGTGATCCCGATCTATGATCTGTCGGCGCGGTTCGGTCTTGAGCAGACCGAGGCCAGTGAGCGTAACGTGGTGATCGTCGTGGCGGTCGGTGGCAAGCCGGTTGGCCTGCTGGCGGAATCCGTTTCGGAAATCATCTCGATCAACCCCGATGATATTCAGGACACGCCGCCGGTCGATAGCCGATTCACCATGGAATATATCCAAGGCATCATCTCGCATGATGACACCATGGTCCGGATCATCAACCTGGATGCGGTTATCTCCGTTCCGGAACAGGTGCTGATGTGAACGCAAGAAGTCCCATAGAGTCCAAGGCAGATGGTTTCACCCTGACAGATCAGGATTTCGAAGCCATCGCCCAGTTCGCCTACAAGCATTTTGGGTTGGCGATGTCGAGCAGCAAGAAACCTCTGGTTTCGGCCCGCCTGGCTCGTCGTCTGCGAAAGCAGAACGTCTTGAACTTCAAGGATTATCTTGCACGCCTGAATGGGCCGAATTCCGACAAGGAGCGCAGCAACCTGCTGTCTCTGCTGACCACCAATGTGACGCAGTTCTTCCGGGAGCCGCATCATTTTGAAACGATGCGCAAAGACGTTCTTCCGGACCTCATCAAGAAGGCACGAGAAGGCGGACGGGTGCGCATCTGGTCGGCAGGATGTTCCAACGGACAGGAGCCCTACACGCTGGCGATGATCATCCAGGACATGTGTCCGGAAGTGAACCGTCTGGATTTCAAGATCCTGGGCACTGATATCGATCCGGTTGTCGTGCAAACGGCAACGGCTGCCAAATATCCGGCGGACGAGATTGCGCAGATCCCTGCGGAATACCGCAAATACCTGCCAAAACTTGATGCCGATGGCCGTCTACCTGAAAGCATCCGGTCGATGGTGACACTTGGTGTGCTGAATCTCATTGAACCCTTTCCGTTTAAGGGAAAATTCGATGCGATTTTCTGTCGGAATGTGGCCATCTACTTTGATACAGCAACGCAGCAAAAGGTCTGGCAGGCGTTTCAGCGATCACTAGTTCCCGGAGGCTACCTGTTTATCGGACATTCCGAACGAATGTCCGGACCGGCTGCCCAACATATGAAAACGGCAGGAATAACCACCTACATTCACACACCATCGGGTGGGGATGCCCGATAGTCTGAGCAGTATGAAGAAACACGAGGAAAACAAATGAGCTTGAAAGACTCTCTTCGCGTCATGGTCGTGGACGACATGTCAACGAGCCGCGGGATTCTGACGCAATGCTTGGATGAGCTTGGCGTCAAGAACTACATGGTGGAAAACAACGGACAATCCGCGTTCCAGAAGATCACGAAGACTCCGGTGCACCTGGTCTTGTCCGACTACAACATGCCCGGCATGGATGGTCTTGGCCTGCTGCAAGCGGTTCGTGGCCATCAGGTGACCCAGCGTGTCGGGTTTATCCTGGTGACGGGTAAACCGACTCCTGAGATCATCGAAGTTGGCAAGAAACTCGGCCTGAACAACATCATCCGCAAACCCTTCACGGTTGCAACGATGAAGCAGGCGATCGAACAAGTGGTTGGGCGGCTCTGATATGGACCATCCTGACAAAGCCCTGAAAGATCTCTGCACCATTTCATCTTGGGAAATGCACCAGCTGAAAGTCAAAATTCAAGAGCTGGAGGATGTTGCTCTCACGGTCATGGAACGTGGTACCCGCCCTACCAGTGCGGAACTGCGTGCATTGCAGGATTTCGATCTGGTAATCCAGACACTCGCCGGGCTGTCGGGATTCTATGAGCGCGTCCAGGATCAGGTGGAAAAATCCGGACCGGCCGATCTGCCTGCCGCCGCCAAAGGGGTCACCCTGGAACGTCTGCGGGAAAGACTACTCTCTCCCGGCGGTTTGCAAAACGCCTGAACAACAAAGACGCCGCCTGCCCCAGGCGGCGTTTCCCGTTTGAGCCGCGCGATAATATCATCCATCAGGACGAAGATCGCGCAGGCTCCGGATTGATCGTTTGCTTCACCGTCTGCAACGGCTACACTTAAGATGTGTAATCAGTTTTGCCCGGTGCGATCATGAGCTTTGTGTTTCGAATACTTTTGACATTGGCCACCATAATGCTGCCTGTGGCGAGCGTGGCCGCGACTGATCGTGCGGCGCTGGTCTTGGGGATGGCTGATTACCAGTATCTGCCAAAGCTGGACAACACCCGCAACGATGCCCTGCGGATGGCGGAAACCCTGGAGGGGATCGGGTTTGACGTGACCCTTGGCATCGACGTCGGTGCCGAAGACATGACCCGCATGCTCGAAGGCTTTGCTTTCCGCGCCGAAGTTGCCGATCTGGCCTTGATCTATTTTGCCGGTCACGGGGTCGAGGTGCAGGGTGAAAATTTCCTAATCCCGGTTGATGTTCAGGTGCAAAGCAACAGGGATGTAGAGCGCCAGTCCGCCTCGCTGAAGCAGCTTTTGGCGGCTGTTGAGAAAGCGCGAAAGATGCGCATCGTGATCCTGGACAGCTGCCGCGATAACCCCCTTGGCGATGCATTGGCGGGAGACACTTCGGAAACAACGAATGCATCGACGGCACCCGAACGTGCAGGTCTGGCCCCTGCAAACCCGGATCGCGGAACGCTGGTGGCCTTTGCCGCCAAGGATGGACAGGTCGCGCTGGATGGCCGGGGAGAGAACAGCCCCTATGCGCTGGCGCTGATGGAAAAGATGGTTCAGCCCGGTCTGGAGATCAGCCTGATGTTTCGGCAGGTCCGCGATCTTGTGCTTCAGAAAACCGGAAACCTGCAGGAACCACATACCTATGGTTCACTTACCGGGGTGCCCTTCTATCTGGCTGGCGGAAATGAGAGCGCGGGTAGCACGGATGCCTGGGCGGCGCTGAAACCGGATCAGGAGGAACAGCTTCTCGCCCTTGCCGAGCTTGGAGACACCCGGTCGATGCTGGGGCTGGCCTATATCCGGCTCAACCCAAACCAGGACCGGTTTGATCCGGCCGCCGCGATTGAATTTTTGCAGCGGGCTGCGGATGCGGGATCTCCCGAAGCGCAGTTTGAACTGGCAAAGCTGTACGAGCGGGGCACGGGTGTTGAACCGGATCCGGCCAAGGCTTTGGCGCTTTACCGGGCGGCGGCGGATCAGAATTTTGCCGATGCGATCAATGATCTTGGGTTCCTGCATTACCAGGGCGGGCTGGGTCTGCCGGCCAATCCGCAAAAGGCCCTGACCTTCTTTGAGCGGGCCGCGGATCTGCGTCATCCGCAGGCCCAGTTCAATTTTGCAGCCCTGATCGATGACGGTCTGATCCCCAACAAGGACCCCGAAGACGCGGCGCAGTATCTTTACGCGGCTTTGCGGTCCGGCAGTTCGGATGTTCTGAAACTGCTCAGCGAGCGGCCGACGATGTTCACCGATCAAACGCGCAAGGCTTTGCAGGCCAAGCTGAAAGATAATGATTTTTACCAAGGCTCGATCGATGGGGATTTCGGTCCCGGCACGCAGCGCGGCATCCGGCGGGCCTATGGGTTGGACGGGTAATCAACGGAAGCGGGAGGACGTCATGCGGGTACTGCGATATCTGGTTATCCTGACGCTTGTTCTGGTCGGCCCGGTTGCGGCGCAGGAAACCGGGGGCACAGGCGAAGGCACCTATGGTGGCAGTGAGGGTAGCTACGGTGGTGAGGGTACAACCAGTCCGGGCCTGTCGGTGGCAAACCGTGTTGCGACGCCGCAGCAAGTGGTTATGCGGCTGAATGCCATTCCCGAGTTCTGCAGCAGCAGCGGGGCCTATCTTGTCGATTGCATGGCAGAACGCATGGAACAGCTGGCTGAGGGCATGTCCGGTCTGTCCGGGTATCAGGACGCGCGCAAAACCATAGGTGAGACGGCTGCCAATCTGCGCAAGATCGCGCGTGATAACCGCGATCCGCAGGCCCCGCGCGCAGTGGTGCAACACTCGGATGCCAATACGAAATCCTCCCGCCCGCTGGTGGCGGTGGCATCCACCCGCAAGCGGCAGGCGGCTGCCGCAGCCGTTTCTGCGCTTGAGGAGGCGGAGACGATCCTGCTCAGATCCGCCGCCCAATCGACCGCCCGAGCTGTGCAATACCAGCAAATCGCTGCGGCGCTTGGCTCTAACAAGGTCCTGCTGCGCTCACTGTGATGCCGTCGGGGCTGATTACAGTCGCCCCTCCGCGATCCAGGTGTCCAGCTGGCGGCGGCTGATTTCGAAATGCATGCTGTCTTCGCGGCCAAAACCGGCCCCCCAGACCCAGCCTTCATCAAAGAAGAAATCGGCCATGATCGTCAGCCCCAGCTGCGTTTTGCCATCGGTGAAATTATCCAACTTGCCGTCGATATTGAGATCCACCGCCAGCCCGTAGCTGTGCGTCGACAGGGAATTCACCGTGCCGCGGATCCGCCGCACGCAAAGGGCGCCGGCGGTGTTGATCCGGGAATAGAGGTCGGGGTCGACGCTGCGGATGTTTTCGAACACGATCCGCAGGCTCTCGATCGCGGGCTGCAGCATGCTGACACGGATTGGACCAACCTGCTCGGTGACCAGTTTTTCCTTCAAATCCGGGTTTGTCATGGGCTGGCAGCTGTCGCTCAGATCCTCACGCGGGCGCCCCAGTTTTTCGGACAGATACCTGCCCCCGGCCACGTTCAGGCCCCGATTTACATTCAACCGGTCTGCGATCAGCACCACCTGCGCATAATCAAGGTCTGTGCCTTCGGTCTGCTCCCAGATCTGACGTTCGCCGTCAGCGTCCGGGAGAAAAGGGGCGTTGGAGCCTGCTCCTCCCGCGGGCAGGCGCGCAATCTCTGTCTGAAGGTCACTCATCCGGAGTTGCAGATCCTCGATCTGCTGACGGAGCATTTCCAGTTCGATCCGCGCCGTGGAATCGACGGCCCCGCCTGCATAGTCTTCATCAGACATGAGCCAGCTCAGGCCGAACCAGACAACGGGCGCCAGGACGATGCCTGTCGCGATGATAACTGCCGAAACGACGCGCATAGAACCCTCAACATACTACGCCCCTATTGAATGCCCTGAACCGGCCTTCGTAAAGCCCTCAATTCCATCCGTCGCGGATAGGGCAGAGTTTAGGGGTTTTTGCAGCGCTGTTGGCGGCCGCCCATTGGCAGATCAACAAGTGTGGTATAGGCTTTTATTCAGTATATGTTTTCAACGTAAGGGACAGGTTATGGTCCGGTTTCGCATTATTTCTGCCTGTATTCTGAGTTTGGGTGTGTTGCAGGCGCCTGACGCTATGGCCCAGTCTGCCGATGACGGCCCCTCGGTCGAAGAAATCACCCAAGCCTTCAAGAAGCAAAAAACCCGCGGTCTGGTCATCGTGCCGAACGCGGCGACGTCCTCTGCGGCGCAGAGCGACGACACTGCGGAAACGGCCACCGTTGCTGCTGCTGCGGAAGAATATAACCCGGTTGAGCGGCAATCGCAGATCAACGTCCAGATTTCCTTTGATTTCGACAGTGCAGCCCTGCGCGCGGATCAGGAGCCGAAGCTGGCCAATATGTGCGAGTCGATGAAGCTGATGCAGGGCACCGTGTTCCAGATCATCGGTCACACCGACAGTTCGGGCTCGGCCGAATACAATGAACGCCTGTCTCTGCTGCGGGCGCAGGAAGTTCGGCGCCATCTGATCGGCTCCTGCGGCATTCCCGAGGACATGCTGAAAGCGATCGGCATGGGGGAAACCGCACCCTTTGATGAAAACGATCCGCGGGCCGATGAAAACCGCCGTGTCGAGTTCCAGGCTCTGGGCTGAGGGATGAACGTCGCTTCGGGCGGGTACAAGGCGGGACATGACAGATGATCGAATCCCGCCCCGGTGATATTTTTCAACCCGGTGATCTGCTGAACAACACCTACCGGATCGAGATGCTGCTGGGTCGCGGTGGCACTTCGGATGTCTACAAGGCGCGCTCGGAAATCTCCGGCAATCTGGTGGCGATCAAGGTTCTCAAACAGGAACTCTCTGCCAACGAGGACTTTCAGGTCCTGATGGCCCGCGAGGAAAACATCCGCGAAATCCGCCATGACGCGGTGGTGCGTTATTCGGAAAATCACCGCACCCCGGATGGGCATATCTACCTGCTGATGGATTACGTCGACGGGCCGGGGCTGGACCGGAAGCTGAAACAGGGACCGATGTCTGCCGATGATCTGATGATCATCTGCAAACGCGTGGCTCAGGGTCTGCAAGCCGCCCATGCGCGCAAGATCGTGCATCGGGATCTGAGCCCGGACAATATCATCCTGCGCGGCGGTGATCCGGCCGAGGCCGTGATCATCGATTTCGGCATCGCCAAGGATACCAACCCAGGTGCACAGACGATTGTCGGTAATGAATTCGCCGGCAAATATTCTTATGCCGCGCCCGAGCAGATGAGCGGGCAAACCGACGCCCGGTCGGATATCTACTCGCTTGGCGCCTTGCTGCTGGCGAATTTTCGCGGTGCGCCGCCGTCGCTGGGCGCAAACCCCATGGAAGTGGTGGAAAACAAGCAGAAGCCGCTGGATACATCGGGTGTGCCCGAACCCTTGAAGGGGTTGATCGACCGCATGTGCGCGCCGGATCCTGCGGACCGGTTTCAAAACGCAGCAGAGGTTCTGGCCTATATCGATGACCCGGACCCCCGCCCTGCTGGTACGCCGCCCAAGGCAGACACTCCACCCCCGGCGGAAGAAGCCACGATCATTGTTCCGAAGACCGCAGCGCCAACAGCAAAACCTGCGCCCTCGACGCCTCCGGTAGACGAAAAACCGGCAAAAGGGCGCGGTGGCCTCGTGGCGGTTATCCTCCTTATAGGTGTGCTGGGTCTGGGCGTTGGCGGCTATTTCGCCGGGCTGTTTGGCAATCTCACTGGACCATCCCTGCCGGTTGCCGAACCTTTCACGCTGATTATTGAAAAATCCGCAGGCGCTCCGGCCCGCGCAACCGGGAACATGCCGTCTGAGGCGAGCCTCACTGCGCTGCAGGACATGGTTGAAACCACGGATGTCTCGCTGGCGTCGGGGGCAATCGCCGACAGCTGGGGCGACGATGTTCTGGCAACCATTGCGCCGCTGGATCAACTCGGTGAATGGCGCCTTGCCGTCAGCAACAATCAAGGCAGACTGAGCGGCGTGACGCAGGATGCCGAACTGGCGGCGTCGTTGAACGCACGGTTTGCAGATGGGCTGCCGGGAGCACTGGACGGCGCGGTCGATATCGTTTTCAAACTGCCTGTTCTGGCGCGGGAAGAGGTCCTGTCGGTGATCGCTGATCATCAGGACTGCGGCCCGTTGCAACTGTCCGGCACAGATGGAACCGGCGACTTTGCGCCCGAGGATTCCATCGTGATCACCGGGCGGCTGGCGGAAACATCAACCCGGGTTGCTCTGTTCGATGCGTTGCGCGCCATCGCGGGTGATCGCAAGGTGGGTCTGGACGCCGAAGTGCTGAACCCCGCCCTTTGCGTTGTAGAGCAACGCCTGCCCAAGGCGCCTGCGGGCGGGGCAAAGGTCAGCTATACCCTTGGCGGGGAAGGCACGCCGAACCCATCGGGGCGGTTCTTCGTCGGGGAAAATCCGGTCATCGACGTGATCCTGCCGGAAGACATGACCGACGGCTTTCTGACCGTTTCAATCCTGGATGTCTCTGGCAACGTCTTTCATCTGTTGCCCAATATCGGACGTCCCGAGAATGCGATTGCGGACCTCAGAGATGGTGAGATCGGGCCGTTTTCCGTGCGCGTCGCCTTTGATTTGCAGAATGCAGCAGAAACCGGCGGGCTGGCGTTCAAGGTGGATGATAGCACCTTGGGCAAAAGCCGTATCCTGGTCCTGCATTCCTCGGAACCGCTGTTCGCGGGCATGCGTCCCACATCGGAAAGCGCGGTTGGTTTTGCCGAAGCGCTGCAGCAAAGCGCGGCAGAGGATGCGAGCCGGATCCTGTCGCTGGACAGCCGTATATTGGTGACAGCCCGCCCCTGATTGCGGCCTGTCGGACCGGCGCCCGTCAGAGCACGTCGACGACGATCACCGAGATATTGTCAGCCCCGCCCCCGGTCAGTGCGACCTGCACCAGCCGCTCGGCGACGGTTTCCAAGGGCGTGCTCGACAGAATATCCTCCAGCATGGAGAAGGTGGCATATTTCGTCAGCCCATCCGAGCAGATCAGGAACCTGTCGCCGCTTTCAGCGGTGCCGCGCACCTTGTCGAGTTCCAGATCCTCCCCGACCCCGACCGCGCGGGTGATGGCATTGGATTGCGGATGCTGGTCTGCCTCATCCCAGCTCATCTTGCCGGAGAGGACATATTCGGCGACCACGGAATGATCCGCCGTCAGCATGTCGATCTGCCCGCCATGGAGCCGGTAGATACGGCTGTCGCCGGCCCAGATACCGGCGAAATGGCCCTGCGCCATGATCAGGGCGGCAACGGTTGCACCAATGGTGCCGCCCCCCCGCGCCGTGGCCTCGGCCTGGATGGCGCGGTGGGCACTTTGAAGGGCATCGCGCAGGGCGTGCATCTTGGCCGCCGGGTCCAGCCCACCGGGGATCATCGCGGCGGAATCCGCGATCAGGCGGCTGGCATAATCGCCCGCGTCATGGCCCCCCATCCCATCTGCAACCAGCCAGATGTCATGGTCCGGTAGCGCCAGCACCGCGTCTTCGTTGACCTTGCGTTGCAGCCCGACATGGGTCTGAACGGCATAGCGATAGGGATGCATCGGGTTCATAGCGGCCGGGCCTCCTGCCAGATGGGGGCTGTAAGATCGAATAGACCCATTGCAGCCCCGCCTTGCGGCAGGCCCGGACACATCATCATGCGTGGGCCGCTGTCCAGAACCGCTGTCCAGATGCTGGTATCAGCAGCGCGGCTGTCCAGCAGGGCTGCCGCCACGGTGTTCGGTAGATCCTCCGTCTGACCAGCGCCGGTCAGTACCAGCGTGTTCCCCGATGTGCGCAGCGGCGCCACCGCGCGCATGGCGGGCGGCTGCACCGCGCCAAGGGCTGCGGATAATTTGTCCTGTGTCATGCTGTCCTCCAATGCATCCAGGGCAATCGCCTCAAGCTGCTCAAACAGCTTTGTGTCGGTGAAATGATCCAGCGCCGCAGGCCCCGGCGTGGCCAGAGGCGCCACCAGTGTCAGCGGAAACCGGCGGCCAACCCGGTCAACCGAGGGCATCAGAACCCCCGTCAGCTTTTCCGGCCCGGCAAGGCCCGCAGGTAATGAAAATCGCCAGATCGGCGCCGACATATAGCTGCGATCAAAGGCGGTGCCATAGGCGCTTTGCCCGGCCAGCAGCACCTGCTGCAGCCAGCCATCCCACAGGCGGACAAAACCGCCCGGCATGTTGATCCGGAAAAAATCCCCGACCGAGGGCATCTTGCCGAAGGCTCCGAATCCTGCCTCCATCACATCGACTTCGGGCAGCTGAATTTTGCCATCGCCGGCAGGGCAAAGGGATTGACGACCGATCCCGATTGCAGCTCGAACAGGGCCAGACGCCCACCAACCCGGAAGTTCACCCGCCGCCGGTCTGTGACGTTGGTCCGGCGTACCTCGGCGGCGTCCAGCAACCGGAACCAGGCCCAGGGCCCATCCCGCGACAGAACGTTTTCAATATTGCGCTTGTCCGGCAAAAGGGTGATCCGCGCCAGGCCGACCGTCCCCGGCCAGGTCACTGCAACCGGCGTGGGCTGTCCCATCCGGTGATTATAGGACACCTGCGTGCCGTCGATCTCAAGCAGCACCTCCTTGGCCTTTGAATCCAGCGCCTTGGGGGTGATCTGGAACTGGACCACCGGCGTGTCGCCCCCGGCAAAGAAGGCATCGCGGATTTCAGCGGCATACTGCATCTGTTCCAGCACCGCTTGGCTGATCCCCAGGTCGACATCATTGACGCGTTTCCAGGTCCACGGACGGCTGCGGGTATCGACATATTTCAGCAGGTTCTCGTCAAAGAAACTGTCGATCAGCCCGCCCGGCGCAAACAGTTTTGCAAAATCCACCATCGCCACATCGGCACGGGCGCGCCGGTTGAAGGGATAGCGGTTATCCAGCGCCTTTTCGCAGAAGGGCAGAACCGAGGCCTGCCAGCGGGCATTGATCGATGCGCGGGTTCCTTCCGAGGTAATGCCGGAAGAGCCCGTCGAGATCTGCATGGCCCAGCGTTGCACCGGCCCGTCGATCCGCGAGGCCGTTTGCTGGAACTGCAGTAGGGCCTGCCCGCTTTCGCCCGAGGTCACGCCGCTGAACGACATCTTGTTCAGCTCCTGATACACGAGTTGCAGAGAGACCATGAGGTCGTCCAGCCGCGAGGGCTGCCCTTCGGGGCGGTCCACCAGATCGTGCAGCCACTGGAATCGGTCCTGCACATAGGCACCCGGTGGCTTTGGCGGCTCGCCCGAGGCAGTCGATGCCGAGCTGACAAGTGCCTCAAGCAGGATTTGTCCTTGGATAGACAGGCTGGACCGGGTTTCGATGGCCGCCACCTGCGACACGCCTTCGCCCAGGGATTCCGTGTTCAGTTGCGAGCGGTCCTCCGCCAGGCTGGTCTCCTGGCTGACCGCCGTCAGGATATTGGTGATCGGAGAGGTCGGTCCGGACAGCACATTGGTCACCTCGACCGCATGGCTGAGGCTTTCCAGCGGCACGATGTCCACATCCCCCAGCACCTGATCATACCGGGTGATATAGTCGTTGTAATAAAGGTCGAGCACATCCCGGCTGAGCGCAAGAAGCGCGGCTTCGCTCTGGATTTGCTCACCGCCGCGGTCGCCCAGCACCCAGACTTCGCGCTGGACACGTTCGGACACGCTCACCGCTTCGGGCAGGAAGACGTTGTGAAACCCGTCATAGGTAAAAATGCCCTCGACACCCTCGTTCAGTGGCTTGCCGGAGCTGCGCACCAACACCCGTTTCACCGAAGGCCCGCCGATATCGGTCAGCCGCCATTTCGGCAGGCTGGTGGCAGTGTTCGAATTGATGATGCCATTGTAGACCCGTTGCGCCAGAGGCATTTCCGACAGGATATTCTGGGCCTGCTCCACCAGCGGACCATTCAGCGCGATTTCTGTCATCGGCTGGGACAGCATCGCCGTCAGGTGATCCATCAGATCCGCCCGCAGCTGCGCCCGCACCGTTCCGGGGTAGGCCACCGATTCCCAGTCAAGCTGCATCCACTCCTTGACCAGATCGGGATTCATCGGCCCCTGAAGCCCCAGCATCAGGTAGATCTTCAGCGCCTCATAGAGAACATCCGGGTTGTTCATATTGGCGCTGATCTGCTCCTCCAGCCGGACCAGAAGACGGGGCAGCAGCCGCTGGTTCAGCGCGGCGCGATAGGTCTGCGCCACCTCTGTTCCGATCACCTCACCCTGATAAAGACCATAGGTCATGGCGCGCTCCGGCTCCGGATCCGACAGAACCGGGTTGCCGGGCATGTCACGCAGCAGGTTCAGCGCAGCGGCAACCGGCACCAGATCGGTATCGCCCACCGGGCTGGGCGGCAGTTCGGCCGCGGCCGCCTGATAGGCTGCGGCCTGCCCGGCGGCCTGTTCGATCAAGGCGGCGTTCTTCAGATAGGAATTCACCCAAAGCGCCCCGGTCACCGAGGCAAAGATCACAGTGGCGGCTATGGCGGCGCGGCGGGTCCAGCGATAGCGGCGCTCAACCTTGTCATCGGCAGAGACAAGCCCGGCCTCGGGGAACATTACCCCTTCGAACAGGCGGGTCAGAAAGTAGGATCGCCCACTGCCCTGCCCTGTTCCGATGGCCTGACGGCCAATGCCGAAGGTCTGCGCCATACCCAGCATCAGCCGGTCGATCGGCGTGCCTTCCTGGGTGCCCGATGTGAAATAGACCCCGCGCAGCATCTGACGCTGATCATAGCGGTTATCCTGAAAGACTTCGGTCAGGAAATCGCGCGCCACGCGGCGCATCGAGGCCACCTGCCCCGGAAAACCCGCCACCAGCGCCCGCCGCTGGTGATCGCTTTCGCCCTGCATCTTCTCCAACAGCTGCGCGTTCAATTGCCCCAGAAGGGCTGCAAATTCTTCGTCAAAGCCTGCAATTGGGGCAGCCTCTTTCTTGCCCTTGGGCAGCGGCAGGGTGAAACCCCAGACCTGTTCGCGCTCTTCCTTGCCCAGGGCATCGAAATACTCCTGAAACCCCGCGATGAGATCAGCCTTGGTGAACAACACATAGACGGGAAACCGCACGCCGAGTTTCTCGCGCAGCTCGGACAGGCGGCGGCGTACGGCTTGGGCGTGGGATTTCTGGGTGATCTCATCCTGCAGAGACAGGTCCGACAGGGAAATCGCGATGATCGCTCCGTTGATCGGCTGACGTTTGCGGTACTTTTTCAGCAAGCCAAGAAAGCCCAGCCAGGCGGCATTATCCGCATCCGCATCGCTTTCCTGCGTGGTATAGCGTCCGGCGGTATCGATCAGCACCGCCTCATTGGTGAACCACCAATCGCAATTGCGGGTGCCGCCGACGCCGCCAATCGCGGCCTTGCCCATCTTGTCCGCCAGGGGAAACTGCAGGCCGGAATTGACAATCGCAGTGGTCTTACCGGCGCCGGGCGGGCCGATCATCACGTACCAGGGCAGATCCCTGAGGTGACGGCGCCCGTTCTTGGACTTGCGCAATTCGGCCATGGCCTGTTTGAACTTGCCGCGCAATTCACCGATTTCCTCGGCCAGAACATCGTCCTCTTCCGGCACCTCCGTGGCCTCGGCCATGTCTTCGGTCATCTGGCGATCCCGGCGGCGACGGCGCCAGAAAACCAGACCGATGATCATCAGGATCACCACCCAGATCACGCCGATGGTAATGCCGCGCGACAGGATGCTGTCAAAGGGGCGCCAATCCTCCGAGCCGATGAAAGGCGCGAAATACCACACGCAGGCCGACAGACCGGCCGCCAGCAGGATCAGCACGAAATAGAGGGATCTGAACAGCGGCAGAATATAGCGGCGGATCATTCGTCAATCTCCTGCACCAGAAGGATTTCAATCCGGCGGTTCTTGGCCCGGCCTTCACGGGTGCCATTGTCGGCAATAGGTTCCTTATCAGCCCGGCCTTCTGCAGATAGGCGGTCAGGATCTGTCATCACTTCGGCCATTCCCGCCATCACCGATTTGGCGCGGGCCAGCGACAACGCCATGTTTGACGGGAACCGGGAGGAGCGGATCGGGATATTATCGGAGTGGCCGACGACGATGACCTTGCCCTTTTCATCGTTCAGCGACTCGGCCAGACGGTTGACCGGCCCCTTGAAAGCATCGGAAAGCTTGTCAGAGCCAGAGCCGAACATGCCGGATCCCGCCAGCCGGATGATCAGCAGGTTGCCCTTCTGAAACACCTCGACGATGCCTTCCTTGATCTCGGGATCAAGGAAGCCCGACACCTTGGCCACCTGTTCTTCGATCGTGGGCGCAGGCGGCGGCGGCGGCGGCGGCGGCGCGCGCCGCTCCAGCTGCGCCGCAGGGCCGGAATCTATGATCGCAAGGCGACCAGACACATTCTCGGTCTGGTTCGATAGGGCCCAGCTAAGGCCGGCATATTGCAACACCAGAAGCGCGCCGGTCACCGCTAGCGCGATCCAGACCAGACGCCAGGCCGACAGCGCCTTGAAGGGTTTTTTCACCCCCTCCCAATGTGGCGACAGATCCCATTCCAGCGGCCCGCGCTGATTGCGGATAATCCGGGCCAGCGCCGCGCGGATCTGCATCAGCTTCTCACTGCCGCCCTGTTCGACGCGCAGACGACCTTCAAATCCCAGCGACATGCACATGTAGAGGAACTCCAACATGTCGATATTGGCGCCCGGCTCTTTTTCCAGCCGTGCAAGCAGGTCGTAAAACCGGTCCCCCCCCACGGTTTCGCGGTGGAAAGTGCCCACCATGGATTGCAGGCCCCAGCTGGACTGCCCGCCCCAGGGCGTGTTCAGCACCACATCATCCAGCGTCGCGCAAAGAGCATAGCGCGCGACCTTGACCGTCTGCGCTGGAATACCCGCCTGTAAGGCGCGGTTTTCAAAGGCGCGCACCTCGGCCACGACGCTTTTGCGCAAAGCGTCCGGGTCCATGTGCTGCGCGCGGTTCCGGATACGGCTGATCAGGGCAAACAGGGTCGCGGCACAGGCCGTCAACTGGTTCATCCCGGTCAACGCCAGTTGCGAGGCTTTACCGGGGGATGCTTTTGGCGCAGCGGCGGCGGCCTGCGGAACCCCGTAGGACTCAGGTGCTGGCGGGGCATCCGGGTCTGCCGTCGGCTCGGCCGGTGGCACCGAGGGTTCCGGGCTTGGCATGGGCGCGGTCGCGCGCCGCCCGCCCGGATTGGGCTTGATCACCGTCTTGTCGGTATCACCCGGCTCGGCAAAGGGATCGTCATAATCACCCATATCTTTTTACCCTGTCACCCTTGTACAATTCTGCAGCCCCCTGAGGGCGCCGCATGACGATCCGGTACCGGACCGCCCTACCCGTTTCTGATCGCCCACAGCTCCATCTTGAGCCCGGGATACTGCCCCGACACATGCACGGCGATGCCACCGGATGTGGTCATCTTGCGCCAATAGGGGCTGTCGGCATCCATTTCGAAGTATACCACACCCGCATGATAGGGGATCTGCCGCGGCGCCACCGGCAAGGGGCGCAGCGTGATCCCTGGCAACGCGGAGTTCACCAGCTGACGGATTTCCTCGACCGGGCCGATCTTGGCCTGACCGGCAAAGTGGCGACGCACATCCTCGGCCGGGATCTCGGCGCTGACCGCCAGGACAAACCCGGCATTGCCCAGCAGTTTGCGGTCCGCGATAACCCCGACGGAAATACCGTATTTGCGCGGCTCCAGCTTGATTGAAATCGCGGTCTGTTCCAGCACCGAGCTGAGGTACTGCCGCAGGGTGCGGATCACCGGTGCGAAACAGCCCATCAGATTATCATGGGTATAGGCGGGGAATTCGGGCGCCTGTTTTTCCGTAGACATGAAAACCGACAACTCTCCGGCCAACCCGGTCAGCAGTGTGAACAGCCGTTCGGGGTGCAGGTTTTCGATCTGCCGCAGATGGCGCACCATCGGCAGCGTGCGGTTGACCACCGTCAGCAGCAGAAAGTCGGACACATCCGCCACGCCGCGGGCGCCTCCGGCTTCGGCCAGACGTCCGGCCAGGGCCTCCATGCGATGCGCGAGAAGCCCTTCGAGTTCCCGCAAAAACCCCGAAAGCGCCGGAGCCGCACGCACATCCAGACAGGAGGGAATGAAGGCCTGATCCAGCACGATCTCCTGATCAGGGCGCACTTCGATGATCCGGGCCACAGGGATGGCCAGCAGGTCAGCCAGATCATCGACCTCAAGCGCGAATTGCAGCCGCATCTTGCCCACATCCAAAGGCACCGGTTTGCGCTCGGCGCTGGTGACATCGGTCACCTCCTGCGTGTCGGGACGCAACCGGCTGGCCGAGCGTTCGGCGCCGGACAGATCCACCTCGGCAGCGCCCTGACGGCGTTGCGGCACGGTCAGGTAGACGACGCAGTCCTTGACCGTCGACGGCACCTCCATCGCGGGCGGATGCGGATCGGCCATAGGCACCCGGAACACCGTGCCATCATGGGTCAGCCCCTCGCAGGACTTCAGTGCAAACTGGCCGATTTTCAACGCTTCGTGGTCGATCTCAAGCCCGTTCACCCCCCAGGTATAGGGGCCAAGACGCCGCGCCAGCCCGCCGACAAGCGCCTCGGTATAGCGGTCGGCCTGCTGGAAATGATGAGGCTGCAGAAACAGCCCCTCGGTCCAAAGCACTTTACTGTCCCAGGACACTGGGTTCTCCTTTTAATTGGACCACGCGCAGGGCGCGGGTCAGTCTTTCAACCGGTCCAGCTGAGCCTTGTAGGCCCGCGCAAATTCGCGGCTGAACAGGTCGTGAAAATCGTTTTCCGCCTGATCTGAAATCTCGGCGTATAGTTGTTCGTAAACATCCCAGTAGCGTGCCTTCTTGCCGCGCAAGATCCCGCTCAGGCCGCCCTTGTCCTCGATCTGCGCCTCCAGCGCCTTGGGATCCAGACGGCCCAGCACCCCTTTGAGCGCGGCCTCCATGCCGGTGACCATGGCGACCTCATGCGCCTTGATATCCTGCAAGGCTTCTTCGGCAGCGGTTTCCGGCGACAGGTAGCCCTTGGTCGCGGGGCGGAGCATGGTCTCAATCGCCTGTTCCGGCGTGATCGAGAATTTCAACGGGTTGTTGCCGCCTGCGGAAATCATCGTCTGTTCGATCCGGAACTCGGATTTGATCGAGGTCCGAGTCATCAGGATTTCGCGCAGGCCCGCGATGAGGGTGTGCATGACCCGGCCCATCCTGCGCATGGCCGTCGCCGGATCTTCGCCTTTCAAGGCGGCCTCTTCGGCGCCGAGCCCTTCCAGGAAGGCCGCCGTGATCTGATCGCCAGATGCATCCGATGTCGCGGCCGCCGCTGTCTGATCAGTCGGCGGCGCGTCAGCCGGTTGCGGAGCCGGGGCTATTGGTTCCGGCGCGGTGTGTTGCGGCGGTGGCGCTGGTGCAGGATCTGGCTGATGGTCCTCTGCAGGGGGGGCGGCTGGCGGCATATCCTCGGCGGGTGAAGGCGGCGCAGCCACTGCTGGATCCGCGGGCGGGGTCGGCGCCTCGGAAGGTCCCTCGATCCCCGAAAGGAAATCATCATCCCAATCATCCGGGATGAGCGCCGAAGATGACGTGCTGGGCGATGAAAAACTGTCCTGCGCCGAGGGGGCATGGCTGGGCAGGCTGGCGCCCTCCCCTTCGCGGCCATCGCTGGCCTTCTGGAAAAAGGGATCTTCATCTTCGCCCATCGGCGGCAGCAATTCGTCGATGGGATCTACCGGGTTCAGCTGCGAGGGGCCGGTCGGCTCCGACCCGCCCAGAAGATCATCCAGAAAATCACGCCCCGGGCCGGCATCGTCCAGCAGCGCCAGCGGGTCCGGCGCGTTCTCGGCCACACCGGGTGACATCGGTGCCGCCTCCAGTGGCGCTGCAATGCCCGCATCCGGTTCGGCCAGATCATCGCGGATTTCGATGACCAACTCGTAATTCCCGATACAGATCACATCACCGTTGTTGAGCGGCGTCGGTGTGCGGCCAAGCGGGATTTTCGAATAGTTCAGAAAGGTGCCATTCGAGCTGAGATCGACGATCACGACCGAGCCGTTGTGATCCTCGATCACGCAGTGATGGCGCGACAGCATCTGATCGGGATCCGGCAGCACCATATCATTGCTGGCGCCGCGCCCGACGGTCAGGCTGGCCCCCCGCATCGGCACCGGCGCCGCATCGCCAGGCATCGTTCCCGAGCTCTGAAATTTGAGCGTCACCGCCATAGTCGCGATTATCCTCCTACAATCACTGTCACCTGCCCCATGGTGATCATGCCACCACAGGCCGCGTTATCCAGAATGCGGGCGGCGGGCAGATTGTTGATCAGTACCGTCGCCGATCCCTTGATGATCGGATGCGGTGGGGCGGCCGTGCACATGTCGCTCATCCGGGCAGCAGGCAGGCCACCGACCAGAACGGTCACGGCGCAGGGCGGCAGAATCGGTGTCGGCACCGGCAGCACCGGTGGCGGCGGCGTCGATGGCAGCATGCAAGCATGCAGATCGGTCACGCGGGCCTGGGGCATTCCCATGTCAAACCACCTCCTCGTTACACTTCTTCAGAGGCCGCCGACGTGGCAGCCCCCTGACCATTGCCGCCGCGCGCAATATCCAGCGCTCGGGCGACCAACACACGGCCATGTTCTTCAAACCTATCAGACAATTGGCCCAACGCTACCATATTCATGGCAAAAGCGGCCGCCTCGGAGGCCCCGGCCGGCGCGGGATACTGACGCAGATCGCCCGGCCCCAAGGTGCCATCGGCATAAAGCACCGCCAGAGCACAATTGACCGTGTCATCATCCACATAGGCATGGTCCAGCGTGATGCGCGCCGCATCGCGGTTTTCCTCGCTCGGGTCCAGAACCCAGGCTTCGGAGGTGGTCAGTGACGGCGGATCCTTGGGCGAGCGCGGCCCGATATAATCACGCGCGGCAAGGCAGGCCCACCAGACCCGCTCCCGTGGCGGCAAAAGCACGGCAAGAAGACGCAACAGGTCCACCAAAGCGCCCTTGTCCGCCAGTTCTTTCAGCACCGCCGGGGCCGTTGCGGTCGGCGGAGACTGTAACGGGGTCTTCAGCAGAACATTCGCCCGCGACAGCAGCTTGGCGACCGGATCGGCGGGAAGCTTTTTCAGATCATCATAGTTTTCCGACATCGTTCCCACCTAGTTGATCAGCGTCAGGCCGCCCTTGAGGGTCAGCATTGCGTCGCCTTTGACCGTAGTCATCGGCGCCTTCGCCTCGACCATGCCGGAGCCTTCGATCTTGATCATCGGGCCCTTGATGGTGACACCCGAATTGTCGATCTTGACCGAGGATCCCCCCACCTTGAGCAGGATTTCCTGTCCCGCCGACATCTCGATCTTCCCTGCCGTCACATCCACGGTCAGATTGCCAAGCGAGACCGTTTCGGAGTGATTGCCCTTGGCAATCGTTTCGGTCAGGTTACCCGTGTCCACATCAAGGGTCATGTTGCCCTTCTGGATGGTTTCAGACTTGTCACCCATCTCCACCAGTTCCGTGCGATCCCCGGATTTCACGGTTTCTGTCATGTTCTGCTTGATGGTCATCGCAAAACTTTTCTCGTCCGTGCCCGGCGCATCCGGATCAGGCGCATCCAGCCCCACCGTCACTGCTGAGCGATCCTTGACCAGCATCTGGTGATCCTTCTGCGCCTGAACACGCATCAGCTCCTCGCCGGCCTTGTCCTCGAACATCAGCTCGTTATAGCCGCCGCCGCCCTTGGACGAGTTGGTCTTGATCCCCAGCTGCGTCTGATCGTCGGGATATTTGTAGGGTGGCATTGTGTCGGAATTATAGAGCATTCCGGTGCAGATCGGGCGGTCCGGATTGCCGTCCTCAAACTGGATCACCACCTCCTGACCGATACGCGGCACTGCCACCATGCCCCAGTTCTTACCAGACCAGGGCGTGACGACGCGCACGAAACAACAGGCGGTTTCGTTCTTCTTGCCCTCCCTGTCCCAGTGAAACTGAACCTTGATGCGGCCATATTCATCGGTCCAGATTTCCTCGCCGCTTTGCCCGACAACCGTCGCGGTCTGAAGGCCCGGCACCTCGGGCCAGGGCGTCACCAGCGGGGCGCGGAACTGTTCCTGCTTTTCGATCGCGGAAAAGGTCGAAGCATAGGCGTCGCCTGCGACCTCTTCGGGGAAATCCATGTTGCGGGGTTTCACGTCCCGCCGCATCTCGCCCTCTTTGGCAGCGTCGCTCTTGCGGTCTTCCCTTTCGTTGTAATCCCCTGCCACCTGCAGATAGTGGATCGTATCCACCACCAGATATTCGCCATTGGCGTCACTGTCCGGGTGGTTTTTCAGAGTAAAGGTTCCACCAGTGCCAAGGGTGCGCACGCTGGAGGCACCGCGCCAGCGTTTATGAGCTATCGCTTCGGCTTCCATCCGTACCCGGGCCAGTTTTCCGCCTAGGCCGGTGTCTTTGCGGTGATGGCCCTGATAGTCGTAGACCTCGTAATCCTTGTGGCTGTGATTGCCGCGGGTGATCGAGTTATTGACCTTGAGATCCGCCATGGGTGAGGTGAAATCGAAATCATTCAGCGTCACCTTGCCTCGGGTCAGCGTTTCCTCGCGCGTCCATTCGGCAATGTGATCCTCGCGGCGGCGATCGCGATCATCGCGGGCATGGAATTCGATGGTCGATGAGCCGTTGATCGGGGAATGCCCGCTGATCCCGTCGCACAACACAAGGCTTTCGGCAGAATTCTTGTCCTTATTGCTGTCAAAGTAGAAATAAATGCCTTCCTCTTCCATCAGGCGGCACAGAAAGGCGTAGTCCGTTTCCCGGTATTGCAGGCAGTATTCCCGCTTTTCGTATGAATCGCTGAGCCGGTCGCGAAAATCGCTAAAACCATATTCGCTAAAGATCTGCTTGATGATGTCGACCGCCGACAGGTTCTGGAACACCCGGCTGTCAGAGGTGCGCGTCAACAACCAGAACCAGGGCCGGACCTCAGCTATATAGTGACCATAGCCATCCCGGAACCCCATGTTTTCAACCGAGATGCACAGGCCGGAAAACTTCTGGTCGCTTCCATCTGCCGTTGTCACATGCAAATTCAGGGTCTGGCCGACGATCTCTTCCAGTTTGACCGCCTTGTTCTTGGACTGAAACGCGACCGTGGTTTCGGTCAGCTTGCTCAACCCTTCGCGCACGATGGCCCGTTTCAGGTGCAGGTCCCGGGCGCTGTAGCTGCCCGACATCCAGACCATATCGCTTTCATGGGCTTTGCTCTCAACCATGGCGGCTCCTTTCAAGAATGAAGGCCAGAGCGGACCCAGCCCGCCTTATGTCCATCCGAAACATCATAAATCATCCAATAGCGCGGCAAGATCGGCATCCATGCCATCGTCGTCGCCGCTGTCCTCATCAATATCTTCAAAAGACGCCAGCAAATCATCGAGATCGCCGCCGTCGTCGCCACCCGTATCAAGATCAAGGTCTTCGAGCCCCAGATCATCAAGGTTCAGATCGTCATCATCGCCACCATCTGAACCGGGAGCGATATCCTCGCCGCCTGCGGCAGATGCAGCCTTGCGCGGATCGGGCGGCGAAGGTTCTGGGGCGGGCAGGCCGGTCCAGGGGCCCAGGATTTCTCCGCCTTTCACCGACTGGAAGGAGGTCAGACGCAACTCGTCCCGTCCCTTGACCGCCGCAATCGCCATGAAGCCACGCTCATTGGCCATGGCGATCTTGTCCAGATCGATGTTGCGTTCGGTACAGGGCAGCGCCACCTGATCCCCAAAACGGTCATTCACATAATGATAGGGCATGCCGCCAAGGCTCATGATGCTGCCCAGCTGCATCGCCGCACCATTGGCCTTGAAGGAGCGCGCCAGCAGGATGACCACCAGAACAACTGGATTGGCCCAGAGCATCCCGCGCAGCCCCTCGGCCTCGGTAAACTCCTCAAAATCGAACTCGTAGATCGGATCGCTTTTGGCGCCATAAGGGCGGCGCAGCAGGAACCGGGGGCTGACCAATCCCAGATGCCCCGCTTCGGACATGCCCTGCAGGGTGTCCCAGGCCTCGGCCACCAGTTTCGGGCGTTCCTTTTTCGGGACCGCCAGGAAGGCGGGCGACATAGCGGCAAAGAAGGGCGCATCCACATGCGCAGCGACCCGCGCGATCCGGCCCAAAAGCTCCGCATGCGGCGGGGTTTCCTCGAAACCATAGAGGCCAATCAGCGCCGAATAGCCGCCACGCCCGTTTTCCTCGTCCAGCGGCTCCTCGGTCAGCAGGCGGGCAAAACCGCTTTGGGTCAGATCATCGGCGGCGGCCAGATCCGCCGCCAGTTCCTCGGCCGAAACGTCATACAGCATGACCTCAAGGCTGTCGTCGACCTCGACCGAGCGCGCGATCAGATCCAGCGCGCGCCACTGCGCTTCAACTGATTGGAATTCCGGATGATGCAGCACCAGCCGCATCGCATCAGACAGCGCTTCGTCCACCGCCACCTGCATCGCCGCCACGTCCGGATCTGGCAGCGCGCGAATATGCGGGCCAACGATACGGGCCAGCATCTCCTCGACCGGAGAGGCTTGCCGCAGCGCATTGCCGGTATCGCCGATCAGCTGCTGGAAGGCGCTGAGCCGCCGGTCCGCGGGCACCGAACTGCCTGCCGAGCGGGTTTTCGGCGCATGGGCGCGGGTGCCGTGTTTCTCCGCCCAGGCGCGCAACGTCGTCACCGCATGATCCGCCGTGGCGCCGCTTTGCAACTGTTTGCGCAGCCCCACGAGTTCAGAAAACAGCGCAACATTTTCAAACAGCTCATCCGGGTGCAGATCGTCCAGCGTGCCCAGCTTGACCGCGATGCCTGCGCCATCC
Organism: Pseudophaeobacter sp. 1A09344; assembly: GCF_041008745.1. NCBI lineage: Bacteria > Pseudomonadati > Pseudomonadota > Alphaproteobacteria > Rhodobacterales > Roseobacteraceae > Pseudophaeobacter > Pseudophaeobacter sp. 1A09344. The sequence goes on from NZ_JAXGFS010000002.1 coordinate 74,433, forward strand.
TTGCCGATGGGCAGCACCAATTCGGTGGCAAAGCTTTCGATCACATCCTCGACCGTATCGGGATCCAAGAGAACCGCTTTACGCGCAGCCAGGGCATCGCCGGTTTCGACAATACCGCGCGCCGCCCGGCCCGAAAAATCCCCAAACAGCGCCAAGCGGAAGCGTTTTCTCACCAATTTCTGCGGCTCAGGACGGTCTGCGGAGAGGGTTCCAAATGCGAATTCCGGGTCCTTGTCAGCCTCGGCTTCCGCGGCTGCCGGAGGGGCCACCTCTTCTTTGGCTGTCTCATCTGCCGTGAGATCCCCCAGAAGATCATCCAGATCGTCGCCGCCTGCGTCCTCATCCTCGCTGCCAAGCCCGGCCAGCAGATCGTCAAGATCATCATCGTCGGCCGTATCCGCAGTTTCCTCACCCGCCAACAGGGCATCCAGATCATCACCCGGATCATCCAGATCCGTCAGAAGAGCGTCGAGGTCATCGCTTTTCTCAGCTTCATCTGTGATTTCATCAGGCTCTTTTTCCTCGGAAGCTTCGTCACCCAAGCCTGCGAGCAGGTTGTCCAGATCATCCTCATCTGCATCGTCGCTGGCGTCTTCTTCGAACCCGGACAACAAATCATCCAGATCATCGCCCGCCGCTTTCTCTGCCGCCTCTTCGGCTTCATCAGAGTCGTCCGAAGTCTCATCCGCGAGCAGAGCATCCAGATCGAAATCCGCATCACTCGGCTCTGCCTCGGACACCTCCTCATCATCGTCCGCCAGCAAAGCGGCAAGGTCATCGTCCGGAGCGTCATCCGGCTCTTGGACCTCGGTCGCATCCTGCAAGAGGGCTGCGAGATCGTCCTCCTCCTGCATCTGATCTGCCTGCCCTTCAGGCTCTTCATCTGCAGTCAAATCACCCAGAAGATCGTCCAGATCACTGTCCTCGGCCGCTGTCTCCTCTGCCTCGTCGCTCAGACCCAGATCGGACAGGATGTCATCCGCGTCTCCTTCGTCCGCGTCGTCGCCGCCGACCCGATCCTCTTCAGAGATACCACCCAGAATGTCATCAAGGTCGGGATCAGCTTGCTCGCTATCCCCTGTCTCGACTTCCACCAGAGACTGCAGCGCATCCTCCGCTGTATCACTTGCCTCTGCCGCGTCGGTTTCCGGCCCGGCTAGCCCTTCCAACAGCGCCGCGACATCGTCTTCCGGCGCTTCGGTTTCTGAAACTTCAACCGACGTAAGGCTGCTAAGGGCTGCCACCTGGGCAGTGTCTTCGCCTTCTGCCTCTTCGTCATCGTGGCTATCACTCAGGCCGAGATCCGACAGGATATCATCCGCTCCCCCTTCGTCCGTGTCGTCGCCGCCGGTCGGCTCCTCTTCGGAAATGCCGCCTAGAATGCCATCGAGATCGGGGGCGTCTTCCTCGCTATCCCCTGTCTCGACTTCCGCCAGAGACTGCAGCGCGTCTTCCGTTGTATCGGCTTCCTCTACCGCGTCGGTTTCCGGCTCGGCTAAGCCTTCCAGCAGCGCCGCGACATCGTCCTCAGGCGCTCCACTGTCTGAAACCTCAACCGAGGCCAGACTGCTGAGGGCAGCTGTCTGCGCCGCCTCCTCTTCCGCGCCGCTGGTATCCCCTGGTACGCTCCCGAGGATATCTGCCAGCGTATCTTCCGGTTCTTCCTGCTCCGGCGGTGGCGCGGCGGTGGCCAGGGTATCGAGGGCTTTCAACGCTTCATCCTCGTCGCCTACAGGGTCCGTCTCTTCCGCTGTGGCAATGCCGCCAAGAATATCGCTTACATCCTCTTCAGCAGCCTGCACCGTTTCCACGTCAGACAGGCTGTCCAGCGCGGCCAAAGCCTCATCCGGCGCGTCGCTGTCTTCGGTTTCGGGCAAACTGTCGAGCGCGGCGGACAGATCGTCCTGCGTCTCTTCCTCTTCTACCGGGGACTGCGAAAGGCCCTGCAACACCTGCGCCGCGTCGTCCTTTTCAGGTGGCGTTGCCGTGTCCGTCGCCTCAATACCTCCAAGAACATCATCGATGTCAGGCCCGGCATCCTCAGCGGCAGGTGCAGTGCTTGCGATCCCGGCCAGGACATCGGTCACCGTGTCAGCCCCCGTGTCCTGAGATGGTTCTGACCCCGCCAGATCCTTCAGGACATCCGCCGTCTCGTCCTCTGCCGGTTCTGCCGCCGGTTCACCCGTCGCAAGACCCTCAAGGATACCGGAGGTCGCATCCGCCTCATCCTGTTCCTCAGGCGCCTGCCCGCGCAGGCTGTCCAGAACACCCGCGGACCCGTCCTCTGTTTTTACCTCTACCGGGGCCTGGCCTGCCAAGTCCGACAGAATATCGCTGCTGTCATCCGCAGCCTCCTCTGGCAAATCTATGCCACGCAAGGATTCAAGGGCCGTCTCTGTGTCGGCGGAGGGTTCGGAGGCCGACACCGCCGCCAGCAAGCTGGGAGTATGCAGGATCTTTTCGATCAGCGCCTCCGCCCCGGATTTGCCATCCATATAGGCCATCAGGTTTTGCAGCTGGGTGCGCGCCTCCAGCAGCGGGCGCAGCGCGTCCACCTTGGCGGCAATCGCGCCGGGTGAAAAATCCTTCATGCTTTCGAAAGTCAGATCGACCGACAGATTGCCCTCGCCGGTCAGCGTGTTGGGCACCGAAAAGGCGGCGCGGGGCGCCAGCGCCTTCATCCGCGCGTCGAAATTGTCGACGTCGATCTCCAGAAATGTCCGGTCCGCCACCGACGGCTGCGGCACCTTCGATTTGCCCGTCAGATCCGCCATCACCCCCATGACAAAGGGCAGCTGAACCTTCTTCTCCGCGCCGTAAAGCTCCACATCATATTCAATCTGAACCCGGGGCGCACGATTGCGGGCAATGAACTTTTGTGAGCTGTCAGCCATCCCCGCCCCCTTTCAGCGCCGCCAGTTCATTGCGCAGCACTTTGATCTCCTGATGCATCTCCAGAACATGTTCGTCGATCACATCAGTCTCCCGGCGCACCAGATCGCGCAGCTGTTCGAATTCGGCTTCCGCCTCAGCCTCCACCGCGGACTGCATGGTATTGACCAGAAGACCGATGAACAGGTTCAGCACCGAAAAGGCGGTGATGACGATAAAGGGCACGAAGAACGACCAGGCAAAGGGGAAAACCTCCATCACCGGACGCACGATCCCCATCGACCAGCTTTCCAATGTCATGATCTGGAAGAGGGAATAGAGCGACCGCCCCAGCGTGCCGAACCATTCCGGGAAAGCCGCGCCATACATCAGCGTTGCCATCACCCCAAAGACGTAGAAGACGATTGAGATCATGACGATCACCGCGCCCATGCCGGGCAAGGCATCCAGAAGCGCCTGCACCACAGCCCGCATCTGCGGAATGACTGAAAGCAGGCGCAGCGCCCGGATCACCCGCAACCCGCGCAGGGCCGACAGCCCTTGTTTGTCCGGCAAAAGACCGACGCTGACGACCAGCAGGTCAAAGATATTCCAGGCCGAGGCGAAGAACCGGAACCCATAGGCGAAGAGTTTCAGCGCCAGTTCAGCAACAAAGATCCCCAGCACAAGCCGGTCGATCCCATCCAGCAAACCGCCAATCTGGGCATCGACCGATTGTGAGGTGCTGAGTCCCAGCGTCACCGCGTTGAAGATGATGACACCCAGGATACCGTTGGTCACCGCAGGGCGTTCCACAAAAATGCGGGCGCGGGCGCGCAGCGTCAAACTCTCTTCGTGGTCTGCGGTACTCAACGTCTCTTCTCCTCTCGCTCTTTGGCAGGCGTCAGGCCGCCGCTTCCACCACGTTGTCGACCAGGCCCTTGATGTCCTTGATCGCATCGAGGACGCCCTTGCCCTCTTCCAGGATGGTCAGTTTCTCCAGCTCCTTGATCTTCTGAATGGTGGTACGGTCGTCGATCTCCAGACCGTTGCCCTTCATCACCTCCTGAATTTCAACGAGAAACGCTTCGCGCTCAGCCAGCTTCTTGTTCATGGCAGAGCCTGCCCGTTTCAGATCCATACATTTCGCGCCGATCTTGACCCCTTCCTTCAGGGTCCTGTTGGACTTCATCGCCTTCATCAGTTTGTCCGCGCTGGCGCCCAGTTTGTCAGCGCGGTGGCGGGTCTTGGTGGTGTGTTCACGGTAGGCCACGCGGGCCTTTTCCACATCGGCAAGGTTGCTTTTGATCTTCTTCACCGAGAAATCCATGATCTTTGCGGCGATGGATTTCAGATCACGCCCCTGGGTGACTTCCTCTCCGGCATCTTTCGCAGATTTCAGCGCTCCCTTGATCGCGGCCATCGGTTTGGAATAATCGAGATTGCCCGCGATATCGCCAAGTCCCTGCCGGTCGATTGCCTGCTGCACCGAGGTTTCCCGCAGTTTCAGAAAGGCAGCGAGCCCCTTTTGCAGGTCCTTGCGCAGCTTGGCTTCGTTCTTCAGCTGCTGATTGATCTCAAGACCCAGTTTGGCCACCTCGACCACGATGGTTTTGTAGGAGGTGATCTCGGCCCCCGATGTGGCAATCAGTTTCGCCACCGAGGCGCCGATCTTGATCACACCAAGGCTGCATTTGACCGTAGTCTTGACCCGCGCCTCTTTCAGCAACTTATCCTTCTGCGCCTCGGCCTTCAGCGTCTTTTCAACCGCCTTCTGGGCTGCCGGTTCGGCCGAGGCCAAGGCGTTCTTGATGCTCATGTTGGAGTCAGCGATCATCTGCTGCGCCGCTGCCACGTTCTTCTTGGTCGGCTCCTGCATCAGCTCGCCGATCTTCTTGTCGAGCCGGACCGCCTCTTCCTTGATGATCTTCTCGTAATCCAGCATCACCGCCTCGGCGGCCGCTTTCAGACGGTTCATCGCCGTGCTGGGCACCTCTTTGGGCTTCGACAGCTTGCCGGTGGTTGTGACCTCGATCACCACGTCCGCGCGGTATTTGGGGATTTCCAGATAGATCAGCTTTGGTTTGCTGCGCACGATATCGATGATTGGCAGCGTTGCCTTTGTTACTGTCGTCTTTGCCATCTCAAGATCCTCACTGATAAAATTGCAGCCCCGTCGACCGCTGTTTCCTACTGACTACTTGTGCCGGTTCACCCGGCGCGCTTTGCGCTCCTATTCGAATGCGTATGAGAAGGCGTCATCCGCGATGTCGATCTCAACCTTGCTCACCTCCCGGCCCTCCATCAGGCGGCGCAGGAATTCGTTGGAGATGTCTGGCAGCATGCTGTTGGTGACGATGGCGTCGATCATCCGGCCACCGCTTTCCAGCTCCTGACAACGCTCGACGATCTTGTCGACGACCGCATCCGAATAAGAGAACGGCACGCTATGCGCTTCCTCGACGCGTTTCTTGATCCGACCCAGCTGCAGCCGGGTAATCTCTGCGATCATGTCGGGGCTGAGCGGATAATAGGGGATCGTCACCAGACGCCCCAGAAGCGCCGCCGGAAAGATCTTCAGGAGCGGATCACGCAGCGCCTTGGCGATGCCTTCGGGTTCCGGCATCAGATCCGGGTCCGCGCACATATCCATGATCAGATCGCTGCCCGCGTTCGAGGTCAGCAGGATCAGCGTGTTCTTGAAATCGATCACGCGGCCTTCGCCGTCCTCCATCACGCCCTTGTCAAAGACCTGAAAGAAGATCTCGTGCACGTCCGGGTGGGCCTTTTCGACCTCATCCAGCAGCACCACCGAATAGGGCTTGCGACGCACCGCCTCGGTCAGAACGCCGCCCTCACCATAGCCAACATAGCCCGGAGGCGCGCCTTTCAGCGAGCTGACCGAATGGGCCTCCTGATATTCGGACATGTTGATGGTGATGACATTCTGCTCACCACCATAAAGGACCTCGGCCAGCGCAAGCGCCGTTTCCGTCTTACCCACACCGCTGGTGCCGGCCAGCAGGAAGACACCGATGGGTTTGTTCGGGTTGTCGAGGCCGGCGCGGCTGGTCTGGATGCGCTTGGCAATCATCTGCATCGCGTGATCCTGTCCGATCACCCGCTTGGCCAGATGCTCTTCGAGCGACAGGATGGTGGCGATTTCATCCTTGACCATGCGACCCACCGGGATGCCGGTCCAGTCCCCCACGACCGAGGCCACCGCCTGATGATCGACGATGGGCAGGATCAGGGGGCGGTCGCCCTGCAGCTCTTCCAGTTCCGCGTTTTTCTCCTTCAATTCCTGCATCAGGGTGGCGCGGGTTTCCTCATCCAGCGGGCTGTCACCGGCGTCTTCAACTTCTTCGGCAGGCGCATCCACCGGCGCGGCGCCCTCGCGCAGCTTGGCGCGCAGCTCAAGGATCGCCTCAACCACGGCTTTTTCCCGGTCCCACTGGCCTTTGAGTTCCGCCAGGCGCTCTTCCTCAGCGGACTTTGCAGCGGCCACGGCCTCGCGCCGCGCGGCAACGTCATAGCCGGCGGTTTCGTCGCGACCGATGATCTCCAGCTCGGTGGTCAGCGCCTCGATCCGGCGCTGACTGTCGTCCACCTCGGCCGGGACTGCGTGCTGACTGACCGCCACACGAGCGCAGGCCGTATCCAGCAGGCTGACGGATTTGTCCGGCAATTGCCGCGCCGGGATATAGCGCGCCGACAGGGTGACCGCCGCTTCGATACCTTCATCCAGAACCTGCACGCGGTGGTGTTTCTCCAGCATCGAAGCGATGCCGCGCATCATCAGGATCGCCTTGGGAATGTCCGGCTCATCCACCTTCACCACCTGGAAACGGCGGGTCAGCGCGGGGTCCTTTTCGATGTATTTCTTGTATTCGGCCCATGTGGTTGCGCCAATGGTGCGCAGGGTGCCACGCGCCAGGGCCGGTTTCAGCAGGTTGGCCGCATCGCCGGTGCCCGCTGCGCCCCCTGCCCCGACCAGCGTGTGGGTTTCATCCACAAACATCACAATTGGCGTGGGGCTGGCCTGCACCTCGTCAATCACCTGTCGCAGACGGTTTTCAAATTCGCCCTTCATGCTGGCGCCGGCCTGCAACAAACCCACGTCCAGCACCAGCAGTCGCACATCCTGCAAGGCGGGCGGAACATCACCGCGGGCGATGCGCAGCGCGAAACCTTCGACCACCGCGGTTTTCCCGACGCCTGCCTCCCCGGTCAGGATCGGGTTGTTCTGGCGCCGCCGCATCAGGATATCGACGATCTGGCGGATTTCCTCGTCCCGGCCGACGATCGGATCGATTTCCCCATTGCGGGCCTGTTCGGTCAGGTCGGTGCAGAATTGCTCCAGCGCCTCGCCCTTGCCCATGGCGCCGGGGGCCATCGCATTGGAAGCTTCACCCGGCTCGGCACCGCCGCCCACGTCGCTGCCATCCTGCGCGCCAAGGCGATCCTCGGGCGAGCCTTCCGTGGCTTCGGCAAAATTGTCGGCCAGATCATCGGCGCCGATCTTGGCCAGCTCGGGCGACATCGACGCCAGGATATTGCGCAAGGCGGGTGTTTTCAGCATCCCCAGCAGCAGATAACCGCTGCGCACCTTGGAGTCGGAATAGAGCAGCGAGCCCCAGACCCAGCCGCGTTCCATCGCACCCATCAAATGATCGCTCAGATCCGAAATCGCCGAGGCCCCGCGCGGCAGCATATCCAGCGCCCGCGTCAGTTCCGTCGCGATCTTGCCGGTGTCCAGGTCATAGTGCTGGATGATCCGGTGCAGATCGCTGTCCTGTAGCGCCAGAAGCTGATGCATCCAGTGGACCAGCTCCACATAGGGATTGCCCCGCATCTTGCAGAATACGGTTGCGCCTTCGACGGCCTGATATCCCAGTTTGTTGAGCTTGCCGAACAAGGCCACACGGCTGATCTCGGTCATTTCACATCACTCCCTCTACTCGTTCTTGGGACCCGGCGGCGACACCGGGATACAGATACAGATCACCCGCATCGGGCTGGTCCTTGTCCGGATCGGGCCGCGAGCGGATCCAGCTGGTATGGCCCAGCCGGGTGCTGCCGCCGAGACTGGCGCGCGGCACCTCGTCTCCGGCCAGCACAAGATTCACATCCCAGTCCAGCACATCGCCGACGTAGGACCGCACGATGGACCGCAGACGCGAAAGGGCCCTCCCCCCCGGCAGCAGCCGATTATAATCCGCAAGGCTGAGCGGGCCGATCCGCAGGCGGAACTTGGCGGTTCTGCTCCAGACCTTGTCACCCAGGCTGGTGCTGCGCCCCAAAGCCCCGGATCCCAGTTGCCAGCGGTCATCCGGTTCCAGCTGCAGCCAGCTACCGACATATTCTTCCAGATGGACAGGCACCTCCAGGAAGGCGGACAGAATCGAGACCAGTCCTTCGGGGTGCTTTGCGCCTTGCGAGAGGTGCCCCGAAAAATGCAACTTCGCCAGATCCGGCATGGCATCGCGATCCGGCAGGCCCTTGCCGCTGTAGCCGGTAAAGGCAGCGATGCGTTTGGCCATCGGATCATCGGCGCGGTCAAAGCTGACGGCCGGCTGCCCCTGTGTCCAGGCCCGGTACAGAAGGCTCAGCATCCGGTGGGTCAGCATATCGGCAAAGGCCACCATGGTCGGGTCGCGGTGGTTCCGTTTGCGATCCCGGGCATATTCCGTCAGGTGCAGCGGCAGCGGACCCTGCGGGCCGAACAGACCAAAGAACCGGTTGGTCAGGCGCGCAGGCCGGTCGCCCTCTGGCGGGGTGAAGCCCGCAATGGTGGAGGGTGGAAAGGCCAGCTCGGCCTCCTGCCCCAGCCGCAGACGGTCCTCGCGCGGGCGACGGCTTTCGCCGAGGCGCGGGGCCTCGGCAAAATGCGCCTCCAGCAGCCGCAGGGCCTGAAAAACGTGATGCTCTTCAGGCGACGCGGCCAGCCGGCCATATAGACTCAGATCATCCGGCCGAGGCCCTTTTCCGGTCGCCATCTGGCAATGTCTCCGCGTTTCTCGGTTCGAAGAACCGTTTCCGTGAACGAATTGATGGTGGCATATCCGCGAAAGAACCGCTCCAGCACGGCCCCCAGCGCATAGATGTTGCTGCCTTCAAAAAAGCTTTCGTCAAATCCGATTGTGATCTCGAGCCCGCGCACGGCGGTCGACAGGATCTCGTCGCTCATCCGCCGCACGATGGGGCGGCTCGACACCGATACGATCCCTTCCAATTGCTTTTCGGTGACCCGGTTTCCCAATGGGGCATAAAGGCCCACCAACTCGCGCAGGGCCTCGGCCGCCTGCCCCTTGCCGCTGTCGGCAATCGACACGTAGTTGAGGCTGAGATGGGAGATCAGCCGCCAGGCGGTATCCCCCTGTGCCAGCGTCGGATGCGGCCGCGTCGGAGCGACCGGCAAGGAGATCTTCCGCACCGGCCCGCCCTCCGGCAGGTGAAACACGTCATCGTTCCCGGTTGCCAGCAACAAGGGAAGATCCCGGTTGGTGCAAAGCGCATTGACCGCCAGCTGTTCCAGATGCGGCCCGAAGGGCGCCTGCGTGCGGTCCACCAGCGTCAGGTAGACTTCGGACCCCAGATAGGACGAGCGCACCCCGCGCAGGCGCTCCTTTTCGGATCTTTGCCGCATCCGGCGTTTGATCGTGTAATAGGCGGGATGAGTTTCGCCCGCAGCGGTAAAATCAGTGGCCGAATAGAACGGGCGGAAGACCACGTCATCTTCGCCTTCGCCGCTGATCCCGGTAACGCTCCGCAAGGCGTAGATTTCAAAATCCAGCCCCGCAGTCCGGTTCGGGATCACCTGATGTTCGGTGTCGTTCGGGGTGATACGGACCCGGTCGCAGCGTTTTTCAAACAAGTTCACCGCCGGAACCGCATTCAGCTGAAAAACCTCGGGTACGACGATGGGCTCGATGCCGCGCATGCCTTCGCGCAGCAGGATGTAGATATCGACCTCATCCCCCTCGGCACGCTGCAATGCAGGCGCCAGCCCCTGAAGTTCCACAAAGCGGAACCGTTCGGGCATGGCGAAGTATTCCTGGAGCAGGCGATAGCCGTCGTAGGATTGCCGGGGCACCGGCAGCAAGGCCTCTTCGCGGGAAAACCCCTTTTGCACCACAGCGCCATCAGCCAAAGGCGCCTGCCAATCGGCCCTGCGGTTGGTTGACCGCGCGACGACCCCCTGCACCTGGGTGCACAGAAGTTCCAGCAAGGGCCAGCTGTTGCCCGCTGCGCTGGACAGGTAGATCTGCAACCGGTCCATGCCAAGATCGCGCAGCGCCTCACCATCGTTGCGTTTCAGCCGCAGGCGAATGCCGGCGCGGGCATCAAAGCCGGTTGCAACCCCGGCGGCCACCAGATCCCCGCGACCGTCGATATACTGGGCCTCAGTGATCTCGATCGGCCACATGGTGATTTCCGCCGCGGTTCGAAATTCGCAGGGGGTCTGCTCCCCTTCGGTCAGGCGCGACCGCAGCACCGAGCCGCGCGGCATGACATAGCCGCTTTTGACGGCAGAGTTGCTGGTATCCGGTTCAAAGGCTGCGATCATCATCGACGGCGTCGGCGCAAGGTAATGCGGATAAATGATTTCCAGCAGGTTCGAAGTGAAATTGGGATACTGCAGCTCCAGCTCCAGCTGCACCCGGGCCGACAGGAACGCGACCCCTTCCAGCAGCCGTTCCACATAGGGGTCGAGAACCTCAACCCCCTCCATACCAAGCCGCGCCGCAATTTTCGGATAGGCCGCAGCAAATTCGCTGCCCATGTCGCGCAGGTAATTCAGCTCGTTTTCATAGTGGTCCAGCAGCCGTGTATCCATTGCTACAGCCCTCGTTCCACGTTTACTTCACCGGTGGTCAGATCAACCTTGCTGCGCAGGTAAAGCTCCAGCGGCATCGGTTGCGCCCACATATCCGCGCGGATCTCCAGAGCCACCGTCATGCCTGCGGCCTCTGTTTCGCCGGTCAGGCGGACATCGACAGACCCTTCGATGATCCGCGGCTCATAGCGGGACACCGCCCGCTCGATCCCGCGCCGGATCATTTCCGTTTTCTCGCTGGTCGAATACTCACCCGAAACTTCACCTAGCCCGTAGTTCAGAACCGAAGCCGCCACCGCCGGATATCTGTCGACGGGAATATGGCTTTCTCCGTTCAGCGTGTTCAGCAGCCAGGACAGATCCCGCTGGATGATGTCACGGAGCCGGTTTAGGTCGATCACCCGCGATTCCCGGCTTTCCTTGCGGTTGCCGGGATCATTGTCCGTCAGCCGATCCAGCAAAGAGGGCTGAAGGCGTTCGGCAAGAGTCTGATCAGCCATCCGTCAGGCCGCCCTGCGGCTCATCCGTGTCCTCGGCGCCATGCAAGCGCAGACTGCGCAGATCCATAATCGCGATGTCCTGATCGCCAATGGTGAGCAACCGCTGACCGATGCCGACATAGGTATTCGCGCCGATATCCTGCCAATCCGTTGCCCGGGCCATCATGGCCTCCGGGTCTGCCTCGGTGCTCTCGGGATATCGGGTCGGCACCAGCGCAACCAGTTCTCCCCCGTTCACCAGCGTGATGGTGCCTGCCATCCAGACTCGATCGCGCAGATCAGCTGGTTCATCCAGTTCAAGCGACCGGATCTGGGAAAAGGGCATCCAGAAATACCGGCCGTTGATGATCACCTCCAGCACCGGGCCAAGCCGCATATCGGCATCGGCGATCCAGTCAAAGACCTTGCCATCCGCTTCGCCCGGGGTCGCCGGAGCCGCATCAAAAGCCTTGGCCCGGAGCGCTGCGGATTCATCGTGTTTGCCATGCGCCAGAAGTTTCTGCGCTTCGATCAGATGCGCCAGCCAGTCCTGCGGTTCGCCAAAGATCATCGGGGCCTTTTCACCCTGAAAGACCTTTTCTCGGTACACCTCGCAAATGATCGCTTCTCGGTAGGTCTGCGCCATGAGCGTGGCGCCCGGATCCAGTTCCGCGCTCAGCTTCAGCTGAGCGATGGCCCGTTTCCAGTCCCCTAGAATACAGAGCAGTTGAAACAGGAAAATTCGCAGTTTCGCATTCGACGGGTCCGCCCGCACCTTATCCTGCAGGGCCGTCAGCGCCTTACCAGGATCGCCCGACTTCAGATATTCCTCGGGGGTCATGCGCCAACTCCGACAGTTACTTGATCACAAACAAATACCCCGGACGCCCAAAACGTCCGGGGCGAGGGCATATCAGTATTCGAATTTGCCCGACTGAACGTTCCACTGGAAGACAACCGGTTTTTCCAGTTTGCCGGTCTTCTGGTTCGTCGACTTGTAGGTGTGCTCGATCGCGGCATAGGCCAGCGACCAGGTTTCCTCGGGGATGCCATCCTCGCTCGCGGAGATCGAATAACTGTCGACCACCACATCCTTGAGCTTCCATTCGGAATAGGCCAGCAGACCTTCGGACTGGCTGTCACCCGAACGACACCAGTGCATGATGATTTCCGGACGCACCGTGCCGTTTGCAACGGATTTGGCAAGCTCGTTGGATGCCTTGCCCATCTGGGAGGTCAGTTCGATCTTACCAAAGTTCGAATTCGCATGCATCCGCTGGGTCGAGCCGAGATCGGTCATTTCGACAGCGCGTTCCACGTTCCAGCTGGCGGACTGGATCACGATCCAGTTCTTGTGGTTCTCTTCGGTTGCATCGCCTTCGATGTCCGAAATCTCGACGAACATATTCGCAGCCATTTTCTATCCTTTCAAATTCAGTACTCGTTAAGGCCAAATGTTTTGTCAGACCCTGTTGTGTGCGGCTGATGAGTGGAAATCAGCCTCCTTTTTCTGAGGGCAGTTTCGACACCAGCCGGAGCGAGACGGAAAGTCCTTCAAGCTGGTAATGCGGGCGCAGGAAAAATTTGGAGCTGTAATAGCCCGGGTTGCCCTCGACCTCTTCGACCACCACTTCCGCAGCGGCGAGAGGTTTGCGCGCCTTCTCGTTTTCCGATGAAATATCGGCGTTGAAATCGACGTAATTGTTGATCCAGTTCTGCAGCCAGCTTTCCATGTCCTGGCGGCTTTTGAACGACCCGACTTTGTCGCGCACCATGCATTTGAGGTAATGCGCGAACCGGCAGGTGGCGAAAAGATACGGCAGGCGGGCCCCAAGGTTGGCATTCGCTGTCGCATCCGGATCGTCATATTCGGTGGGCTTGTGCAGGGATTGCGCGCCCATGAATGTCGCCACATCCGTGTTCTTGCGGTGGATCAGCGGCATCATGCCGTTCTTGGCCAGTTCCGCCTCGCGCCGGTCATCAATGGCAATCTCGGTCGGGCATTTCTGATCCACACCGCCATCCGTGGTCGGGAAGGTATGCGATGGCAGCTCTTCCAGTGTACCGCCGCTTTCGACGCCCCGGATCCGCGAACACCAGCCGTAAGTCTTGAACGAGCGGGTGATATTGGTGGCCATGCCATAGGCGGCGTTGACCCAGCCGTATTTCTCGCTGCCCGCACCGCTGGTGTCTTCTTCGAATGCGAATTCATCCACCGGATCGGTCTTCGATCCATAAGGCAGACGGCCAAGGAAGCGTGGCATCGCCAGACCAACGTATTTGGAGTCTTCGCTTTCGCGCAGGGACCGCCAGGCGGCATATTCCGGCGTCTGGAAGATCTTGGTCAGATCGCGCGGATTGGACAGTTCGGACCAGCTGTCCATCTGGAACAGGGTCGGCTTGGCGCCCGTGATCAGCGGCGCATGGGTTGCAGCGGCGATCTTGGACATCTCGCCCAGCAGTTCGATATCCGGCGGAGAATGGTCGAAGTGATAATCCGCCACCAGCGAGCCATAGGGTTCACCGCCCAGCTGGCTAAATTCTTCGGTATAAAGCTTCTTGAAGATCGGAGACTGGTCCCAGGCAGTGCCTTTGAATTTCTTCAGGGTCTTGCCCAGTTCCTTTTTGCTGATCGGCATCACCCGAATTTTCAGCATCTCGTCGGTTTCGGTATTGTTGACGAGATAATGCAGTCCGCGCCAGGCGCTTTCCAATTGCTGGAACTCTTCATTGTGCAGGATCAGGTTGACCTGCTCGGTCAGCTTCTTGTCGATCTCAGCCACGATGCTCTCGATCGAGCGCAGGGCATCGTCGGAAATCAGCCCGGTATTGGCCAGGGCCTGTTCGGCCAGCGTCTTGACCGCGCTTTCGACTGCGGTCTTGGCCTGATCGGACTTGGGGCGGAATTCCTTTTGCAGGAGGTTTTCAAATTCGGCGGAGCCAAAGGCGCTTTCGGCAACTGCGGCTTCGGTCTGGAGTTCTTCGTCAGCCATTGTGATCCTCCTTATTCCGCATCAGACCCGGCATCGCCGCCGGGTTTCGGTTGGGCCGCCAGGGTTTTCAGCAGGCTCGGATCCTGCATGATTTTTGCAATCAGATCCTCGGCGCCGGTCTTGCCGTCCATGTAGGTCATCAGGTTGCTCAGCTGCGTGCGCGCATCCAACAGCTCGCGCAGCGGCTCGACCTTGGCAGCGATAGCGGCCGGTTTGAAATCATCCATGCTTTCAAAAGTGATATCGACGGCCAGGTTCCCCTCGCCGGTCAGCGTATTGGGCACGGTGAAAGAGGCACGCGGCGCCATGGACTTCATCCGGTCATCGAAGTTGTCCACGTCGATTTCCAGAAACTTGCGATCGGCGACCGCGGGCTGTTCCACCTCGGATTTCCCGGTCAAATCCGCCATCACACCCATAACAAAGGGCAGCTGAACCTTCTTTTCCGCGCCGTACAGCTCCACATCATATTCGATTTGAACCCGGGGTGCCCGGTTCCGGGCGATGAACTTTTGTGAACTTCCGGCCATCTAGGTCTCCTTACTCGTCAATTCCGTGGCACGATGCGGTGATCTTTTCGACCTGTCGTCACACGCCACTGTCCCTGTTGTTTCAATCGTCGTCCTCAATGCCGCCGATCAACTGCACATTCTCCAGCCCGCGTGGCGCCATGTCGTTCATGATGGTGAGGAAATCGGCCCCCACCAAACGCTTTGCCCGCTCCAGCAATAATGGCACCGGACTCGATGGTTCCTCGCGTGCGTAATAGCCAATGATGCGGTCCAGCATGTTGGACACATCAGCAGGAGAGTTGATCGCCCCCGGCGCAATCCCGGCAGCTGCAGCGGGCGCTGCCACGGCAGCTCCGGCCTCGGCCTCTTCTGCCGCATCGGCCTCCGGCGCCTCGGCGCCCTCTTCGACATTGCCATAGTCGCGCAACCGTTTGGCAATATGCTGCAGCAGCTTGATCAGCGGATCCAGTTCTGGCCCCTGCCCCGGTGTCTGTTCGTCAAACACCGCAGAGATTGCCTTAACGTTCTCGACCGCCGTTTCAGCCGCCGCCAGCCGGGTCGCGATCCCTTCGGGATCGCTGTCCTGAAAGGCAGCACTTATGGTCGCCTGATCCGGCACCCGCTCCATGTCCGATGGCGCCGTCGCAATCCCTTCGGCCACTTCCATCTCCCGCAGGGAGAAGCGGCCAAATCCGCGGCTGTCGCTCAGAGGCGTGCGGCGCAGAGACCGGTAGACCGGTGAAGGCCCTGCCATGCCACCGGGTTGACCGCAAAGATCCTGAACCGCGTTGATCCGCATGATCGGATCGCCATCATCTTCATCAAGCTCGGGGTGGCAGGTGTCCCAGTATTGCTCAAGACAGCCGCGCATGAATGTGGTCACATCCGCAAAACCGGACAGACCTTCGGATTGCAGCAAGGCATCGGCCAAAAACACGGCAGCCCGCAGATCGTGGCTGCGCTCCAGAACCTCTGTCGCCTTGACCGCGACTTCGCGGTAATCGGGATCCGTCGCCTCGGTGCGCTCATCGCCGATAACGGTTTCTTCCCCCGGCTGAGCAGCAAGCTCCATATCCGTGAAGGCCGGGTCATACTCGAGATTTGCACCGCTTGGTGCATCCTCTTCCTTTGGCTGCAGCAGTACCGCCGGATCCATCTGACCTCCCAAAACCCGGTCAAACGCAGTCCGCCCCGCTACAACAAGTATTCAATCGATACCCATGCAGCGGTGTGAACCGCGCCACTCTAAAACAATAACTTGACGTCAAGTGAGCCTTATCGAATTCTTAAAGTCAATTGTTTTCACGTCCTTTTGCGAGTGGTGGTCATGTGTGCAGACCGGGTTAACGGCGACGATGTCAGGACGATGGTGCGGGAAGGCGCCAAGAAGCGGATGAGCTTTGCCTTCTGCCTGGATGGCTCCAAGGATCCTCTGCTGATGATCCAGCCCGGCAAAAAACCCGAAACCTTGCGCAACCCGGTAAAGCAGGCCGGAGGAACAAACCCCATGGCCTGGGGCACCTATGTTGTGCGGGACGGCGAGATGGAAATGATCTGCGAACAGGCCCCGGGCAAGATGATCACGGCGCTGAAAAAGTTCCTGCAAAGGAACCGGCCCAAGGTGAACGTGCTGTTCTATGATGACGGCGGCAACCTTCTGGACAGTCTCAAACCCGAAGGCGAAAGCAAGGGGCAGGCGGATGTCGATGATGTCTCGGCCACCGGCATTGATGCCAGCGCGGTGGCACCTCTGACACGGCGCCTGAAGCGCATCCAGCCAAGGATTGCACTGGCTCCGGGGCCACTGGAGCTGAAACTGAAACGCGCCCTATCCAAATCGGTCAAGCTGATCAATGCAGGCCGTCTGCAAGAGGCCGAAACCCTGATCGTGGTGATCGAACGGGCCATCGCCCGAATCGGAAAGGACCGCGAAAGCGCCGACAAAAGCATGCGCCGCGGCCAGCGGGAAATGGACCAGCGCTCGCTTGGCGCACAGGTCAAACGCGCGCAAGCCCTCAGGGCCAATGTTGCCCGCGCCCCAGGCCCGGCCCGCGACCGTCTGGACCGGGCCGTACATGTTGCCGCGCGCCTGTTGAAGAAACGCGATCTTACCGGCGCGCAATCGGTCATGGACCGCATCGAAAAAGCCCTGACCACGCTTGTCTGACCCCCCACCCGGGCGCAGTCGAGTTTTTAATTACATTTTGAAGAACTGGAGACTTTCATGCCCCTCAAATTCCTGCACGTCGCGGCCGTGATGGTCGCGGTTACGCTCATTGCCCTGCCCCGCAATGCCATGGCCGAGACAGGCCCGCTGCTGGTGGAGCTGAACAAAACCGAAGAGATCGACGGCGGTGGGTGCCGCGCCTTCTTCCTGTTCCGCAATCAAACCGGGAAAAGCTTTGCCGGGTTTGAAATGTCTCTGGCGATCCTTGATGCTGGCGGTGTTATCGACCGGCTTCTGTCGGTGGATGCCGCCCCCCTGCCCGTTCAGCGCACAACCCTGAAACTCTTTGAAATTCCCGACATCGCCTGCAGCAACATTTCCGAGATCCTGCTGCATGACATTACCTCCTGCCAGCCGCAGAACGAAGAGCAGATGGATTGCTTTCCGATCCTCAACCTTGAATCGCGCGCAGCTGCGCAGCTGGTGAAATAAGATGGCCACCACCTGGGAAATGCTGGGCACTGGCGGGCCAGTCATCGCCTTGTTGGCGCTGATGTCGCTACTGTCCCTCACCGTGATCGCGGTGAAGCTGATCCAGCTCTGGTCCGTCTGCAGCGGAGAGGCGGCGCGGGCAAAAGCGATCGACCTCTGGAGCGGCGGCGACCGGAAAAGCGCCAAAGACGCAATCACAGCGGGCCGCGCCCCGGCCGACCGTGTCATGACCTATGCGATGGACGCCCTGGGCAGCGGCCTCAAAGGCCCTCTGCTGATGTCCGAACTTGAGCGGCGCGGCAACGAAGAGGTCGCGGGCATGAACAGTCTGATCCGGTTGCTGGAACTCATCGCCATGGTGTCGCCCTTGCTGGGGCTTCTGGGCACCGTTCTGGGCATGATCCAGTCTTTTCAGGAGCTTGAACTGGCTCAGGGCGCTGCAAACGCCTCGGTTCTGGCCGGCGGGATCTGGCAGGCTCTGCTGACCACCGCGGCAGGGCTGCTGGTGGCCATTCCGGCGGCCATCGCGGCAGGGCTTTTCGCATCCCGGATCGAACGCGCGGCCCAGACCATCGAAAGCGCCGTGGGCAGGCTGATGCTGGCCGACGCCAGCCGCTGATCGGATGGTAGCCCAATGATCCTGAAACGAGCCTCCAGACCCCGCGCGCTGATCTCGTTGGTGCCGATGATCGACGTGATGCTGATCCTGCTCGTGTTTTTCATGGTCACCTCAACCTATCTGAACCTTGATATGATCCCGGCCCTGCGGGCCTCCGACGGGGCAACGGGCCTTGCTGCGGCGCGGACCGATACGGTGATGATTCGTCTCGGCGCAGATGGCGTTCCGGTGATCCGGGGGCAGCCCCTGTCCGGCGTGGAACTGGACAACCTCCTACACAGCACCATTGCCGCCGATTCCCTGACACAGGTTCTGATCCTGCCCTCCGGCGCAGCGTCAACGCAGGCCCTGATCAGCGTGATGGACAAGGCCGCACAAGCCGATGTGCAGCAGCTACGCGTCCTGCGGCTGGAGGTGCAGCCATGAAGCTGACCCGCCCTGCCCGCGCAGCCCAATCCGAAACGATCATTGCCCTGATCGATGTGGTGTTCTTCCTGCTCATTTTCTTCATGCTGATCGGACGGATGGACGCCACCGCCCCCTTTGAAGTCACCCCGCCCCATGCCGAAACCGGACGCGATATGCCCGCTGGCGGCATCACGCTGGCCGTATCGGCGAAGGGCGCCCTGGCGCTGGATGGCGATGACATGCGC
This sequence comes from Pseudophaeobacter sp. 1A09344, assembly GCF_041008745.1. Classification (NCBI taxonomy): domain Bacteria; kingdom Pseudomonadati; phylum Pseudomonadota; class Alphaproteobacteria; order Rhodobacterales; family Roseobacteraceae; genus Pseudophaeobacter; species Pseudophaeobacter sp. 1A09344. The sequence continues at coordinate 93,059 of NZ_JAXGFS010000002.1, forward strand.
CCCCAAGATCTGCCCGACGTGCTGAGCGAGCATTTGCAGGATAACCCGGATCTGCGCCTACGGATCAACGCCCACCGCGCGGCAGAGCTGCGCAATGTCCTGCCTCTGGTCAGCCGCGCGCAACAGCTCGGCTTCCGCGATGTGGTTCTGGTCGTCACCCCCGAGACCGGCGGATGACATCGCGGGCCTCCATATGGGGTGCGGGTCTTGTCGCATCTGGCCTGGCCCATGCGGCCATGGCGGGGGCGCTGGTGTTCAGCCTGCGCCCCGATGATCTGGTCAAACAGCCCACGCCCCAAAGCAGCCTGACAATGGCGGCGCAACGGCTGAACCGCAGCCAGGCAATCCCGCAGCAGCCCGAAGGCGAGGCCGCCGCAGAGGCTGATCCGCAACAAGAGGGGCTGGCGGCCAATCCGCTGCCGCAATCAGAGGCGCGCCCGGCCGAGCCGCAACCACAGGCCCTTGCGAGCTCGCCCCCCTCCCCTGCCCCGGCTCCGGCAGCCGTGCCCGCACAAAGTGCAGCGATCGCGCAAGCCCCACCTGCGGCGCAGCCCATTGCGTCAGCGCAAGTCAAACCGGCTGCGGTTGCCAGCCTATCTCCCGAGATCACACCATCCATATCGACCACACCGTCTGCCGATGTGGCGCTTGCCGCAACCAATCTACCGCCTGCCCGCCTTGCACCGGCTGCAGAGCCCTCACTCGACGTGAAAACAGCGGCCCCGGCTGCGCAGCCCATTGCTCAGTTCGCCCCTGACACGGCGCCGGTGCCGCAGGCATCACCATCAGTGGATGCGGCGCAAACGCTCCCGCCCAAAGCTACGGTTTTGCCCACCGCCGTTCCGCAAAGCGATCAGGTCACCGCCGCTCTTGCCTTTCAGGGCGGCGCACCGGACGGGATCGACCCTGTCTCACTGGCGGCCTTCCAAAGCTTCATGGCGCCCACCGCCGCTGCGTCAGACGGAAACAGCCTGCGGGATGGGCTGCTGGGCAGTCTGGCCGCCGTGCCCTGCTCCCGGCTTCAGGTTGCCTTTGACCCGGATACCGCCACGCTCTCCCTGCGGGGTCATATTCCGGAAGACGGGATGCGGGCACCGGTTCTTGCCGCGTTGCAGGCGCAGATGGGGCAGGACATCACCGTATCCGACCAGATGCGCCTGCTACCGCGCCCGCAATGCGGCGCCCTTGCCGGGATCGGAGAGGTCGGCCTGCCGCAAAGCACGGATCAGATCACCAATCCCCTGCTGGTCGGGGACGACGCCCACGCCCGGGTCCTCTCCTATGCAGGCGGCGACCGGCTGTTCTTCGATCTGACCGCGCCGGATTACCCCGCCTATGTCTATGTCGATTATTTCGATGCAGGCGGGCAGGTGCTGCATCTGGTCCCGAATGAAACCATCGCGCTGCAGCAGACCCCTGCCAAAGATCCGCTGCGCGTTGGTGCCAAGGAAGACGGAGATCCCGGCCTGCAGATCGCCGTTGGCCCGCCCTACGGGCAGGAAATCGCAGTCGCCTTTGCCGGCTCTCATCCGCTTTATTCCGGACTGCGTCCTATCAGCGAACCCGCCGAACCCTATCTGGCTTGGCTGCGCGAGCGTGTGACAGAAGCGAGAGAGCAACATACTGATTTTAAAGGGGAATGGGTCTATTTCCTTGTCACCACGCACGCACCCTGATCCCGCCCTGCATCATGCAAAACAGGCAGGCACCCAATCTGCCAGCGTGATAGATGATCCCCTATTGGCAGCCCCCGGCGGCCCAGGATTTCAGCGTGCGTTTCAAGGCGCCGCCGAACGGATGCTGCTTGGACAGGGAACGCTGCATGTTGAGGCTAAGATAGGTATTGCCCTGATCGCATAGACGCTCCCGGTTCCATTGATGGCAGGCGCTGCAGGTCTGCTCTTTCCAGTAGCTTTCCGGCAGCCCCTCGATTGGGGGGAACATCGGCGACAGATCGACCACTTCGGCCAGGCTTTTGCCCGCAAGCGCTGCTACCTCTGCATCCAGAGGGCTGGCATAGGTGACCGGCCCTGAATCCGCGGGTCTTGGCCCCGGATCTTCGGCAGGCGCCGCGACGACCTCGGGCTCTCCCCCGGCCTCTGGATCCGTGCCGGAACCGGCCGTCAGCGCCGCGATTTCGGTGCGGGCGATCTCGGCATATGTGCCAGCCGGGTAATTTTGCAGATAGGCCTCATAAGCGCTGAGGCTGCCATCCTGCTGCGCCGCATTGAACATGGCTGTTTCGGCCTCATCGGGACCTTGTGACGTTGGCGCAGGCGCCGCGGTGCCACCACCGGCCAGTTCCTCTGCCATGACGTCCTTCAGCATGTCCCGCGCCTCCTGGGTATAGGCCCCATCGGGATAGCCGCGCAGGAACAGCATCAGCTGCACCGGATCCCGCGTCGCCTCGACCGAGCGCCACAACTGCAGCTCCTCAGTCTCTGCCGGTGTGAGCGCCCGTTCCTCAGGAGCCTTGGCAAAGACGAAGTCGCTGACCAGCGATGAGGTATCCCAGGGGGTCTGCTGTCCCCGGCTCTGCTCCAGTACCGCGCGGCGTACATCCTTGAACACCTGCTCGACCGGCTGACCCGGCACCTGAATTTGCGTCGCCAATGCCTGGGTAAACGGGCTGTTGTCCCCGTCCCCATCCAGAGCCACCCCACCCGGGGACGTCGCATAGGCCAGGAAGGTGCCGGTCGGAGCCTTCATTTCGGCCAGACCGCTTTCGTCCAGATCCGGCACATTTTCGAACGGGTTGTTGCGGCAGGCGTCCAAAATCACAAGGTTCGTACGATTGCGCGCCGAAGCCATCTGCCGCAGCACTGATTGCGCTTCGACCGCCATCAGGTCCAGATCCGCGGCATCGGCCAGCGCAACATCGACCGGCAGCAGGTAGTTGTTGCCAAAGCTTTGCACCCCGTGCCCGGCGTAATAGAACAATCCGGTGGCATCTTCCCCCGCCGCCCGCAGGCTGCGCCCGAAATGGGCAATCGCTCGCTTCATCCCGACCTGTGTCAGATCCGTCTCAACCGTGACCGTAAATCCAAGCTGTTCCAACGTCTGCGCGATCAGCTGTGCGTCCCGGTCGGGGTTGTCCAACGCGGTGACGGATGCATAGGCAGAGTTGCCAATGACCAGGGCCAGACGTTCTTCCGCCCTCGCATGACTGGCTCCCCAGAACACAACCAAAAGAAGAGCGAGACCAATTCGGATCGCCGCAAACATCGCGCGCATTTACTTTACTCCAACACCTTTTCACACCGTCGCAGCATCCACAAAGGATCGCAAGGCCGGGAAATTCCTGCCGAAAGTATCGCCATCCTTGCGCCACACCACAAGTTTCCTGTTATGCTAGCAGCAGTTCCCTACTATTTCGTGCTATGCGGGGAACAGTGTCCTAGTTCCGCCAGGAGTGGCTTGTCCCATGTTCCGATTGCTCATTCTTCCGATTTTCCTCGTCCTTTTCACCCTGCCCCGCACGGTTTTTGCGGCCGATCCGTTCGAACACGGCTGGCAACTGGATCCGGAGATTTCCACCATCACGTTCCTGTCGGTCAAGAAAGGCACCATCGCCGAGACCAGCGAATTCGCGGCCTTCAGCGGGCAGATCACCGAAAAAGGCATCGCCCAGATCAAGATCGCGTTGGATTCGGTCGATACCAAGATCGACCTGCGCAATGTGCGGATGCGGTTCCTGTTCTTTGAAACCTTCGCCCATCCCGAGGCCACCGTCACCGCGGTTCTGGATCCGGCGCAGCTGGCGGACCTGCCCACAGTGCGCCGCAAGCTGATGCAGGTTCCCGTCACCCTGTCGCTGCATGGCGCCGATGTCGACCTGTCCCCGCGGGTTGCGGTAACCCTGCTGGACAATGACCGGGTCAATATTTCCTCGGTCGATCCCGTCATCCTGCAGCTGAAGGATTTCAACCTGATGGCCGGGCGCGAGAAGCTGGAGGAAGCCGCCAATGTCACCATCACACCGCTGGGGATCGTCAATCTCAACCTGACCTTCCAACGCACCTCCCCCGGAACGGCGCCAGCCATCGCCGCGCCTGTGTCCGGAGCCTCGGCCGCGCTGGAAACCGCCGGAGATTTCAGCCGCGAGGCCTGCCTTGGCCGGTTCGATATTCTGTCCCGCAGCCGCAGCGTGAACTTTGCCCCGTCCACCGCACGGCTGGACCGAACCTCGATCATCTTTCTGGACAGCCTGTACGATATCGTCAGCCGCTGCCCCTCGATCATTCTTGAGGTTGGCGGTCACACCGACAGCCAGGGCCAGGCGGCCTGGAACATGCGACTGAGCCAGCAACGCGCCGATGCGGTGGTGAGCTATCTGACCCGCAAAGGCATTGGGGCGGATCGACTGAAACCGGTCGGCTATGGTGAAACCACGCCGCTGGTGTCCAACGACACCGCGCAGAACCGGGCCAAGAACCGGCGGATTGATTTCAAGGTTCTGAACTGACCCACGGCAAACCTGTAAAAAGAAAGGGCTGTCCCCGCGGGGACAGCCCTTTTATTTTCTCCAAGACACTTCGCCCTGTGGCTGGGATTTATTCCGCGCCCCGGTCCAGCGTGGTGAAGAAGGCCGAGATTGCCTCTTCCAGCCGCCGCCGGTCGATGGCGGAAAAATCCCGTTCCATCGCCATCTCGATCTTCCCATCCCGGGCCTGACATCGCACCGTCCCCGCGGGGACAGCGCAGCGCAGGGTCGTCTTTGCACTGGCCGATTTCGGCGCGGTCCCACCAGCGGGGCTGCTGGAAGCTTCGGATGTCGGCGATGTCAGGACACCCCGCAACAGCACCAGTTCTGCCTCTGCCGTATCAGGCCGCAGAGACCGCAGCTGCGCCTGCAACTGCGCTTGCGCCTTTGGATCATCCGCCAGCCGCTTCTTCAGATCGAGCCCCAACGCGCGGGGGATCGCCTCAGGGAAGGTAAGCTCGGTCCCGATCATGAGCAGCAAGTCGGCAAAATGGCGAATGTAGCTGCGTTTCTGACGACCGGCAGAGGCATAGAGAAGCCGTACGGCCTCATCAATGCTGTCCGCCTCCGTCTCGGGATCCTGCGCATAGGACACGGCCAGCTGCGCCATCTCGGCAAAGGAGATATCCCGGCGCACCAGGTTTTCATCGACCATCCGGCGATAGAGGCCCTGCAGGGTTTCCCCCTTGGCCACCAGCCCAGCCGGAATGGCTGCGAAGGTGTCATCGCCCGTTTCCTCAAGCAGAGCACGATAAGCCGACAGACGCCGAAAGCCCTGAACCAGCTGATAGACACCCCCGTCTTCCTCGACCCGGATCGGGTTCGACAGCCCGATCGAGCGGATCGAATCCTTCAGCTCATCCAATTCGGGATCCCGGCTGACAGAGCGGTCCCGGACTAGTTTGTCAGTGCGGATCTTCCCCAGCGGGATCCGGTCCACGACCAGCCCCAGTTTCTTGAGTCGCACGAACTCATGCGCCAGCCGGTCATTTTCCGCTCGGATCGTTTTCTCTGCATCGGCGCGCTGGCGCAGGGCATCTGCGTTCTCGGTGATAGCCGTCGCCATCGGCCCCCGCCGCGCTGCGCCGGAACCTGATCCCTCAGCCGTGTTCTGCCGAGGCGGTTCGGCCGGAGCCGGGGCAGGGGAGTCTTCTGGAAAATCGATGTCGAAAACTCTGCGCTTGCTCATGCTTCATCCTCCAGCTTTTCCCAGGCGGCGACCGCGTTTGTCTTGAATTCATCATAGGCCTGATCAAATGACGCCCGCGCACGCCGCCAGGTTTCGCGCGTCATGTCCCGATAATCGATCTCGTAGATCGAGCTCAGGAACCGTCCCGACTGTTCGACCGCGCGGGTCATTTCGATCGGATGCTCAGTCATCCTGCCATCGAAAACCTTCATGAAGGCACTACGCATCGCGCGGTGCAGATCGTTACCGGATTCATAGCGCGTCAACAGGAAGCGGACGTCCTGAAACACCTTCGGCAAAGAGAACGTCCCCGCGGGGACAACCCCGTTGAAGGCCGACAGATCCTCAAGCGCTTCGGACAGCTGTCCGATAAACGAGGTGGTGGAATCGTATTCCCAGTAGCCCGGCCCAGACGGGATGTAGAGCATGTCGGCCGCAAAGACCGCATTCATCGACTGATAGCCAATCGCCGGCGGGCAATCGAAAATGATCAGGTCATATTCATCCGCAGGCAGCTGATCGAGGTAGCGCGACACAGCCGCAAAGAAGGACCATTCGGGATTGAGGTAGCGGTACTGCGCGCTGGCAAATTCGACAAAGGCCGCATTGGCGCAGCTGGGCACCAGATCAATCGTCGGCCAACTGGTCGGCTTTATGAAATCCCCGATGCGCAGATCCTGCAGACCCATGCCGGTGATGGATCCCGGCAGGCGACGTTCGGGCAGGGCGGCCCCGGTTTCGGCGCCCCGGGCTGATGCATTCATGCGTTCGGTCTCACGCACCAGATCCCGCGCCATAATACCCCAGACCGTATAGTCCTCGGTGACGTCGCTCAGCCCCATGGAGTGGGACAGAGTCGCCTGCGGGTCGAAATCGAGGCAGAGCACCCGGTAGCCGTCCAGCGCCGCCGCATGGGCGAAATGCAGTGCCACGGTGGATTTGCCGGCGCCGCCCTTGAAGTTGGAGATCGCCACCCGCAGAGCGCGCTTGCCCGCCGGGCGCTGCGGCAGCAGGGACTTGCGGTTGATCTTGATCCGGCGCCGCAGCTCGTTGATCTCTTCCAGGGAATACCAGCGCTGGCGGCCGTCTTCTTCGACCTGTCCCTGCGGCAGGGAAGGGTCGGCCGCCAGCCGCCCGCGCAGGGTGGATTGATTGACCTTGAAAATCAGCTCTGCGACTTCCCAGCTGGAAAATCTGCGCAGGGTCTTTTCCATTTCGGGGGAAAAGGTCTGCTGCCGGATCCAGCTTTGCATCTTGAGTGACTGCGCCTGCAACCGGGCCAGGTCTTCGTGTGTAAACATGACTGCTCCTACATCAAAGTGGCATAGGTCCCGTTTACCCAGGACGCTAATTCTGCCTCAAAACCCATTTACGTCGGATTTGCAAAAAACGCAAAACCTATTATTGTTTTGATTAGCGTCCTGTCCCTGCGGGGACACCTTGTTCAGAGGGCTGAAAACAAACGCCTGTTTCACTGCTCCGCCGATTCGGAGGCACATGGCAATACGCTCCGTTTTTTGGCCTACAATGACGCAGATATAGGGGGACATAAAGAAACCCTCCCCAACCTATTGGGGGACATTTTCGATTGAATAGGGGACATCCAGAGCGTCCCCCAATACCATTGATACCAATTTTCTTATCAGAAAAAGGTTTGGGTATGCCCGACCAATCCGATGGGTTCTTGACAGAATCGGAACTCCGGACGCAAATTAGGCCAAGATACAGAAAAACGTTGAGTTCGGATCGAAACCGACCAACACGACGGCTGCGTTCTCTCAGACAAGAAAACACAGCGCATGAGGCAACCGGCTGCCATTTGTTTCAAATAGCAGCCATGGCGGGAACGGGGATGGCAATGCTTGCCAAAAGACCAGCGGGTCGTCATGCGGCGGCGATCAAGTACGATGTTCTCACTGCCATGGGAGCATATGCGCTGGCACAGGGACCGACCTCCCAACGGCTTGTTCTTCGTTTACTGACGCTTCTGACAGCTCGCTACAACTGGCAACGGGATGAACTTGCTGTAGGCCAGCGTGAGATTTCCCGGCTCTGGGATGTGGATGAGCGCACCGTGAAGCGGGAGATGGCCAAGCTGCGCTCCATGGGATGGCTGGTCATCAAACGGCAGGGCGCGCGGGGCAGGGTCTCTCAGTACGGTCTGGGGCTGGATCGGATACTGGATGACACCCGGGACCGCTGGGCCGCCGTAGGCCCTGATTTTGACTGCAGGATGAGCGGTAGCGACGAACAGCCAACCAATGTGGTGCCCTTACGCAGCGAGGCCAACGCACCGGCGCCGGATCTGTCTGATGGCACCGAATGGAGCCTCGCCAAGGGCCTGCTGCATACAGAGGACATGGCGACCTATACGGCCTGGATACAGGCTCTGACACGGGAGAGTAGGGCAGGGGGCCGCCTGGTGCTGCGCGCGCCGAGTCGGTTCCATGCGACCTATGTCATGTCGCACCTGAAGCGCAGATTGCTGACCGCCTGCCGTGATGTGGACAGCGACATTACAGACATTACCGTCGTGTCGTGAAGAAAGGCGCCCCCGCATCGGAGGGCGCCAAGAACGTTAGGTGAAACTATCGGCGATGCCCGCCGGGCACCTGACGTTCGAAATAGCCGAACATAAGGCTGATGATCCCTGCAATCACCATATAGACCAGCGCCAACAGCAAGAGCGGCTCATAGACGATGAAGGTGTCGGAGCGAACGCGGGAGGACACCGCGTAGATGTCCATCACCGTGATGGTGGCGATCAGCGGCGTTGCCTTCAATTGCAGGATGGTTTCCCCGCCAAGCGTCGGCAGCACGTTGCGCACGGCCTGAGGCAGCCAGATGCGGCGGAACATGGTCATCCGGGGCATGCCAAAGGATTTGGCCGCCTCCAGCTGTCCACGGGCAACGCCAGAAAATGCGCCCCGCATCACCTCGCCCTCGTACCCGGCATATGACAGCGTCAGCGCCAGCACCGCATAGGGCCAGGCCTGCCGCAGGTACGGCCAGAGTTCGGAGGAACGGATCCAGGGAAACTGCGGAAACAAGGAGCCAAGCCCATAATACAGCAGCCAGATCTGTAGCAGCAACGGGGTGCCACGTATCACCGTGCAGAACATCCGGGCCGGGGCGGACAGATACCAAGGCCCCACCGCCTGGGCGAGCCCCAGCGGCACCGCCAGAAGAAAGCCGAGGATGGTTGTCACCACGAGGATCCAAAGCGTGGTCCACATGCCCTCGATCGCCAGCGGCATGTATTTCGGCAGCCAGTCCCAGCGCAGGCTGACGGCGCACCAGACAACAAAGGCCGCAAAAAGCGCCAGCATCACGATCCGATGAGGTTGGAAAAATGCGCGCAGGCTGGTCATTGGCGGCCCTCCTTTAGCGACGGCTGACCACGGCGGGCCCATTTCTCAACCCGGCCAAAGATGACCCCAGAGCAGAGCGTAACCAGCAGGTAGAGCGCCCCGGCAGCAAGGAAGAAGGTGAAATAGGCGCGGGTGCTGCTGGCGGCCTGTTTGGTCTCCAGCGTCAGCTCGTTGAAACCGACAACGGCCAGCAATGCGGTGTCCTTGGTCGCGATCAGCCACAGATTGGCCAGACCCGGCGTGGCAAAGGCCATCATCGCCGGAATGGTGACCCGGCGCATGGTCATCAATGCAGGCATCCCATAGGCGCGGGCCGCTTCGATCTGACCGGGCGGGACGGCTTGAATGGCGCCGCGCAGCACTTCGGTCGCATAGGCGCCCTGCACGATCCCCAGAACCCAGATGCCGGCGGCGACCCCGTTGATCTCGACCCGCCCACCGCCAAGCAGCGCGGACGCCTTGTTGATAAGATCGGTGCCCACGTAATAGAGGATCAGGATCAGCACCAGTTCGGGAACGGCGCGGATCACGGTGGTGTATACGGCCAGAAGGTCACGCGTGACCTTCCCGCCGTAAAGTTTTCCATAGGCCCCGAACAGCCCGATCAGAAGCCCCAGTCCAAAAGCACCAAAGGCGATTTGCAGAGAATTTGCCAACCCGCGCAGCAGGTTGCTTCCCCAGCCTGGAGCCGACAGCGATAGCAGTGCTGCGCTGTCAGCCAGACCAAGCGCGTTCAGGAAGTCAGTCACGATAGCGCCTTAGTAGATGCTGGTCGTGAAGTACTTAGAGGTGATTTCGGCGTGGGTGCCGTCGGCAAGGATCTTGGCGATCCCTTTGTTCAGCGCCGCCTTCAGATCCTCTTCACCCTTGCGCACACCGGCGCCGACACCTTTGCCCAGAATGGCAGGGTCGTCTTTCACCGGGCCTTTGATCTCGCAGCAGGCGCCTGCGTCAGAACCGACGAAATCCGCCATGGCGATGCTGTCGGCCTGGGTCGCGTCGATGCGGCCGGCGAACAGATCCTGGTTGGCTTCGTCCTGGGTCTGATAGACGCGGATTTCGGCGTCCTTGAAGTATTCCTGCGCATAGGCCTGGTGGATGGTCGAGGCCTGCACGCCCAGGATCTTGCCTGCCAGCGATTCAGGGGTCGGCTCAATGTCCATGGACTTGTCCGCAACGATCACCGTGGGGGTGTTATAGTAAGCATCGGAGAAATCGATGGTTTTCATGCGCTCTTCGGTGATCGACATGGAGGCCATGATGGCGTCGATCTGCTTGCCGGTCAGCGACGGGATAATGCCGTCCCATGCAACCGGAGTAATCACGCAATCCAGTTCGGCAGCGGCGCAAACCGCGTTGATGACGTCGATTTCCCAACCAACCCAGTTGCCGGAGCTGTCAGCCGAGGCAAAGGGCGGATAGGGTTCGGCCGCGATACCGATCTTCACTTCTTCGGCTGTGGCCATGGTCGCGGCCAGCGCCAACGCGGCGGTCGTCGCGGAAAGCAATGATTTGAATGTCATAGGTATTCTCCCTGAGTTGAGATGATTGGCCTTTGTGGCCTTGCCGCCCTTAGTGGACGGATTTCAGAAACTGTTGCAGACGGGGGGATTGCGGGTTGCCAAAGACCTGTTCTGGCGGGCCCTGTTCCTCGATCCGTCCCTGGTAGAGGTAGACAACGTGATCCGCGACCTCGCGGGCGAATTTCATTTCGTGGGTCACCAGCAGCATGGTGCGCCCTTCGGCGGCAAGGTCGCGGATGACCGTCAGCACTTCGCCCACCAGTTCCGGATCCAGCGCCGATGTGGGTTCGTCGAACAGCATGACCGACGGATCGACCGCCAGCGCGCGCGCAATCGCCGCCCGCTGCTGCTGTCCGCCGGACAGAAAGGCCGGAAAGGTATCTGCCTTGTCGGCAAGCCCGACCCGTTCCAGCAACTGGCGGGCCTTGGTGATCGCTTCGGCGCGCGGTTGTTTCAGAACGTGCACCGGCACTTCGATCACGTTTTCCAAGAGGGTCCGGTGGGTCCAGAGGTTGAACTGCTGGAACACCATGGCCAGACGGGTGCGGATCCGTTCGATCTGACGGCGATTCGCCGGGCTGCCATCGCTGCGCATGGCGACCTCTTCGCCGCCGATGATGATCTTGCCGGACGTGGGTTGTTCCAGAAAATTGATGCAGCGCAGCATAGTTGATTTGCCAGAGCCGGAGCCGCCGATGATGGCGACCACGTCGCCTTTCTGCGCGGTCAGTGAAACCCCCTTCAGAACCTCCAGATGCCCGAATGATTTGTGCAGATCCGTGACCCGGATCGCCTCGGTGGCGGCGTCGGGAGCAGGGGGTGTCTGAGCAGCTGTGCTGGCAGCGGCGCTTTGCGGCATTTTTCGCGGTCCTTACTTTTCGGCTTGTAGTAAGGACGAACAATAGTAATTATGCAAGTGTATAATTTGAAATCGTCAGGCCGGAGAGACCGTGACCGAAGAACGCCGGAAATTTAAGCGGGAGACTGCAGAGGCCCGAAAGGCCGCCCTGATCGCGGCTACGCTTGAGCTGGTCGCCGAAAATGGCGTGCGCGGGGCGACGGTCCGGGCCATCGCCGAGCGTGCCGATGTGACGCAAGGTCTGATCCGGCACTACTTCTCTTCCAAGGAAGAGCTGATCAGCGCTGCCTACGAACACCACATGACCTATATGACGGATCTGACCGAGGCCCCGGCGACGCAGGTCACCGGCTGTGCGGTGAGCAGGTTGTCGGCCTTTGTTGTGGCCTCGCTTACGCCGCCGGTTGTCGATCCGCGTTCGATTGGTCTTTGGGCCAGCTTCCTCAACAAGGTGCAGCAGGATCCGGTCATGCGCCAGATTCACGCGCAGACCTATGCCGATTTCCGGGACCGGCTTGAGGCGCTGATTGATGCTGCGCTGCGTGAGACCGGACGCTCTGTCGCGCCGCCTGGTCTGCGCCATCTCGCCATTGCCTGTAACGCGGTGATCGACGGTCTTTGGCTCGAAGGTGGCGCCTTGCCGGATGCTTTTGAGCCGGGAGAGCTGCCCGAAATCGGGGTGCGCTCCGTCGGCGCCATTACCGGATTAGAATTGAAAATGACACCTCAGGAAAAGGCTGATCGGCCATGAAAACAACAGATGTGACCACGCGTTTGGCAGGGCTGGGCGGTGCAAAATGGGAAATACACCTGAAAGCACGCGCCATGGCCGAAGCAGGCGCCGATCTGGTCGAAATGACCATCGGTGAGCCGGACGTGCCGGTGCCTCAGGCGCTGCTGGATACTGCGGCCCGCGCCATGCAGTCTGGCCGTACTGGATACTCCGATGGGCGCGGCGAAATGAACCTGCGCCGAGCGCTGGCCGCGCAATACAGCAGCAAGATCGGCCGGGCGTTTGAGCCGGACAACTTCCTTTGTTTTCCGGGCACGCAGACCGCGCTGTTCGCAGTGATGACCGGTGTCGCGCAGCACGGCGATGAGGTGCTGGTCGGGGATCCTATGTATGCCACCTACGAAGGGGTCATTCGCGCAACCGGCGCCAATATGGTGCCCGTGCCCCTGCGCCCCGAACACGGGTTTCGCATGCAGGCCGAAGATATCGCCGCCCGTATCACACCGCGGACCCGCGCGGTGCTGCTGACCTCACCGCACAATCCCACAGGGTCGATTTTGACGCCAGAGGATATCGCGGCCATCGGCAAACTTGCCGTGGAGCATGATTTCTGGATCATCTCGGATGAGGTTTACGCCGAACTGGTGTTCGATGGTGCTGAGTTTACATCGCCGCTGGCGCAGGCCGATATCGCGGACCGGGTGATCGCCGTATCCTCGGTTTCCAAATCCCATGCGGCGCCGGGATTCCGCAGCGGCTGGTGTGTCGCCTCCAAGGACTTCTGCGATGCCTTGCTGCCGTTTTCCGAAACCATGCTGTTCGGCAACCAGCCTTTCATCGCCGACATGACCGAACAGGCTGTGCGCGAGGGATCTTCTGTGGCGGCAGGCATGGTGAGCCGGTTCTCTGCCCGCGCCGAACGTCTGGCGGATCGGCTGCATACAGAAACTGGACTGACCGTGCACCGTCCCGAAGCCGGCATGTTCGCGATGATCGATGTCTCTGCCACCGGCATGGATGGTGATGCCTATGCGATGGACCTGCTGGAAAACGGTGGGGTTGCCGTGATGCCGGGTTCTTCTTTCGGGGAAAGCCTGAAGACCTGGGTGCGGGTGGCACTGACTATCGAAGATGCAGGTTTCGACAAAGCGCTTGACCGGATCGTGGCCCATGCCGCCCAAAAGGCGCAGGAGGTCGCATGACCAGCGTCGGAGAACAGCTTGTCGCAGATCTGAAGGCGCGCGGCGTGACCTGTGTGTTCGGTATTCCCGGAGTGCACACGGTGGAACTTTACCGGGGGCTTGCCGCGTCGGGGCTCCGTCATGTGACGCCGCGCCACGAACAGGGCGCCGGGTTCATGGCAGACGGTTACGCCCGCGTGTCGGGACAGCCAGGCGTAGCCTTTGTTATCACCGGGCCGGGATTGACCAATACGCTGACGCCCATGGCGCAGGCGCGGGCGGATTCCGTGCCGATGCTGGTCGTCTCTGGGGTCAATGCGGCCCCGTCGCTGGGGAAGGGTATGGGGCATCTGCACGAATTGCCCGACCAGCACGCGCTGGCGGCGACGGTGGCACTGGTGTCCGAACATGTCGACAGTCCAGAAGCGCTGACCCCAGCGCTGAACCGGGTGTGCGATCACGTACAGAGCCCGCGACCCGGTCCTGTGCATGTGCAGATCCCGCTGGATATCGCCGGCACTGCTGCACCCGAAGGCGCGGCGGCTCCCCAGTCAAACGCGAACTATCCAGAGGCGGATGCCGATCAGATTGCCGAGGCCGCGCGACGGCTGAACGCCGCGCGGCGCCCGGTGATCCTTGCAGGCGGCGGGGCCAAATCGGAAGCGGCGCAATTGCGGCGCCTGGCTGAACGGCTGGATGCTCCGGTGGTACAGACGGTCAACGCCCGTGGGGTGCTTTTCGATCATGCCCTGAGCGTTCCGGCGAGCCCCAGCCTGCAGGCAACACGGGCACTGATCGAAGAGGCCGACGTGGTTCTGGCCATCGGTACCGAGATGGGGCCGACGGATTATGACATGTACGCAACCGGCACCATGCCTGCGATGGCTGGGCTGATCCGGGTCGATCTTTGTGACCAGCAATTGCAGCGACACCCTGCTGAGCTCAGCATTCAAAGCGGGGCAGGGGGCTTTCTGACTGCGCTTCTGGCAGCGATGCCGGACGGGCAGGCGGGTAATGACGGCGCCGCGCGGGCGGCCCGCACCCGCGATGCTGCGCTGGCAGAGCTTGGATCGGAGTATCGCGATCAGGTTGCCGTGCTTGAGACCATGCGCGATGCGCTGCCGGGGGCGATCATGGTCGGGGATTCAACGCAGCCGATCTATGCAGGGAACCTTTACTACGATCACGACCGCCCGGGCGGCTGGTTCAATGCGGCAACGGGATATGGCGCGCTCGGCTATGGCATTCCCGCAGCCATCGGGGCCGCGATAGCTGCGCCTGACGCGCGGGTGATCTGTATCGTCGGCGATGGCGGCGCGCAGTTTTCGCTGCCCGAAGTCATGGTCGCGGTCGAGGAAGGTCTGCCGGTCACATTCGTGGTCTGGAACAACCATGGCTACCGCGAAATCGCGACCTCGATGCAGGACGTTGGCGTGACAGTGGTCGGTTGTGATCCCACGCCGCCCGATTTTGCCGCAACCGCCCGATCCTTTGGCATTCCGCATCAGGCGGTGGCTCAAACCCCGGCCGAGGTCGCCGCTGCTTTGCGCGCGGCGCCGAAAACCGGCCCTTCCATGATTGAAATCGCGGCACCTGTTTTTGTGCCGACACAGGACTAGAATATGACGAACCCTTCGTTTGAGTTTACCCGCGCCATCACCCGCCGTCCGGCGGCCAGCATCGTCAACGGGCTGCGCGCCGAGGATATCGGCACCCCGGATTTGGAGACCATGCTGAAGGCCCATGCGTCTTATGTGGCGGCCCTCAAAAGCACCGGCGCCGAAGTGATCGAGTTGGACCCACTGGAGGCCTATCCCGATGCGGTTTTTGTCGAGGACACCGCGCTGTGCCTGCCGCAGGGCGCCGTGTTGATGCGCCCCGGCGCGCCGTCCCGCATGGGGGAGGTGGCCGAAATGGCTCCGGCCCTGCGGGGGTGTTACGAAGATCTGCGCGAAATCAAGGGACCCGGCCATATCGAAGGCGGGGACATTCTGGTGACCGGTCGCGAGATCCTGGTGGGCCGCTCGGATCGCACGGATGCGGCGGGCGTTGCCGAGCTGGCAGAGATCGTGGCGGAATGGGGCCACTCCCTGCGCGAGGTTTTCACGCCCGAGGGGGTTTTGCACTTCAAGACCGATTGTTCCCTGATGGATGCGGAAACGATCTTGTCCACCCGTCGGCTGGATGCCTCGGGCTGTTTCGAAGGCTACCGGGTTCTGCACGTGGCCGATGGCGAAGAGGCAGCGGCCAACGCGATCCGGTTCAACAATCTGGTGCTGATGGCGGCGGGGTTCCCGCGCACTGCCGAAATGCTGGACCGCGAAGGGTTCGAGGTCGTGGAGATCGACAACCGCGACTGCGCGAAACTGGACGGCGGCATGTCCTGCCTGTCGCTGCGGTTCTGATCCCGTCAGCGGCCAGTGCGGGGCAGTTTGGTGCCACTCCAGTAGGCGCCGCTGTCCTGACGCAGGTCCTCATAGGCCTCGATCCGGCGGCGGGCGGTGTCTCCGCCTGCCGTAATCAGGTGTGTCAGCAGGCATTCCAGCACCGCCATGGCACCACCATAGGCGCCAAAGGCATGCAGCGAATTCGACGCGACGGCCAGCACATGATCGGCATGGATGCCGGGGGCGATCACCTCGCTGTCTGAAATCAGCACGACCTTGGCGCCTCTCTTTGCCGCCATGCGCAGGGCCTGAATGGTTCCCGAGGAATAGGGGGCAAAGGTGATGGCGATCAGGCAGTCCTCCGCCGAGAGGTCGATCAGATCGTCCATCGCCGAGCCCATATGGCGCGGCACCAGATCCAGATCCGGCAGTGCCATCCGCCCCACGTAGTGAAAGTAATGCGCCAGTGCATATGAGGCGCGGGTGGCGGTGACGTAACATCGCCGTGCCGAGGTCAGCGTCTCAACAATGGCAGCGGTGCGTTCGGGGGTCATCAGCCGCAAAGAACGCGCCACGATGTTGATCTCGTTGCGGGCCGCGCGCGCCTGAAGGGCAGCCGAGGGCGCATCCGACGCCTGCATTTGCGCCAGCCAATCCTCTCCCAGCCCCGCCTCCTGCCCGGTGACAAGAGCGGCGCGGAAGGGGGTGCGCAGGGCTTCGAAACTGTCAAACCCCAGATGTTCAGCAAGACGCACCAGGGTATTGGCGCTGATCCCGGCCTTGGTGGCGGTAAGGCGCACCGGGTCGAGCGCGAAATCACCTGGATTATCAATGATGTATTTCGCTGCCGCCGCCAGCTTTGGCGGCATGTGGGAAATGCCGTCTTTCAGCGTGGCCAGCAGGCGGGCGGTCTGTTTCGGATCAAGTTGGGGGTTCATGGGATAAACAGAACATATGTGCTGAACCATGCAACAGGAAATCACACGGTCTGCGCAGGCCCACGGATCAATTGCGACCGATGATATGCTGGCGCAGGGCATGACCCAGACTGGAGAGTGCGAACAGGATGGCGGCAAGGCAGACGATCGTCGGCCCGGTCGGCGTGTCAAAGGTAAAAGCCAGTTGCAGCCCCCCGAGGGCGGACAGTGCACCGATGGATGCTGCAATCAGCGCCATTCGTTCCGGGGTCGAGGCAAAGGGACGTGCGGCAGCGGCCGGGATCAGCAACAGCGCGGCGATGAGCAAGACGCCGACCACCTTGATCGCCACCGCCACGACAAGCGCGAGGGCAATGGTCAGCACCATCTGCTCTCGCTTCGGGTCGATCCCGGCGGCATAGGCCAGATCGGGGTTCAGGGTCGCCGTCAGCAGCGCCGACCAGCGCGCCCAGAGTAGCAGCAACACCAGCGCTGCGCCGCCCCAGATAATGGCCAGATCAACGCGGCTGACGGCAAGGATGTCGCCAAAGAGATAGGCCATCAGATCGATACGGACCCCATGCAGAAAGGAGACCGCGACAAGGCCAAAGGCTAGCGAGGAATGGGCCAGAACCCCCAGCAGCGTATCCATGGCATAGCCCCGGTTGCTGAGGCTCGAAACCGCTGTCGCCATCATTAGCGAGGTAACGAGCACGCCCGCAAACACCGAGGTATCAAAAGCCAGCGCCAAAGCTACGCCCAGGATGGAAGCATGCGCCGTGGCATCGCCGAAATAGGCCATCCGGCGCCAGACCACGAAACAGCCCAGCGGCGCCGCCGCCAACGCAACGCCGATGCCAGCAAGCGCGGCGCGGATCAGGAAACTGTCGAGAAAGCTCATGATACCCTATCCATGTCAGCAGCGTCCGTGTTTGCGTCGGAGGGGCCGTGATCGTGGTCGCAGCCAGGACCATGATCGTGGGAATGGTCGTGCGAGTGGTTGTGTTCGTGCCGGTAAAGCGCCAGCGCTCCTTGGGTTCCGGTGCCAAACAGCGCCCGGTATTCTGGCGCAGAGGCCACGTGTTCCGGCTCCCCCTCGCAGCAAATATGGCCGTTGAGGCAGATCACCCGGTCAGAGGCGGCCATGACCACGTGCAATTCATGGCTGACCATCAACACCGCGCAGCCGAGTTCAGCCCGCACGGTTGCGATCTGTTGGTAAAAGGCGGCAGAGCCGGGCTGATCAAGGCCTTGGGTGGCTTCATCCAGAATCAGAAGTTGCGGGTTTGTCAGCAGCGCCCGGGCCAAAAGGACGCGCTGGAACTGCCCGCCCGACAGGCCCGACATCTGCCGCGTGGCCAGCCGGTCGGCGCCGGCCTGTGCCAATGCGGCTTCGGCCTGGGCGTCAGTGACGCGGCTCGGCAGGCTCAGAAACCGGCGCACGGTTAACGGCAGGGTGGGATCGATATGCAGTTTTTGCGGCACATAGCCGATGCGCAGGCCGGGCGCGCGGGTGATGCTGCCCCGGCTGGGCTTCAGGGCGCCGATGATGCTGCGCAAGAGCGTGGATTTTCCCGATCCGTTCGGCCCGACGATGGTGAGGATCTCACCCGCTTCGATATTCAGGTTCACATCGGACAGCACCGTGTTGCCGCCATACTGAACGGACAGGCCTTTCAGGGATACAAGGCTCATGCAGCCTGTGCCTTCTGGCATTTTGGGCAGATCCCTTCGGCTTCGACGACGGTGCGTTCGATCAGGAACCCGGCTTCCTCTGCTGCAGAGCCGAGCTGTCCCTTGGTAGGATCGGTATGCACTTCGGCCACAGCATCGCAGATTCGGCAGATCATGAAGATCGGCGCGTGCCTGTCGCCCGGATGGGTGCAGGCCACAAAGGAATTCAGCCGCTCGATTTTATGGGCAAAGCCATTCTTAACCAGGAAATCCAGCGCCCGATAGGCAACCGGGGGCTGCGATCCGAGTCCCTCTTCGCGCAACCGGTCCAGAATGTCATAGGCGCCGAGCGCCCGGTGCTCTTGCAGCAGAATTTCCAGCACCCGCCGCCGTACGGGGGTGAATTGCAGGCCCTTTGCCTTGCACCGGGCATCCACTGCGGCAATGCAGTCGTGGATACAGCTGCTGTGATCGTGGGTTTCGAAGCCGATCGAATCCATCAGGGGTCTCCGCACAGGGCAATTGAAGGGGCAGTAACAGGCGCCGATTTGGGTCTTGATATGTTATGTTATGACGTTTATCAAGCCGCGTAATGTTATACAATTACATCGACTCGGGACGAGAGGACTGTCGGAATGAAAGGCTTATCTTACGCAGCGGCGCTGCCTGCTGTTTTTTGGGCAGGGATGGCGCTGGCCGAGGTGCCGCGGGTAGCGGTTGATATCGCGCCGGTGCATGGGCTGGTCGCCCGTGTGATGCAGGGAGTGGGAGAGCCGGATCTGGTGGTGCCGCCCGGTGCGTCACCCCATGGCTACGCGATGCGCCCCTCCGAAGCGCTGGCGCTGGACCGCGCTGATGCGGTGTTCTGGATTGGCGAAGCACTGACACCCTGGCTGGAAGGCCCGCTTGAGACCCTGGCGGGGCGGGCGCGGGTGACCGAACTGCTGGATGTCGATGGCACGCTGGAGCTGGAGTTCCGGTCGGGCACGACCTTTGATCACGATGATCACGATCATGAAGCCGAGCATGATCACGACGGTCACGCTGGCGAAGATCACGATGGACATGAGGATCACGCCGAAGAGGGCGAGCATGGTGACGATCATGATCACATGGCGCATGATGAACACGGCGACGCGCATCACGAGGATCACGCTGGCCACGCACATGAAGGCATTGACCCCCATGCCTGGCTGGCGCCGGAAAACGCAGAGCTGTGGCTATCGGTCATTGCCGCAGAGCTGGCCGCGCTGGACCCCGAAAACGCAGAGATCTACATGGCCAACGCCAAGGCCGGTCAGGCGGAAATCAAGGAAACCGTGGGGCGCCTTGATGCGGTTCTGGAGCCACTGCGCGCCAGCTCCTTCATCGTTTTCCACGACGCTTACCAGTATTTCGAGCACAGTTTTGGGCTGACCTCATCCGGGGCGATTTCGCTAGGCGATGCTTCGGACCCGAGCCCCGCGCGCATCGCCGAGATCCGCGATGCGGTCGCGTCCCATGGCGTCGCCTGTGTCTTTTCCGAGCCGCAGTTCAATCCGGGACTGGTCGATACGGTGCTGGATGGGACCGGGGCAAAAACGGTAGTGATCGACCCCATGGGCAGCCACATCCCGCCGGGGCCGGAGTTCTACACGGATCTGTTGTCCGAACTGGGCAGCGCCATGGCGAGCTGCCACTAGGTATTCCGGAAAGGGGCAGGGCGGGGGACCCTGGTCTGCCCCTTTCAGAACCGGTTTTTGACCAGATGCGTCAGGGTCGCGCCGGTCTCGTAATAGGCTTGTTTGAGCCCGGCAAAGGGCAGGCTGTGGCTGGCCACCGGGTCCACCGGAAGGCAGGATGTCTCGCCAGTCAGCAGTGCCTCCGCCATGCGGGTGCCAAACAGTGTGCCGGGGCAGATGCCGCGCCCGGAATAGCCGAAACAGGCATAGCCGCCGTCCAGATGCTGGATCTTCGGCAGGTGTTCCGTGGTCATTGCGATCCGCCCGAACCAGGTCTGTCGCAGGGGCGTGTCGGCCAGCGCCGGGAATAGATCCGCCAGTTTGCGCCGCAGCCAGCCGAGGTGAATGCCGCTGCCGGGATGGTTCAGCGCCCCCATGCCGCCGATGATCAGGCGACCTTCCTGATCCAGCCGCCAGGAGGACATGACCAGCGCCGAATCCCAGCACCCTTCCAGCTCGGGCAGGATGGCCTTGCGAACACTGTCCGGCAGCGGATCGGTTGCGGCTTGGAAATAATGCACCGGGATCATGGCCGGGGTTTGCAGCCCTTCGATAGGCAGGGCGTAGCCGTTGGTGGCGACGATCATATGTTTGGCGCGAATGCGGCCATTGGGGGTGGTGATGTCCCAGATATCCTGCTGCCGTGTGGCCGATAGGGCAGGGGTCTCTGCGTGGACCTTTGCACCTGCACCCGCAGCGGCCCGGGCCAGACCGCGGGCATAGGCCAGCGGCTGGATCGTGCCAGCGCGTGGATCAAACAGCGCGCCGAACACCTGTTCGGACCCGACCCTTGCCTGCGCTTCGCTTGCGTCCAGCAGTTTCACCGGAGCGCCGATCCGCGACAGCTGGTCGAAGCGCCGTTGCAGATCTTTCATGCCGCTGGGGGCATGGGCGCAGTGCAGCGTGCCCTTGCGGACCGGTTCGCAGGCGATTTGATGGGTTTCGATCAGGTCATAGACCATATCCGGTGCCCCGGCGAGCAGGTCGGACAGGCGGCGCCCAGCTGCCTCGCCGATTTCGGCGTTGATATCCTCGGGGGGCAGCCAGAGGCCGGCATTGGCCAGACCGACATTGCGCCCCGACCCACCGCTGCCGAAACTGCCCGCCTCGATCAGGCGGACATCGGCGCCTAGTCCCGCAGCCTTCAGCGCGGCGGCACACCCTGTGTAGCCGCCGCCGATCACCACCAGATCCGCTGTGACCTCTTCGGTCAGCTGCGGCGCCAGGATCTGCTCCCGGCAGGTGTCATGCCAAAGACTGGACGCCAGATCAGATGTCAAATTTGATCCCCTGTGCAAGTGGCAGATCGCGTGAATAGTTCACAGTATTCGTCTGCCTGCGCATATACCCTTTCCAGGCGTCAGATCCGCTTTCGCGGCCGCCGCCGGTTTCCTTTTCTCCGCCAAAGGCCCCGCCGATTTCGGCACCGGAGGGTCCGATGTTCACATTGGCGATACCGCAATCCGAACCCGCTGCCGAGAGGAAATATTCGGTCTCGCGCACATCGGTGGAGAAGATGCAGGAGCTGAGCCCCTGAGGCACGTCGTTCTGCAGGGCGATGGCCTCATCCAGATCGTCGTATTTCACCACATAAAGGATCGGCGCGAAGGTTTCGGTATGCATGATTGCCGATTGTTCCGGCATTTCCACGATGGCCGGATGGGCATAGGCCGCATCGCCATGGCTGTCCTTTTGCGCCTGCCCGCCGCCGTGCACCTTTCCACCTTCGGCCTTGGCCTGGGCCAACGCAGCGTCCATGGCGTCCAGTGCGGGACGGTCGATCAGCGGGCCGACCAGGGTGCCGTCGGCGAGGGGATCGCCAATCGGCAGACCCTCATAGGCCTTGATCAGGCGCGGGGTCAGCTGGTCATAGATGTCCTTGTGCACGATCAGGCGGCGCAGGGTGGTGCAGCGCTGCCCAGCGGTGCCAACGGCGGAGAACACAATGGCGCGCAGGGCCATTTCCAGATCCGCCGAAGGGGCCACGATCATCGCGTTGTTGCCGCCCAGCTCCAGAATCGTGCGCCCCAGACGTTTGGACATATCGGCGGCAACCGCCTTGCCCATCGGCACCGAACCGGTGGCCGAGATGATCGCAACATCCTTGGAGGCAGTCAGCGCTTCGCCCAGATCGCGTTCGCCGACCAGAGTCTGAATCAGGCCTTTTGGAGCTTCGTCGCCGAAAGTTTCCATAACCCGCTCGCAGATCTTCTGAACCGCCAGCGCCGTCAGGGGGGTCTTCTCGGAAGGTTTCCAGATCACCGGATCGCCGCAGACAAGCGCCAGCGCCGCGTTCCAGCACCAGGGCGCGACCGGGAAATTGAAGGCGGTGATGATGCCGCAGGTGCCCATCGGGTGCCAGGTTTCGCGCATGGCGTGGCCAGGGCGCTCGGATGCAATGGTCAGGCCATAAAGCTGGCGCGACAGGCCAACCGCGAAATCGCAGATGTCGATCATCTCCTGCACTTCGCCAAGGCCTTCCTGATAGATCTTGCCGCATTCCAGCGTCACCAGTCGGCCAAGGTTTTCCTTCTCGCGGCGCAGCTCTTCGCCAAGCAGGCGGACCAGTTCACCGCGGCGCGGGGCAGGCACTTGCCGCCAGGCCGTGAATGCCTGTTTCGCATCCGCGATTTGGGTGTTCGCCTCGCTCACACTGTGCATCTTCAACTTGGCGATTTCGCTACCATCGACCGGCGTGGTCACGCTGAGCGTTCCACCCCAGAGTTCGTCTTTGGTCAGGCCAGCGGCGGTCAGGATATCTGCGTAATCCATGGAAGGAGTCCTTGTCAGAGAATGCTGATCATGAGGGAAAGAACTATCTTTGATGATCAGGTGTTGGCGTTTTCCCTTGTTTGTCATTGAAAGGAGTGGTTTGCACATGAAACTAATTCCTGCCGGTATGAGGTAAAGTCATATGATCGCGCCGCGTCGCTTTTTACCCTCCATTCCATCCCTGCTTGCCCTCGAAGCGGTGGACCGTCTGGGCAGTGCCTCGGCGGCGGCTGAGGATCTGTCGCTGACCCAAAGCGCGGTCAGCCGCCAACTGAAACAGCTGGAAGAGCAGATGGGGGTTGATCTGATTGCGCGTGATCAGATGCGGATGCAGCTGACACCGGCGGGGGCAGGATTCGCACAGGAGGCACGCGGTATCCTGACCCGGCTTGCGCAGGCCTCGGTGAAACTCAGGGCCAACCCGGATGGGGGCAGTCTGAACCTGTCGATCCTGCCCTCCTTCGGGCTGCACTGGCTGGCGCCGCGGCTGAAGGATTTCGTGGCAGGGCATCCGGGGATTACCGTCAACCTTCAGACCCACAACCTGCCGTTCAGTTTTGAGGGCAGCACCACACAGGCGGCAATTCACTATGGCACACGTGATTGGCCGGGCGTCGAATATTTGCCTCTGATGCCCAAACACGTGCTGCCGGTCTGCGCGCCCGGACTGATGCATGCCCCGGCCGCAACGCCGGAGGAGCTGCTCAGTTTTCCGCTGCTGCATCTGGAGACCCACCCGGACAGCTGGGAGCAATGGTTTGCCCTGCATGATGTTCCGGCGGAAAAACTGCGCGGCATGTTGTTCGATCAATCCTCGGCGATGACACAGGCGGCGGTACATGGGCTTGGCGTTGCCCTGCTGCCGACCTTCATTGCCGAGGCGGAAATTGCCCAGGGTCGGCTGCAACTGGCAGTGCCGGGCGCGCCGGTTACGCTGGGGTCGTATTTTCTGGTCTGGCCACAGGATCGGGCGACTGACTATCCCTTGCTGAAATTCCGTGACTGGCTGATCGGGCAGATCGGCCCGCAGGAGGTGTCGTGATGCGGCTGCCCAGCCTGACCCATATGCGTTGCTTCGAAAGCGCGGCCCGGCATCAGAATTTCACCGCCGCCGGCGAGGAACTGGGGCTGACCCAAAGCGCCGTCAGCAAGAAGGTGAAAGAGCTGGAAACGGTCCTGGGGTTCGAGTTGTTCCAGCGGGTCGGGCGCGGTGTGGTGTTGACCCCGGCCGGGCAGGGGCTTGCCACCGATCTGGCGCAGGATCTGGGATCGCTGAAGGCCAGCCTGCAAAAAGCGGTTGCCGCCGGGGCCGGGCGTTCGGCGCTGCGGATCGCCGTCCTGCCGACATTCGCCAATCGCTGGCTGATCCCAAGGTTGCCGGATTTCTTTGCCCGCCACCCCGAGATCGAGCTGAATTTCACCACCCGGCTGGAGCCGTTTGATTTCAGCCGTACCTCTTTTGATCTGGCCATTCACTACGGGCTCGACAATTGGCCGGGTACGCTGATGACCGAATTGTTCGGCGAGCAGATGATCCCGGTCTGCGCGCCGGATTTCTTTGCCGGGCAGGATCTTGCGGGCAATCCGAATTGGCCTGGGGTGCCGCTGTTGCATCTGGAAAGCCGCGAAGAAGCCTGGCGGGACTGGTTCGCACGTGCTGGGATCATAGGTGCGCCGCGTCAGGACGGGCGCTATTTCGACCAGCATTCGATGGTTATCGCTGCAGCGGTGGCCGGGCTGGGCGCAGCGATCGTGCCATATGATATGGTAGATCAGGAAATCGCCTCGGGTGAGTTGATGCGCATTCCCGGTCCGCATCTGACCTCCCGCAAACGCTATTATTTCGTGCGTCCCTACGGGGCGGCGCCAAAACCGGTGCAACGGTTCGAGGCCTGGCTTAGAAAACAGCTGCGCAGGGAAGAGCCTTAGCCGCCATATCCGCCCGGCGGCTCAGACCGTCCGGGATTGGTGGCGCGACAAAAAAGAATTAGATGTGCAGAGGCTGTGCTCTGACATGCCTGCTGGGAAACCAATGTCCAAGATCCTGACAATCACGCTGAACCCTGCCGTTGATCTGGCCACCTCGATCGACCACGTGGTGGCAGGCCCCAAGCTTTATTGTGATACTCCGCGCACCGATCCGGGCGGTGGCGGCGTCAATGTGGCCCGGGCCATTCACAGGCTGGGCGGCGATGTTCTGGCGCTCGTTGCCGTAGGCGGCGCCATGGGGGAGCGGCTGTTGCAGCTTTTGGCAGCGGAGGGCGTCCCGGTGGATCCCGTGCAGGCCGGTGGTGAAACGCGGCAGAGTTTTGCGGTGACGGATACATCGACTGGGGAACAGTTCCGCTTCAGTGTTCCGGGTGAGGAGATGAGTGAGGCTGATGGCGCGCGTCTGCTCGATGCGATTGCCTCTGCCGCGCCAAGGGATGGTTATGTGGTCCTCAGCGGTGGCGTCACGCCCGGTCTGGGTGACGATTTCCCGCAAAAGGTTCTGGCGGCCCTGACCCCGAGCCGGGGCAAGCTGGTTGTCGATACCTCAAAGACTGCGCTGGAACATCTGCTCTCCTCACCTTCCGATCCGGTGCACCTGTTGCGGCTGGATCAGCGTGAGGCGGAGCAGTCAGCAGGGCGCAGGATGGAGAGCCTGAATGACAGCTACACCTTTGCCGAGGCGCTGATTGCGCGCGGCGTGGCGGAGCTCGTGGTTGGCGGCCGCGGCGGTGAAGGCTCCATTCTGGTGACGGGGCAGCAGCGGTTTTTCTGCCGCGCACCCGAGGTTCCGATGGTCAGTAAAATCGGGGCCGGGGATGCCTTTACCGGGGCGCTGACGCTGGCCCTGTCGCAGGGCCAGCCTCTGGGGCAGGCGCTGCGCTGGGGCGTTGCCGCCGCCAGCGCAACGGTCCAGACCGAAGGCACCGCATTGTTCAAGGCCGAGGATGTAACGGCACTGCTGGACCGTTGCGCGCTTCGCGAAGATACATCCCTTTGATGTGCGCCTCTCAGGCCATCTTCTTCCCGGCTGTCAAACCATTCACCTTTTCGACGATGGCGCGGGCGTCGATGCCGTGGTGGCGGTAAAGATCCCCTATAGTGCCGGTCTGGCCAAAATGCTCCACCCCAAGCGGGATTGTCTGGTGCCCGGCGACAGAGCCAAGCCATGACAATGTGGCCGGATGACCGTCGATCAAGGTGATGATCCGGCAATGGGGCGGCAGCCGCCCCATAAGGGCCTCGATATGCGATTGCGCGGCTGCATTGCCGCGGGCGCGAGCGCGTTGCGCCGCTGTCCAGCCTGCATTCAGCCGGTCCGCCGAGGTCACCGCCAGCACGCCAATGTCGCGGCGACCTTCGCCGACCATTCCGGCGGCCTTGATCGCCTCTGGGCCAACGGCGCCTTGATAGGCGATCACCACGTCGCAATTCGGCCCCGGCTTGCGCAGCCAGTAGGCGCCATCGATGGCACCCTGACGGAATTCTTCGTCGACGCGTTTGCCGGGCTGTTCAACAGGGTTGGTGGTGAGGCGCAGATAGACCGACCCGCCGGTCTCATCCCGCAGCCAGGTGCGTTCATCCGGATCGCCCTCGCCATCGCGCTGCACGTAGTCAAAGGCCCACTCCATGATCACTGCCAGCTCATCGGCAAAGGCAGGTTCAAAGGAGGCCAGCCCGTCCTGGCTCATCCCGATGAGAGGCGTTCCGACGGATTGGTGCGCACCGCCTTCGGGCGCCAGTGTCACCCCAGAGGGGGTGCCGACCAGAATGAAACGCGCGTCCTGATAACAGGCATAGTTCAGCGCATCGAGGCCGCGGGCGACAAAGGGATCATAGACCGTGCCGATGGGGATAAGCCGCTTGCCAAAGAGCGAATGCGACAGGCCCGCCGCGCCCAAGAGCAGCATCAGATTCATCTCGGCAATGCCCAGCTCGATATGCTGGCCCTGCGGTGTGAACTCCCATTTCGCGGTCGAGGGAATGCGGTTTTGGATAAATGCATCGGCCTGTTCGGTGCGAGCAAAGAGCTTGCGCCGGTTCACCCATGGGCCAAGGTTGGTGGTGCCGGTCACATCAGGTGAGGTGGTGACGATGCGGTCGGCCAGTGCGCTATCGCCCTTCGAGAGATCATCAAGGATCTTGCCAAAGGCCATCTGGGTCGACACCTCGCGCGAGGTGTCGACGGCAATCGCGGGCACCGCCAGTTTGTCATCCTGATAGCGCCGGGTGCCCTTGGCAAAGAAGGGCACCTCAGACAGGAAGGCACGCAGGGCATCCGGGTCTTTGACCGCTGCCAGAGGCTCCCATTCTTCGCCTTCAGCCACGCCCATGTGCTTTTGCCATTCGGCGAACTGGGACTTGTTCATCAGCCCGCCGTGATTGTCCTTGTGTCCCGCAATGGGCGTGCCCCAGCCCTTGATCGTATAGGCGAGGAAACAGGTGGGCCGGTCGTGGTCGATGGCGTCAAAGGTCTGAGCCATGGTCTCTACGCAGTTCCCGCCCAGGTTCTCCATCAGCGCGGCCAGTTCGGCGTCGCTGCGCCGGTCGATCAGGGCCGTCACATCGCCCTGATCGCCGTGATCATCCATCAGCCGCTTGCGCCAGACTGCACCGCCCATGAAGGTCAGCGCGGAATATTCCTGATTGGGGCAGGCATCGATCCAGTCGCGCAAATGATCGCCACCGGGTTCCTCGAACGCGGCCCGCTGCAAGACGCCATGTTTGACCCGCACCACATCCCAGCCGAAGGCGTCGAAAATCTTCTCGATCCGCCCGAACAACCCTTCGCGTACGATTCCGTCCAGTGACTGGCGGTTGTAATCGATGATCCACCAGGTGTTGCGCAGATCGTTTTTCCAACCTTCCTGCAGGGCTTCGTAGATATTGCCCTCGTCCAGTTCTGCATCGCCGACCAACGCCACCATGCGGCCCATCGGGGCATCGCGCCCCCAATCCTTGGCCTTGATGTAATCCTGGATAATCGCAGCAAATGAGGTGATCGCCACGCCAAGGCCCACCGAACCGGTGGAAAAATCCACATCGTCGATATCCTTGGTCCGGCTGGGATAGCTCTGCACGCCACCAAAGCCGCGGAAATTCTCCATCTTCTCGCGGGTCTGGTTGCCCATCAGGTACTGCATCGCGTGAAAGATCGGCGAGGCATGGGGTTTGACCGCTACCCTGTCCTCGGGCCGCAGGGCCGAGAAATAAAGCGCGGTCATGATCGACACCATCGAGGCGGAGGAGGCCTGATGCCCGCCGATCTTGATCCCGTCCACCTTGGGGCGCACGTGATTGGCGTGATGGATCATCCAGTGCGACAGCCACAGCAGCCGCTGTTCGACGGTCTTCAGGTGCGTGAGATCGGCGGGCATGGCGCTCTCCTTATTCGGCAGCGTGTTTGGCGGGCGTGGGCAGGGCCTGATCCAGATCCTGCAGGATGTCGGCCACGTCTTCCAGCCCCACCGACAGGCGGATCAGGCCATCGCTGATGTCATGCTCAAGCCGTTCTTCGGCGGTATAGGTCGAATGGGTCATCGAGGCCGGGTGCTGGATCAGCGTTTCCGCATCGCCCAGCGACACGGCGCGCTGAATCATCTCGAGCGCGTTCATGAACTGGATCCCGCCAGCCATACCGCCGTCGATTTCAAAGGCTATCATTGCACCCGGCTGCGCCATCTGGCGTTCGGCCAGTTCGTGCTGGGGGAAGCTTTGAAGCCCAGGAAAATGCACGCTGCTGACGGCCGGATGCGCCTCCAGATAGTCCGCCACCACCCGCGCCGAGGCGCAGTGTCGATCCATGCGCAGGGCCAGAGTCTTGAGCCCGCGCAGGATCAGCATGGCATTGAAAGGCGCCATCACTGCCCCCGTCATGTCCTTCATCCCCACCAACCGGATTTCGGTGATCTGCTCGGCAGTGCCTGCGATCAGCCCGGCCACCACATCACCATGGCCGCCAAGGTATTTTGTGGCGGAATGCACCACGATATCGGCGCCAAGCTCAATCGGGCGGGTCAGATAGGGGGTTGCATAGGTGTTGTCGACCACGACCTGCGCACCTGCCGTGTGGGCGATGTCTGATGCTGCCGCGATATCGACAAGACGCATGTTCGGATTGGCCGGGGTTTCGAAATAGACGACGCGGGTCTTGTCACTGATCGTCGCACGCAGGTTTTCCACGTCGGTCATGTCCACATGGGTAATGGTGACACCCCATTTTGCCAGCCCGTGCCGCATGAAGGCAAAGGTGCAGCCATACAGCGTCTTGTCGACGATCACCTCGTCGCCCGGCGACAGAAGGGTCCACAGAACCGCAGTGATCGCGCCCATGCCGCTGGCCATGGCAAGGCCTGCCTCGGCCCCTTCGAGCGTGGCGATGCGCTGCTCAAGCAAATCGCAGGTCGGGTTGGAAATGCGGGAATAGATATGGCCTTCGCGCTCTCCGGCGAAGGTATCTCCGCCCGCTTCGGCGGTTTCAAAGGAGAAGGTCGAGGTCAGATGCAGGGGCGGGGTCAGCGCGCCGTCATTGTCGAGCGGGTTATAGGCGTGGTGGATGGCACGGGTGGCAAATCCTGTGGCGCGGCTCATTGGGATATCTCCTGAAACTTGATGGCGCCACTTTGTGCTGACCTGTACGGCATTTGATTGCCAATTCTGCCTTATTTGGGGTAATAATTGGCATTATCTACCAATATGAGGGATTCATGGACAGTAAGGACCGACAAATCATCCGTGCGTTGCAGCGGGATGGTCGCATGACCAATCAGGATCTTGCCGATGCGGTGAATCTGTCACCCTCTCCTTGTCTGCGGCGGATCCGGAACCTTGAAGCCAAGGGGATCGTGCAGGGCTACAGCGCCGATGTGGACGCGGCGGCCTATGGTCTGTCGATCATGGTGTTCGTGCGCGTCCGGCTGGAGCGGCACAACGAGGCGGATGTAAAGAACTTCGAAAGCCGTATCCGGATGATCGATGAGGTGCTGGAATGTCACGTGATGACCGGGGCAATGGATTACCAGCTGAGGGTGCTTGTGCCCGATCTCGAAGCCTATGAGGATTTCATCCGGAACCGCATTCATCCCATCGGCGGCATCGCCTCGATCGACACAAGTTTTGTCTACGGCACGGTGAAAAAGACGGCGGTGTTTCCTTCGGTTGCGTGAGCGCGGTGCATGTCGCCAAAAAGCGGTCGGCGCAGATACGTCGCCCTAATTATGCACATAATGTGTGTTATGTAATGTTTGAACGTGGCGAGCAGTGCTCTAGCTGATGCGTGAAACTTGTCCGTGTGCCCCAGTGCAGAAGCTATGGCAGGCCTATCCCGAAGCGCCACCGATATCGCTGGGCGCGATGGCGACCGATTTCACCACGGCAAAACATTCGGCGCCTTCGGTGAGCTCCAGCGCCCGCGCCGAGCGCTGGGTGATGCGGGCCAGGATGCGCCCGGCTGGCGTTTTGAGAGACACCATTGCCCCGGGGCCGTCACCGGCGCGGATCTGCTGGACCGTGCCCGGCAGGATATTGAGCGCAGAAAGCCCCTCGGGACGCTGCCGTGACAGGATCACCTCATGCGCAGCAACCCGGACCCGGATCATCTGACCCGGTGCCTGGGCGATCTTTGGCAGGAACAATGGAATACCGCCTGCGTCGAGTTCGGTCAGCCCGTCCGGGTGATGCGCTTTGACCCGGGTTTCCAGCAGCGCGCCAACGGAACGAACACCGGTCGGCATGACATTGGGATCGCTTAGGATCTGCGCGGCGGGTCCCTGCTGAACCGTTTTGCCGTCCTGCAGCACGACGACCGTGGTGGCCAGCTGCGCCACCTCGGCTGCGGAGTGGCTGACGTAGAGTACTGGAATGTCCGTTTCATCGCGCAGCCGTTCGAAATACGGCAGGATTTCCGCCTTGCGCGCCTCATCCAACGCCGTCAGCGGTTCATCGGCCAGGATCATCTCCGGCGAGGACAGCAGCGCGCGACCGATCGCAACCCTTTGTTTTTCACCACCCGACAGACCTCCGGGCCGTCTTTGCAGCAGGTGGCCGATCCCCAGCATCTCGACGATCCGGTCGATATCCGCCCTGGGCGTATTTTTTGGGGCGAACCAGCGACCGAACAGGAGGTTCTGCCGGACGGTCAGATGCGGGAACAGGCGACCTTCCTGAAAGACATAGCCAATGCGGCGCCGGTTTGGCGGCAGCCATAGACCCGATTTGGTGTCAAACAGGACCCGTCCATTCAGCGCCACGCGTCCTGCATCCGGTTTCAACAGCCCGGCGACCGCGTTGACAACAGTGGTCTTCCCGGACCCCGACCGGCCGAACAGGACGGTGATCCCCTGCGGCGCCTCAAAGGCGACATCTAGGGTGAAACCGGGCCTGCTATGGCTGAGCTGCACCGACAGCATCACGCGTCCCTTATGCGTTTGGCCGCCCTGCGGGCGAGGGCTTCGGACAGGAGCAAGGCGGTCATTGCAAGGGCAACCGAGATCAGAACCAGTCGGGTTGCGGCAGCCTCACCGCCGGGGATCTGCAAAAAGGCGTAGATCGCTGATGGCAGGGTCCGGGTCTGGCCCGGTATGTTCGACACAAAGGTAATCGTGGCGCCAAATTCCCCCATCGCCTTGGCAAAGGCCAGGATCGCGCCTGCAATCAGCCCGGGAAACACGAGCGGCAGGGTAACGCTGACAAACACCCAAACCCGCGACGCGCCCAGGGTGGATGCGGCTTGTTCCAGCTTTGGATCGACGGCTTCGATGGACAGCCGGATCGCGCGCACCATCAGCGGAAACCCCATGATGCCCGCTGCCAGCGCCGCGCCGGTCCAGCGGAAGGCCAGCACGATCCCCATCTGCTGCAGCAGCCCCCCGACCGGCCCCTGGGTGCCAAAGGTCAGAAGCAGCAGGTACCCCGTCACCACAGGCGGCAGGATCAGCGGCAGGTGGACCAGACCGTTCAGCAACTGCTTGCCCGGAAACTCCCACCTTGCCAAGGCATAGGCGATCAGCATGGCCGGAGGCAGCGCCGCCAGGGTTGCCCAGAATGATACCCGTAAAGACAGGGCAACCGCGTTCCATTCCTCGGGGCCGAGCCAGTCCATCATGCGGGCTATTCCGGCAAAACGGTGAACCCCTCGGCCGTCAGGATGGCACCTGCGGCGGGGCTTTGGAGATAATCGAGAAAGTCGCGTGCTGCAGGATTGTCACCGGGCGAAATTGCTGCAGCGGGGTAGATGATCGGTGGGTGGCTGTCGCCCGGGAAGGTGGCGATAATGCTGACGTCTGCATTGGCCTTTGCATCGGTGGTGTAGACAATCCCGAAGGGGGCCTCTCCAGTAGCGACCAGGGCCAGCGCGGCGCGGGCGTTGTCGGTCTGGGCTACATTGGGGGCAATGCCCTCCCATAGACCGAGCGATGACAGCGCGGCCTTGCCGTAGATCCCGGCCGGCACGGCTTCGGTCAGGGCCATGGCAAGCCGGTTTTTCCCTAGCAGTCCGGCAAGGTCAAAATCGGGCGAAAGTGTCACCGGTTGCTGCTGCCCATGTGCAATCAGCACAAGGCTGTTGCCCATCAGGTCAAACCGGCTGCCTGCTACAATCCTGTCGCGCTGCTCAAGATGGTCCATCCAGGCGGGGTTGGCAGAGATAAAAACATCAGCTGGCGCGCCATATTCGATCTGGCGCGCCAGAACGGAGGACCCGGCCAGTGAAACCGCAACGGTATGCCCGGTTTCGGCTTCAAACCCTGCGCGGATACGCTCGATTGCATTGGTCAGGCTGGAGGCGGCGAACACAGTGACCTCGCCTGCAAAGGTCAGACCGGGCGCTGCGATGGCAAACGCAAATCCCAGCACGGCAGCCAGACATAGGCGGCGGGTGCGGGACAGGATCATTGGCGGGCCTCGTGGAACGTCTGCATATCTCACTTGGCGTAGCGCCGGGCCGGAAACGGAGCAAGGGATAATTTCCCTCGCCCGTGGTTGGCGCTTTCCGCTGCGTGGGTGCTCACAATGCAAAAAGCCGGTCGCAACGCTGCGACCGGCTCTTTTTTAGAATGGGATCTGGCTGCGGTTCGGGACCGCCTGCGACAATTCAGAACAGAGTCAGATCGCCTGCGCCAGCCGGGGTGGCGGGTGCGGGTGTGGGTTGGCGTGCTGCCGCCACTTCCTGTTCGCCAAGACGCCGGTCGTTGGCAACCCGGGTCTGCTGGGCGCTGCCGGATGTCGGATGGAACCGAACCCGGCGGGCCGATGTGCCGCCCACGCTGGAGGAGATGCAGGGAATACCCTCGTCTTTCAGGAACTGCTGGACGAACTGCGCGTTTGAGGCACCGATATCGGACAGATTCACCGACATTTTTGCGCCGCCAAACACCTTGGCCTTCAGATTGCGGCGCTCGGCGCCCTTCTTCATAATGCCGTTGATCAGAAGCTCCATGGCGTGAATGCCATAGCGGGCGCTGACACCGCCACCATTGGCATTCGCCAGCAGGAAGTGGTTCATGCCGCCAACGCCATTCTCCGCGTCATAGATGCAGGCTGCAATGCAGGAGCCAAGCACAGTCGAGAAGACGACCGACGGATCCTTGGACACGCGGTAATCCCCTTGCAGGATGGTCACGGAGGTGGTGTTGGCGAATACTGACGTCACAGCGGTCTCCTTGTTTAGCCCGGGGAAAACCCGGCTCAGGTCTTGCAGGCCTGAAGTAGCGCTCCGGCCATGCGGGCAAGAGACACTTGTTTCTGTGCGGCTCCAGTTTCCCAGGCAACCCTTGGCATTCCATAAACAACAGACGATTTTTCGTCTTGTGCAAATGTGGCTGCCCCGGCTTTGCGCAACTCCAGAAGCCCTTTGGCTCCGTCCTGGCCCATACCGGTCAGGATTGTTGCGACCACGTCCTTTCCATATGGCATGGCAGAAGTGAACAAAGCGTCAACGGACGGGGTGTGGCCCGAAATTGGCGGTCCTTCTTTCATGCGAAGGCGCAGAGGTTTACGGGGCGATAGCCCCATGTGGCGGGTTTGTCCTGCGGCAACGTAGACATGCCCCGATTCAATCTGCATGCCGTCCTCGGCCGCAACCACCTTGGCGGCGCAGATCCGGTCCAGAAGGGATACCAGCCCGGGGCCGAAGTTCTTGCCGGTGTGCTGAACAATCAGCGTCGGTGGGCAATTCTGGGTGAAGCCGACCAATACGCTACGCAGCGCTTCGACACCGCCGGTGGAGGAACCGATCAGGATGAATTTCTTGAAATCGCGTTTGGGCGGCGGCGGAGCTGAGGCAGAAGTCCGCGCTGGGGCACCGCGCCGCGGCGCCTTGACCATCATGTCGTAATATTGGGCAAACTGGCGCGGGCTGTCCGCCTTTGTCAGTTCGAAAATACCCGCGCCTACGTTCAGCAACGGAGAAGACTGGCGTGCAGGTGTCGCACCCGGGCTATCCATGACCGAGACCCAGCGGGTGTCCACGGCCGAGAACAGTGCCAGCATCATTTCGAATTCTGGCAATCGGGTGAAACCATCCTCCACAAACGCAAAGGTTGGCTGCGCCGCTTCGGCCTGGTTGTAGGCCATCATGAGGTTGTTAGCCAAAAGCACTTTCATACCGGGATATGCGGCTTCCATGTGGCTTTGCAAAGAGCGGGCAAATGTCCGGTCAGTTGTTATTATTAATAGGTTCTGAGAGGTCAATTCTATACCCAGTCACGTTAGTTCGGTGAACAACCGAAAGTTACATAATTGGTGGGGCGCACCCTGTGCGCCCCGGATCGATGACAGGTTAAAAGTCCTGCCACTTGTCGATGGCGGCGTTTCCGTCCGTTGCGGCGACAGGGGTCGGAGTGATCTCGTCCAGATCCCAATCATCTTCGCCATGAGCCGTCGGTGCGATGGGTGCCGAAGGCTGCGGCATTGCGGTAATATTGCTGCCGCCCGTGATCTTGAAGTGGGCGACCAGTTCGGCCAGCTTGGTGGCGTCGCTGTTCAGCATGTGACCCGCAGCGGTGGCCTCTTCCACCATGGCGGCGTTCTGCTGGGTCACCTGATCCAGCTGCACAACGCCAGTGTTGATTTCCCCCAGACCGGTCGATTGCTCGGCCGCGCCCTCGGCGATATCGGTCACCAGTTTCGAGATGTGGTTGACCCGTTGCACAATATTCTGCAGCGCCTCGCCGGCCTTGCCGACAAGATCCACGCCACGTTCCACCTGTTTCGAGCTGTCGCCGATCAGGGTCTTGATCTCCATCGCCGCATCCGAGGACCGCTGCGCCAGGGCGCGCACTTCGGAGGCAACCACGGCGAAACCACGGCCTGCTTCGCCTGCGCGGGCGGCTTCGACGCCGGCGTTCAGCGCGAGCAGGTTGGTCTGGAAGGCGATGTCGTCGATGACACTGATGATCTGGGCGATATGGGTCGAGGATTGCTCGATCTCGGTCATCGCCGAAACCGCGCTTTGCACCACGACGCCGCTGTTTTCGGCTTCCTGCTTGGCCTCATCCATGATGTTTTCGACGCTGCGTGCGCCTTCGGCCGCGGATTTGACGGATGCTGTCAGTTCATCCAGCGCAGCAGCGGTTTCTTCGAGCGTTGCGGCCTGACTTTCGGTGCGGTGCGATAGATCATCCGAGGACTGGCTGATCTCAGCCGCGCCGTTGCGAATGCTGGAAGCGGATTCCACAACTTTCGACACCGTATCGCTGAGGTTTTCGACCGTCCGGTTGAAGTCGAGACGCAGCTGCTCGTAGTCCTCGGGGAAGGCGCTGTCGATACGCACGGTCAGATCGCCATTCGCGAGAACCGACAGGCGGCTGGTCAAAGTCTGTACCACCTGAGCCTGAGCCTGGTCGCGCTCTTTCTGTTCTGCTTCCAGTTCTTTCTGGCGGATCAGAGAGGTACGGAACACGTCCAGCGTGCGCGCCATATCGCCGATCTCGCTGTGGCTCGCCAATCCCGGAATCTCGGCACTGGTGTCCCCCTCGGCCATGGACTGCATACGGTCTTTGATCCGTTCAACCGGCTTGATCACGCTGCGCGCCAGGAAGAAGGCTGCAACCCCCATGGCTGCCAGTCCGATCACTAGCGCGATCAGGGCAGAATTGCGCATGGCGGCAACATCCGCCTCGATATCGGCCACATAGGCGCCAGTACCGACGATCCAGCCCCAGGGCTCAAACAGCTTTACATAGCCCATCTTTGCCTCGGGGATGTCCGAGTCAGGCTTGTTGAAGTGGAAAATGAGCGGACCGTGGCCCGTCGAATCCGCGATCTTCTGGAATTCCTGAAACACAAGGACGCCATTGACGTCTTCGAACATGGTCTGATCCTTGCCGATCAGCTGCTTGGCGACCGGATGGGCGACCATGTAGTTCTGCCGGTTCAGCGCAAAGAAATATCCCGCCGTGCCAAAGCGCGGCGTCTCAACCGCAGCGATCCCGCGTTCCTGGGCCTCTTCCGGGGTCAGGGAACCTGCTTGAACCTGCGCCTCCAGATCGGCCAGCACGCTGACCATGGCATCGGTCAGGCTGTCGAGTTCTTTTTCCCGCATCTCGTAGGCGTTGTCGACAGCGCGGGTCAGGAGCACAAAGGTCAAAGCGGCGGCAAGAGCAACCCCCAATCCTGCCAGCGCATAGATACGGGCCGGCAATCGGTAGAGAAACGTAGGCATAGTAGACTGGTCCTTTAGTGACGCTCATTTACATGCAAGGTTAGAGATACTTCCCTAATTTTCTCTTAGATTAACGTCGGTGGTTTTAGCCAACGCGGCCCTATAAGCGCACGAAATTCGGCCAAATACCTCAGGAAACCAGCCGGAAAACCATCCCAGGTTTTCACTATTCCGACACGGGACTCTGCCAAGAGAGTCTGCGTAAACCACGAAGACTGCAAGGAAAACACAAGCTATCGCGGTCACCGAAACTGAGACCGCCGCGCTCTGCCTCAGA
Source organism: Pseudophaeobacter sp. 1A09344 (assembly GCF_041008745.1). NCBI lineage: Bacteria > Pseudomonadati > Pseudomonadota > Alphaproteobacteria > Rhodobacterales > Roseobacteraceae > Pseudophaeobacter > Pseudophaeobacter sp. 1A09344. The sequence goes on from NZ_JAXGFS010000002.1 coordinate 129,794, forward strand.
CCTGCGGCTCACAATCAGGGCAGACAGCAGTAACCAGAAAATCTGCGCATGCAAACTTTCTGGCCATTTAGACAAAATGACAGGGAATCAGAGGGCCACGGGTCATTTTGACCCCACGCTTGGCGTTTCCCTTATGACGCCCTGTCGCCGATTTTGATTAGAAATCTGTGGGTGCGCCGCCTTCGGCCTTGCGACGGGCCACGAAATCGCCCAGCTCCTCGCGGATCGCGTCGTCCATCGGCGGTGCCTCGAAATCGGCCAAAATGTCCTTATAGATCTTATGCGCCCGCTCCGGCGTCCAGACTGCACCTGCCGCCTCCCAGGCTTCATAGTTGCGCCAGTCGCTGAGGAAGGGTTGATAGAATGCATCCGTATAGCGGTCCTGCGTGTGTTTCAGGCCAAAGAAGTGCCCGTCGTTACCGACCTCCCGGATGGCATCCAGAGCAATCTCCTCTGGGCCGGTGGCGCAGATCTGCGGCTGCAAGTAGCGCTGGATCTGCTGCAGCACCTCGCAATCCATGATGAACTTTTCCGGGCTGGCGATCAGACCGCCCTCCAGCCAGCCAGCGGCGTGGTAGACCATATTGGTGCCCGACTGCACCGCCGCCCAGAGGGAATTCGACGTCTCCCACATGGCCTGCCCATCCGGCACATTGGCCGCACAGACCCCGGAAGAGCGCATCGGCAAGCCATAGTAGCGCGCCATCTGGCCGGTCATCTGGGTGGCGCGCATGTATTCCGGCGTGCCAAAGGCGGGAGCACCGGATTTCATGTCCACATTTGACGTGAAGGTGCCAATCGCACAGGGCGTGCCGGGCCGCACATATTGGAACAACGCAATGGCACAAAGCGATTCCGCCAGCGATTGCGCCACTGCACCTGACATGGTGACAGGCGCCATCGCCCCGGCCAGGGTAAAGGGCGTCACAACCACCGCCTGCCCCTTGCGGACCAACCGCAGACAGCCGTCGATCATCGGGAAGTCATGCTTCAGCGGCGAGGTCGAGTTGATGTTGGTGTACATATGCGGGCGGGACTCGAACTCTTCATGGCTCAGCCCCCCGGCGATCCGCACCATTTCCATCACGTCCTCAACCCGCTCCTTGCCCAGCGAGTAAGCGTGCATCACCTTGTCGGTCAGCGTCAGCTTGTCATAAAGCACATCAAGGTGGCGCACAGAGGCATGGATATCCACGGGCTCCACCGGATATCCACCGGCGAAATGGATGCAGTTGAAATACTGCGTCAGCTTCAGAAGGTTCCGGCACTGCTCCTGCGTGCCCGCGACTTTCTTGTTCAGCTCCATGTCCCAGTAGTTGGGCGGGGAGGAAACATTACCGAACAGGATATGATTGCCGCCAATGGGGATCCTGCGCTCTGGATTGCGCGGGGTGATGTCAAAGCTGTCCGGCGCCTTGCCCACCATCTCCATCACGAACTCGCGGTCCATCCGCACCAGATCGCCCTCGACACGGCAGCCTGCTTCTTTGAAAATCTCCAGCGCCTCGGGGTTGAGGAAGACAATACCGATCTCTTCGAGGATGCGCATGGCGCCATCGTGGATGGCTTCAACGCCTTCCGGGCTAAGCGGTTCAATGGGACGGTCAATGTTCACCGGAATCGACCAGGGCATCTGCGCCAGTGCCGCGTCTCCGCGCCGGGCCGCCGCGCCTGCTCTGCCGCCGCCGCGCCTGCGTCCCGCTGTTGCTCGTGCCATGATGACCTCCGTCCTGTTGAAGCGTCTGTGTTTTCTTGCGCCGTTCAACTGGCCCGAGAACGAGGCTTGCAACCTTTCCGTTCACGACATCCGCTGTCGTTTTTTCACTCCCCGGGGCGCATGGAGGCATTTTCTGGACACAAGTGAACAGTTCAGCCCAAATTTTTGGCTGCGCGGACAGCTCCGCACAGCAACATCACGTCAGGATCGCAGGTTATTGCGCCGCTGGCTGGCCCGCGCGGTCGAGCCATTCGGGAATATGGCCAATGTCCGGCAAGACCGCATCGGCGTGAGGCGCCAGATCCTGATGGCTGGCCATTCCGGTGAGCACCCCAAGACGGCGCATGCCCGCCGCCGCCGCCGCCTGCAGGTCATGCAGGCTGTCGCCAACCATCGCGGTCCGTTCTGGGGCGACGCCGCAGGCCTTGCAGAATGCCAAGAGCGGCGCGGCATCCGGTTTGGCGCCATGGCCGCTATCGAACCCGGCGACAAAGGTGAAGCGGTCCAGAACCCCTGCCCGCTCAAGCTGGCTCAGCGCCGACACTTCGGCATCATTGGTCATCACCCCCAGCACCTTGCCCCGCGCCAGCAGCCCGTCCAGGAAATCGGCAAGCGGCACGGCCTCGGCTAGCGCCGCATTGGCTGCGCCTTCGGCCAGAAACCGCTCCAGCTCGGCCTCGCTAATGTGCGGCACATGGGGCGCCAGGGCCGCCGCCACCTCACCGTTGGTGCCCGCGATCACGAAACTGTCCGGATGGAAACACTCCCGCTTCAGATCGAACCGCAGCGTGTCGGCCATGGCGCCTGCGAGGGCCACATCCCCGCCCGCGAGGCTTTTCAGCACCCCGGCCGCCCAGCTATTCCAGGTGGCAGCAAAATCAAAAAGGGTTCCGTCCTTGTCGAACAGAAAAGCATCTACCGGCATCACAAGGTCCTGATCAGAATATGGTCAGAGCACTGCATATCAGGTCCAGTGAACCTGCGCACCACCCGGAAGCGCCATCCGCGCGTGCATTGGCGTCTCATAACTGAGGCCCAGACTGTCACAGAATTCCATCACCCAGGAATCGTCCATCGTTAAGAAATCGAGCACCGAGCCCAAAAATTCCGGATCGGTGGCGCGACTGCGCAAATCATCCTCGCTGGCCCCGGTTGCGCCCATAAACACCGGAAACAATTCGTCATTTCCGGACAGCCAGGCAAGGGCCTGCAAGGCAATGGTTTCAGCTTGATCGGCGGAAAACTGCATATCGGCACCTTCCTGACACTTTGCGGCCATTTTAATGAAAATATGAAAGGGTTTATTAACCAGCAGAGGTGAAAACTTCTAGTCATCGAAACGCATGCCTCGAAAGGATTGCGCGTGCAGGGAACCATTCTGGTCATAGACGGTGTATCAACCAACCGCATCATGATGAAGGTGCAGCTTGCTGCCGCCTATTATGATGTCGTGCTGGCGACACAGGTCTCCGGTGTGCTGGAAATTGCCCGTGGCTGCCGCCCCGATCTGGTTCTGACCGCCAACTCCCTGCCCGATGGCAGCGCCGCAGATGTGAAACGGGAACTGACCCGCGACGACAGCCTGGCCGATGTGCCGGTGATCGCCGTCAGCCGCACGGATAACCCCATGCGGCGGCTTGAGGCGCTTTCGGCAGGGATCGACGACGTGCTGCCGCAACCGCTGGACGATGTGATCCTGCAGGCCCGGATCCGCAGCCTGCTGCGCACCCGCAGCGCCAATGAAGAACTGAACCTCCAGCGCGATGCCTCGCATGGCTTTGTCCTGCCCCTGACCGACCGCAGTCGCGCCCCCCACAACATCAAGGCAACGGTGGCGCTGGTGGCCGAGGATATCCAGACCGCGCGGGACTGGCAGGACCGTCTGTCCCACCACGTGCCGCATGACATCCGCACCCATCAGATCGGTGACATCCAGCCGTTGATGAGCGATCCCGTCGCCGATGTTTTCATTATCGAGCTGAACGAAATGTCGTCGGGCGTCGGTCTGCGGCTTCTGGCCGATCTGAGAGCCCGTGCCACCACCCGTCAGTCGGTGGTCATCGCAGTGCCCAATCCGGCCGATGCGCATATCGCCGCCGAAGCATTGGACCGCGGCGCCCATGATGTGCTGCAAAACGGCTTCAACGTCGAGGAACTGGCGCTGCGTCTTGGCACGCAGCTGCAATACAAGCACCGCCACGACCTGCTGCGCGACAGCGTCCGCAACGGGCTGCGCGCCGCTGTCGAAGATCCGATGACCGGGCTCTTCAACCGCCGCTATGCCAAACCATTTCTGGACCGCACCGCCCGCAGCGCCGCCGAAAGCGGCGATAAATTCGCTCTGATGCTGGCCGACCTTGACCACTTCAAGCAGATCAACGACCGCTATGGCCACCCAGTCGGCGACGCGGTTCTGATCGAAGCCTCCCGCCGGCTGCAAAGCCACCTGCGCCCGGTGGACCTGCTGGCGCGGGTTGGCGGCGAGGAATTCATGATCGTCCTGCCCGGCGCCAATGAACAGGAAGCGAGCGAGGCCGCCGTTGCCCTGTGCAACGCGATCAACAGCACTCCCTTTGATGTGCCAGAAATTGATGAACCAATCGCGGTGACGATTAGCATCGGCGCGGTCATTGGCGATGGTGCTGAGAAAGAGATGACAAATGTCACCTCTCTGATCGCCAAGGCAGATCAGGCGCTCTATGGCGCCAAGAACTCAGGCCGCAACCAGGTCACCCTGTCACGGCCCGACACAGCAGTCGCCTGAGCGCTCCTCATCGCTGCTATTAGTTTCCGGCACTGCCTACTTTGCGCAGCAATATCAGGGTTTCCCGGACCTATGCGCCTTGTGCCATTCCGCATGTCGGCGCAGCATCTCCCGCATCCGCTCGGCATAGCGAACGCGTTCATCTGCAGTCATGGCCTCCACCTGGGCGATCCAGGCCCGCTGCACCGAGATCTGAAAGGCCCGCCGGTTGTCGGCCTGCTGCTCCAGGACCCTGGCCAGCTGCCCGGCATCAAAGGGATCCCCCCGCAAGATCGCGATGACTGCCTCGCCCTCGGCGCGGCGGCGGGCCCCATAGCTGCCATGATCCCCTTCGGCGCGGCGGTGCAGTTCTGTCCGGGTCTCCCGGTCCAGATCGCGAAATATCATCGACCCGACCGAGGGAGGACGCTTGCCCGGATGCGATCCGTCATGCCAGCGCATGAACGCCCCGATCGCAAGCCCCGCCACCGCAAGGTTGGCAGCCAGAGACACCGCCAGAAGCACCTTCAGCCAAAGCCGCATTCCAGTCCGGGGTTCATCCGCTCCGCCGCCAGAGGAGCCGGGACGCGCTGTATTCGAAGAGGCCGGGGTTTGTCCGTCAGTGCTCATTCTGTCTCCTCACCCAGCATCACGGCCAGGTCGTAACTGTCGTATGGCAGTGCTGTCGTATCCACGGACAGCTGCGTGAACTCGGCCGGGTCCGGTAGGAAAGACGGCGGCGCCAGTCCAATCCACAGCCCGACAGCGCAGGCGGCCGCCATGCCGCCCATGGCCGGCCATCCGCCAACAGCAGCGCGAAACTGGCGCCACATCCCGATTGCGGATGAGGCAAATGTCGCGGCGGGGTTTTGCGCGGGGGGCACGGCCAAAGCCGCCGCCTGCCGGGCCTGAACATCCGCTGCATCCGCAAGAATGCGCGCACTCAGGTCATCCGGCAATGTCGGCTGGTCCCGCCGCGCCTCTTCGAACAGCGCCTCCAGCAGGTCGATATCTTTTTCGGTGTCAGCCATCGTGATACCCCAACTCTTCTCGGCGCCCGGCAAGCAGTGCCGCCAGCGCCCTCTTGCCCCGGGCAGTCAAACTTTCGACCGCCTCAACGCTAATATCCATAATTCCGGCGATTTCCGGATTTGCCAGCTCTTCCAGATGGCGCAAGATCACTGCCTGACGCTGCCGCTCGGGCAATTGCATCAGCGCCTCCTGCAGCGCATCATGGCGGGCCCCGTCCTGCATCGCCTCGGGCGCGCTTTGCGCCGGATCTGGCGGGTCGGGGACCGCGTCCAGGTCCAGATACCCGCCGCGCTGGCGACGTTTCAGATCGATGCAAAGGTTCATCACCACACGGTAGAGCCAGGTCGAGATCTTCGCCTCTCCGCGCCGCCACTCCGGAGCGATCCGCCACAGGCGCATCATCGCCTCCTGTGTCACATCCTCTGCTTCGGCCCGGTTGCCCAGAACCCGCATGGCCACCCCGAATGCACGGGGGCCAAGCCGCTCGGTCAGCAGGGCTGCCGCGCGCTGGTCGCCCTGGGCAAAGAGTTCCAGCAGCACCTCGTCATCCGGCGACGCGCTCACCTTGGGCAGGCCTTCCAAGGAAGCCCTGCCCGCTGATGTATCCATTCTTTGCAGCACGCCTGAAGGATCAGTTCTGCCCCATGCCCTGTTTCTGACCGCAATTCTTGCCGCCCTTGCCGCCATGATGCATACCACCACGGTTCATCCGGGCCTGGTCAAACTCTTCCTTTGACACAGCGCCATTGCCGTCCTTGTCCATCCGAGAGAACATATCACCACGCTTGGAGTGATCAGGCAACTCATCCTGACTGAGCGCGCCATCGCCATCGCTATCGAACCGTTCCATCATCCGCGCCGCACGCTGGGCTGCGCGCCGCGCACCCTCGGCCTGCATTTCCTCGACCGACAGTTTGCCGTCACCATTCGCATCAACCTGCGCGAAACGGGCCGCACGGTGGGCGGTCATTTCCTCGGGCGACACCGCGCCATTGCCATCGGCATCCAGTTCCTCGAACGACACTTTAGGGCCGTGATGGCCGGGACCCGATTGAGCAAGAGCAGCCGTAGCTCCGGCCAGGCCGGCAACTGCAACGATAGCGGCGATGAACTGCGTATGTTTCATGTCATCTTCCCTTTGATTGGTGGCAGCCCTGTGCTGCCCGATGCATAGAAGAAACGCCGCAGCCCGATCTTTCCGTCGCAAAAATGTGATTTACTTTTGCCTGCTATTTTTGCGGCATCCAGCCGCAGACCTTGTGCGCCCCCCTTTCCCTCGGGCAAGAAGCGCGCAAACATGCGTTTGCAACACAGGATATTTCATGACTGAGTCCCAAGCCGTGATGGCCCCCGACACCGATACCGAACGCGAGACAATGCCTGCCCTGCTGAAAGGCTGGCGTCAGAAATGCCCCGAATGCGGCAAAGGCAAACTGCTGCATTCCTACCTCAAGGTGAACGACAGCTGCAGCAATTGCGGCCTCGATCTGTCCGGCCACCGCGCCGATGACGGCCCCGCCTATCTGACCATTCTGGTGGTGGGCCATCTGATGGCGCCGCTGCTGCATGTGGTTTATTTCGCCTGGCGGCCGGCACCTCTCGTAACGTTCACAGTTTTCTCGATTGGCTGTCTGGCTTCGTCGCTGTATCTTCTCCCCAGACTGAAGGGGGTTGTCGTCGCCTATCAATGGGCGCGGCGGATGCACGGGTTCGAAGACAGAACCTGAACCCTTTGGGAACAAAGGGGAGAGGCAGATGAGCAGCGCAGAGGTTCAGGGCGTAACAAGTCAGGACAAAACGGCAATCCGCAACGCGGCGACGGTGATCGCCGTACGTGATCGGATGGCCGATGACCCGCAGGTCCTGATGGGCCAGCGTGGCGCCAAGGCTGCCTTCATGCCGAACAAGTTCGTCTTTCCCGGCGGCGCGGTGGATCTGGCCGACAGTTCCGTGCCGCTGGCCGATCCTCTGCCCGCAGTCTGCCGCGACCGCCTGTCCGAACAGGCGCCGCACGATCTGCACCACGCACTGGCCATTGCCGCGATCCGCGAGCTGTGGGAGGAAACCGGGCTCTTGCTGGGTACGCCGGGGGACTGGAGCGATCCGGTTCCCGAAGATTGGCAGGCCTTTGCGCAAAGCGGCCATCTGCCTTCGGCGCGGGCATTGCAATTCGTGTTCCGGGCACTGACGCCGCCGGGCCGCCCCCGTCGGTTTGATGCCCGATTCTTTCTGATCGATGCCGATGCCATTGTCGGCGATCTCGATGATTTCTCACAGGCCTCGGACGAGCTGTCGCATCTGCAGTGGATCCCGCTCAGCGAGGTCCGTACCTTCGATCTGCCCTTTATCACCGAAGTGGTTCTAGCCGAGGTGACTGGCCGCATCCGCGACACCAATCCGCCGGACAGCGTACCCTATTTCCGCAACGACGATGAAACCAGCCTGTTCCTGCGGCTGAAGGGCTATCCGATGCCGGAAAGCTCCTGAACCTGCTCACCCCTCCGTGACGGCGGAAGGTCAGATCGCCAGCACCAACGCGAGGATCGACAGGATCAGCAGTCCCATGCCGGTGATTTCGCGGACGGTGATTTTCTCCCGGAAGAACAGGACCGAGGCCAGCAGCGACAGCACCAGTTCGATCTGTCCCAGCGCCTTGACGTAGGCAGCGTTTTGCAAGGTGAAGGCCCAGAACCAGCAGAACGAACCGCCCATACTGGTCAGACCAACCCAGACCGCAACCCGGCGCGCCTGCCAGACGCGGGTGATCTCACCCTTTTCCTTGAGCGCCAGCCAGATCAGCATCAGCAATGTCTGCAAGGAGACAACCGATGCCAGCGTCACTCCGGCACGAAAGATCGGGTCCAGATCGCCCAGTTGCAGTGATGCCCCGCGATAGCTGACGGCGGAAAAGGCGAAAAGCACACCAGAGCCAAGCCCCAGCAGTGAGGCCTTGTTGGTCAGATGCTGCCACCAGGCGCCCTTCACTTCCGGAGTTTTCGACAAGACGAGAACTGCCGAGAGCCCGATCAGGATCGCTGCCCAGCCCGAGGGGCTGATCCCGTCCCCCAGCACCACAAGGCCGACAATCGCGGTCTGGATAACCTCGGTCTTCTTGAAGGTGATACCAACCGCGAAATTGCGCTGCTTGAACAGGGCTACCACACAGACCGTGGCGAGGATCTGCGCCGTGCCGCCGATGGTGGCAAAGACCCAGAACATGAGGCCTAGATGCGGCAGGCTCTGCCCTGTTGCCATCAGATAAGCCGCCAGTGCCGCCAGAATGATCGGCGCCGAATAGGCAAAGCGGGCAAAGGTCGCCCCGCCCGGGGACAGGGTGACACTGCTCAGAACCTTTTGCAGCATGAAGCGTACGGTCTGAAAGCTCGCGGCGGCGATTGAAACGGGAATCCAGGTCAGCATGATCAGCTTATGAGCGCTTATTTCCCCTTTTGCCAGAGCGGATGCGGCACCGGATCCTTGGCCCGCAGGAAATAGTCGCGAAAAATCTGCCGGTAGGAGGGGAACACATAGGCACGGTTGGCCGCCTGATAGAGCGCGCGGTGCCGATGATAGAGCCGCGGCAGCGCGTGCCAGGGCACGCCCGGGTGCATGTGGTGCACGATATGCAGGTTGTTGTTGAGGAACAGCAGCGCCAGCGGCCCGCGATCCTCGATCACCACGGTGCGGCCACGGACCTCTTCATGGGCGCGGTGTTCCAGAAAGGTTCGGATCTTCAGCAGTGCCAATCCCAGATAGGCGGCAATGGCATAGGCCCAGACCGGCATCGGCGCACGCAGCACCAGCCAGACCACCAGCGCGCTGCCGGCAATGTGCAGGAGCCAATCCGCAATCACCCGCCTGTCGCCCTGCCGGACGAGCTGCCAGTCCCCCGCCATGAAACAGATCTGCCCGATCAGCGGCCCCAGCAGCATCCGCCCCAGCAGGGTGTTGTTCATACGTAGAACGGCGCGTTTCCACCGCGCCAGCCCGCGCCAGACCTCGGGGCACATGAAGTTGCTTTCGGGATCGTCGAACGGGTCGGTCAGCCGCTCATCCTGATGATGCGCCAGATGGGTGTCGCGAAAGCGGCCGTAGGGGATCACCAGGTTGAGCGGCAGCGCCATCAGCGCCTCGTTCAGGATCCGGTTGCGGAACGGATGCCCGTGCAAGGCCTCGTGACACAGCGAAGAGTGAAAGGCGATCAACACGCCCGCCAGTACCACGGCGAGTGCCGTGCTGAAGGCCGAGAGCCAAAAAATCACCGCAAACCAGGCGGTATAGCAGATCAGGATCAGCACCAGCGTGCCCCATTCAACTCCGCGCGGCATCAGGTCAGAGGGCAGTATCGGCGCCTCCGTACCCTGGCTGTGTACCTCGGACATTTGCACGCGCGCCTCAGACATGCGCCCGCCCCCAGGCGATCCCGGCCCAGATCCGCTCATAGATCAGGTAGGTGACGAACCCCAGCCCCGTGTTCACCAGGGCCATCGCCCCGCCGACCGTCGCCGATCCGGTTGCAAGCATGCCCACAACCGTCATCACGGTCAGGCCAATCACATTCCAGATCACCGCTTTCACGACAGAACGTCTGCGCGTTTCCATAGTACCTCCTACACTGTGCTGACTGGAGCTGGCAGGCGGTGCCATCAGCCGCGCCCTGTCCTGCTCCTGCGCTCAGACTAGGCCCGGTACCGGATGTTCGACATTCTGAATGTAATTAACAAACTTCATCATATGTGATATTTGTTACCAATGGATACCAAAATTGACAAACGGGCTCGGGCGCAGCAATTCCGCGAACGCCTGAATCGGGCACTTGGTGAACGCGGGATGAGCCAAAGCGCCCTTGCCCGCCAGACCGGCGTGGACCGGTCCACCATTTCGCAGCTGCTCACCGATGACGGCGCCCGGCTGCCGAATGCGCATGTGGTGGGGTCCTGCGCCTCGGCGCTTGGCGTATCGGCGGATTGGCTGCTGAGCCTGTCGGACCGCCCCGAAAGCGCGGCAGAGCTGCTGGCCTCCAGCATGTCCGTCACCGAGGCGCCACGCGCCCTGGTGGATGAAAGGATTTTCGAATGGCATCGGGAGGCAGCGGGTTACAAGATCCGCCATGTGCCGGCCGCCCTGCCCGATCTGCTGAAAACCCGCGCCCTGCTGGAATGGGAATATGCGCCGCACCTGGGCCGCACTGCCGATCAGGCCATCGGCGCCTCCGAAGACCGCCTGTCCCTGATGCGGCAAGCCCAATCCGACTATGAAATCGCGATGCCGCTGTACGAGTTGGAAAGCTTTGCCAATGCCTGTGGCTACTACGAAGGTCTGCCGCTGGACATCCGGCTGGAGCAGCTGGATCATTTCGAGCGGCTTTGCACTCAACTCTACCCGCGGCTACGGATCTATCTCTTTGATGCAAAACGCCTGTTCGCATCGCCTGTGACCATTTTCGGGCCGCTGCTTTGCGTGTTTTATGCCGGAAGCCACTACATGGCATTCCGCGACCGCGAACGGATCGAGACCTTCACCAACCATTTCGACCAACTGATCCGCGAGGCGGATCTGACCGCCCGTCAGCTGCCCGAACGGCTGCGGGCCTGGAAAACCGGTATCCGCGATTAGGCACAGCTGCGCCCAGGCGCAGCTTCAGGCTCGGCCTGCGGCAGCAGGCCGAGCCACCTTCAGACCTTCGGGTCCGGGTTTTCGGTATGACCATCCACCGCGATCACCTGCCCCGACACCAGCCGCGCCGCGTCAGAGCCAAGGAAGACCGCCATATTGGCCACATCCGCGGCTGTCACCCAGGACCGCATCGAGGTGCCCGAAGCATATCCCTCATACACCGCATCGCGGCTCATGCCCTTCAGCGCCGCTTCCCGCTCCAGCACCCCCTCCATGCGCGGTCCTTCCACCGCGCCGGGGCAGATCGCATTGGCGCGGATGCCAAAAGGCCCCAGTTCCATCGCGAGGGTTTTCATCAGGCCAATCACCGCCCATTTCGCCGCCGAATAGGGCGCCCGGTTCGGATAGCCATAGATCCCCGCCGTCGAGGAGGTCAGCACGATCGCCCCCCGCCCCGCCGATTTCATCAGCGGCGTGGCATGTTTGGCGGCAAGGAAAGCGCCTTCGAGATTGACGCTGACACAAGAGCGCCAGTCCTCAAGGTCGATATCCTCGACCAGCGCGGTCGGCCCGGCGATGCCTGCATTGGCGCAGAGCACATCGAGCCCACCAGCGTCGGCGATCTTGTCGAAGACCGCCCGCATCTCCGGCTCGGACGCGGCATTCGCCGCGTGGCAGTGCCAGTGATCCGGCAGCGCCTCCAGCGCTGCGGGGTCGAGATCGGTGACCCATACCTCGGCCCCGGCGGCATCAAAAGCCTCGCCCATGGCGCGGCCAATGCCCGATGCCCCGGCGGTGATCAGAACCCGCATCGCCGCCGCCCTAGCGCGGCGCGCCGATGGCGCGACCCAGCCCCTCGGGGGCCGGCAGTGCCGCATGCGCCTCGGCGAATTTTGTCAGGTTCGCTGCCAGATGCGGCGCGGGCGGCGCCGAGCGGCGGGTTTTCAGATCCACATGCAGCAGCATGTGTTCCCCGGTCGCCAGCAGACGTTCACCTTCGTACATTTCATGCCACAGGTGCATCTTTTTGCCTTCGGCCATGATCAACCGCGTCCTGACCTGAATGGGATGGCCTGCATGCACCTCGTCGATGTGGCGGATGTGGGTCTCGGCGGTAAAGAAACTGCCGCCCGAGGCGATATAGTCGGCATCGCAGCCGATGATTGCCATCATTCGGTCGGTGGACTGGGCAAAGGCGTCCAGATAGCGGCTTTCGGTCATGTGACCATTGTAGTCTGTCCAATCCAACGGAACGGTGCGGTTCAAGGTCAGAACCGGCTGCGACAGGTCGGCGACGTCCTGCATGGTGCTGGCCAGCCCCATGGCGCCTTCGCGCGCCTTGTCATGGGCGTTCTGAAGCGCACCCGCGCCCCAGTTGGTATTGCCCAGCGCCCGCATCATGCCGACAAGGTTGTCGTCGCGGATCCGCTCCAGCTCACGGATCGAGTATTTGCCCGATTGCGCATCGGATTGACCGGCAATCAGGTCGACCAGCTCGTCGTTGTATTCCGGCACATCCATCAACTTGGTCCAGGGCCAGGTAAGGCAAGGGCCGAATTGGGCCAGGAAGTGCTTCATGCCCGCTTCGCCGCCCGCAACGCGATAAGTCTCGAACAGGCCCATCTGCGCCCAGCGGATGCCAAAGCCGTAGCGGATCGCATTATCGATCTCTTCGGTGGTGGCGATGCCGTCCTTAACCAGCCATAGCGCTTCGCGCCAGACCGCCTCCAGGAAGCGGTCCGCCACATGGGCGTCGATTTCCTTTTTCAGATGCAGCGGGTACATACCGATTTCGGTAATGATCGCCTTGGCTTTGTCGATGACCTCGGGCGTATTGGCCTCGGTCGTGACCACTTCGACCAGCGGCATCAGGTAGACCGGGTTAAAGGGATGCGCGACCACGATCTGCGCCGCATTGTCAAACCCCTCCTGCAATTGCGACGGCTTGTAGCCAGAGGTGGAGGAGCCGATCACCGCGCCCCGCGCCACATGCTGCTGAAGTTCGCCATAGACCTTCTGCTTCAGGTCCAGCCGCTCAGGCACGCTTTCCTGCACCCAGGAAGCGCCAGCAACCGCCTCGGCAATGGTCGGATGGAAAGACAGCGCGCCCTCGGCAGGCAGGGCCACGTTGCCAAGCCCCGGCAAGGACCGACGGGCGTTATCCAGCACATCCGTGATCTTGCGCTCCGCCTCAGGGTCGGGATCAAAGACCCGTACGTTCCAGCCGTTCAGAAGGAACCGGGCGGCCCAGCCGCCGCCGATCACGCCACCGCCAATGATTGCTGCTGTTTTCATGTTCTCATTTCCATTTGCATTTGGCTGTGCCTCTGCGCGGGCAACGCCTGCGCTTTCACAGGGCGCGCCGTGCACGCCATCCCATCAGTTTAGTCTTGTGGAGCTGCGCAGCGCACCAGATCGGCCGCGAACCCGTTTTCATCAATGATCTGCAGCCGATCATCCGGCGTCACCAGGAATATCTGCGCATCGCTGTACGCGTATCCCGCATCAAGGCATTGCAGTTTCAGAGCCCAGCTGTTGCCCACGCCGGTCTCGCTGATCTCCGCGATGTCACAGCTCCATTCCAGACCGAACAATCCTTCACGCCCGTACCAGTCAGGCGTCTGCTCTCCGACATCCCCGGCCCTGGCGCACCAGGCCGCATTGGGGGACCAGTAGCCCTCCCAAAGCGGTGCCTCCTCTGCGGCGGCAGACAGCGCCGCGCCGCAAAAGACCATGGATGTCAGAGCCCGGCGGATCACTTCGCCACCGGCGCCCGTTTGGTCAGGCCGAGCTGCTTGCGGACCTCTTCGGGGCCGATCACACGGGCACCCATGTTCTCGATGATGGTGCCTGCGCGCTCCACCAGCTGCCAGTTCTCGGCCAACACGCCCTTCTCCAGCCAGAGGTTATCCTCAAGCCCCACGCGTACATTGCCGCCCGCCAGAACCGAGGCCGCGACATAGGCCATCTGATCACGCCCCAGCGAAAACGCCGACCAGTCCCAGTCGTCCGGCACGTTATTCACCATCGCCATGAAGGTGTTGAGGTCGTTGGGCGCGCCCCAAGGAACCCCCATGCACAGCTGCACCAGCGCCGGGCTGTCCAAAATGCCCTCTTTCACCAGTTCCTTGGCGAACCACAGGTGGCCTGTGTCAAAGGCTTCGATCTCGGGCTTCACGCCCAGATCGGTCATCATCTGCCCCATGGCGCGCAGCATGCCGGGGGTGTTGGTCATCACGTAGTCGGCTTCAGCAAAGTTCATGGTGCCGCAATCGAGAGTGCAGATTTCCGGCAGGCATTCGGCCACATGCGCCATACGTTCGGTGGCGCCGATCATATCGGTGCCCGCGTCCTTGACCGGCAGCGGGTTTTCCACGTCGCCAAAGGTGATGTCGCCGCCCATACCGGCGGTCAGGTTCAGCACCACATCGGTGTCGCTGTCGCGAATGCGGTCGGTGACTTCGCGGTAAAGACCCAGATCGCGGCTCGGGGTGCCGGTCTCCGGATCGCGCACGTGGCAGTGGACCACGGCCGCGCCGGCCTTGGCTGCTGCGATGGCGCTGTCGGCGATCTGTTTGGGCGAGCGCGGCACATGCGGGCTGCGGTCCTGGCTGCCGCCAGAGCCGGTCACGGCACAGGTGATAAAGACGTCGCGGTTCATGGTCAGAGGCATGTTTTCGTTTTCCCCTCAATGTACAGGGTTTTGCCGTGGGTTATCCCCAGGCTCCTCCCCAGATTCCTGTTTGCGTTGACCTCTACTGTGCCTCAGCCTTCCGGGGAACAGTTTACGCAAAGCGAATCCGACTTGATGAAATCCGCGAAAAACATCCTGCAACCCGAGCATCGCCCGCTGAAATGCGCGGTTCTGGTGCTGGACGAATGCAACACACTGTCCTTTGCAGCAGCGGTCGACCCGATGCGCGCGGCCAACCGGCTGGCCGGTCGCTGTGCCTTTGACTGGGACTATATCAGCGCAACGGATGAGCCGCCGATGCTGACGAGCGGGCTGACGGTGCCGACCACGCCTCTGTCCCGGCTCGAAGGATGCGAGCTGATGATTGTGGTGGCCGGTTTCCAGCTGGCGCGCCACGCCACCCCCAGCCTGCTGGCCGGGCTGCGCCGCATTGCGGGCACAGGTGCCACCATTGCAGGCATCGACGGCGGTCCGTGGCTGATGGCCGAAGCGGGCCTGCTGAACGATCACCCCGCGACCACCCATTGGGAGGATCTGGAGAATTTCTCGGCCCGTTTCCCGGATGTGGATTGCCGCAGCGACCGTTTTACCGTGTCCGACGGACGGATGACCTCGGGCGGCGCCACCCCTGCGATCGAGATGATGCTGCATATCATCAGCGCCCGTCATGGCGCCGGATTTGCCGCCCGCGTCGCTGGTCTGTTCCTTTATGACGGGGCCGCCAGCATGGCTCGCCCGCAAAGCCGCCTTGGCGGACACAAGCACAACGCGCTGACGGCCAAGGCGAATGCGTTGATGGAGGCGGCGCTGGATGATCCGATGCCACTGTCCCGCATCGCAGAGAGCCTGGGCACCAGCCCGCGCAGCCTGCAGCAGCAATTCCGCCTGCGCCTCAACACCACGCCGCAGGACCATTACCTGCAACTGCGTCTGGCCGAGGCGCGGCGGCTGGTGACCGATACCGACCTGCCGCTGATGGATGTGGCCATGGCCACCGGATTCACTTCGCAATCGAGCTTTGCCCGCGCCTTCCGGCTGGCGCATGGCAGCTCGGCCCGGGATCTGCGTCAGGAGCGGAGTGAGACGCAATCCACGGCCTATTCCACCGCGGACCACGCCGCGCAGGATCACCGTCCCACCACCCACTGAGGGTGCAGCATGCGGGCCATCCCGGTCCCATGACCGGGAGGAAGGATCGCCAAGCACTCCCGCGCGTCACCGGCACATGGGACATGTACCGTTCCCTTTGGGCCAGGCTCGGAGCAGATGCGCCGAGCCTGGCCCAAGGCCGCCAAAGGGGTATCGGCATCAGCCGATGCACCTGCGGGCGCGGGAGGGCTCCGGTTCGGGTATTTGCCGATCAGTACGGCATCGGGTGGGCGCGATGGGCCGCGTCGATCTCCTCCAGCACCTGCGCATCCAGCGTCACATCGACCGATTGCAGGGCATGCTCCAACTGCGCAACGGTGGTCGCCCCGAAGATCGCCGAGGCCATGAAGGGCCGCGTGCGGCACCAGGCCAGCGCCATATGTACCGGATCCAGCCCGTGGCGCTTTGCGATCTCCAGATAGGCATCAACGGCGGCGTAGACCCGCGGCGAGTGGCGCCCGCCCAGCTCTGGGTTCAGAGTCTTGCGAGATCCGTCTGGCACCGCACCGCCCTGGTATTTCCCGGTCAGAAGTCCGGTTCCCAGCGGCGAAAACGCCATCAGCCCCACGTCTTCGTTGACGCTGAGTTCGGCCAGATCCGTATCATACATCCGGCACAGGAGCGAATATTCGTTCTGGATCGAGGCCGCGCGCGGATAGCCCTTTTCCTCGGACAGGCGCAGCCATTGGGCCGTGCCCCAGGCGCTTTCGTTGGAAAGACCAAAGGCACGGATATTGCCTTTGTCCACCTGCGCCTGCAGCGCCTCCAGGCAATCCAGCATATTGGCGAGGGTTTCCTCCCGGTTCTGGCCCGAGGGATCATAGCTCCAGTTCTTGCGGAACATATAGCTGCCCCGGTTGGGCCAGTGGAATTGGTAGAGATCAATGTAATCGGTCTTCAGCCGCTTCAGCGAGCCTTCGATGGTCGGCGCGATGGTCTTTGACGAGATCGCCTCTCCGTCGCGCACCACAGCAAGCCCCTCACCCGAGTGTTTGGTGGCCAGGATGTAATCACTGCGGCGTCCGGTCTTTTCATTCCAGTTGCCGATGATCGCTTCACTGTGGCCGACGGTTTCCTTGCTGACCGGGTTCACCGGGTACATTTCGGCGGTGTCGACAAAGTTCACGCCCGCCGCCAGCGCCATGTCGATCTGAGTATGTGCGTCAGCCTCGCTGGTCTGGGTGCCAAAGGTCATGGTGCCAAGGCACAGCTCGGATACCGTCATTCCGGTGCGGCCCAGAGGGTTCATTTTCATATCGCGCGATCCCTGTCTCAAACGTTTCAAAAGACACTACTCCTGACCCAAAGGAGTGCAACCCTATGCCGTTGGTCGCTTTACCTGCTGCCTCCAAAAAAGGCACACTCTTAACGCGAACAGGTACCGCCCGACCCGAACGGAAATCACGTAAGGACCCGGAACAAGACCCTGAAACATAACCCGAATTGAAGGAGCACCCCATGACATTTCCACTGAAGAAAAGTTACAAGGAACTCATCGCCGAAGCGGACAGCGTGGTGAAACACGTGACGCTCGATGAAGCCCAGGCGCTCCTAAGCCAGGCACGCTCCCAATTCGTGGATCTGCGCGACATTCGCGAACTTTACCGCACCGGCGTGATCCCCGGCGCGTTTTCCTGCCCGCGTGGCATGCTGGAATTCTGGATCGACAAGGAAAGCCCCTACCACAAGGAGGTCTTTGACGAAGAAAAGCTGTTTGTCTTTTACTGCGACAATGGCTGGCGGTCGGCTTTGGCTGCCAAGGCTGCGTTGGAAATGGGCCTTCCCGAGGTCCGGCATCTGGAGGGCGGCCTGGACGCTTGGATGGAAAGCGGCGGCGCCTTGTGTCCGGTTAAATGGTAACGCTGGCCTACCCGCACTGAGTGAAGAGAGGGCCTGCGCCCTTCTCTGGACGCCCCGGCACCTCCGAATGCCGGGGCGTCGTCATGTCTCCCTGCGCTTTCCTGCTGCCTGCCGCATCCGAGGGTCTTGCCGAGGGTGTGAAAATAGAACAGCCTGCGGCGGATCTAATCAGGGAGAGTCTCCATGCCACAGAACATCACCAAAGGCATCAAGGCCTTGCTTGCCGAAGCCAACGCCATGGTTGACACCATGTCCGTGGAGGACGCCAAAGAGAAAGCCCAGGACGAGTCTTACGTCTTTGTCGATCTGCGCGATATTCGTGAGCTGCAGCGCTCGGGCATGATCCCCGGCGCGTTTTCCTGCCCGCGCGGCATGCTTGAATTCTGGATCGACCCTGACAGCCCCTATCACAAGCCCATCTTCAACCAGGACAAAACCTATGTGTTTTACTGCGCCAGTGCCTGGCGTTCGGCGCTGAGCGCACGCGCGGCGATGGAGATGGGCCTGTCCCCGGTCATGCATCTGGAAGGCGGATTTACCAAATGGGCCGAAGAGGGCGGCGCCGTCGTCCCCCGCGAGAGCTGACCCACCGCCGGATATCACCCGCCCTGAGCGGCAAAAGGAAAGCGACACGGCCCTCCCGTGTCGCTTTCCTTTTGCCCCATTCCCCCTCCTTCATGCCTTGCCCTTTCTGCTGCACTCCCGCCAAACAATATTGAGAACAAAAAGAGAACATTGTAATCTGACAACCATGTCGATTCATCCCATCCCTCCACAGCTGCCTACCGAACTAGCCTCTGCTTCCACCCCTGGCCAAAGACAGCGAAAGGCCAGCGTCACCCTGCTCAGGGATATCGCCCTGCAGCGCGGTCGAGCGCATGAAGCCTGTGGTAGCGCCCGGTACAGTTTCGCGCTTTGGCTGGCCGGGGCGATGGCCGGGCCAGTGCTTTGGATCTCTCCGCCCCGGGACGCCGCAGAACTGAACCCCGACGGCATGGTGGATTTTGCGGATCCGTCCCGGTTTCTCTGGGTGACAGCCCCCCGATCCGAAGATGTTCTCTGGACCATGGAGGAAGCCTTGCGTAGCGGCGCCACCCCGCTTGTCATCGCGGACCTGCCCGCCCCCCCGGCCATCACCCCGGTACGGCGCCTGCATATGGCAGCTGCGGCGGGCGGGCCTCTGGCGATGGACGGAAACGCGCCGCTGGCGCTGCTGCTGACGCCCGGCGCGGGTGGCGCCGAGGGCATCGAAAGCCGCTGGACCATGCGCCCCGCGCATCAGTACCGCAATCGTATCTGGCAGTTGGACCGGCTGCGCGCCCGCGCCCTGCCCCCGCGCAGCTGGCAGCTGACACAACGGGCTCCGGGCGGCCCTTTGACTGAAACTGTCGCCCCTGACACGTCCACTCCCTCCCCCGGACAAGAGCAAGGCCAGAGCCGAGCCACGCCCCCAATGGAAGAAGCCGGGAAGCAAATCAAAAAAGTTAGCTGAATACGACATGATCTGACGAAAAGGGCTAGCAATCCCCACGCGCATTGGCACAGTCGGCAACACCATGCGCCTGATCCTTTCCTTTGCCGCCCTGTTCCTTTCTGTCATTCTGTTGCAGCTCTCTGCTGGCGGCGTCGGACCGCTGGATGCGATCTCGGGCCTGACGCTCGGCTTTGACAAGCAAGAAATCGGTCTACTGGGGTCTGCGCATTTTCTGGGCTTTTTCATCGGCTGCTGGTGGGCCCCACGGCTGATGGGCACGGTGGGCCATTCCCGCGCATTTGCCGTCTGCACCGCCCTCGGGGCGATGGGCCTGATCGGACACACCCTCACCGAAGCGCCGCTGGCCTGGGCCGCGATGCGCATCGCATCCGGGCTGTCGGTGGCTGGTTGTTACACGGTGATCGAAGCCTGGATGAACGCCAAGGTCACCAACGAAAGCCGTGGCCGGGCCATGGGCACCTACCGGCTGGCCGACCTGATCGCCTCCCTTGCGGCGCAGATGATGATCGCGGTACTGCCACCGGCCTCTTACGTCTCCTACAACCTTCTGGCCCTGCTTTGCTGCGCCGCGCTCTTGCCGCTGACCCTGACCCGCAACAGCCAGCCCGCAACCCCAGCCGCGCCGCGCCTGCGGCCCGGGCTGGCCTGGCGCTGTTCGCCACTGGCCGTTGTCGGCGTCATCGTCGCCGCGATCGGCGCCGCCTCGTTCCGGATGGTGGGGCCGATCTACGGCACCGAAGTTGGGTTGGAGCTGAACCAGGTTGCCTTTTTCCTTGCGGCCTTCGTGCTGGGCGGCGCACTCGCACAATACCCGGTGGGCTGGCTTGCGGACAAATATGACCGCCGCTGGGTGCTGATCTGGCTGTCAGCAGCCGCCATTATGTCTTGCGGCCTGACGATCCTCATATCGGGTCAAAGCACCGAGGCCACCATGATGATGGCAGGGCTGTTTGGCTTCACCGCCTTCCCGGTGTTCTCGGTCTCATCGGCCCATGCCAACGACTTTGCCACATCAGACGAGCGGGTCGAACTCTCTGCCGCACTGATGTTCTTTTACGCGCTCGGCGCCATCGCTGCGCCTTATGTATCCTCTGCACTGATCAGCGGCTACGGCCCCAAGGCGCTGTTTGCCTTTATCGCGGTTGGCCATTTCGGGCTGATCCTGTTCGGCCTGTCGCGCATGCGCTCGCGCCCGACCCCGGACGAACGCACCAACTACGTCTACGCCCCGCGCACCTCCTTTACCATCGGACGGTTGATGAAAGGCTCGCGCGAGAAACGCTAGATCCCACGAAAAAGGGCCGGAAAAATCCGGCCCTTTCATCCAATGTCTGCAACCAGGCGATCTAGGCCAGCGGCGTCTCCACCTCATCAGCCGCTTCTTCTGCCGCCGATGCCTCGGCCTCCACCGTCTCTTTGGCAGGTTCAGATGACACCCCCAAAGCGCCGCTGGTGATACCGGCCACCCCATCCTCCATGGACAGGCCCAGTTCTTCGCCCAGCTTCTTCAGGGCAGGCATCTGAACCGCCATGCCCATGATGGAATCGAGCGCCTGATTGACGACGGGCTTGTCGCCGCCACCCGCCTGTGCGGCCACGGAGCCTGCACCGCCTGCGCCTGCGCCCATGCCGCCCACCTGGTGGATCTTGATCGAGTCGATCTTTTCGGCAGGTTTGACCATTTCCGCCACGATGGCAGGCATCGCTTCGATCCGGGCGAGATCGACCTTGAAGCGGATCTGAGCCTCAGACAGGACATTGTCTGCCTCAACGATGGCGCGCTTACCTTCCGCCTCGGCCAGCATGTCGTTCTTCTTGGCCTCGGCGCGGATGTTGAGTGCATCGGCTTCGGCCTGCGCCTCTTCACGGCGCGCTTCTGCGCGGTCGGCGGCGGCTTCCTTCTCCGCCTGGGCAGCCAGACGAATGCCGGTGGCCTGACGTTCAGCCTCGCGCGTGGCTTCGATCAGAACGATCTGCTTCTGACGCTCGGCCTCTGCCACCTGGCGGGCGGTTGCCACCGCTTCGGTTGCCTTGGTGGCTTCGGCACGGGCCAGATCCGCCGAGGCACGGGCGCGGCTTTCCTCTTCGGATTTCTGTGCGATGATGATCTGGCGCTCCTGTTCAGCGACCTCCAACTCCCGCTCCTTGGAGATTTCGGCCTCACGGATCTTACGCTCGCGCTCAATGTCGGCGGCGCGAATGGCCTCTTCCCGCGCGATCCGGGCGCGTTCGGTTTCGCGCACGCTGTCCTCGGTGCGGGCAGCGATCTCGGCCTCTTGCGCCACACGCAGGGTTTCCACCTTCTGCTTCTGCTCGATCCGGGCCTGTTCTTCGTCCTGTTCGATCAACAGCTTATGACGCTCAGCCTCCATCGCGGCGCGGCGCACGGCGACATCCGCCTCTGCATCAATCTGGGCGCGTTCTTTCTTCGAGGTCGCAATCACCTCTGCCAGCCTGCGCATCCCCACCGCGTTAAAGGCGTTGTTTTCATCCAGCGCCTCGAACGGGGTTTGGTCGAGCGCAGTCAAGGAAACGGATTCCAGCGACAGACCGTTCTTGAGCAGATCCTCGGAAACCGCATTCTGCACTTCCTGAACGAAGTCAGCGCGGTTCTCATGCAGGCCATCCATGGTCATCTGGGCGGCCACGGCGCGCAAACCATCGATCAGCTTACCCTCAATCATTTCTCGCAGCTGCTCCACATCGAAGGTCCGGCTGCCAAGGGTCTGAGCCGCACGGGCGATCCCTTCTGTGGTGGCCATTACCGAGACGTAGAATTCCACACCCACATCGACGCGCATCCGGTCCTGGGTGATCAATGCCGCCTCGCCATCGCGCTTCACCTCAAGGCGCAGGGTCTTCATGTTGACCGGGCTGACCTCATGCAACAGGGGCACAACGATCGTGCCACCATCCATGATCACCTTTTTGCCGCCAGCCCCTGTTTTCACAAGACTGATCTCGCGGGTAGAGCGCCGGTAGAGGCGACCAATAACAAGCCCGAACAGGGCAAGAAAAATAATTACGGTAACAACAACAATCAACAGAAACTCAAACTCCATTGAGAAACCTCCCTGTGGGACAAAAGTTAGAATTTTATCGTCAAGCTTATTCGGAGACGGCAACAAGCACGTAACTCCCCCTGCGCCGATCCCGGATCACCAGAACCTCGGTGCCCTGAGCGATGGTATCGCCATCTTTCAGAGGTTCGGCGCGCAAGTAGTGGGCATTGCCATAGCCATCCATGACTCGCACCTCAGCCGGGCGCCCCCTGGCGGCGGTGCCTTGGGTGACAATACCGCGGCGGCGGCCCAGATTGCGCTCGGACAGTGCCTCGGTTTCGGTCTGTGGCAAGACGCGGGCAAAGGCAGCCCCAAAAACCCGTGCGAACCAAAAGGCAAAGGCGCCTGCTGGAATGGCTGCGCCCCAAGCCGGGGCAAGCAGCCCAAAGAGCGAGGACAGCGCCACCTGCAAGCCCATACCCGAAAGGCCAAAGCCGAGCAAAATAGCCCCAAGCCAGATCACCGTCGGCATGCGGCCCAGCCCCAGCCAGGATGCCAGGCCTGTCGGGTTCGAAACACCTGCATCTGCAGGTGCATCAGGTGCCAGTTCCAGATCCAGTTCTGCATCTGGCAGGTCCAGATCCGCAGCATCAATGCCCTCAACCCCGCCCAGTTCCGCACCATCCAGATCAAGATCGAAGTCGCCGACATCGCCCGCATCGATATCCAGATCTGCATCACTGTCAGCGCCGATCAGGCTCCCGCCCAAGAGCAAGGCCACCAATTCCAGCACCATCAGGCCGGTCAGCAGTGCAAGCGCCAATGTGAACGGGGCAAAGGCTCCGTCGAGCAGAAATTGCAGCATGTAGAAACGGACCTCACAAATCAGGATCACAAAGTATGCAGTAGTATACAATTAATATGGGAAGGGTTATTGACCGTTTCAATCCCGCACCCTGTACAACCTGAGGGTACGATGGCCGGGGACCGTTTGATACTCAAGAAAAACCTTGAACATGTTTCGACTTCTGTTGGATTTCGCGCGAATGGCACAGGCGGGGTTTCCGCCGCCCGCGCCATGCGATAGAGGGTCAAGCAAAGCGACATGTGGATGGATGGTATGGAACGCATTCTGATTACCTCGGCGATCCCTTACATCAATGGGATCAAACATCTGGGCAACCTCGTGGGCAGCCAGCTGCCTGCCGATCTTTACGCGCGCTATCAGCGTGGCCGCGGCAACGAGGTAATGTTCCTCTGCGCCACCGACGAGCATGGCACCCCGGCTGAGCTGGCCGCCGCCAAGGCAGGCAAGCCGGTCGCGGAATACTGCGCCGAGATGCACGAGGTTCAGGCCGAAATCGCCAAGGGGTTCTGCCTCAGCTTCGATCACTTCGGGCGCTCTTCCAGCCCACAGAACCACGCGCTGACCCAGCATTTCGCGGGCAAGCTGGCCGAGGCCGGGCTGATCCGTGAAGTGGTGGAGAAACAGGTCTATTCCAACGCCGATGGCCGTTTCCTGCCGGACCGCTATATCGAGGGCACCTGCCCCAACTGCGGGTTCGAGAAGGCGCGCGGCGATCAGTGCGAGGAATGCACCAAGCAGCTCGATCCCACCGATCTGATCAATCCGCGCTCGGCCATCTCCGGCTCCACCGATCTGGAAGTGCGCGAGACCAAGCACCTGTACCTGTGCCAGTCCGCGATGAAGGACCAGCTGGACGCCTGGATCGACAGCAAGGCCGACTGGCCCGTCCTGACGACCTCCATCGCAAAGAAATGGCTGCACGATGGCGACGGCTTGCAGGACCGCGGCATTACCCGCGATCTCGACTGGGGCATCCCGGTCAAGAAGGGCGAAGAAGACTGGCCCGGCATGGAAGGCAAGGTCTTCTACGTCTGGTTCGATGCGCCCATCGAATACATCGCCTGCGCCAAGGAATGGGCCGATGCCCATGGCAAAACGGATGCGGACTGGGAACGCTGGTGGCGCACCGACAAGGGCGCCGAGGATGTGAAATACGTCCAGTTCATGGGCAAGGACAACGTGCCCTTCCACACTCTGTCTTTCCCGGCGACCATTCTGGGGTCGGGTGAGCCGTGGAAGCTGGTCGATCACCTTAAGTCCTTCAACTACCTGAACTATGATGGCGGCCAGTTCTCCACCAGCCAGGGACGCGGCGTCTTCATGGATCAGGCGCTGGAAATCCTGCCCGCCGACTATTGGCGCTGGTGGCTGCTGAGCCACGCACCGGAAAGCAGCGATTCCGAATTCACCTGGGAGAACTTCCAGCAATCGGTGAACAAGGATCTGGCGGATGTCCTGGGCAACTTCGTCTCCCGTATCACCAAATTCTGCCGTTCCAAGTTCGGCGAAGAGGTTCCGGCGGGCGGCGAATACGGTGAACAGGAAACGGCGCTGATCGAAGAGCTGACCACCCGCCTGCGCGCCTATGAGCAGCAGATGGGCGCGATGGAGGTGCGCAAATCGGCGCAGGAGCTGCGCGCGATCTGGGTTGCGGGCAATGAATATCTGCAATCGGCTGCGCCCTGGTCGGTGTTCAAGGAAGACCCCGAGCGCGCAGCTGCGCAGGTGCGTCTCGGCCTCAACCTGATCCGCTTCTATGCCGTGCTCAGCGCACCCTTCATCCCGCAGGCCAGCGCCAAGCTGATGGAAGCATTGAATAGCTCGGACATGGGCTGGCCCACCGATGTTGCTGCGGCCCTTTCGGCCCTGCCCGCCGGGCACGGCTTCACCGTGCCGGAGGTTCTGTTCGCGAAGATCGCAGACGAGCAGCGCGAAGACTGGCAGGAACGGTTCTCGGGCACCCGCGACTAAGCAACGCCCAATTTATCAAATTTCAAAGGCCGCCAAATTGGCGGCCTTTTTTATTGTGCCTGCTGCCACCTGAGCGACTCGGCCTAAGTTCAGCAAACATCAGACCTCGCGGCGCCAGGTTGCAGCCGGGCGGCAGACACGTGACGGCAACAGACCGCACGAAAACTGCGCCTTTCCCTAAGTTTTGGAAACAATCCACACCAAGGCGAGCCGCTCGGCACAAATTTCCGAGTAAAAAAGTCGGATTGACAAAGGTGAGTAAATAAATCAGGTATAACGCAATCCAGCCAACCTGATCTGTCAGGCCAGCCCGAACGAACCGAGACAACCACATTGCGTCATCATGTCGAACATCGCTCCTGGCCCCGCGCCCACCGCATCCGAACCTGACGATCAGGACAGCCTGTCCCAGATCTGGCTCGAAGTATTTGCGCGCTCCGGCAGCCTTTCGGGGTTCTGCCTGGAATGGCTGCTGGACCGGGCCGAATTTGACAGGGCGGATTTCAGAAATGGGCACTCATCATGAACCAGATTACATCTGAACCCGTGGCCACCACCGCCACGACGGAAGCATTCCCCACATATCACGCCGAAGACCTGACGCGCGGCGGAATTCAGGCACGCATTCTGCTGAACGGCCAGATCTACAGCCTGCGCATCACCCGCGCCGGGAAGCTGATCCTCACAAAATAACCTCAGAGGCTCGCCACAGCCTACGCACGACCTGCGCCCCTCCATCTTCCGATCCAACCAAGCAAGGATAACCCCGATGAAATCGCTGTTTCTCACCGGAACCGCTCTCACAGCCCTCGCCATGGGCGGCTCTGCCGCAATGGCCGCACCAGCGGCCCCCGAAAAAGGCGCCGTTCTGACCACCTATGCCAATATTGCCCAGGCGACCTATCAGGACAGCCTGACCACCGCCCAGCGGCTGAAGGCGGCTGTTGATGCGCTGGTGGCAGAGCCCTCGGCCGAAGCCCTACAAGCCGCCCGCACCGCCTGGCTGGCCGCGCGCGTGCCTTACCAGCAATCCGAAGCCTTCCGGTTCGGCAATGCCATCGTCGACGACTGGGAAGGCAAGGTGAACGCCTGGCCGCTAGATGAAGGGCTGATCGACTACGTGGATGCCTCCTATGGCGGCCCTTCAGATGAGAACGCACTGGCCGCGCTGAACGTGATCGCGAATCCCGCATTTGAGCTGTCAGGCCAGACCATCGACACCAGCGACATCACCCCGGCACTGCTGGAAGACACCCTGCACGAGGCAGACGGCGTCGAGGCCAACGTGGCAACCGGCTATCACGCCATCGAATTCCTGCTTTGGGGCCAGGATCTGAATGGCACCGATCATGGCGCGGGCAACCGCCCATGGACCGATTACGCCAAGGGTGAGGCCTGCACCGGCGGCAACTGTGACCGGCGCGGCGCCTACCTGCAGGCCGCAACCGAACTGTTGGTCTCCGATCTGGACTGGATGGCCGCACAATGGGCCGAGGGTGGCGCCGCCCGCGCCGAATTGATGGCCGATGAAGGCGCAGGCATCGTCGCAATGCTGACCGGCATGGGATCGCTCTCCTACGGTGAACAGGCCGGTGAGCGGATGCGCCTTGGCCTGATGCTGAACGACCCCGAGGAAGAGCACGACTGCTTTTCCGACAACACCCACAACAGCCACTATTACGATGGGCTTGGCATTCAGAACGTCTATCTGGGCGAATACGTGCGGGTGAACGGTGAGCTCGTCTCCGGCGCCTCACTGTCTGATCTTGTTGCCTCAGCCGATGCCGATCTGGACGCGGAACTACGCGGCAAGCTGGCCGACACCATGCAGGCGCTTGGCCGGATCAAGACCGCAGCCGAGGCCGGTTTCTCCTATGACCAGATGCTGGAACAGGGCAATGCCGCAGGCGAAGCGCTGGTGATGGGCGGTGTGAACGGTCTGATCGACCAGACCCGTTCGATCGAACGCGCGGTTGCGACGTTGCAACTGACCGACGTCGAATTCGAAGGCTCCGACTCGCTCGACAACCCGGGCGCCGTCTTCCAATAACTCAAAAAATCACCGGGCGGCCCAGCCGACAACCGCAGCCAGATACGCCGCCCGGTATCCAAATATCAGGACAGTACTATGAACAAGACTCTGGCTGCGGCGCTGGCTTTCGGCGCCCCTTTCGTGTTTTCCGCAACGGCGGCACAGGCCGAATTCACCTGGGAAGGTGAAATCGAAATCGGCAACGAGCAGATCATCTATTCGGACGTGGCCGCGAACGAAATCCGCGACACCTACGCAACCATCACCGCCACCGGCACCTATACCTTCGGCAATGGCGTTTCGCTGTTCTCGACCCTCACCGCCGAAAGTGTGACTGACGCCACTGCCGACCGCAGCTTTGACGACATCGGCCTCTACGTCGAAGAGATCGGCCTCAGCTTTGGCATCGGCGAAGCAACCACCGTCTCCATTGGTAAACTCCACCCCGTGTTCGGCACCGCATGGGACGATGCAGCGGGTTTCTTTGGCGGCACCCTGGCCGAAGATTATGAACTCGCCGAACAGATCGGTGTCCTGGCTGATGTAGAGCTCAACGGCGCGGGCACCCTGTCCTTTGGCGTCTTCTATGCGGATGACACCGGTCTCAGCCGTTCGGCCTGGTTCGACCGGGGCCGTAATACCGCCGCTGCGGGCGGCGCAGGCAACACCGGCGAGCTGGACAACTTTGCCATCCAATGGGCGCATAGCGTCGGCGCAACCCGGTTCCATATTGGCGCCCGCCATCTGAGCGCAAGCGCTGGCGATGTGGATGACGAACAAGGCTTCGTCGTCGGCATCGGCCATTCCTTTGCAGACGGGTTTGATGTCTTCGCAGAGGTTGCCTCCTTCTCCAACTTTGGCGGCGGCGCGGATGACGCCACCTATGCCACGCTGAACGCGGCCTATGGCATTGGCCAATGGACCCTGTCCGGCACCCTGGCCCACCGTGATCTGGACAGCGCAGGCGACACCGATCTGATCTCGGTTGGCGCGGATTACGAATTCCAGAACGGCATGACC
The DNA here is from genome assembly GCF_041008745.1 of Pseudophaeobacter sp. 1A09344. Classification (NCBI taxonomy): domain Bacteria; kingdom Pseudomonadati; phylum Pseudomonadota; class Alphaproteobacteria; order Rhodobacterales; family Roseobacteraceae; genus Pseudophaeobacter; species Pseudophaeobacter sp. 1A09344. The sequence continues at coordinate 157,993 of NZ_JAXGFS010000002.1, forward strand.
CTGTCCGGAGCACTGGCCCAGGTCGAAGACACCGGCGTTGCCGACACGACGCTGGGTGTGAGCCTGATCATTCCGCTTGGCGGCTGAACGATCCCTCGGTTTTGACTGCTTTTCGCAACAGAACCCGACTGGGCCGCAGTTTCTGCGGCCCTTTTTCATGCGCCCTGCTGCCCCCATTGGACCAGCGACACTGTGCCAAGGACTATCTCCGATAAAAATAGTCAGCATTACCCCTTGCCTTCTGACTATTTTTGTCAGATACCTGATGTCAGGAATCGAGATCCCCTTTGCCACCTCTAAGGGAGCCAGGCCATGATCGTCTGCCACTGCACACAGATCACCGATCACGACATTCACGCCGCCATCGACTGGATGCGCGCCGCAGATCCCCGGACGATCATCACCCCCGGCAAAATCTACCATGCGCTTGGCAAAGCCGCTGATTGTGGCGGATGCATGCCGCTCTTCCTCGACACGATGCGCGGCAATGCTAAGGTAAGTGTACCTGCGCAGTTGCAGAACCTACGCAAGCCACTCGGACAGGAGAACAGCCATGAAGGGCGACCCAATCGTCATCGACTACCTCAACAAGGCCTTGCGCCATGAACTGACCGCTGTCAGCCAGTACTGGCTTCACTTCCGCATGCAGGAAGACTGGGGGCTGGGCAGCATGGCCAAGAAAAGTCGCGAGGAAAGCATCGAAGAGATGCAGCACGCGGACAAGTTGATCGAACGGATCCTGTTCCTTGGCGGCCATCCCAACCTGCAAAAACTGGACCCGCTGCGCATTGGCCAGAACCCCAAGGAAACGCTGGAATGCGATCTTGCGGCCGAAATCAGCGCCCGCGCGCTCTACAAGGAAGCCCGCGAAGCCTGCGACACCGCAGGCGATTACGTAACCATGAAGCTGTTCGAAGCCTTGATGGCCGATGAAGAGGGCCATATCGACTTTCTTGAGACACAGCTGGACCTGCACGAGCGGATCGGTGCCGAAAACTATGCACAACTCAACGCCACCAAGATGGAAGAGGCTGAAGAGTAACCTTCTATTGGCTGCGGCGCTTGTCGCAGCCAGCACCGGACAGGCGCTGGAACTGACCAGCCTGTCCCTTGGCGATCCGCATCTGGATGTGATCCCCCGCACCACCGAGGACAGCCAGCGCATCCGCGCCGTGACGGCCCCTGCCACGGATTTTTCGGCTCCCGAAGCCTATGAAACCCATCCTGCTGGCGCGACGACAACACGCGCCCGCAGCGACGATGAGGCCTTTTCCCAACACTCCGCCAACCTGTCTTTCGAGCAGGAGCTGGAATTCAAACTGGGCAATGGGCTGTTCAAGAAAATCTGGGTGTTCTCGCCCTCCTCCACCCGCGCCTCTGACGGGCTTGGCCCCCTTTACAACGCCCGCTCCTGCCAGCGCTGTCATCTGAAGGATGGGCGCGGCCATGTGGCTGCGGGGCCGGATTACCGCTCTGCCGCGATGTTTCTGCGCGTCTCAGTTCCCGGTCCGGTGCCCGAGCAGGTTCAGGCAATCAAGGATTATATCGGCACGGCCCCCGACCCCACCTACGGGCAGCAGCTTCAGGATTTCTCGGCCCCAGGCATTTCCCCGGAATACCGGCTTGGCATCCGATATGAAGAAGAGACCGTCGATCTGAACGGTGGCGAAACCGCCTCGCTGCGCAGACCGATCTACAGCGCCGAGGATCTGGGCTACGGCCCGCTGCACACCAACGCCATGCTGTCCCCCCGCGTGGCGCCGCCGATGATTGGCCTTGGCCTGCTTGAGGCGATCCCCACCGCCGATATCCTTGCTGCTGCCGATCCGGACGACGCCGACGGAGATGGCATTTCCGGTCGGGCCAATCTGGTCTGGTCCGAAGAGTTTCAGCAGATCATGCTGGGCCGCTTTGGCCTCAAGGCGGGCATGCCGACGGTGCACGAACAATCCGCCGCCGCCTTTTCCGGCGATATCGGCATTTCCACGCCGCTGTTTCCCGCCCCTTGGGGGGAATGCACCACGAGCCAAACAAAATGCCGCGCAGCCCCGCACGGAAATGATGACGCCCGCGGCACCGAGATCGATCAACCGAACATGGATCTGGTCACCTTCTACGCCCGCAATCTGGCCGTACCCGCCCGCCGTGACCTGCACGATGCGCAAGTGCTGCGCGGCAAGGAACTGTTCTACGACAGCGGTTGCGCCGCCTGCCACCGGCCCAAATTCGTGACCCATCGCCTGAAAGACCGCCCCGAGCACAGTTTCCAGCTGATCTGGCCTTACAGCGACCTGCTGCTGCACGACATGGGCGAAGGTCTTGCCGATCACCGCCCCGAAGCCCGCGCCACCGGGCGGGAATGGCGCACCGCGCCGCTCTGGGGGATTGGCCTGACGCAGCAGGTATCGCCGCGCGCCACCTACCTGCATGATGGTCGCGCCCGCAGCCTGCTAGAGGCGATCCTGTGGCATGGCGGCGAGGCGCAAGATGCCCGCAACACCGTGGTCTACCTGTCACCCGAGGACCGCGCCGATCTTATCCGTTTTCTGGAGAGCCTATGACACGCCCCTCACTGTCCCGCCTGCTGGCACCCGCCCTTGCCCTCAGCCTTACCCTGCCGCTCACCCTGACACCCGCCACCGCACAAGCCGGTGTGGTCGAGGAGGCTCTGGAACAGCATATTCTGCCGGGCTTCGAAACACTGGCGCAGGAGACGCAGCAACTGAGCGCGACAGCCGCTGAGGTCTGCGACCCCGGATCGGTCCAGTTGCAGCAGGCCTACGGCGAAGCCTTTGATGCCTGGGTCGCGGTCAGCCACCTGCGGTTCGGGCCGACCGAAAGGGATAACCGCGCCTTTGCGCTCGCCTTTTGGCCGGACAGCCGGGGCAAAACGCCGAAGGCGCTGCGGGCGCTGATCACTGCCGAGGATCCGATTGCCAAGGATGCGGCTGCCTATACCAGCGTATCGATTGCAGCGCGCGGCTTCTATGCGCTGGAATTCCTCCTTTACGACGAGGACATGCAGCAGCTGGGCAGCGCCGACTACCGCTGCCAGCTGACCCGCGCCATTGCAGAAGATATCGCCACCACAGCCGATGTGATCTGGACGGACTGGCGCGACAGCTATGCCGACAAGATCCGCCACCCCGGTGATCGCTATCGCTCAGAGGCCGAGGTCAAACAGGAACTGTTCAAGGCGCTGAATACCGGCCTGCAGATCCTGATCGACATGCGGCTGGGGCGGCCGCTGGGCACCTACGACAGGCCGCGCCCGAAACGCGCTGAGGCCTATCGGTCGGGCCGTTCCCAGCACCACGTGATCCTGGCGCTGGAGGCGCTGGCACCGCTGGCCCGCATCCTCAGCGACGGGGATACCGATCTTGCAGCGGAACTGGATGCAGCCTTTGACACTGCGGTCGAGCACGCCAGCCGCCTCGACGATCCGACCTTTGCAGGCGTTGCAGAGCCGGGCACGCGGCTGCGGATTGAGGCAGTGCAGCAGGACATCCGGAAACTGCGCGAAACCATCGGTGAGGATCTTGGTCCCGCGCTTGGCGTCGAGGCCGGTTTCAACGCCCTGGATGGCGATTAACAGAAAGGACCCAAAGACATGCCCTCAAGACGTGGATTTCTGGCCGGGCTTCTGGCGGCAGGGATGGCCCCGGCGGCCAGCTGGGCCGATCTGGGTTCGCCCGCCTATCTGTCCGCAGGCAAGGCCGCCGATGGCAGCTTTTTCCTGGCGGGCCTTTCGGACCTTGGCACCCTCTTGTTCAGCCACCCCCTGCCCGGCCGCGGCCATGCTGCCACCGCCCACCCCACGCGGCCCATCGCGGTGGCCTTTGCCCGCCGCCCCGGCCGCTTTGCCGATGTGATCGACTGCCGCACCGGCGCGCAACTGGCCCGGCTGGAGCCTCCGGCAGGTTACCACTTTTACGGACACGGCGTCTTCACACCCGATGGCAGCCTACTGCTGACCACCGAAAACCACTTCGAGGCCGGGCGCGGCATCATTGGTGTCTGGGATGGCACCGCCCCCTACCGCCGCATCGGCAGCTTTGCCTCGGGCGGGGTCGGCCCGCATGAAATGATGCTGCGCGCAGATGGTACGGGGCTGGTCGTCGCAAATGGCGGCATCGACACCCATCCCGACAGTGGCCGGGCCAAGCTGAACATCCCCACCATGCGGCCCAACCTCAGCTATCTCGATTTTGACGGCCAGGTGACCGAGCAGGTCGAGCTGGACGCCGTGCTCCACAAGAATTCGATCCGCCATCTGGCGATGAAGGCGGATGGCACCGTTGCCTTTGCCATGCAGTGGCAGGGCGATCTGGGCGCCGATGTGCCGATCGTCGGGCTGCACAAGCCCGGCAGTGCGCCACGGCTGATGGCCGCCGATGACCCGCGCCTGCGCAACCTCAATGGATACGGCGGCTCCATTGCCTTTTCCACTGATGGCCGACAAGTGGCTGTCACCTCGCCCCGCGGCGGCGTGGTGCAGGTCATGGACACCGCAAGCGGCGCCCTCACCACGGAACATTATCTGCCCGATGTCTGCGGCCTGTCCCAATCGACAGATGGGTTCATCGCAAGTTCGGGCAGCGGTGAGATCGTCGAGATCGCCAAGGGTCGCCTGTCGGTCCTGAACCAGGCCGAGCTGCGCTGGGATAACCACCTGATCCCGGTAACCTGACACCCCTCTGACATATAAAACTGGTACCTCCCCCGCACACTGCCGGGGCGGCAGGATGAGGCCTGCCTAAAGGTGAGCTTTCTCATTGCTCGCGCAAAACGAAGTTTTTCGAAAACAAACGATGACAAAACGAAAATGAATCGCTAGATGGGCTGTGGAAAGGAAAGCCCATGGATGCCACGACTCGTCAGAACGAAATCATAGAGCTGCTGAACACCCAGGATCGGGTCGAGGTCGAGGATCTGGCACAGCGGTTCGGCGTGTCGCTGCAGACCGTGCGCACCGACCTTCGGGATCTGTCGCAACGCGGAGCACTGTCGCGGGTGCATGGCGGCGCGGTGCGCGTCAGCTCAGCCGCCACCCGCGCCTACGCGGACCGGCGCAAGCTGAACGCGGCGGGGAAACTGGCGATGGCAGCCGAGGCCGCAGAACTCATACCCGAAGACTGCTCGATCACGCTCAATATCGGCACTTCGACCGAGCAAGTGGCCCGTGCCCTATCCGGCCATCGCGGCCTGACAGTCATTTCCAACAACATAAACATTATCAATATGATGATGGGTGGCGAGGCGCGTGAGCTGATCCTGGTTGGCGGCGCGGTCCGTCAAAGCGACGGCGCCATCGTCGGCGAAGACGCGGTGGAATTCATTTCCCGCTACAAGGTCGATTTCGCCATTATCGGCGCCTCCGCCCTCGATGCGGATGGCGCCATCATGGACCACGACGGTCGCGAGGTCTCCGTCGCCCGCGCCATCCTGAAAAACGCACGTACCCGCGTTCTGGTCTGCGATCACAGCAAATTCGACCGCTCCGCCCCGGTGCGGATCTGCGATGTGGCGGATCTCGACGTGGTGATCACCGATGCGCCGGTGCCCGATGCCTTTGCCGAGGCCGCGCGCGCCGCGGGAACACGCATCATCGTGGCGGGAGACACCGCCAACCAAAACGAAAGAAACGAAAATGACTGATCAAAAGATCACCGACCTGTTCATCATCGGCGGCGGCATCAACGGCTGCGGCATTGCCCGCGATGCGGCAGGCCGTGGCCTGTCAGTCAGCCTTGCAGAAATGAACGATCTGGCCTCGGCCACCTCCTCTGCCTCGACCAAACTGTTTCATGGCGGCCTGCGCTATCTGGAATATTTCGAATTCCGCCTGGTGCGCGAAGCGCTGATCGAGCGCGAGGTCTTGCTGAAGGCGATGCCCCATATTTCCTGGCCGATGCGCTTTGTGCTGCCTTTTCACAAGGAGATGAGGTTCGACAGTGAAACGCCGACCTCCCGCCTGCTGACGCGGATCATGCCCTGGATGAAGGGCCGCCGCCCGGCCTGGCTGATCCGCCTTGGGCTGTTTCTCTATGACACGCTGGGCAAGCGAGGCATCCTGCCCGGCACCCGCAAGCTGGACCTCAGCCGCGACGAAGCGGGGGCGCCGCTGAAGGACAAGTTCCAGACCGCCTTTGAATATTCGGACTGCTGGATCGAGGATGCCCGCCTGGTGGTGCTCAACGCCCGCGACGCGCAGGCGCGCGGCGCCGAAATCATGACCCGCACCAAAGTTCTGGCGGCTGAACGCGCCGAGGATCATTGGCTCATCCACCTGAAGGACAGTCTGACGGGGCAAGTGTTCACGCGTCGGTCGCGGATGCTGGTCAATGCGGCGGGTCCCTGGGTTGCGGAGGTATTGAACCAGAAACTGGGCCAGAACAGCCGCGAAGGCGTGCGTCTGGTACGCGGCAGCCATATCGTGGTTCCGAAACTCTTCGACCACGGGCGCTGCTATTTCTTTCAGGGCACCGACGGGCGGATCATCTTTGCCATCCCCTATGAAGAAGATTTCACTCTGATCGGCACCACCGACGCCGACCATCCCGACCCGGAGACGGCCCCCAGCTGCACCCCCGAGGAACAGGACTACCTGATCGATTTTGCCTCGCAGTATTTCAAAAAACCGCTGCACCGCGGCGACATTCTGTGGACCTACTCCGGTGTGCGCCCGCTGTATGACGATGGCGCCAGCTCGGCGACGGCGGCGACGCGGGAATATGTGCTGTCACTGGACACGGGCAATGCACCGCTGCTGAACATCTTTGGCGGCAAGATCACCACCTACCGCAAACTGGCCGAGGCCGCGCTTGCCAAGATCTCCGAGGCTCTGCCCGGCGTCGGCGGCAACTGGACAGCAGGTGTGCCCCTGCCCGGCGGCAATTTCGCGGTCAAAGATGTGACCAAGCTGCAGGCGGATCTTGCAGCGGATTATTCCTTCCTGACGCCTTATTGGGCCCGGCGTCTGATCCGCGCTTATGGCACCGAAGCGCGGCTGATCCTGGGTGATGCAAAATCCGCCCAGGCGCTGGGGCACGATTTCGGCGCCACCATCACCGAGCGGGAGTTGGACTGGGCGATTGCCAACGAATGGGTGCGCAGCGGCGAGGATTTCCTGTGGCGCCGCACCAAGCTGGGCCTGCGCCTGACCGAGGAAGAACGCGCCGCGGTCGATACCTATATCAAGGACAAGATTGCCGCGTAACGGCGGGGCAATCCAAACGCACCGGGCACGGTATTCCCTGCCCGGTGACACCTCTGCAGATGGTCTGGCCGTCTTAGAACTCCACCCCTTTCTGCGCCTTGATCCCGGCGCGGAAAGGATGTTTGATCTGGCCCATCTCGGTCACCAGATCCGCGATCTCGATCAGCTCTTCCTTAGCGTTCCGTCCGGTCAGAACCACATGAGTCATCGGTGGTTTCTGCTCAACCAGGAACTCCAGAACCTCATCCAGATCCAGATATTCATAGCGCAGAGCAATGTTAATTTCATCGAGCAAAACCATGGTGTTGCGCTCATCCAGGATCATTTCCTTGGCCTTTTCCCAGCCTGCGCGGGCCGCCGCGATATCGCGGGCCTTGTCCTGAGTCTCCCAGGTGAAGCCTTCACCCATCGCGTAGAACTGGCACAGATCGCCGAAATGCTCCTCGATCAGGGTGCGTTCGCCGGTCTGCCAGGCGCCCTTGATGAACTGCACCACGGCGGATGGCATGCCGTGGGCGATGCAGCGCATGATCATGCCGAATCCCGAGCTGGACTTGCCCTTGCCGGGGCCGGTGTGGACGATGATCAGCCCCTTTTCACCGTCCTTGTTGGCCATCATGCGGTCACGCGCCGCTTTCTTTTTCGCCATCTTGGACGCGTGCCGTGCCGCTTCTTCCTCGGAAATGCCGTTATCAGACTTTTCGGTCACCAAGTGCCCTCCTGCAGTTTGGCACCATGTCTTGACAAGGAAGCCCGCAATAGCGCAAGGGGATTTTGTTGGTTCCTGCGAAAGCAGGCGAAGAGGGAATGTGACACGGCCATCTGGCCCAAGCACAGCCGCCCCCGCGACCGTGACCGGAGAGGTCTCCACGCCACTGGGTAACACCGGGAAGGCCGGAGAACCGCAAAGACCCCGCAGCACTGCGACGGTCTTGAGATCCGCAAGCCGGGAGACCTGCCAACAGACTTAATCTACGGGCGGACGGGGTGTTCCGCGACCGGATGTGTGAGTCGTTTCAGCACTGCGGCTCCCCTCTGGCCCCTCCCCGTCTGTCTGACAGGACGCAAGGAGAGGCGCGCCAATGGCGAAGGATACGGCTGATCAGCCCGGAAATGGCAGGCCAGAGGTCACACTGACCATCTGCACCACCTGCAAACGCGAAGGCGTTGATCCCGAAGCCACCCGGCCCGGCACCCTGTTGCTGCGGGCGCTGCGCGCCGCCGACCTGCCCGACGGGGTTTCGGTGCGCGGCGTCGAATGCCTGTCCGCCTGCAAGCGCGGCTGCTCCATGGTGCTGAGCGGCGGAACGGAGCGCTGGAGCTACATCTACGGCGATCTGGATCCCAATCAACACGTCGATGACATCCTGCAAGGCGCAGCCGCCTATGCCGCGACCGCCGATGGTCTGGTGCCCTGGCGTGCGCGCCCGCAGGTCTTTCGCAAGCAATCCATCGCCCGCATTCCCCCGGCGCCCCAGCCGGGTGACATCCCATCCGAGGAGTAACCGATGAGCGATCTCAACAAAATTCCCGTCACCGTGGTGACCGGCTTTCTCGGCGCGGGCAAGACCACGCTGATCCGCCACCTGATGCAGAACCCACAGGGCAAACGTCTGGCCGTGCTGGTCAATGAATTCGGCACTGCGGGCGTGGACGGCGACATCCTGAAATCCTGCGCCGATGAAAACTGCCCAGAAAACAATATCGTGGAGCTGGCGAACGGCTGCATCTGCTGCACCGTGGCGGACGATTTCATCCCCACGATCGAGGCCCTAATGGCCCTGCCGGAAACGCCCGAACATATCCTGATTGAAACCTCCGGGCTGGCGCTGCCGAAACCGCTGCTCAAAGCCTTTGACTGGCCCGCGATCCGCTCGCGCATCACCGTAGACGGGGTCATTGCCCTTGCCGATGCCGAGGCCGTCGCCGCAGGGCAATTCGCCCCGGATCTTGACGCCGTGCAGGCCCAGCGCGAGGCGGACGACAGTCTGGATCATGAAACCCCGCTGTCCGAAGTCTTCGAGGACCAAGTCTCGTGTGCAGATATCGTGCTTCTGTCCAAGGCAGACCTTGCCGGGGAGGAAGGCCTTGCCAAGGCCCGTGCCGTGATCGAAGCCGAAGCCCCGCGCCAACTGCCGATCCTGCCGATGAGCGAAGGCGTGATCGATCCGCGTGTGGTGCTGGGGATCGGCGCGGCGGCCGAAAACGATCTGGAGGCCCGCCCCAGCCATCACGATGGCCACCACGATCACGAGCATGATGATTTTGAAAGCATCGTCGTTGAAATGGGCGAAGTCTCCGACCCGCAGGACCTGCAGGACCGCATCGTCAACATGGCCCGCAACCGCAAAATTCTGCGCGTCAAAGGCTATGTCGCGGTGGAAGGGAAACCGATGCGCATGCTGGTTCAGGCGGTGGGCGAACGGCTGCGCGCCCAATACGACCAACCCTGGGGCGCCCAGCCGCGCAAGACCCAGCTGGTGGTGATTGCCGAACACGACGATATCGACGTCGCGGGCATCCACGCGGATCTGGGAGCCTGAGTTTGGTGCAAGACCGGGGCAAAAACAGCTGTCTCGTCCGGTCGAAAGACCGGACAGCCCCCGACCGCCCCCATGGGCGGGGGCTTTGCCCCCACCCGCGGCAGTGGGCCGTCCTCCGCGTATCCGATCAGATCGGGTGGAGCTGACCCATGCATGTCGTCTTCCGCGAAAGCCACGGCCTTGAAGAAATCGCTACGCCCTTTGACGTCGGGCAGGATCCAGCTGACCTGATCGTTCTGTCCTTTTCCGACAGCGATCTAGGCGCCTTTGCCGCGGGCTGGCACCGGGCGGGCGGTAAGCTGCCCTCCTGCCGCCTCGCCAATCTGGTGGCGCTGAAACACCCGCTGTCGGTGGACACCTATGCAGAACAGACGCTGGAAGGCGCCAAGGGTGTTCTGGTGCGCCTCATTGGCGGCGAAAGCTACTGGTCCTATGGGCTTGCCACCCTGCAGGACCTGGCCCGGCGCAAGGGGATTGCGCTGGCAATCCTGCCCGCCGATGGGCGCGAAGATCCACGGCTTGATGAACTTTCCACCCTGCCCGTCTCAACTCTGCGGCGCTTGCAGGCTCTTTGCGATGCAGGCGGCGCGGTTGCAGCGCAGGCGGCCCTTGCGCAGATGGCCCTCGCGGCGGGGCTATACGCAGGTCCCGTGCCGGGCCTTAAAACCATGCCGGACCACGGCTTTTATGACCCGGATCAGGGCGTCATCACGGATCCCCCCCAAGAGGGCAAACCGCTGGTTCTGGTCAGTTTCTATCGCTCCTACCTGACCTCGGCCGATACCGCCCCGGTGGATGCGCTGATCGCGGATCTGCGCGCCCGTGGCTACGCCGCCTATGGCATCTTTGCTGCCAGCCTGAAGGCCCCGGCCGCCGCCGATTGGCTCGCCGAGGAACTCCTCCGACTGGCTCCCGCCGGCATCATCAACGCCACCGCCTTTTCGGCACAAGGGTCAGACGGGCGCCCCTCGCCGCTCAGCGTGACTGGCTGTCCGGTGTTTCAGGTGGCGCTCTCCACCGCGCGGCGCAAGGACTGGGCCGACGCCACCCGCGGACTGTCGCCCGCTGACCTTGCCATGCATGTGGTCCTGCCCGAGGTGGATGGCCGTATCATGGCGGGCGTGGTCAGCTTCAAGGCGCCTTCCAAGAAAGACCCCGACCTCCAGTATTCGCGCTTTGCCCACCGCGCCGATCCGGGCCGCGTGCGCGCCGCCGTGGACCGGATCGAAGGCTGGCTGCGGCTGGCGCAACTGGAAAACCGCGACAAGCGTCTCGCGCTGGTGCTTTCCACCTACCCGGGGCGCGACTACAACATCGCCCATGCGGTGGGCCTTGATGCGCTGGCTTCCTGCGAACAGCTACTGGGCGCTCTGGCCGATCAGGGCTACAGCGTCACGGGGACAGGCGATCTTGGTGCCCGCCTCGTAGAGGAGCGCATCGCCTTGCCGCTGGCAGACTACAAGGCGGCTCTGAAAACGCTTCCCGACCCCTTGCAAACCGACCTCAAGGCGGCCTGGGGTACCCCCGAAGATGACCCGGATCTGCAGGATGGTGCCTTTCAATTGAAGGCCCTCATCGCAGGCAAGGCGATCATCGCCCTGCAACCCGAACGCGGCGAGGTTACGACCCGCGTCTATGACTATCACGATCTCGACCGCACCCCGCGCCATGCCTATGTGGCCTTCTACCTCTGGCTCCAGCAACAGGTTGATGCAGTCCTTCACATTGGCGCCCATGGCACGCTGGAATGGCTACCCGGTAAGGCGGTCGCCCTGTCTGACACCTGCTGGCCCGAGGCCCTGACCAGCCACTTGCCGGTGATTTATCCCTTCATCGTCAACGACCCGGGCGAGGCAGCCCAAGCCAAGCGGCGCATCGGCGGCGTGACCATAGGCCACCTGCCGCCCCCGCTTGCGCAAACCACCCTGCCCGAGGGTATGGCGCGGCTTGAAAGCCTCCTGGATGAGTATTCCACCGCCGACGGGCTGGACCCCGCCCGCCGCGACCGGCTGATCGAAGATATCCGCGCCGAGGCGCAAGGCACCGGTGTAGAGGCGGATCTGGGCCTTACCCCTGTTTGCTCTGCCGCCGAGGCGATCACCCGCATCGATGCCTTCGTCTGCGACATCAAGGAAAGCCAGTACGGCGAGGGCCTGCACATCTTTGGCACCGGCCAGTGCGGACCACAGGAAATCACCGGGGTGATGGATGCGCTCTCGGGGCGGCTGGTGGCCCCCGGCCCCTCTGGTTCTCCGTTTCGCGGCCGCACGGACGTGATCCCCACCGGGCGCAACCTCTTTACCACCGATCCACGGGCGGTGCCCTCGCGGGCGGCGCATGCGCAGGGGGTCAAGCTGGCGGAAGAGCTGCTGCGCCGCCATCTTCAGGACCACGGCGACTGGCCACGGGGGCTGGTGATTGATCTATGGGGATCGGCGACCATGCGCACCGCGGGCGAGGAATTCGCCATGGCCCTGCATCTGGCGGGTCTAGCTCCAAAATGGGACGAAGGCTCCGAACGGGTTTCGGGCTTCGAGGTTCTGCCGCTTTCCATACTGAACCGCCCCCGCATCGATGTGACCCTGCGCGTCTCGGGCCTGTTCCGCGATGTCTTCCCCGGCCTTGCCCAGATGTTCGAGACCGCTGCCGCCGCCCTTGCGGGCCGCGAAGAAGCAGCCGATGACAACCCTTACCAGACAAAAGCCCCGCGGGTCTTTGGCCCCAAACCCGGTCAATACGGCCTCTCCATGGGCGCACATCTGGACGATTACTCGGACGAGGCCCGCAGGGAGGCGGGGGAAGCCTGGCTCAATGCCTCCTCCCATGCCATCGACGCCAAGGGCGAGATTGCCGAGGCCCGCACCGCGCTGGAAGACCGCCTGAAGGGCGCCGACAGTTTTGTGCATCTTCAGGACCTGCCGGAAACGGACCTCCTCGTGGCCTCGGACTACGCTGCGCATGAGGCAGGCTTTGCCGCCGCCATGGCCCGTATCGGGCAAAAAGCGCCCGTACTATACCATATGGACGCCACCCGCCCTGATACACCGCAGGCACGCTCCCTAAGCGAGGAAATCGCCCGCGTCACCCGCGCCCGCGCCGCCAACCCGGATTGGGCGACTTCGATGATGCGCCATGGCTTTCGCGGCGGCGCCGAGATTGCTGCAACGCTCGATCACATGGCGGCCTTCGCCCATCTGGCACAGGCAGTGCCGCCACACCTGTTTGACCTCTATTTCGAAGCCACCCTTGGCCGGGACGATCTGGTGGAGTTCCTGGAGCGGGAAAACCCCGACGCGCTGGCCGCCCTGCGCGACCGCTTCCGCGCCTTGGCTGAGGCCGAACTCTGGGTCACCCGGCGCAATTCGATCATCGCTGAACTGGAGGGCGCACCATGAGCGCGGCCCCAAAAGTCTACGGATGGTGCCCCGGTGCCCTGCGCCCAATGATGTCGGGCGACGGGCTGGTGGTGCGCATCCGTGCGCCCATGGGACGGCTCAGCCCCGATCAGGCCCGCGGCGTCGCTGAACTGTCCCGGCGACATGGCAATGGCCTTCTTGACCTGTCAGCCCGGGCCAACCTGCAGATGCGCGGCATCAAGGACGACAGCCACGCGGCGCTGCTCTCTGGCCTACGGGATCTTGGGCTTCTCGATACAGATGAGGCTGCCGAAGCACGGCGCAATGTGATGCTGACACCCTTCTGGACAGAAGGCGACGACAACGCAGTGATTGCCCGTAATTTGGCGGCGACCCTGAAAGCGGCCACGGATCTGAGCTTGCCGGGAAAATTCGGTTTCGCGGTGGACTGTGGCACAGCGCCCGTTCTGCAAGACTCTGCCGCAGATATCCGTATCGAGCGCGATGCATCGGGCCTGATCCTGCGCCCCGATGGCGCCGAGCTTGGCCTGTCCGTGACACGGGAAACCGCCGTCCCCGAGGCACTGAACCTCGCCCGATGGTTCCTCGACACTGGTGGTGCACCCGATGGGCGCGGGCGGATGAGGCAGCACCTAGCCAAAGGCACACCACTTCCATCAGGCTATAGCTTGGTCGCCACCGTGGCTGCTACGGCTGCCAGGCCGGGCCAAACGGGCGCAGGCCAGTTGGTTGCGCTGGAATTTGGCCAAATGTTAGCGGACACGCTCACATCACTTGCCGATCACGGCGCCCTGCGCCTCACGCCCTGGCGGATGCTGTTGATCGAAGGTGCCAGCAATATCGCTCCCTTGCCCGGCCTGATCCTGGACGCAGCGGATCCGCGCCTGCGGGTGAACGCCTGCACCGGGGCCCCCGGCTGCCTGCAGGCGCTTTCAGCGACCCGCGATCTGGCCCGCGATCTGGCGCCGCATGTGCCGGAAGACGCCCATCTGCATGTCTCCGGCTGCGCCAAGGGCTGCGCCCATCCTGGCGCCGCACAGCTGACCCTGACCGCCACTGCCAATGACACCTTCACCCTGATCCGCAACGGCTCTGCCGCCGATCAGCCGATCAAACACAGCCTGAGCGCCCGCGCCCTGCGCGCCGCTCCCGAACTTCTGACAGAGGGCAGCTGACATGCTCCACACCTATGAAACCGATGGCGCCAGGATCTACGCCGAAAGCTTTGCCACCATCCGCGCCGAGGCCGATTTGGGCCGTTTCACCCGCGATGAGGAAAGCGTCGCCGTACGCATGATCCATGCCGCCGGAATGGTGGGGCTCGAGGAGCATATCCGCTTTTCCCCCGGCATGGCCGAAACCGCCCGCGCGGTGCTGGCGGCGGGGGCGCCGATCCTCTGCGATGCCTATATGGTCAGCGAAGGCATCACCCGCCCGCGCCTTCCCGCGAACAACGAAGTGATCTGCACCCTGCGCGATCCGAAGGTGCAGAACATGGCCAAGGAGATGGGCAACACCCGCTCCGCCGCCGCACTGGAGCTGTGGCGCCCAAAACTCGACGATGCCGTGGTCGCCATCGGCAATGCCCCGACCGCACTGTTTCATCTTCTTAATATGCTGAAGGATCCCGCCTGCCCCCGCCCCGCGGCCATCATCGGCTGCCCGGTGGGTTTTGTGGGCGCCATGGAATCCAAGGAGGCGCTGATGCAGGACCTTCCCGTGCCGTCGATGATCGTGAAGGGCCGCCTTGGCGGATCGGCCATCACCGTAGCAGCCGTCAACGCGCTGGCCAGCTGGAAAGAATAACCATGGGCAAAGTTATCTGTGCAGGCCTCGGCCCCGGCGATCCGGACCTGATGAGTGTGAAGTCGCACCGCGCCATCACCGGCGCGCGCCACATCGCCTATTTCCGCAAAGCAGGCCGCAGGGGTCAGGCCCGCACCATCGTCGAACATCTGCTGCCAGACACGGTGCAGGAACATGCGATGGAATATCCGGTAACAACGGAGATCCATTTCTCCGATCCCGAATACAATCGCCTGCTGTCGGACTTCTACGATCGATGGGCCAACCGGTTGGAGGAGATCGCCCGGACCGACGACGTCGTTGTCCTCTGCGAAGGCGATCCCTTCCTTTACGGCTCCTTCATGCATCTGCACAGCCGCCTTCAGGCCCGCGCCGAGGTGGACATCATTCCCGGCATCACCGGCATGTCCGGCTGCTGGACCGCCACCGATCAGCCGATCACCTGGGGCGACGATGTGCTGACCGTCGCCATGGCCACGCTCAGCGAGGATGAGCTGACCGAGCGCGCACGCGGAACCGACGCGCTGGTGGTGATGAAGATCGGCCGCAACCTGCCCAAACTGCGCCGCGCGCTGCAGGCGGCGGGCAAGCTCGACGATGCTTGGCTGGTGGAACGCGGCACCATGCCGACACAGAGCGTGCAAAAGCTGACCGAAGTAGTTGGCGAGGTGCCTTATTTCTCGATCGTGCTGGTGCATGGACAGGGACGTCGGCCATGACGCAAGTGACAGAAAGCGGATGGCTGGTCGTCGCGGGCCTAGGTCCCGGCGAAGAGGCGCTGGTGACCCAAGAGGTGCGCGATGCCATCGACGCCGCAACAGATATCGTCGGCTATATCCCTTACGTGAAACGCATCGCGCCGCGCGACGGGCTGGTGCTTCATGCCTCGGATAACCGGGTCGAGGTCGACCGCGCCACCCATGCGCTTGAGATGGCCGCTGCGGGACGCCGGGTTGTCGTTGTGTCCTCTGGCGATCCCGGTGTCTTTGCCATGGCCTCCGCCGTGTTCGAGGCGCTTGAGGCTGGGCCGAATGACTGGCTGGAGCTTGATATCCGTGTCTTGCCCGGCATTACCGCCATGCTAGCTGCCGCCGCCCAGATCGGTGCGCCGCTCGGGCACGATTTCGCGGCGATCAACCTTTCCGACAATCTGAAACCCTGGTCGCTGATCGAAACCCGCCTGCGCGCGGCGGGTGAAGCGGGCTTTGCCATGGCCTTTTACAATCCACGCTCCAAGTCCCGCCCTCACCAGTTCGCCCGCGCGCTTGAGATCCTGCGCGCGGCCTGCGGAGAGAACACCCTGATCAGCTTTGCCCGGGACGTCACCAAGCCGACGCAGGAGATCACCACCGTCGCGCTGAAGGACGCACGGCCGGAAATGGCGGACATGCGCACCATGGTGATCGTTGGCAACCGCGATACGCGGGCCATCGGGCGGCACGTCTACACGCCCCGCTACGCAGAAGGTTCGGCCCCGTGATCCGGGCGGCCAGACAACCACGCCATGACCGCAGGCACGGCTCCAAAGGTCAGGCGCTGCGGCACCTTCGGGCGGGCGATCATGATCACCGGCAGCCCCAAATCGCGCGCCGCCTGCAGCTTGGCTTCGGCACCGGAACCACCAGCGTTCTTGGAAACAATATGGGTAATACCATGGGCCTGCATCAGTGCCCGATCCCCCGCCACATCAAACGGGCCACGCGCGATTTCAACGGTCTTGTCCGGCAGGGGAATCTGGCCTTCGGGCGGGTCCACCAGCCGCAACAGATAGTGGTTTCCGGGTTTGCCAGCAAAGGCAGCGAGGTTCTGTTTGCCGATCGCCAGGAAGACTCGCGCCCCCACTTCCGGCAACGCCTCAACCGCCTCGGCCAAGTTCTCCACATGGCGCCAGTCGTCGCTCAACTGCGCCTGCCATGCGGGGCGCTCCAATGCACAAAGCGCCACATTCGCCAGTTCACAGGCATAGACCGCATTGGCACTCATCTGCGCGGCAAAGGGGTGCGTTGCATCGATCACATGGGTGATTCCTTCGGCCTGAAGGAAAGCCGCCAAGCCCTCGCCCCCGCCAAAGCCCCCGACGCGCAGTGGCAGCGGCTGGGTGACGGGACGCGCCGTGCGGCCCGCATAGGAGAACACCGCATCCATCCCGGCCTCGGCCAGTGCCTCGGCAAGGCGCGAGGCTTCGGTGGTGCCTCCCAGAAGCAGGATGCGCGTCATGTCTGATCCTCTTGTAAAACAATGGCTGACCATTGTTGGCCTCGGCGACGATGGACCGGCTGGGCTGGCGAATGCAAGCCGGAAGGCGCTGGACGAGGCCGCGGTGATTTTTGGCGGCCCCCGCCATCTGGATCTGGTGCAGGCAGGTAATCGCGGCCAGCCCTGGCCGGTTCCGTTTTCCATCGATCCGGTGCTTGCGGGGCGCGGTCAACGCGCCGTGGTGCTGGCCTCGGGCGATCCCTTCTGGCACGGCGCGGGTGGATCGCTGGTGGCGCATCTCAGCCCGGATGAATGGGTATCGCACCCCGCCCCCTCCTGCTTTGCTCTGGCGGCAAATACCTTGGGTTGGAAACTGGAGGAGACACTTTGCCTTGGCCTTCATGCTGCCCCCTTCGCTCGGCTGACCCCTGTGCTGGCAGCCGGAGCCCGGATCATCTGCACGCTTCGGGATGGCAATAGTCCTGCCGCGCTGGCCGATTGGCTTACCACGCAGGGATTCGGCGCAACAACGCTGAAGGTGATGGAGGCGCTGGGCGGGCCCCGCGCCCAAGTGCGCAGCAGTCGCGCAGAAACCTTTGATTTGACCGGCATCGCCGCCCCCGTGGTGGCCGCGCTTCAGGTGGCGGGCAGCACGGGCCTGCCCCGCGCCAGCGGCTTGCCCGACGATCTGTTCAAGAGCGACGGGCAGATCACCAAACGCCCGATCCGTGCCCTGACATTATCGGCCCTTTCGCCCCGCGCAGGCGAACTGCTGTGGGATATTGGTGGCGGATCCGGTTCGGTTTCGGTGGAATGGTGTCTTGCGGCCCCGGGTGCCCGCGCCATCACCTTCGAGCCGCGCGCTGACCGCCTCATCAACATCCACACCAATGCCGAACGGTTCGGGATTGAACACCGCATGAAACCGGTTCTGGGCCGCGCGCCGGATGTGTTGGATGGACAGAAAATACCCGATTGCGTTTTCATCGGCGGCGGTGGCTCACAGGCGTTGCTGGATCATCTGTGGCAAGTGTTGCCCGAGGGCACGCGGATCGTCGCCAATGGCGTGACACTAGAGACCGAGACCCTGCTGATGCAGGCCCATGCCACACGCGGCGGGCATCTGATGAAGGTGGAACTGGCCGAAGCCGGGCCGCTTGGTTCGATGCGCGGCTGGGAGCGCGCGCGTCCTGTCATCCAGTGGAGCGTCACGCGATGAAGGTCGCGGGTCTGGGATTTCGCAAAGCGGCGACCGTCGCCGACCTGCGCGCCGCCTTAGCGCTGACCGGGCATCAGCCCGATGCGCTCGCCTCACTCGCAGCAAAGGTGGAAAGCCCCGCCTTTCAAGCCCTTGCCGCCGAGTTGAACCTGCCGATGATCGCCCTGTCGGAAGAGGCGATTGCGGGCCTCGAAACGCCGACCATGTCGCCCCGTATCAAAACCCGGTTCGCAACCGGATCGCTAGCCGAAGCGGCTGCCCTCTGCGGCGCATGCCACGGCCGCACCACAGCAACCGCCCGCCTTCTCGTTCCCCGCGTTGTCACCGCAGATGGCCTTGCCACTGCGGCCATTGCAGAAAGACTGACCTCATGACCGTTCACTTCATTGGCGCCGGCCCCGGTGCTGCCGACCTGATCACCCTGCGTGGCCGCGACCTGATCGCCGCCTGCCCCGTCTGCCTCTATGCCGGCTCGCTGGTGCCCGAGGCGCTGCTGCAGCACTGCCCGGAGGGCGCCAAGATCATCAACACGGCGTCCCTGTCGCTGGATGAGATTGTGGCCGAAATCGAGGCCGCACATGAGGCGGGGCAGGATGTGGCCCGGCTGCACTCCGGCGATCTGTCGGTCTGGTCCGCCATGGGCGAGCAACTGCGCCGTCTGCGCGATCTGGGTATTCCATATGACGTAACCCCCGGCGTGCCCGCCTTTGCCGCAGGCGCCGCTGCGCTTGGCGCCGAGCTAACCCTGCCGGGCGTTGCGCAATCGCTGGTGCTGACGCGCACCTCGGGGCGGGCCTCCTCGATGCCTGCGGGCGAAACGCTGGAGAATTTCGCCCGCACCGGCGCGACGCTGGCCATTCACTTGTCGGTGCATGTGCTGGACGATGTGGTGGCGCGGCTCTCTCCGGCCTATGGCGACGACTGCCCGGTCGCAGTGGTTTGGCGGGCGACATGGCCGGATCAGAAGATCATCAAGGCCACCCTAGGCACATTGATCGAGGCAACCGAAGGCGCGCGCGGGCGCACTGCGCTGATCCTCGTGGGCCGTGCCCTTGGTGCCGAGCACTTCGACGAAAGCTGCCTTTACGCGCAGGACTATGACCGGCGCTACCGCCCGCAAAGCGCCGACAGCCAATGGGCGGATTGGAGCGAAGGCGATGACTGAAACGGGCAAGACCGGATCCTATCCGCCGGGTCTGATGATTTCGGCGCCCGCCTCGGGCACGGGCAAGACCACTGTGATGCTGGGCCTGTTGCGCGCACTGGCCGAGGATGGTCTTGCCGTGCAGCCCTTCAAAAGCGGACCGGATTATATCGATCCGGCCTTTCATCTGGCCGCTGCGGGGCAGGCCTCTTTTAACCTAGACACCTGGGCGATGGATGGCGGCCTTCTGGATGCCGTTGCGGGGCAGGCAAACGGCGCGCAGATCTGCATCGGGGAAGGCTCCATGGGGCTTTATGATGGCGTTGCCACGCGCGGCCAAAGCGGCTTTGGCTCTTCAGCGGAAACCGCAAAACGCATGGGCTGGCCGGTGGTGCTGGTGGTTGATGTCGGGGGGCAGGCACAATCCGCGGCCGCCACGGCGCTGGGGTTTCGCGCCTATGATCCCGATCTCCCTTTTGCTGGGGTGATCCTCAACCGCGTTGCCAGCCCGCGCCACGAAAGGCTGACCCGCCTCGGGATGGAGCGCGCGGGCATTCCCGTCCTTGGCGCCCTGCCCCGGCGTGGCGATCTGACCCTGCCCGAGCGCCACCTCGGCCTGATCCAAGCGGTGGAGCACCCGGATCTTGAGGCCGCGATTGCGGGCTATGCCGCCTTCCTGCGTGAAAACGTGGATCTGGAGGCGATCAAATCCGCCGCCCGCGCCGGAGCTGCGCCCGCCTCGGCCCCGCTGCCGAAACCTCCTGCGCAGCGCATCGCACTGGCGCGGGATGCGGCGTTTTCCTTCACCTACCCGCACCTGCTGGAGGGCTGGCGCGCCGCCGGGGCCGAGATCCTGCCGTTCTCCCCTCTCGCCGATGAAGCTCCGGCCCCGGATGCTGATCTGATCTGGCTGCCGGGGGGCTACCCCGAGCTGCACGGCGGCAGGCTGGCCGCTGCCGGGACCTTCCGCGCCGCCCTGTGCAAACACGCCGAAACCCGGCCAGTCCATGGCGAATGCGGCGGCTACATGGCACTGGGCGAGGCGCTGATCGACAAGGACGGCAACCGTCACCGCATGGCCGGGTTGCTGGGGCTCGTCACCTCATATGAAAAACGGAAATTCCACCTCGGCTACCGCCGCGCCGTTCTGGAGGCGCCGATGCCGGGCTTTGCCGCAGGCGGTGCCTTGCGCGGGCATGAGTTCCACTATTCGACCATACTGGACGACCCCGATGCCCCGCTGGCCCGGGTGATGGACGCGGATGGCAACCCGGTGCCGGAAACCGGATCGATACGCGGCCATGTGACCGGCACCTTCTTCCACCTGATCACCGGAGAGCAATCATGAGCGGTTTTGTCAGTTTCGTCTCCTCCGGCCCCGGCGATCCTGAACTGTTGACCGTCAAGGCGGTGAAACGGCTGGGGGCAGCCGATGCGGTTCTGTTCGATGACCTTTCATCGGGGCCGATCCTGACCCATGCGCGCAAGGACGCCGATCTCGTCGGAGTGGGCAAACGTGCAGGGCGCCCCTCACCCCGGCAGGACCACGTCAGCCAGCTCTTGGTCGAATACGCCGCGACCGGGGCGCATGTAGTGCGGCTGAAATCCGGCGATTCCGGCGTCTTTGGCCGTCTGGAAGAGGAAATCTCCGCGCTGCGGCAGGCAGGTATCGGTTTCGAGATTGTGCCCGGTGTCACTGCGGCCTCGGCAGCTGCTGCGGCCGCCAATATCCCGCTGACCCGGCGGCTGACCGCGCGACGACTGCAGTTCATCACCGGCCATGACGTAACTGGCGGCCTGCCCGAAGGGCTGAATATGACCGCCCTCGCCGATCCCGAAGCCACGACCGTTGTCTACATGGGGAAACGCACCTTTGCAGCGCTCGCCGAACGGTTGCTGGTGGCCGGGCTGCCGCCCGAGACGCACGCGCTGATCGCGCTGGGTGTTTCGACCCCGGATCAGTCGCTGTCCTGCCACACGGTGGGGGAACTCCCCGAGGTCCTGCGCGCGATGGAGACCAAGGCACCGGTGCTGATCCTCTATGGTCCCCTGGCCGATGAGGACCTGCCCCGCTGATCGCCCATATGCCGCAATTGAAACACGGATGACGCGCCAGACACGTTGACAGCTTTGTAAGCGCTGTGTCATCTCTGAAAGACCAAAGGTTCCGACGGGTCCAAGACCCAAGGATGAAAAGGGAACACGGTGAGGTGTAGCCATCAGGCGCCAAATCCGTGACTGCCCCCGCAACTGTGAGCGGAGAGCCACCGGGCATCGCCACTGGTCCCTATCAGGACTGGGAAGGCCCCGGACCGGCATCGACCCGCGAGTCAGGAGACCTGCCGTTGGAAGACGTGGCCAAGATGGCCCAACCATAACCTATGTAATGCCGCCGGGTGAGGCGGCAAGGAGACAGAACATGCATATCGAACCCGGAATCGTAAACGGCGTCAAAATCGCCCTGTCCTATGCCACCGCCGCTGGCGCCATGGGCTTTGCTGCGAAAAAGACGATGGAAGATCTGGCCACCTCCGGCATCGCATCCTTTGCGGCGCGTTCGGCCATTGCGACTGTCGGCGTCTTCACCTTCTTCGAAGTGCTGCCGCATTTCCCTGTGGGCGTTTCCGAGGTTCACTTCATCCTCGGCTCGACCCTGTTCCTGCTGCTGGGCGCTGCACCTGCTGCCTTCGGTCTGGCGATGGGACTTCTGATCCAGGGCGTGTTCTTTGCCCCGATCGATCTGCCGCAGTATTTCATCAACCTGACCACGCTGCTGGTCCCGCTGTTCGCGATGAAGGAACTGGCCAAGCGGATCATCGCTCCGAACACTGCCTATGTTGATCTGAAGTATTCTCAGGCGCTGGCGCTGTCGACCGCCTATCAGGCAGGCGTTGTCGGCTGGGTCGCTTTCTGGGCCTTCTACGGTCAGGGCATCGGTGCCGAAACCATGGCCTCGGTCTTTACCTTTGGTGCAGCTTACATGACCGTCATCCTGATCGAGCCGCTCGCCGATCTGGCCGTCCTCGCGGCAGCCAAGAGCCTGCGCGGTCTGGAGCGCAGCGGGCTGGTCACGCCCCGCCTTTATGCGGCTGCGTAAGCCCGTCGCCGACATCTGATGTGTCACATAGCGCGGCCCCGTTTCGGGGCCGTGTTTCTTTTCCAAAGGCACCTGACATGATTGATCTCACCCTTGTTGGCATTGGCACCGGCAATCCCCAGCACCTGACCCTGCAGGCGGTCGAAGCCCTGAACGGGCTGGATCTGATCCTCATCCCCAACAAGGGCGCCGGTAAGGACGATCTGGCCGGTCTGCGCCGCGACATCTGCAACCGGATGATCAAATCGCCGGGGCCAGAGATCGTCGAATTCGACCTGCCACAACGCGATCCCGCGACCGCCAGCTATCGCAAGCGCGTGGATAACTGGCACGATGCCATTGCCGAGATCTGGCAAGAGACCATCGATCAGCACCTGCCCCGGGGCGGCAAGGTCGGCTTTCTGGTCTGGGGCGATCCATCCCTTTACGACAGCACCATGCGCATTGCCGCGCGGCTTCAGGCCCGGACCGAGGTTTCCATTCGCGTCATTCCCGGCATCACCTCGATCCAGGCGCTGACGGCGAGCCATGCCATCCCCCTCAATGAGATCGGTGATCCCGTCACCATCACCACCGGCCGCCAGCTGCGCGAGGCGGGTTGGCCGGAGAGTGCCGACACGCTGGTCATCATGCTAGACGGCGACTGTAGTTTTCAGTCCATCGACCCCGAAGGTGTTCAGATCTGGTGGGCGGCTTATGCCGGGATGGAGAATGAAATCTCCCTATCCGGCGCGCTGCACGAAGCCGCAGATGAGATCATCAAGGTCCGCGCGAAGGCGCGCGCGGAGCATGGCTGGATCATGGATATCTACATCCTGCGCCGCCCCGCACGACGGTAACCCCCGCCCTAGCCCAGCGCGCTGACGATGGCCTCGCAGGCCTGCACGGCATCCAGACCAAAGGCCGGGATCAGATAGTCAGGCCAGCTCGACAGCTTTACGATCACAACATCGGCGCTGCGATCGATAAAGATTAGCTGACCGAACACACCCCGGGCCATGAACACGCCGCGCCCGGGATCGTGCACCCACCAGAACCGCCGATAGGCGCCTTGCGGTGACAGCACGTCATAGGGCGCGCCGAATTTCGATGGATCCGCGCCGGTGCAGATACCATCGATCCAGGCCTCGGGCACGATCTGGTCATCGCCAACCCGGCCGCCATTCAGCACCATATGTCCGAACCGGGCATAGTCCCGCAGACTCGCATTGAACCCCCCATCGGCCAGCGCCGTGCCCGCATCATCGACGGTAAAGAACCCATCCTGTTCACAGCCAAGCCTACGCCAGATCCGGTCGGACAGCAGTGCAGACAGATCCGTACCGCTTACCCGCTCCAGCGCCCAGGCAATGACATCGGTTTCAATCGACCGATAGGAGAAGCCGAGCCCATGCGCCCGCTCCTGCGGTAGGGAGAGGATCACGTCGCGTATGGTCGGCTTGATCTCCCCGTCCCGCACCGGGCGCCAACCCGAGGCGATATCGACCCGGGTCATGTCGCTGCCCGGCAGCCCATAATCCTCAGAGAACCGCGCACCGGACAGCATGTCCAGCGCTTGATCCACCGTGCAACCCGCATAGCCGGTGCCCGCCAGTTCCGGCACGATCTCCTCCAGCGGGGCAGCCAGATCCAGCAGCCCCTCGCCGTGTAAGATCCCGGCGAGGATGCCGATCACGGATTTGGAGACCG
Organism: Pseudophaeobacter sp. 1A09344; assembly: GCF_041008745.1. Lineage (NCBI taxonomy): Bacteria > Pseudomonadati > Pseudomonadota > Alphaproteobacteria > Rhodobacterales > Roseobacteraceae > Pseudophaeobacter > Pseudophaeobacter sp. 1A09344. Next base: position 182,283 of record NZ_JAXGFS010000002.1, read on the forward strand.
ACTGCCCCAGATGCGCCGCCTCGGCATGAAAATCATTGGCGTAGAACTCGGTGACGATGGTGCCACCGTGCAGCACCAAAAACCCGTCGGTGTAGCTTTGCCACAGCCAATCGCCGACCCACTGGCGGGTGCCTGCGCCGGTGGCAAAACAGACCTCTGACAGCTCCTGCAGCGCAACTGGCAGCGGCGCAGCCGCAGCGGGACCGCTGCGCACATCCGCCGTGGGAAACAGGCACCGCATGTTCTGGAAGGACCAGCGATTGAAGGGGGCCAGATCCCAGTTGTCCAGCGTCGGCCGTTTTTCCGGCGGCGGCGGAAATCCCTGCATGATGCCGATTTCCCGCGCCGTTTTCGGCTTCAGACTGTCTGCTGTCCGGTGCATTGGGCACGCTCCCGCATGGCAGCCCAGCGCCTGGACTGCGGTCAAAAATTCCGGTGATGGCCCCATGGGCCACCACCCTTCTGTTTGGCTGAGTTACTGCTTCAGGCGGGTCCAGACCTTGTTGTACATCGCCACGACATCCTGATCGCAGGGTTTGACGAAGTCCGGCACCGGGGCGCCTTCAGGCATCACGATCTCCGGCGCCTCCAGCATTTCGGCGTCCATGAATTCCTCGGAGCCGATGACGCCGTTGGCATAGCGGGCAAAGTTGGAGGTCATCGCCGCGTTTTCAGGCTCCATCATGAAATTCACGAACAGCTTGGCGTTCTCCATGTTGGGGGCATCCGCCAGCACCGCGACGTTATCCATCCAGCCGGTGAAACCTTCCTTGGGATAGGCGTATTTCAGCGTCGGGCGATCGGCTCGGGCGCGCATCGCGGCGCCGTTCCAGCTTTGCGACAGGTCGACATCCTTCGAGGTCAGCTTCTCGATCACCGCGTAATCCATGGTGCGCCAGTCTTCCTTGGCCTTGAGCAGCAGCGCCAGCAGCTCTTTCATCTGGGCCGGGTCGGAATTGCAGCGCGGATAATCGAGATAGCGCAGTCCGGCGTTGATCACATCGTTCATGTCGTTGAGCATATTGATGCGGCCCTTCAGCTCTTCGGGTGGGTTGAACACGACCTCAAGCGTGTCGATGACTCCGCCGTAGACCGCACTGTCGACGGTAAAACTGGTGGTACCCCACTGATAGGGTACTGAGTATTTGCGGCCCGGATCCCAGTAGACATCGACCCAGTTCGGATCGAGGTTCTTGAAGTTCTCCATCTCGGAGGCGTTGATTTCGGCCAGCAGCCCCTCGCCCACCATGATGGCGACCATATAATCGCCCGGGACCACGATGTCGTATCCGCTGCCGCCTTCCTTGACCTTGGCCAGCATGGTTTCGTTGCTGTCATAGCCATCCAGCGTGACCTCGATGTCATACTGCTTTTCGAATTTCTCGATCATCTCGGGGTTGGTGTAATTGCCCCAGTTGTAGATGTTCAGCGTGCCTTCGGCGTTAGCTGCAGCCGCACTGAGGGCGATGACGGAGGTAAGCCCCGCCTTAAGGATCGTCAGTTTCATGGATCTTCCTCTTGTTGGTTGGTGGGTCCCGTCTGGTGCGGGCTTCTGGTTATTTTCGTTTGCGTTGCAGGGCGAAGGTCAGCGCGACCATGGCCACGGTCAGCAGGATCAGAATGGTGGAGACCGCGTTGACCTCGGGCGTCACCCCGCGCCGGATCTGGCCCAGGATGTAGATCGGCAGGGTGGTTTCCCCGGGACCGGCAATCAGCAGGGTGATGATCACGTCATCCAGCGAGACCACGAAGGCCAGCATTGCGCCCGCCAGAATGCCCGGCATCAGCAGCGGCAGGGTGACATGGCGGAAGGTCTGCCAGGGCGTGGCATAAAGATCGGCGGCGGCGGTCTCGAACGTTTCGGACATGTCGGCAAGACGGGCGCGCACCGGGATAAAGGCAAAGGGGATGCAGAACACCGTATGCGCCAGAATGAGCCAGCCCAGCCCGGTGATCCCTGTCAACTGTCGCAGGATCGAAAAGAACGACAGGGTGGCAATGGCGGTGACGATTTCCGGGATCATCAGCGGCTGATTGATCAGGGCAATCGCTGCCGCGCGCCCGCGATAACTCCCGCCCCGCGTTGTCGCCAACGCCGCCATTGTCGCGATGACGGTAGAGATGACTGTGGCAGTCAGAGCTACCCGGATCGAAATCCAGGCCGCGTTGCGGATGTCGTCATTCTCCAGCGCCTTGGCGTACCACTTGAGGCTCGCCTCGGTCCAGACGACGACCGAGCGGTTGTCGTTGAAAGAGAACAGGATCAGCACGGCGATCGGCGCATAAAGCAGCAGCAGAACCAGCCACGAAAGCGCCGTGAACAGGGGCTGACGCCGCAACTCACGCGTCTCGCTGTTGCGCCACAGCATGCCAAGCCTCTTGCGGGGCAGATCATCCATGGGCCTTCTCCTTCTCGGCGCCTGCCCGGAGCGATACCAGAAGCGCGATCAGCACTACCGACATCAGGATCAGCGCCGCCGCCGAGCCGAAGGGCCAGTTGCGCCCGGATCCGAACTGCATGGCAATCAGGTTGCCGATCATCAGCTTCTTACCACCGCCCAACAGCTCGGGCGTGATATAGGCGCCCAGCGCGGGGATCAGCACCAGCGCGCATCCGGCCACAATACCCGGGCGGCTGATCGGAATGACGATATGGCGGAACACCTGCACGCGGGAGGCATAAAGGTCGTGTCCCGCCTCCAGCAGGGAAAAGTCGAACTTTTCCAGTGAGGCATAGATCGGCAGGATCATGAAGGGCAGATAGCTGTAGACCAACCCGGCCAAGACCGCCCCATCGGTATAAAGCATCTCGATGGGCGCGCTGATCAGCCCCAGTTTCATCAGCGCAAGGTTCAAAAACCCTTCGTCGCGCACGATCAGCAGCATGGAATAGGTACGGATCAGAAGGTTGGTCCAGAACGGCAGGGTAATGGCAAAAAGCCAGAGGTTGCGCTGTTCGGGAGGGCGGGCCGCGATGAAATAGGCCACCGGAAAGCCGAGGATCAAAGTGCCGATCATCGCGCATAGCGCCAGCCCGAAAGAGCGGCCAAAGATCTGCAGATAAGCGCTGTTGAAACTCAGAGTGTCATCAAAAATGTCGCGCTCGAACAGGAACTGTACATAGGCATCGGTCGAGAACACCCATTCGACGCCGCCATAGGTTCCCGGCTCCAGCAAGGAATAGACCAGCGCGATCGACAGCGGCGCCAGACCAAACACGCCGATGATCACGAGCGCAGGCAAGAGCAGGAACAACCGGACCCGCCGGACCGTCCTGCTACGAGCCGCAACGGCCTGCTGCAAATTCTGCGCCGTGGGCGAAGTTTGTTGCATCCCCTGCCCCATCAGTCTGCCAGCACATGCAGCATGGAGGTCTCTGGGATCAGCCCGATCTCGCTGCCCGCCGGGCTGGGCTCTGCCACCTGCACCTGAATCTCGGTGCCGTTCTGAAGCCGCACCCGCATTTGCGAACCGGCTCCGAAATAGCTGCTGTCGAGCACGGTTCCGCGCAGCACAGCCGCCGCATCGGACGCCGCGCAAACGGTAAGGGTCTCGGGGCGCAGCGCCACATAGACTACCCCAGGAGGCAAGCCATCGCTGGCCGCATTGGCAAGTACAGGCTCCCCGCCGAAAAAGCTGATCCGCGCCTGCGCCCCGTCATAGCCAAGGAGGTCCGTCGCCACGATATTGGTGTCGCCGATGAAATCCGCGACGAACCGGCTTTGCGGCGCGGTGTAGATCTGCTGCGGGGTGCCCACCTGCTGCACGCGTCCTGCGGACATGACCGCGATCTGATCGGACATCGCCAGCGCTTCGCCCTGATCATGGGTGACAAAGACAAAGGTGATGCCGGTTTCGCTTTGCAGGCGTTTCAGCTCGCTCTGCATGCCCTTGCGCAGTTTCAGATCCAGCGCCGACAGCGGTTCATCCAGCAACAGCACCTTGGGACGCGGCGCGAGCGCGCGCGCCAGCGCCACTCGCTGCTGCTGCCCGCCAGACAGCTGGTCCACCCGGCGTGCGGCGAACTCGCCCATTTGCACCAGATTCAGCATGTCATCGATGGCGGCAGCGATTTCCGCCTTCGGGCGGTTCAGCATTTCCAACCCGAACCCGATATTGCGGGCCACAGTCATATGCGGAAACAAGGCGTAATTCTGGAACACGGTGTTCACCGGACGCTTGTGAGGCGGCAGATGGCCGATCTCCTGCCCGTCCAGTGCGATCGCGCCTTCGCTGGGCAGTTCAAACCCGGCAATCAACCGCAGCAGCGTGGTCTTGCCGCAGCCCGATGGCCCCAGCAGGGTGAAAAAGCTGCCCTCCGGCACATCCAGCGACACGGTTTCAAGTGCCGTCACAGCAGAGGCGCCGATGCCGAACCGTTTTGTCACTTCTCTCACGTTGATCATAATCTGTTCCGGCACGTTCCTGTTGGCAGTCTGTCCGGTCAGACTAAAGCCCCAAGGGCAATGGGGAAATACCTCCAGGAGGGGGTGTCGGCCCTACCCCCAAAGGGGTAGGCGCTCATCAGGTCACCGATTGCAGAAAGATCGAAAACAACGCCGATTGCGAGGAAATCCCCAATTTTCGGTAGATGTTCTTGCGGTGCACCTTCACCGTTGCGGGTGACAGATCCAGCAGCAACGCAATCGACTGGCTGGAATGCCCGCGCAGCAGATGCTGTACGATCTCAATTTCGCGGCAGGTCAATCCTTCGCAGACCTGCTCGATCATGCTCTCAAGGCTGACGCTGCCGCTCGCCGCCTCGCCGCTGCTCTGCGGACGCCGGTGAAAATGCTGCTCGCACAAGGCCGAGATCACCGGATGTATATTGCGCAGCCGTGCCAGATCCCGCTTGGAAAACCGCATCTCCCCCGTCAGCCGCCCGAGGGACAGAAACAGGGTGCTCTCCGGCAGGGTGACAAACACCGCCATCTCGTCTTTCAACCGCACGGATCGGTAATAGATGCTGAAATAATCGGTCTGGGAAAACCGGTCCGGCGCCACATGATCCAGCACCATGACCGGGTCATATTTGCCGCTGATATAACTCACCACAAAGGGATCCAGCAGCCAGGCCCGGTCCAGCCAGCGGTCCACCACGACCGAACGCCGCTCCTGCCGAACATTGTCATAAATATGCTCGGGCAGCCTGCTGGGGCTGAGCCGACTGACAAAGGCCCCGCGAAACGGCGTTGCTGTGCGCATGAAATCCAACAACGCGGGCAGGAAATCCGGCGTTCCGATGGACCGGATCGCGCTGGCAAGTTCATCGGACGTAGCTGCGGATTGGGTCATCTCAACCGATCTGGCTCTTTGTGGCAGGTTTATCCGGGCAGCGTTTTACAGCCACTCCCAGCGTAGTCTGCCCTGTTATAGGGCGCCCCGTCCACACTGACGATGAGACCTTCGGCCACTGCACCGGACGCAGCCAGTGCAGTGCCGGGAATGCGCGCATAAAAACAGATCGATGCCGCGCTCCGGCGCACCTCTGTGCGCAATGCGGTCCCAAAAACGCTTGTGCATGCGTGAAAATCTGCATACGAAACATGGTGTTGAAACGCGCTGTTTGAGGTTGGTCTGGGGGTCGCTCTGTTCAGGCCCCAAAGCCCGCTTCACACTCGGCGCCGGATGCGGGCGTGATGGAATGGTAGACATATCAGACTTAAAATCTGAAGGGCGTATGCCCGTGTGGGTTCGAGTCCCACCGCCCGCACCATTTGACTTTCGGAGGTAGACAGAAAACGTAACGTCTTGAACGGCATGGTGGTTATGCAGTTCGAAGTCCGATTTCGCGTGATACACTGGTGGGGTCTGTAAAGGCCATTCACAATACCATTCTCTTGAGTTCGCAAGAACCTTTTTCCAAAATCTTCCAAAAGCTTGCCAATAAATCCATGGACGGTTTGAGCATTTCGTCGAATTCCCCCGCTGGAGCAGCTTGATGGGCAAGCTTCTCTCCCAAGGTGGCGGTTTCAGACAGCCCCGGTCGCGCTGTTCTGTACCATGGCAAGGGAAGGTCTCTCCTTCCGCGATGTCTTTCGCCAATATCACCTTGGCACATTGTGATGCCGCCGTGAGGCGGCATCCATGCCATCAACAAAGCCGCTGAACAGTCCGGACATCCAGAACCGCTACATCCCCCGCCCGGATAGGCATCCGGCCGGGGACCATGGTTGTCTTGCCCCTTCAGAGTATAAAATCGCCTTCGTCCAACGAATGCCCGCGAAGGCCGAGGAGCGTAATCTCCGTGTCACCGAGGTCAATCTCGGTACGGAAACCCCGCTCGCTGATGGCCCCTTCGATCTCATCGAAGCTTTCGAAGCCATACGCGCTGAGGTCGATCTTGTCCTTGCCTGAGCGGAAACCAACAATCAGGTCGTGACCGTCGTCCTCCGCGAAGACGAAGGTGTCCGCTCCCCTGCCGCCAAAGAGATAATCATTGCCCTTTCCTCCGTCGATCAGGTCATTCCCTCGGCCGCCCTTTATGAAGTCGCTGCCAGCTTCGCCCTTCAACGTATCGTTGCCGCTGCCACCGAAAACCTTGTCACGCTGTGCACCGGCCAACACCAGATCGTCACCCGCCCCGGCAAAGACGATGTCCTTGCCGCCCTTTGCATCGATCAGGTCATTGTCCCGCCCCGTGCGGAAAAAATCGCGTCCATCATCAGCAATCACGAAGTCAACGTCGTTCGCCCCATCAGTTGGCAACAGGTCGACAGGCAGAAGAACGCCGTCCAGGACGTGAACGACACCGTTAGAAGCCTGAAGATCGGTCGCGATCAGGTTGGGGTTCGAAAGATCCGGATCGGCATCGACAAGACTGAGGCCATCGAGCGTAAGTGTCCCGCCTTGCAGCGTCTCCACCTCTCCAGTGGCAATCACCTGGCTGGCTTGCAGGCTCTGGCCCGCTACGTGGTAGGTCAGAACGGTGGACAACAGCTCGATGGGGTCATTGCCTTCATTCAGCAAGCGCAGGGCATCGACCAAGTAACCAAAAGCGCCTGCTTCGTCACTTCCCTCATACCCGAGGGTCTGGGACAGACCGACAAACGCGGAGTCAGTCGGTGCGAACACTGTGAAATCCTGGGTGTCGTCGTCCAGAACCCCTGCAAGATCGGCGGCAATCACGGAATCGCGCAGAATGTCGAAGTCTGCGCCGTTGCCGTCAAAGCCCTCCGCACCACTCGTTTCGAGCACGAGACCGGTAACGGTCGGGGCATCATTGTCGGGCAAATCAATAGGCAAGAGTACCCTGTCGATCACATGCACCACGCCATTGTCCGCCATGATGTCCGTTGCAATCAGCGAGGGATCAATCAGATCCGGTTCGTTGTCGCCTAGCGTCGGCAATTCGGAGGCATCAATAATGCCGCCTTGCAACGTCGTCACGGATCCGGCCGCAGCAATATCGCCGGAGGACAGTGACCCAACCGAAACATGGTAGGTCACCACAGCTTCGAGCGTGTCCGCACCCAGCGTGCTAAGGAATTCAGTCACCGCGACGGCGTCGGTCGTATCCCCTGCGAAGCCAAGATCGGTGGCCAGTTGACCAAAGGCCGCATTCGTCGGCGCGAACACGGTGAGATCTGCAGCCGCGTTGTTGAGGGTGTCGATATAGGCAGTCCCTTTCTCAGCATCGATGAACTCGATCACTGAGACAAGAATGCTGAAGGTTGTATCGCTTGATGCGATTCCTGCAATGGTCGTCATGGTCTCTCTCTCCCATTTACTCAGACGCACAGAAGGCCAGCATGCCTCCTGTCAGCCCTAGAGCTCGTTATCGCTAACTTCGGCGGGAGCACCTCTTCGATCTCGCTTATGACGCCTTTCCAGTCCTGATGTCGGCGGTGGTGACACTCGCAGTCTGCAAGGCCACGCCCCCTCGGCTCCGAGCACTCTTCGGCGACTTCGGTCAAGGCGGTAGCCATTGCGGTGATAGTGCCACGAGATAAGCAGTTTCGGCAAAACGTGTCCGCTTTGGTTATGCACCCTTGGTTACGGCCACTCTCGGTGAGCGGATCAATTCGATCAACAAAACGTGATCATCAAACGTAGCCGACGATCTGGCAGCACGTCGAAGCTTCGATCTGAGAATCATCCTATTGGCATTGCGCCTTACGGAATTTCTGCAAACAAGGCGCCATGCGTTTCCTGCCCATCTGAGCACTGACCGCTTTCCGCTCCTTGCCGCCGCTCACACACGGCCAGACTAAATTGTCGCCTATATGGCTGTTCCTCTGGATCAATGTCATGGATAAGCCTCAGATTGGTTCAAAGCGGATATCTAGGCGTCGAAACAACAAGAGGCGTGGCCGCCTGATCAGACGCACCAAGGGCGACACGAACACGAAACTGCACGCAGTTTGCGACAGCAAAGGACACCCACTGAACCTGTTCGTGACAGCGTGCCGGGCTCATCAAATTTGGATTGGCGTCTTGGTGATCGCGGGCACAACGCCGATTGATTCAGAGAAGCGTTGCAAGATAACGGGATCCGCACCTGCCCCCCAGGCAGGAAGCAACAACAGACTACAGCAAGATACGAAAAGCGCCGCCACAAACAGCGCAACCACATAGAGATCACGTTCGGAAGACTGAAGGACTGGCGGCGTGTCACAAATAACTATGACCGTTGCCCGAATGTCTTTTTCTCGCCAATCGCCCTGGCCGCAACCGTCACATACTTCTGCAACTCAATGCATCCTGAACCTCGTCCAATCGGCTCAATCAGTGGCTGTCAGCGGGACGCTCGACACGCACCGAACACGATGTCTCCCCCTTGACACTCCTTGCGCACGTCTATGCTTCGGTTTGCACCCACATATCCTTACCCGGACATCCCACGCAAATAGATTGCGACAGGAATATGTCAGATACGTGTCAAATTTATGACTAAATGATTGACTCATTCTGGGAAGTCTGTCACCGTTTAGAAACTGTGACTAATTCTACGGAGGATTGCGGGGCTCACTAATTTTCTTGAGCCTTTCCGTATAATAATAATACAGGCGCAATCCCGTAAATCGAAGAAACTATCTCGGCCCTTCTTTTGCCGAGCGTTTACGGTGAATTAAAAAGTACAAGAAGAGATTACGGATCAATCTTCGGATCCGACTGCAATCACTCCAAATCTAAAATGCATGCGACACTTCGCGTATCGCGGGAACGCCTTTATTTGGCGTTGAACGCTTTTAGTTGGCGTTGGAAGTACAATTCCTCGCCAAGGGGAGATGTATTATGTTTCGCGCACCCAAAGACAAGAACTATTTCAGCTATTCGAATACGAGTTATGCCCCCGCCGTAGGCACCAATCCTATCGGAAAACTCGGTCGAACGACGCCGACCCATCTCTATGCGCTGTGGGGCAAAAGGTGCTTCGACATCGTCGGCGCTTTCCTGCTCCTGCCACTAGCTCTACCCCTCATCGTGATTCTGGCGGCCTTCGTCGCCATCGACGGAAGCAAGCCGATCTACTCACACCGCCGCGTCGGCAGGAATGGCCGCGCCTTCCCTTGCTTCAAAATCCGCACAATGGTCGCTGACTCGGAGGCCCGCCTCAAGAAGCTTTTGCGCGAAGATCCGGCAGCAGCAGCCGAATGGAACAGGGATTTCAAACTGCGCAAAGACCCGCGGATCACGCGCTTGGGCCGGATATTGCGGAAGACGAGCCTCGACGAGCTGCCGCAGATCTGGAACGTCATTCGCGGGGATATGAGCCTCGTCGGGCCACGCCCGGTGACCAAGGATGAACTGCCGCTCTACCGGCATGTCATCGACAGCTACATAAGCGTACGTCCCGGCATGACTGGCTTGTGGCAGATTTCGGGTCGGAACGATATCAGCTACGAAGAACGGGTCGAACTCGACCATCTCTATTCTAAAAACCTGTCGCTTCTTGAGGATCTCAGGATCCTGTTCATGACCTTGCCGGCGGCTCTCCGGATGACGGGGGCCTGACCTTGAAAACGCTTGAGACACACAAGAGCGGGGCGGTGGAATGAAGATCGTCCATATCCTTACCCGCCTTCTTCGCGCCGGATCCGAGGAAAACACGCTGCTGACAGCCGCCCGCCATGTCACCGCCGGGCATGAGGTGATCCTTATGCATGGCCGTGACGTACTGCCCGAATTCGCACGGGCGCTCGCCCCGGGAGCAGAGCTTGTAGCGGTGCCCAACCTGGTACGAAACCTCAGCCCGGTTCAGGACCCGGCTGCTTTCCTCGAAATCCGTCGTCTGCTGAGGGAAATCCAGCCCGACGTGGTGCATACGCATCAGTCAAAGGCCGGCATCATCGGCAGGTTCGCCGCAGCATCGGCCCGTGTTCCGCTTGTCGTGCATGGCGTCCATATCCTGCCATTTCTCGGCGTCGGACCAGCCCAAAAGGCCGTCTATCTCGGGCTCGAACGGGCCACGGCGCGGATGACCGATGGCTTCATCCATGTCAGCGAGGGGATGCGGCGCGCCTGCCAAGACCACAAAGTCGGCGCAAGCCGACAGCACTTTGTCGTCCCCTCCGGCTTCGAGCTCTCGCGGTTTCGGCAGGCCGTGCCACCAGAGGGCTGGCGCGATCTTCTCGGGCTCGGCTCAGACGCCCCTCGCCCGGTCGTCATCGCCATGCTTGCCGTGCTTGAACCGCGCAAACGGCACCTCGAACTCCTGCGGGAAATCGCGATTTTTCTCAAACAGTTACCGGAGCTGCACCTCGTCTTTGCAGGGGATGGGCACCTTCGGTCAGCGATTGAGGACACGATCAGGGACCTCGACCTTGAAAACCAGGTCACGCTGCTTGGATACCGCACCGATCCCGAACGGATCATCGCCATGGCCGATATCTGCATCCACACCGCCGAGCGCGAAGGATTGCCGCGAACGGTGCTGCAAACCCTGACAGTGGGGCGGCCGGTTGTCCTGTTCGATCTGCCCGGCATCGAAGAGATCATTACCCATGGCGTGAACGGTTTCATTGTCCCCCAGGAAGACTGGGAGGGTTTCCGTGAAAGGCTCGGACAGCTTGTCTCGTCTCCCGAGCGGCGGGCGGCGATGGCTGCCGAAGCCCGCGCCACGCCGCTGGACCGTTGGGATGCCGATTTCATGGCGAGGCGGACGCTTGAAATTTACGAAGAGCTGCTGCCGCGCAGCCTGCTCAGGGAGGCCCCTGCATGAACCAATTGCCTCACTCGCAGCGATCAAGGATTGCCACCGCGCCGGGACACGGGCTGATGCGTGGGCTGAAGGTCGAGTTTTTCGGCTTGCCCGGGTCGGGAAAGACGACTGTTGCGCGCGAAGTTCACGCGGCACTGGCACGCAGACACCCTGACCTGATCTTCGCCCCCGATTTTTTCAGGGACGAAGCAGGCAAAACAACCCGTGCGGCCGCGAAGCTGCGTTTGATCCTATCCAACCTTGGCCATGACGGCGGCAGCCGCAACGCAGTAAGACAGACTCTGGCGATCCAGCAGCCGCATTTGCGAGACAAGCTCCGCGCCGTCTCCACTGTTGCCACGATCATGGCGTTCTATGCTCGGCTCGAACGCCACGGCATGAGCGCGGTCCTCGATCAGGGGTTGCTGCAAGCGCTCTGGTCGGTCCAACTGCGCGCCCTGAATGGCGACACCCAGTCGCTGATGGGTGACGGGTTATCTGGTGCGGTCACCAACAGCCGCATCTACGTATCGGTCGCAACCCCAGCAACGATTTGCGCCGACCGCCTTGCTGCCCGGCACTCGAAGCATTCGCGGCTGCAAATCCGAGACGCCACCGACGCCGAACGCACGTGGGAGAAAGCGGAATTCCTGCGCCGGTCTCTTCTCAACACCCTAACGGCCGTCGGCCACGCGCGCGGCATCGCGCCCCGGATCATCACCGTCGACGGCACCGCAAGGCCAGACGAGACAGCGCACCAGATCGTGACGCAATTGCTGGCAGACGGGACCCGACGGGTGCCACGTCGGCGCATGGAAGAAAGGGGGCTGCATGCATAACAATAATTGGCGCAACACGACGCACAATTCCTCATCCCTTGACCCCAAAAACCCCATTCATCGGGCTCTCGAAAAGCGCCCTGATGCAAAATCCTTCTCAGATTCTCGGAAACATTGCAATTGTATAGCCTTTTACTTTTGCCTTTGGGTTCGGGGAAATGTTGCTTGTTAAATAGGTGAAAAAATGTCGACAACTGCAAATAAGAAATATCTATATGACTTTGATGACCCGATAGACGCCTTTATTTGGAAAAATGCGTCGGATGACCGTTATGATTCCACCCCCGATGTCCACGTCGACGGTTTCCACAATTTTCCGGGCGAAACACTGGGCTTCGTCAACTTCTCGAATGCATTCGGGGACGGTGAAGACCAAATCCCGTTCGGACCGATAATTTCCTCTATTTGGACCGGCCTGGCAAACTGGAACTGGGACACCACCGGCGTTTGCAGTCTGACGGATAACAGCAGCGCGCACCGCTCCTCCGGCGGTCTTTTCTCCGGCACCGGTGTCATTGAGGTGATGCGGAGCCTGCAAAGCTGGTCTTATGGCATTGAGAGTTTCGGCTGGCTGTTCGGCAGCAATGGCAGCACCGACCGGAGCGTCCAATTGCATGAGGATGACGTTACCCCAACCTATACGATGATCGACCAAGCCGCCGCGGCTTATGTTCCTACGGCTGAGAATGCCGCAGAGGTGACAACCAGCTTCCAGCAGAATGTCGGGGGGTATTTGGGGACGATCGACACCTACATCCGGGAAAGCCGCGCGGACAGAAGCTATGACACCAAGCCCGTTGTCTATGTCGATGGCGCCGACAAGGCAGGCGGCGAGATGCAGGGGCTCATCCAGTTCTCGGAGATCTTCGGAAACGGGCCAGGGCAGATTCCACTTGGCGCGACGATCACCTCGGCGACCCTGACGCTGGTGCTGTCCAACGGCACCAGGGATTCGGTGGCGTTCCACCTCATGGCGGAAGATTGGACCAGCCAGCCGGAAATGACCTGGAGCGGTTTCGGCAACGGCATTCAGACGGATGACGTGGAGGCATTTTCGACCCCCGATGTTGCGCTCAGCCGCCTCGACAAGGGGACCGAGCTGATTGATGTGACGCATAGCCTGCAAGCGTGGTCCGATGGGTTGGCCAACAACGGCTGGCTGATGACTGTCGGCGGCGACAACGGTCTGCGCTTCGGATCATCCGAGAGCGGCACCGCCCCGACCCTGTCGGTGACCTACTCTATCCCGACCGATCCTGTGCCGGGTATCACGGTCACCGAAAGCGATGGATCGACGATCGTCACCGAGGACGGAGAAGGAGACAGCCTGTCGGTTTCGCTGCAAACTGCGCCAACTGCGGACGTGACGATCACAATCTCGACCTCGGGGCCGGATGATATCGGGTTCACGCCCCAAACCCTGACCTTCACCTCCGAAAACTGGCAGACATCGCAAACGATCCTGCTCAGCGCGATCGACGACACGATTACCGAAGGGACAGAGAATTTCACCCTGATCCTGACGACCTCAAGCCCCGACACCGCCTATGATGGCAGGACGTCCAGCGTTTCGGTTTCGGTGATCGACAACGACGCCGTGGTGCAGCCCCTTTCCCCCGCCGTCGTCGCAATCCATAACACGACCGACTATTTCCCCGGCGACCCCTCGGGCTATGGATCAGGTGATCCTTCCGGCATTGCCTATGTGCCCGAACTCGACCTGCTGTTCATCGTGGATTCCGAGCATAACGAAAGCCCGTATTACAGCCCCGTGAACCTGTTCGCGACCCGGCTCGACGGAACCTATGTCGACGCCTTCTCGCTGATCAGCTACAGCGATGAGCCGACGGGAGTGGCCTATAATCCGTTCAACAGCCTTCTCTACATCACCGACGACGACGCCAATAAAATCTTTATCACCGATCCGAATGACCCGACGGTCCTGCTCGGCCAGATTGACGTGGGCGCGCTCGATATCAAAGACGCTGAAGATCCGGTGATTGATCCTGCGACGGGCCACATCTTTTTGCTCAACGGGTCGAGCCGGGAACTTAGCGAACTATCCGCAACTGGTGACCTGGTCGAACGGACTGTTCTGCCAAGCGAAATCGAAGATGCCGAGGGGTTGGCCTACGATGCAGCGCAGGATGTCTTTTATATCTCAAGCGGCAGCACGCGCGGCACCATCTTTGAAGTGGACCGCGAGTACAACATTCTCGCCTCGACCGACCTGCTGAACGATTACAGAAGCCCGATCACTGGCGGCAAGCCAAAGCTGAAGGGGCTCGAACTCGCGCCGAGCAGCGACCCGAATGACGGGGACAAGATGTCGCTTTATGCCGTCGATTACGGCTACGACCAGGAACCGGACGGGCGCCTGTTTGAAATCAACCTGCACAGCGATTGGGCCATTGCATGACAGGCCAGCGGGTGACGGAGAAACAGGTGACTGGCCAGCGGGTAACTGGCACCAAAGCCGATATCCCCCGTGTTTTTGGAGCGTGACGCGATGACGGGCGGACGAAAACTCACCGAAACGACGATTTCCGGCTTCGGCTGGACCTCGCTGGCGGTCGGCGCGCGGGCGCTGCTGCAGGTGATCGCGATTATTTTCCTGGCGCGGCTGCTGGCGCCTGAACAGTTCGGCCTCTTCGCGGCGGCGATGGTCGTCGGCGGCTTCTGCGCGATCATTTCCGAACTCGGGGTCAGCCCAGCCATCGTTCAGCGCTCCGCGCTTGAGCCCCGGCATATCCGCACAGGGTTCACGCTGTCGGTGGCGATGGGGCTGGTCGTGGGGCTGGTCGCCTATCTCCTGGCGGATGCGATCGCCAGTTTCTTTCAGATGCCCGAACTGGCGGGAGTGGTGCGGATCATGGCACTCGGTTTCCCACTACGCGGCCTCGCGACGGTGGCTGAGGCGCTAGCCCTTCGCACCTTTCGCTTTCGCTGGCTCGCACTGGTCGAGGCGGGGGCTTTTGGGCTCGGCTTCATCGTGGTGGCACCGGTACTCACGCTGATGGACTTCGGGGTCTATGCGCTGGTCGGCGCCTACCTGACGCAGAATATCGCCCGGACACTGATACTGCTTTTCGGCCAACCGCATGAAAACCGGCTCATGCTGGAATCGCGTGCCGTCGGTGAGCTTCTCTATTTCGGCACGGGCTTCACCATCGCCAAGTTTTGTAACTACTTCGCGTCCCAGGCCGACAACATGGTCGTCGGGCGCTGGCTTGGGCCGGTGGCTCTTGGGCTCTACGGTCATGCCTATCAACTTATGGCCGCGCCCGCGATCTTGGTGGGGCAGGCTCTCGACCGGGTGCTGTTCCCGACCATGGCCAGCGTCCAGAGCCAGCCCGAACGTCTGGCCCGAGCCTATCGTGGCGGTATTTTCGCCTGTGCGACGGTGATGCTGCCTGCCGGTGTCGTCATTGCCATCCTCGCCCCCGAAATCGTGCACATCCTGCTGGGGCCGAACTGGGCGAGCGCGGCGGTGCCGCTGCGCTTCCTTGCCCTCGGGATGCTGTTCCGCACCAGTTCCAAGATCAGCGACTCCATCGTGCGCGCCACCGGCGCCGTATATGCCCGGGCCTGGCGCCAGGGTGTGTTCGCCATGGCGGTCTTTGTCGGCGCGCTGTCCGGGCAGCAGTGGGGGCTGATCGGCGTAGCGATCGGTGTCCTATGCGCCCTCGCCCTCAATTTCCTGATGATGGCGCAGCTTAGCCTGCGCCTGTCCGCCATGAGCTGGCGAACCTTCGGGCAGGCGCATCTGCCTGGCGCGCTTCTCGCGTTGATCCTCGGCGGGAGCAGCTTCACCATCGCAACCGGCCTGCGGGGCACCGGCGCGGGATCAGTTCCGGTCGTCGGCGGCACGGTCTTGGTTGCCGCGCTGCTGGTGCCGCTTCTGATCTGGATGCGCCCGCAGCTCTTTCTCGGGCCGGATCGAGAGCGCCTGCTGCTCGCCCTCGCCAATGTCGGCCCCATGCGCATGCGGCGCGGCATCGCACTGCTTCAAAGGCGGGTATCGTGATGAAAGATGATCGTGAAAACCTGCTGCAACGCGCGACCTGGGGCGGCGCGCCGGTACCCGAAATCGGCCTCGCGGTAGTGCAGCGGCTTCTTGACCGCCTGCATGCTGCCGACCTGCAGTACTGCCACTGGAAAAGCAATGAACACCTGGGTGCCGGGATGCGGGGCCTCACGGATCTGGACGTTCTGGTGGAACCGTGGCGCGGCGACGATTTGCAGCGCATCCTCGGCGAAAGCGGTTTCCGCCGGTTCCAGGCGACCGCGCTTACCGCCTATCCGGCGGTCGAGGATTATCTCGCCGTTGACGACGCGACCGGAACGCTGGTTCACCTTCACCTGCATCACCGCCTCACGCTTGGCCAGAAGCACCTCAAAGGCTACCGCCTGCCTTGGGAAGCGCAGGCCCTCGCGACGCGCAGGTTTGACCCCATTCACGGCGCCTATGTCACCGCCCCCGAAATGGAGCTTTTGCTGCTTCTCGTCCGCGACGCCCTCAAGCGGCGGATCAGAACAACCGTTGCCGCATGGATCCGTGTCAAAGGCGGGAACGATGATTTCGAACGCGAGTTCGCCTGGCTGGTCGAGCGCGCTGAAGCTGATGCGGTTGTCTCGCTCGCTGCCAGGCTGATAGGACCGAAGACCGAAGCGCCACTGCGCCGTATCCTTGCAGACGGGGCCCGACATTCCGACCGTGCGGCCTTCGCCAAGGTGGTGCGTGCCGCGCTGCGCCCGCATCGGACCTACGGCGCCATCTCGGCAGCGCTGTTCATGAAGGTGCGGGAGATCTTCTGGATTCTCGGCGGATTAAGCCGCAGGCGGTTTCACTGGGCGATCCCGCTGCGCCGCACATCGCCACGGGGCGGTATTGTTGTCGCCTTTCTCGGCTCCGACGGAGCGGGCAAGTCGACGATGCGCGCCGACACGATGTCCTGGCTTGGGCAGAAACTCGACGTGGTTCCGATCTATTTCGGAAGCGGCGACGGTCCCGGTTCGCTGCTGCGACTGCCACTGCAGATCGCCCGGCGCCTTGTCGACCGACGCGCCGCGAGCGGCACGCCAAGCCAGCGCCGCAGCGGTTTGCGTGGGCGTCTCAGGGCCGTCGCGCTGATCCCCTGGGCGCTCAGCCTCAGCCTTGAGAAACGCGCGAAGCTGCGGCGGATGATCCGCGCCCGGAACCGTGGTCTGGTGGTCATCTGCGATCGCTACCCGCAAGACCAGTTCCAAGGCTTCAACGATGGCTGCCTGCTTGGCCGCTTTGCAAGCTCGTCCTCCCGCCTTGCCCAGGCGCTGGCACGGTGGGAAGCCCGCGCCTATGCCGACGCTCGGCTTTACCCACCTGACGTCGTGATCAAGCTCATCGCCTCGCCCGAGGTGGCATTGTCCCGCCGCCCCGAGATGAGCGCTGAGGAAATCGAAAACCGGATCGACGTGGTCCGCGCCCTTCGTTTTCCCGACGAAACGCTGGTGGCGGAAATCGATGCCGACCAGCCTCTTGACGAAGTTGTTCGATCCGTCCGCCGCGTGATCTGGAAGGTCCTGTGATGCATACCGCACCAAACCGCCCTGCCGAAACACGGTCGCAGCCCCAGACCCGAACATGGCTTGCAGCTGTCCTCTCCCTCATGGCGCTGTTGCTGACGGCACTCCCGATCGCGGCCGATGACTATCGGCTGGCCCCGGGTGACGTGCTGCGCCTGCTTGTCGTGGGAGCGCCGGAACTGAATGTCGACGTGCCGATCGAAATGAGTGGCGCGGCCTGGTTCCCGCTGGTGGGACCGATCGCTGTAGGCGGGGGAACGCTTGACGACGTCCGCCGTAAGACCGCCGATGCCTATGCCGAGATGAGCCTGACCCGACGAGTCGCTCCTGGTGGCGGGTTGCCCCAGATCATCGAAACCAATCAGGTTCTTGTTACTGTGGCTTCTTACCGGCCGATCTATGTCTCGGGAGATGCCGGTGGCGCGCATGAAATCCCGTTCCGCGGCGGCATGACCCTGCACCACGTGATGACGCTGGCAAGCAGCGGACCGCCACGCGATACCCAGCGACCGGCCTCCAGCGACGAAATTGCGGCCGCCGTGACCGCGCTGGCCAATGAATACGCCCGGATATGGCGCCTGAAAACCTTCCTCGGGACCGACACGCCTCAGGATTACCAACGCATCTTTGTGGCCCATATCCCCGCGATCAACAGCATCGTCAGCGTCGAGCGGTCTATCCTCGAAGAAACCCGCGTGGCCATCGAGACGCAGAAACAACACTTGCAGGACGAAATCGAAAGGGTTCGCAAGCGCATCGGCGTCCTGAGTGAGCAAAAGCAGAACGAGGACAACGGCGCGGCGATGGACGAGAAGGATCTCGAAGACATCCGCGCGCTGCAGGAAAAGGGACTGGCGCCGATGTCGCGCGTTTCCGAGGTGCGCCGCGCCGCTCTGGTCACGGCGAGCCGGGCGTTGCAGATCGACGTCACCCTGGAAGAAGCCCGCGCCGAGGCGGCGAAGCTCTCAGCTGAAATCAGCGCCATCGACAGCGATGCGCGCATCACCGCCTGGAAGGACCTAGGCGAAGCCGTGGCCAGCGCCCAACAGCGGCAGGCCAACCTGGCGACCCTGACGGCAAGTGCCGGAGACCCGCTGCGGCAGCTTTACGGGATCAAACCAACGGCCACGGTGACCCGAAACGGCGTGACGCTCGCCCGGGCTCAGACCAAGCCTGCGATGGCCCTGATGCCAGGGGATATCGTCGAACTTCACGTCCTGCCCCCCGGCATGGCCGTGGAGCCCGGAAAGCAGGGGATAGAAACGCAATGAAAGGGTCACAACAAACCGAAGATCCGCTCGACAACTACTGGCTCTACGAGGCGCCCACCGCCGAATCTTTCATCAGGCTGGTGCGAAGGGTGCGCGGGGACGGAGAACAAAAAACTGAAGGCAGGGAAGCAATGGATGGCTCCGACTTACCAGACGATCCTCTCGAATTCGAATGGCAGGCAACTCCGCCGACCATCGCATCCTTTCTGGCGGCGGTTCGACGGCAAGCGAAGACACTGTTGATCTGCCTCGCTGCCGGTATTTTTCTGGCGCTGGCGATTATCGTCTTCTCCACGCCGATGTATGCAGCGCGTGTTTCGCTCTATCTCGGGTCCGCCACCGGGGGCGATCTGCGCTCCGAATTGGGAACGGCGATCGACCTCGACACCAACGCCGAACTGATCCGCTCAGACGAAACCACCGCTGCCGTGATCCGCGAACTCGATCTTGCGACGCTGCCGGAATTCGCACCTGAGGCCAGCACCCTTGCGGCGGTGGTCGACACGCTGAGGCAATGGGCCGGACGCGCCAGCCCAGACGAACCCGCTGATCCGATGCCGATGGTAATCGGCAAGGTCAGGAAGGGTCTGAGTGTCTCTCGCAAGGGGAATACGCGGCTCATCGAACTGCGTTACAGCTCGGTCTCGTCGGCGCTTTCGGCGGATATCGCCAATGCGTTTGCGCGCGCCCACCTGGCCGGGGCACTAGCCCGCGACGAAGAGGCAAAGGCGCAACGGATCGCCCAGCTGGAAACCCTTGCGGCACGCGCGCGGCAGAAGGCGGCCGAGGCCGACGGCAATGTCCGGTCTCTCCTGCGCGGAACCGGCAGGGTGGCCGCCGACCCACAGCAGATCCAACAGCAAACCTTCGCCCTGCGCCAGCAACTCTCGATGCTCGAGGCCAAGGCGGCAGCGCTGAAGACCAAGCTGTCGCTGATCGCGGCCTACGAACGCACGGGCGATACATCGGTCATCACCCTTGACAGCCCGGCTAGCCGACAGCTGCTTACCGAGCTCGCACAAGCCAGGGACCGGCTTGCCGGGATTCAGCAGCAGCCCGGCTCCCAGCCGCAATCCGTGTCTGCCATCACCGACAGCATCAAGACACTCGAAGCCAGTCTCAGACAGGAGGTTCGCCTCGCCGCCAGCGCGATTGAAGTGGAGCTTGAAACCACGGTGGCCGAACAGGAAAGCGTCAGCGACCAGATCCGTCAGCTGAACGCCTATGTCGCAAGCGAGACCTGGTCCGCGCTTCAGGCGGCGCGGCGTGACAAAATATTTTATGACGGCGCCTATCAGGAATACCTGAGCCAGCTCGAGACCACCCGCTACGCCCCGCAGAGTCATTCCGACCTGCGCATCGTCGCCGATGCCGTAGCTCCAACCCTGCCCAGTTCGCCGAACAAGATGGTGGTGCTGGCGATCTCTCTTACCCTGAGTATCTTCGTGGGAGTGGGTCTCGCGGGGATTTCCGAATGGAAGCGCAATGAACGTGCGCGGGTCTGATTGGCCGTCAGGCAGCGGCGCAGGGCCCTTTCCGGCAGGGCGGCCCCTCGCACTGGCGCGCCGATCGAGCGCAGCCCCTCTCCCTGCCTATGTGGCGTATCTTTATGTCGCGCTGCTTGCCGCCCCGGCGCTTGTCAGCCTTCCCGCCGGGGCGCCGCTGGCCCTTGGGGTGATGCTGGTCGGGCTACCGGTCTGGTTCGAGGCCGCCCGGGCGCGGCGCACGCCGTTCGATGTCGCGGCCACGCGCACCATTGCCATTGTTCTTGCCTGTGCCGGGTTTCTCATCGTCTGGTCGCTGCTGTCGACCTTCGGGGCCACCCAACCCTTACGGGCGAGCCGTTATCTGTCCACCCTCGTTTCCGGCTTTGCAATCTATCTCCTTGTCCGTAGCACGGTCACCCGGCAGCAAATCCTGCGTTACATTGACATCATTGCAGCTGCGCTGGCGGCGACCGCGCTGTTGAGCCTGATCGCTTATGACATCGCGCCGCTGCACCAGATGGTTTTCAAGGGAACCGACCGCGCCGCAGGGATGTTCAAGAACCCAAATCAGTTCGGCATGGCGATCTCCACCACGATCCCGGCCCTCATGGCGCTGCTTATGTCCGTGCGGCGGCGGCGCCCGTTCCGGATACTCTGCCTGTTCTTGATTTTGCTTGGGTTGCTGGCGTCGGGCTCCAAGACCAATCTGATGCTGGCCTGGGCGTCGATCCTGACGATGCTCTTGGCCTATGCCATCGTTGCATATTCCGGCGTCAGACGGATCGGCATGATGGCTCTATACCTTGTCGTCACCCTTGTGATGACGGGGCTTGGCATTCTCGCGCTCAACGTTCTCAACCCGCGCGCATTGGGGCTTCTGTCCCAGTTCCTCTACAGTCAGGAAGAGCTGGAATCCCTGATGACCCGGGGGTTCCTGTGGCGCTACAGTATCGACCAGTTTCTCGCCGATCCGTTCCTCGGCCAGGGAGCGAGCCAGCGCATCGATATTTTTTACCGTCAAGCCGACGTTTCCCACAGTCACAACCTGTTTCTGGACTACATGCGCACCCTTGGCGCGCCGGGCTTGCTGAGCGTCGCGATCATGATCGGCGCGGTGGTGACCCTCTGCCTGTGGTCAATCGTCGGAATGCTACGCGCGACACGGGGCACGACATCGGCCCGGATGATCTGCATCGGATTGTCGCTCAGCACCCTGGTCTATATCGCGGCGAACATGTCGAGCGATTCATTCGGCCCCTCGACAAGCCCCTATTTCTGGCTCTTCACCTACCTCGCTTTCGCTGCACGCCGACTTACAGGCTCATCGTCGCAAGATGATCTTGGGAGGTTCCCTGAAAGCGGGTCGAGTACCGAGCCTACGCTTCAGAAGCTCTTCGAAAACGACTGAGCACCGCCGGATTCTTCGCCTGATCAGCCTGGCGCGCCGGTCAGCTTGAACTTTCCTACAGCTGTCCCTGTACCGGGAGCAGGCCACGAGGTTTCGGGGGCGTAAAATCCAGGCCTGTGGGGAACGGAAGTTTTCTATCATTCCCGCGCTCTCTCAATATCGAGCTCCTCCTGTTCGACCTTCTGGGGCAAATCGGAACGACTGAACAGCTTCCGGCCCTGTTCCATCATTCGGTCAACAATCTTCGCACGTGTCTCGGTTTCATCAATCTTCCGCGCGCGGCGGAAGATGCCGGGCATCAGCCTATCCGATTGTAGAATTCTCCCCACGTTCCGACACCCAAAGGAGTGGCACAGTCCGCGACAGGTCCAGAGAGGAAAACGAGCACTTGGGGCGGCGCAGAAACGCGACAAGTCTACACGCAGCATTGCTGAAATGTGCTGCCCGGAGGGCATTGCTCTGAGCCTCTACTACAGTTGGTGCAATGAATTCCTCGAGGCTGGGAAGAAACGCCTGGCGGGCGACGCGGCGCGGGCGGCGATGTAGAGTGAGACCACGGATCTGCGAAGGGAGGCGGGTGATCTGGAAGAGGTCGTTGCCGAGCAGGCACCGGAGCTGCGTCTTCTGAAAAAGCGTATGGGTAGCTCGTCGAGTAGCAAAGGTCGCAGCCGACATGTCTCTGGCGGCTCCGGCCCTGCCCCTATTGCCCGGCCCCCTTGGGTCCGCCACTCGTGCCGCCATAGGGAAACTTGGCAGAAGGCTGGGTCAGTTTACACGAATCGCGGCTTGATTTATCGTTAAGATATCACAATACATCTCGGCCCCCTCGTTTCTCGTCCGCCTCCAATCGCAGGCGGTAGCGGATACTGGCTGGCCTGATGCAATCACACTGTGAGCAGTGGGTAAAAACCAGATTGCACGCTCGAGATGAGGCTGGGTCGAGCTGGATGAAACACTCCAGGCTTGGGACATGCGACATGAGTTTTATTTCGTTATCCCAGTGGATTACGCTTTTGGGTGACAAAAGCCACTGTATCATTTTTCTGAATGAAAATGGTGACGCGGTGTCATTTGATGAGGCTTGCGCCGAAGAGCCGCTGTGGCAAGTGATGCTGAATTGGCGGAATATCCATCTCTGTGACCCACACCAGAAAGCAAAACTCTCGCGGCTTGTTCAAGCCTCCCTGGATTTCGGTGAGCAGGGGAGTACCCCTTTGCCGCCCCCGGTCAAGCTGGAAACAGAGACGGGCCGCGTCCTTTACATTGATGCTGTGCCGGTGCCCATTCAGTTGCGCGAACAGCTAAATGGGGCGCATGCGTTGCTCTATATCCGGGAAGTCGCGCACGCCTCTGACTTTTTCAAAGAGTTCCTGCAGCAGGAGTATCACCTGACGCCTGCCGAAGCCTCGGTCACAATCCGGCTTGCAGCGGGTGCAAGCCTGAGAGCAGCATCCAAACAGCTGAATATATCGATTTGGACTGCACGCAGCCATCTACGCTCTATCTTCCAGAAAACCAACACCCACCGACAGGCAGAACTGGTGGCATTGTTAGCCCATGCCGATTACTAACGCGTTCGGATCGCCGGAATAATTTGGCCGAGCAGAGCAGTAACCTCTAGCCTTGAAACCCAGATGTGCCTGCCAGTCAGATACTGCGGCGGCTACCGCGGCCTGCGTCTGACGAGAACGCATACCCCATTCGAGTTAGAAAAATGCCGCGGATACTCACTCGGGTGAGCGATGTTGGCCTCCCGGAATTATGCAAATCTTGCGGCCTGTATTCACAAAACTGGGAGGTTATCATGAAACTTGTCACACTTATTGCGGCCGGGGCACTGGCACTTGGCACCTCAAGCATGGCATTTGCAGATACCGGCGGCCAACCCAATGCAAACGCCTATCCTGACGGAACCAAAACCAATGGCCGTAAAGCTTTGTGCGTTCCGCCAGGATCCGTTTTCCGGACCACAGCCAAAGACCCGGGTCCCAACAACGATCCGTTTGGCAACGGCAAAACTCCAGGCACCGAAGTCGGTGATCAGTGCAATGTGGGCCAACCCAGCTGACATTTACGTTTGAGCCTTTTGAACAAGAGCCCCTTTGGGGGCTCTTGCTGTATCCGGCGGCTGGGTTGCCTTCGGCCGCTCCCGTTGCTCCATGCAGCGCGCCCACCCTGCGTAGTTTGGTGCCTACTCAAATTTCAAGGCTGCGACCGGATCCATTTTGGATGCTTTGCGCGCCGGAAAATAACCAAATATCAAACCGACCACTGCTGAAACCGCCACCCCGCCAATGACGGATAGAGGGCTCAAAAAGACCGGCCAGCCAGCCAATTGCCCCACCAATACTGCAGCAGATGCACCGATCGCCAATCCAATCGCCCCGCCGAAGACACAGAGCAAGACAGCCTCCATCAGAAATTGCAGCTGCACATGCCCTGGGCTGGCACCTATTGCGATCCTCAAGCCGATTTCGCGGGTGCGCTCTGTCACAGACACCAGCATGATATTCATGATGCCGATCCCCCCCACGATCAGCGATACCGATGCAATGCCCGACAACAGCCAGCCTAACGCTCTCTTTACGGCATTTTCAGCCGCCATCATTGAGGCCGGGTCCGAAACCAGAAAGTCGTTGGCCGCCCCCGAACCAATCCTGTGCCTTTGCCGCAGGAGAGCCGTCATTCTCTTTTCTGCCACCGGAACCGCAGAGGAAGAGACCGCTTTTGCGAGAATATACTCAACCGAATTCCGGTGAACCGCATTGGAGCTGCCGATCAGCCTTTGCTTTGCTGTGCGGATAGGTACAAAAACAACCTGATCCTGCGCTCGCCCCCAACCCGAGGTGCCCTTTTCTGACAGCACACCAATCACTTCAAAGGGAACCGACAGTACGCGAATGACCTGCCCTATCGGGTCCGTGTCGCCAAAAAGCTGCTCGGCCGTCAATTGCCCCAGCACCGCAACTTTTCCCGCTCCGGATTGTTCTTGCTGGGAAAAATAGCGCCCCTGTTTCAAGGGCCATTCACGAATCGCGAAATAGCTGGAGGTGGTGCCGTTCACCGTTGTCCAGGTGTTCCGGTTTTTATGAACCGCAAGCACGTTGCCGCGAAGCGCAGGAGCGGTCAAAGCGATCTGTGCAATATTGGCCGCAATGGCCTCCGCGTCCTCCTCTGTCAGCCGCGAGACCGCACCGCGGCCGGTCTGCCCCGCTCCACGGCTGTTTCTGGGCGGTTCGATCATCAGAACATTCGCGCCCAGCGTTTTGATCTGCTCCGAAATCTGTCGCTGCGCCCCGGCTGCAAATGCGACCATAGAGACAACCGAAGCCACACCGACAATGACGCCAAGCATGGTCAGGAAACTGCGAAGCAGGTTCGCCTGAAGCGCCCGCAGAGCCACTTTGAAACATTCCAGCACGATCATCTCAGCACCAGAACCTCTGATGCAGCATCCGCAGCCCAAAGACGGTTTGGCACGGTTTCATCCGAGATGATCTCACCATCTGCCATCCGCAGGATGCGTTGCGCATGCCGGGCAACCCGTTCGTCATGCGTGACAACCACAACAGCGTGACCTGCACGGTTGATTGTCTGGAACAGGGCGAGGATCTGTCGGCCCTTTTGACTGTCCAAGGCCCCCGTTGGCTCATCAGCCAAGATCAGGCGCGGTTGGTTCACCAGGGCCCGCGCAATGGCAACGCGCTGCTGCTCTCCGCCAGAAAGCTGGTGCGGATAGTGGCCCTGCCGTTTGGCCAACCCCACATCCTCCAGCGCCTTCACTGCCCGCTTTCGGCGCTCCCCGGCCCGGATACTGGCGTAGATCATCGGCAGTTCGACATTCTCGACCGCAGAATGACGCGGCAGCAGGTTGTACGACTGAAACACAAACCCAAAGATCCTGTTCCTGATTTCAGCCCTGCGTGCGTCCGTCAGACCGCTGGCCCGGCGCCCCAGAATGTCGAGCGTCCCGGCGTCTTGCCGGTCAAGCAGACCGAGCAGATTCATCAAGGTGGTTTTCCCGGATCCGGACGGGCCCATGATGGCCACGAATTCCCCCGCGGTGACCGAGATGGAACAGTTCTTCAAAGCATCGATAGATGTTCCGCCGCTGCTATAGCTCCGCCCAAGATGCGCTGCTTTGATCAGCGTGGTCACAGCCTCGCTCCGATCCAATTCCCAAACAGCGACCGTTCATGCGGCTGTTCAATTTCGGCCCCGATAACAAGATCGCCTTCCTCGATCTCCTCCGAAGCAATAAGCGTATGGCTTGCATCGCTGTCCAACGGCACGACCGCCATCGGCTCAGGCTTGCCGAGGTCATCCAATCGCCAGATCACCGCAGTCGTTTCGGGTGTTCCCGAATAGGTGCTTGGGGTGTAACTCAGTACGTTGGTCGGAACTTTGAGCCCAGGTTCAGACCTTTTGATCGTTATTTTGACAAATGCTGTCATCCCAGGAAGAAGCAATTCTTCGGGGTTTTCAGTCTCAAGGACGACGGTATAGGTCACAATGTTCTGGATCACCTTGGCGGATTTTCTGATTTCGGTCACAACACCTGAAAACATCCGATCCGGGAAAGCATCGACAGTGAACCCAGCCGCCTGTCCGATGCGGATACGGCCAATATCGGTTTCATCCACGCTGACATAGACCACCATATTCCGGAGAGCCTTGGCGATCGTAAACAGGGTCGGCGCCTCCAGAGCCGCCGCAACGGTCTGCCCTTCCTCGATGCTGCGGTTTATGATCACCCCATCTATCGGCGCGCGTATGGTGGTGCGCTCCAGTTCAACCTCAGCCAGCTTTAACGCGGCCTGCCGCTGTGGAACATTTGCACGCGCACCCGCAAGTTCGGCTTGGTTTCTCGCAAAATCAGCGCGCGCGGTCTCAATCCTCTGCTCGTTGACGGCCATCAGGGCTTCGGCCTCCCGCAGGGCTGCGGATGCAGTCAGCACTGATGTGCGTTCATTGTCGATGTCCGCCTCTGAAACGGTCCCAGAACGGTGCAACCCTTCTTTTCGATCAAGATTGGACTGTGCCAAGAGCCACTCTGCCTTGGCTTTATCCACCCGAGCCTGATGAACACTCCGCTCCAATCCAATCGCGTCGATTTCTACTTTCGACCGCCTCAACGCCGCTTTGCGAACCTCAACTGCGGACAAGGCAATGCTGACAGCAGCTTCAGCCTCGGCGACCCGCGCTTCGAATCCCTGACGGTCAATCTGCGCCAGCGGCTGGCCGCTCTCTACGCTGTCATTAAAATCTGCAGTGACTTTGGTAATCCGCCCGGACACCTGAGAACTGATATCCACCGTAAAAAGGGCATCCACAGTACCGGTCGAAGACACAGTTTCCTCCAGCCGTCCAAATTCCACAGGGGCGGTCACATATGTGGGCTTTGCAGAAGGAGCGCTGAGATCCGATGCGAGGTACGCGAATGTTGCTCCTGCCACCAGCAAAACGGTAAGGAACCTGAGCATGATGGCCGATGGTGCCATTTTTTCGCAGAAATTTCAATTTTTATTGGAGCGCGGACTGGGCTAAGGCGCGCAGCAAACACACCACGCGACCGTCACCCGCTCCAGGAAAATACTGCACGATGCACGAATGGCAGCTCCGATGGGCTGCAACGCAGTATTAGGCGAGAAACTAAGTGGCCGGTTTGGTTCGGCCATTCCTGCCCTAACTCTCTGCAGGACCCGACGTGGCAAAGCCCGATATCTGCGCTCGGCGATCTCCAGTCCCCCCTTGTCTGGAAAAACACGGCCTAGGCCCCATAAAAAGTCACGATGTCCGGCCGGGGTTCCTTCAATTTGGAAGGCGTTCACGTAACGGCCTCATCCTTCGCTCTGGCCCATCGCTGTAAACGGCAGTTACAGGAAGGTGGCAATGAGAAAGGCACCGTTCTCCAATTTAAAATGCACTGGATCCCCCCCCCCCTCAAGTCCATCGCCCAACAACTTCAAGACGTGCGAAGAAACTGAAACCTGACGAATTTTTCGTGAAGTTTCGGCAAGGAATACCACGCATCGATGCGGTCAGAGAGATCGGTGTGACTGAGCAAAGCTATTACCCCCAAGCGCAAAGTGTGACGAAATGGGCACGGCACAACTCAAGGAAGTGTTCACTGCGCCCGGGTTTGTTAGGCGCAAAAACCGTCTTTAAAAAGTTTGACCTGCAGGGCACACAGGGAGGCATGAGCGTTCATAGCCGATGTTGATGCTGGTCCTGGCAAATGACCGCTTCGAGCCGGATCTGGCAAACCCCTCAGCGCGCCCTGGCCCGGTGTTTGATCGCTATCCGCGTTAGCTCTTGAAAAGTAATTCTCCACGCTAAGTCTGTTCGAAGCAGAACCGACGAACTCAGCCTGATGAGCTGCATAGTTTGTGCATTTTCAGTATGATACTGAGGTGTGCATTTTGTTGTGCAAAAACAAGCAACATCTCGACACCGGTAGGCTTCGGGACGGCTAGAATTTGCTTGCGGTTGCATGTTTTTTGTAGGCAGTTTTTCACAATGATACACACAACCCAATTTTCAGCGGCAACCACGCCGGTTCACCCAGCGCAGGAAACTCCATGAAGCTCATCAAGCAACTTTTTGTGGCGGCGCTGCTTGTATGCGGGGCGTTGTATTTCTGGGCTGCCTATGTGCCTGCGTCGCGCCCCTTGCTCGAACGCTGGGGCGTGCTGGACATCATTGAACAGGTTGCGCCCCTTCCCTCGGACGAAGCGTCAGAACCGGCTGCGAAACGTGGTCCGCGCGGGCCGGTTCGCGTGGTTGCGGGAGAGGTTTCGCAACAACCGATGAATGACCAGGTGCGCGCGATTGGGGACGGGCGGGCCATTCGATCCGTTACAGTGCGCGCCGAAGCGACGGGGCGCATCGTGTCGACGGGGTTTGTGGCCGGCGGATATGTGAGCAAGGGGGATGAGCTTTACCACCTTGAAGACGCAGCCGAAAAGATCGCAGTCGAACGGGCGCGATTGCAGGTGGAGGCTGCAAAGGAGGATGTCGACCGGCTCAAGCAGTTGCAGAAAACCGGCGCGGTAACAGCTGTGCGTTTCCGCGAGGCTGAACTGGAACTGCGCTCGGCGGAACTGGCGTTGGAGCAGGCCCGGTTTGACCTTGCACAGCGAACCATCGTCGCGCCGATCTCGGGATGGGCTGGTCTGTCGGAGATCGAGGTTGGCGACCGCATTTCCGTGCAGGATGTCCTGACGGTGATCACGGACCGCTCGCATATCCTGATCGATTTCCGGGTGCCTGAACGGGCGATCAGCCAATTGTCGCTTGGCATGCCGATGCAGGTCGTTCCCCTGGCGAACCCAGATCAGCAGCTTGTCGGGAAGATCAACGCGATCGACAATATCGTCGACCGGCACAGCCGCACCTTGCGGGTTCAGGGGCAGCTTGAAAACGAGGGCGATACGCTCAGAGCTGGGATGGCGTTCTCGGTCGCGCTTTCGTTTCCCGGCGAAATGGCCTTGGCAGTGGATCCGCTATCGGTGCAATGGTCTTCGGACGGGCCTTTCCTGTGGAAGATCGAAGACAGCAAGGCACAACGGGTCGCTGTGAAGATATTGCAGCGCAACAGTGGCTCTGTCCTGGTCGAAGGCGCGCTGAATGCCGGGGATGCCATCATCGTCGAAGGCGTTCAGAATATCCGGCCAGGGGCAGAGGTTGAAGCTGTCGAGGGCACAGAACCATCTGAGACCAACGGTTAAGGGAGTATCGTCGTGAGTATACTTGGCGAGACTCTGCATGGGCAGCATGGGACGGGCACCGTCTTGTTCGTCAAACGGCCGGTACTGGCCTTTGTGCTCAACGCATTGATCGTGATTGCCGGTGTGGCTGGCTTGTTCGGGGCCGAGATCCGCGAATTGCCGGATGTGGACCGCCCTGTCGTGACGGTGACCACCTATTTCCCGGGCGCGTCGTCGGAAACCGTTGATCAGGAGGTCACAAGCCGGATTGAAGGCGCGGTTGGGCGGGTTTCGGGGATCAGGACGATCTCGTCGCAATCTCGCTATGGCCGCAGCCGGGTCACGCTGGAATTTGAGGATAGTGTAGATCTGGATGTTGCCGCGACGGATGCCCGTGATGCGGTCAGCCGGATCGCCAATACCCTGCCAGAGGATGCCGAGACCCCCGGCATCGTAAAGGCCGACGCCAACGCGCAGCCTGTGGTCCGGGTGGCGGTGACCTCGGACAGCCGCTCGCCGCAGGAACTGACACAAATCGTGCATGACCGGGTGGAAGACCGGTTGATTTCGATACCGGGCGTTGCTGATTTGCAGATCTATGGGGATCGTGATCCGATATTCCGGGTTGATATCGACCAGTGGGAGCTTGCCAGCAGGGGGCTCAGCCTTGCGGATTTGCGCCGTGCGCTTGCGGATGTGGCCTATGATGCTCCGGCGGGCGATCTGAGCGGTATGCGCCAGTCGATCAATGTCCGCACAACGGCTTCTGTTTCGACACCTGAAGCCTTTGAAGCCTTGGAAATCCGCGACAATGTCAAACTGGGGGATGTGGCACGCGTTACCCTTGGCCCCGCGCCGAATGAAACCATCCTGCGCGCCAATGGCCAGACAGGGCTTGGCATCGGGGTGATCCGTCAGGCAACCAGCAATACGCTGGAAATCTCGGCAGCCGTGCACCAGGTGGTTGCAGAATTGAATGAAACCCTGCCGATAGGGGTGGATATATTCATCACCTCTGATGATGCGGTGTTCATCAATGGCTCGATCGAGGAGGTGCTCAAGACGCTGGGCCTGGCTATCGCAATTGTTGTTGCCGTGATCTTTCTCTTCCTGCGCAGCTTCCGTGCCACCCTCATTCCTGCACTGACACTTCCCGTCGCATTGGTCGGAACGCTGGCCGGGATCTATCTGGTCGGGTTCTCAGTCAACATCCTGACGCTTCTGGCGCTTGTTCTGGCAACGGGCATGGTGGTGGATGATGCCATCGTGGTTCTGGAAAACATCGTGCGGCGGCGCGCCGAGGGGATGGGCGCCCGCGCGGCTGCCGTTCTGGGGGTTCAGGAGGTGTTCTTTGCCGTGATCACCACGACGGCCACCCTCGCGGCTGTTTTCGTGCCCCTGTCGTTCCTTCCCGGACAGGCCGGGGGGCTTTTCCGCGAGTTCGGCTTTACACTGGCGATGTCCGTGACGCTGTCATCCGTTGTGGCGCTGACACTGTGCCCGGTGATGGCCAGCCGCCTGCTGGATGGCGTGCAGCTGAATAACAGCGAGCGCGGACCGATCACCTGGCTGGGCAACCGGCTTGCAGCGCTTTACGGAGCCACATTGCGGATGGCCTTGGGCGCTCCGGCCATTGTGGTTCTGGCGTCGCTGCTGTTCGCGGCAACTGCGCTTATGGTTGGCTCTGGTATCAAACAGGAGCTGACCCCGCCTGAAGACAGATCGCTTGTGCTGATGTCCATCACGGCACCTCAGGGGGTGTCGCTCGATTATACCATGGCAAAAATGAACGAGATCGAGCGCTCGCTGTCTCCCCTTCGCGAAACCGGCGAGCTGCGCAATGTCTTCTCGATTACGGGCTATAGCGCCGACAATCGGGGGTTCATGGTTGCCACGCTTGCACCATGGGAGGCGCGCAGCCGCGGTCAACAGGACATCGTCAACGATATTAACCGGGGGCTGTCTTCGATCATCGGAGTTCGGGTCTTCGTAATCCAGCGCAATTCCTTGGGAATTCGCGGCGCCGGACGCGGCTTGGCGTTTGCGATCACGGGCGACAACTACGACCAGCTGGCGGGCGTGGCCGAGCAACTGGTCGAGCAGATGCAGCAAAATCCCGACTTTGGCAGGGTTCGGCTTGAGTATGAAACGACGCAGCCACAGCTCTTTATCGAAATCGACCGCGCACGGGCATCGGACCTTGGCGTCGAAATCTCCGGGTTGGGGGATGCCTTGCGGGCCGTTCTGGACGGGCGAAGCGTGGGGTCGGTTTTCATCGATGACACCAGCTATGATATCCAGATGCTCTCGACCTCGATGCCGGTTGATGATCCTGGTGATCTCGAAAGCATCTTTGTACGTGCGTCCGATGGCCAGATGGTTCCCCTGTCGTCCTTTGTCCGGCTTGAGGAACGCGCCGTTGCTCCGGAACTCAGCCGCGAAGGAAAGAACCGCTCGGTCGAGATCGCGGCCAGCCTGACGCCGGAGCTTGCGCTGGGCGATGCCTTTGTCCAGGTGCAGGATCTGGCGGCGGATCTAATCACCGAAAACAACAGTGTCGTTCCGCTGGCCGAGGCCGCGACGCTGGATCAGACGAACTCGGGGATTGGCATTATTTTCGGCTTTGCGATCATCGTCGTTCTTTTGGTCCTTGCTGCGCAATTCGAAAGCTTCATTTCCGCCATCGTCGTCATGTCGACCGTGCCCTTCGGTCTGGCTTGTGCTGCTTTTGCCCTTGCCCTGACCGGGCTCAGCCTCAACGTTTACAGTCAGATCGGCCTTGTCATGTTGGTCGGGATTATGGCCAAGAACGGCATCCTGATCGTCGAGTTCGCGAACCAGTTGCGGGATCGCGGTGCGGATGTACATCAAGCAATCTATGATGCCTCGACTATACGCCTGCGTCCCGTCATGATGACCATGACGTCAACGGTTCTCGGGGGGATACCGCTAATTTTTTCAACCGGGGCGGGCGCCGAGGCGCGCGAAGCCTTGGGGTGGGTGATCGTCGGTGGTTTGGGGCTCGCAACCCTGTCGACGCTTTTTCTGACCCCGGCGGCCTATTTGCTGCTGGCGCGGTTCTCGACCCCCAAGGCCGAGGAGGAGGCACGGTTGCATCGCGAACTGCGCGAAGCGAATGCCAATTGAAATCAAGGGCTGTGAAGCCAGCGATGGTCCGAGCTGATTGAGAGTGACGCTGGATTTTGTTGATGGGGTGGATGCTCCCTCCTTCTGTGATGCCAACAACAAAGCCGTTCGGAACACGAAACCTCCGCGCTAAATCTTCCGCAGCTTTCCGACCTTAAAAAGTCGAGGCATCAACTCCGCCGACTTCAGTGAATTCCAGCCCAGGCGAGAGCGTCAACCGTTGGCCAGCCCCCGGCGTACCGAGGAATTTAGACGCGACAGAATCTTTCCTGACTTGCTTACCTTTTTGAGAACTTCAGATCGCAATTTCTCGAGGGATGTTGAAACAGGAACCGAAGCAACTGAAAACCACACGATAATGCCGAGCGCTAGGGCGCCCCCCCACTCGCCAAGATCTCAGTTTGGCAACCACGCCAGCTATTAACAGAAACGAACACAGCCCTGCCAATGCAGATAGCCGCAGCATAGCACCAATCGTCACTCGAAGTTAACCTAAGCGCCTGTTTTTCAATACGTTTCCTTCCACACCCCCACCACATGATGGAACATATTGGCGCTCATAGGTTACCGTTAGTATTGCGTCCAGTACGCCCCGTGTGAGTTTTTCTGAGAAAAGAACGATAGATACACTGGCCGCACGAGGCCATCAAACCGACCCCAATGGCTTTCCGTGAGGTGGAGGAAATTGGGGGCCCAGGTCAGATGACAGAATACAGAGCTTAGAGAGAAAGGCGGCAAACCATGTACCGACTGAACTCATCTGCGAAAGCTATATAGATTTTCAAGGCTAGCCGCCCGCACCGCACAGCTCAACCGACCAACGCGCGGCTGAGCTTCGCTGCCGCAGTCACGCCGTCAATAACGGTCAGTCCCGGGAGATCGCCCAGATGGCCGGTAACCGACACCGCGCCGGCGCATCCGATGATTACATTTACGGTGTCGGGCGGAAGCTGATGGGCGGCAGCGGTGAAAGCTGCTGCGGCTTCAGCGGGGCTATCTTCTAGCAGCAGCACCGGAACATTCGCGGCTCGGATCGTGTCGATATGCGAGGCATGCCCCTGCGCGCCGATATTGGCCTCGATCACCGGCACGGCAGCCTGCACCGTGGTGATCACCGCTGTCGGCCCGCCGATCAGCTCGGCCATGACATAGCTGGCCTGCCCGATCCCGAGCACCGGACAGGTGGCAAGCTGCCGGGCTTCGTCCAGTCCGGTATCATCGAAACAGGCGATCACGATGGCCCGCGCGCCCGTATCCGAGGCCTTGCGGACCAACTCCAGCAGCGGCGGCACTGCCCGCGCGCCATCCTCAGGCCCCTCGATGGCGGGCGGCCCATCGACCGAGGTCCAACCTTCGAACCGGATGTCCGGCGCGGTGCGGCGGGCGGCGGCCAGGATGCTGGTGGTCATGGCTTCGGTGCTGTTGGGATTGATCACGATCACCGGCATTGCTCAGACCATCCCCTTGCCCGCATCGGATCCGCGATCCTTTTTGCGTGCCATCAGCCAGACGGTCAGAAAAAAGACCCCGATCACCACCAGCGAAAACCCAGTGGTCAAGGTGCCAAGGGCAAAGATCACTGGCGTGGTCACATTGGTGGTCATGCCGAAGATTTCCAGCGGCAGAGTGTTATAGCTGCCCGCCGTCATCAGGGTGCGGGCAAACTCGTCATAGCTGAGCGTGAAGCCGAACAAGGCCACCCCCAGCAAGGACGGCGCGATGATCGGCAGGACCACATGCGCAAAGGTCTGCCAGGCAGTGGCGCCGAGATCGCGGGCAGCTTCCTCATAGCTTTTGTCAAAACGGTTGAAGACGGCGAACATGATCAACAGGCCAAAGGGCAGCGTCCAGGTCAGCTGGCTGCCATAGCCAGAACTCGCCCAATGCACTGGCAGCCCCAACTGGTTGAAGATCAACCCGACCCCAAGGGATACCAGGATCGACGGGATCACCAGCGAGGTGACGGCGAGGTAGAACAGCAGCCCGGAGCCTGCAAAACGCTTGCGGAAGGCAAGGCCGCCCAGGACCGAGACCACCACGGTTGTCACCATGACCATCAGCCCCAGCGCAAAGGAACGGCGGAAGCTGCCCCAGATATCACCCACGGCCTGTTCCTGAAACAGATCGCGGAACCAATAGAGCGACACCCCGTTCATCGGGAATGTCAGCCCGCCCTGCGGCCCTTGAAAGCTGAGGATGCCGATGGTCAGGATCGGCCCGTAGAGGAAGAGTACGAAGAGACTGAAAAAGGCGGCGAGGATGTAAAAGGACCGGCTGCGCGTTTCCATCGATCAAAGCTCCTTGCGAATATCGACCAGCCGCAAGAGCAGCGCGATCACGATCAGAACGGTGCACAGCAGCACCACCGCCGTGGCCGAGGCCGAAGGGTATTGCAGCAGGCTGATGTCATTTGAGATCAGCCGCCCGACGTTGGCGCGTTGCGATCCGGACATGAACCGCACGGTGATGAAGTCTCCCATCACCAGGGTTGAGACAAAGATCGTCCCGATCATGATCCCGGGTTTGCACAGCGGCACGATCACCGTCCACAGGGTCTGCAGACCGCTGGCACCGCAATCGCGGGCGGCCTCCAGCAGGGAGCGGTCGATGCGCATCATCGAATTGAAGATCGGCACCACCATGAACAGGGTGTAAAGGTGCACAAAGGCCAGAACGACGCTGAAATCACTGAACAGCAACCACTCCAACGGCTCGTCTATGACGCCCCAGCTGATCAGCGCCGAGTTGGCCAGCCCGTTGCGGCCCAGGAAGGGAATCCAGCTGATCATCCGGATGATGTTCGAGGTCCAGAACGGAATTGTGCAGAGCAGGAACAGCCCGATCTGCCATTTCAGGCTGCGCACCTCGAAGGCGAGGAAATAGGCAACGGTAAAGCCGATCAACAGCGTCAGCGCCCAGGTGAGAAACGCGTATTTGAAGGTGTTGAAAAACACCGTGTAGGTGACCGGCGATCCGAACAGGAATTCGTAATTGTCGAACTGGAACGCCGGGTAGATCGAATATTCCGTCGCGCCCCAGAAGCTGACGATCACGATCATGATGATGGGCGCCACCAGAAACCCAAGCAGTACCAACGCCATCGGCGCAGCCTGAATCCATGCGATGATCTGTCTGCTCATATCCGGGGTCCGGTCCTTGATGAAATACGGGAAGAGGTTGCGGGGGCAGAGATGCCCCCGCAGGTGTTGTGTCAGGCGGCGATGAATTCGTTCCACTTGCGGACCATGTACTGGTTTTCCTCCATGACGGAGTTCCAGCAGGCCACTGCGCCCATACGGTCATAGAAGGAGCCGCCGTCGCGCACTTCGCCTGCTCCGGCCAGCTTGTCTCCGAAGGGCGAAGTGATGATGTCGGTGCTTTCCTTGCCTTCGAACCAGTAGCCCCATTCGTTTTCGGACATGAAGCTCTTGGAGGTCTCTGGCACCGCCGAATAATAGCCCTGACGCATCAGGAAGCCGCCGACCCAGCCGCTGAGATACCAGTTGATGTATTCATAGGCCGCATCCAGCTCCATGCCGGACAGGGAGGCCGACAGGCCGATGCCACCGCCCCAGCTGCGATAGCCTTCTTTCAGGGGCTGATAGACGCAGTCGATCCCGCGCGAACGAACCGCAGTGATGGCCGGCGACCACATCGACTGGATCACTACCTCACCCGAGGCCATCAGGTTGACGCTTTCGTCGAAAGTTTTCCAGAAGGCGCGGAACTGGCCGTTCTTCTTTGCTTCGGTGAAGATCGCGATGGTCTTGTCGATCTCTTCGCGGGTCATGTTGCCCTTGTCGCCATAGCTGATTTCGCCCATCGCCTCGCAGACCATGGCCATATCCATGATGCCGATCGAGGAGATATCGAGGATCGAGGCCTTGCCCTTGAACTCGGGGTTCAGCAGCTCGGACCAGCTTTCGATCGGACGGCCGATCAGATCAGGACGGATACCCAGCGTGTCGGCGTTGTAGATCGTTGGGATCAGCGTCATCCAGCCGGATTCGCTATCGACGAAATCGGTGCCGCCCGGACCATCAACGAAACCGACAGTATGCGGCGCGGTGCCTTGCGCAATCTCGCTGTCGGGTGTCAGTTTGCCGTCGCGGAAGATGCCAACGATCTTGTCGTAATTGGTGATCTTGGAGGCGTCCATGGCTTGAAGGTTGCCGGTTGGCCAGACTTTCTTGCAGACGAAATACTCGATATCGGCAATATCGAAACTGTCCGGCTGGGTGGCAGCGCGCTGGGTGACGCTGTCGGTATCCAGCGCGGTCATTTCCAGTGTGATGCCAAGGTCCTCTTTGACCTTGGTCGCCACTTCATTGAGGTTGGACACGCCGGTGCCGAACTGGCGCAGGGTGATGTTCTTGCTCTCCTGTCCCCAGACCATCGGCGCCGGAAGCGCAGAGGCCGCGAGCGCCGCGCCACCCGTTTTCAGCAGTGCCCGGCGGCTATAGCGAATTTTCGAAATCGTCGTCATGGTCTTTCCCTCTCTGTTATGCGTTTTGCGTTATTTGCGTTGTGGTGTTCATGCGGAGAGCGGGTGCGCGACCCGGTCCTCCCAGTCGAGGCCAATGACCTCTCCCAGTTCCTTTGGGGTTTGCAGGAAATCCATGTCCGGCATCAGCGCCGTGACATCCTGACCGCCTGCGACCTCGGCGGTCAGCGCAACATGGGTTCCCTGGTATTCGATCCCGGTGACCCGCCCGTCGATGCGCCCTGCCTGCGCGGCGGTGACCGTCATTTCATCCGTGCGCAGCGCGATATTGCCCTGCGGCAGGTTCAGCACGTTGTGCCCGCCCATGAAGCGCGCCACGAAGGCGGTCTTGGGGCGGTTGAAGACATCGCGCGCCGGGCCTGCCTGTTCGATACGGGCATCGTTCATCACGATGATCTCATCGGCCAGCGCCAGCGCCTCGTCCTGACCGTGGGTGACATGGATGAAACTGATGCCCAGCTCACGCTGCAGCCGCTTCAGCTCGGCCCGCATGCGGATGCGCAGGAACGGATCCAGTGCCGAGAGTGGCTCGTCCAGCAGCAGCACCTGTGGACGGGTGATCAGGGCACGGGCCAGCGCGACACGTTGCTGTTGCCCGCCCGATAGCTGATCCGGCTTGCGGTCTGCCAGCGCCGTCATCTCGACCAGCTCCAGCATTTCATCGGCGCGCTTGTCCCGGGTGGGTTTCTCAATGCCAGCCATGCGCAGGCTGAAGGAAACGTTGTCGCGCACGCTGAGATGGG
Organism: Pseudophaeobacter sp. 1A09344; assembly: GCF_041008745.1. Classification (NCBI taxonomy): domain Bacteria; kingdom Pseudomonadati; phylum Pseudomonadota; class Alphaproteobacteria; order Rhodobacterales; family Roseobacteraceae; genus Pseudophaeobacter; species Pseudophaeobacter sp. 1A09344. The sequence goes on from NZ_JAXGFS010000002.1 coordinate 220,099, forward strand.
GAAACAGGGCGTAGTTCTGGAACATCATCGCCGTGCCCCGCTGCGCCGGCGGCAGATGTGAAACATCCCGCCCCGCCAGCACAATCGATCCATCGCTGACCGTTTCGTGCCCGGCGATCATGCGCAGGGTCGAGGATTTCCCACAACCCGAAGGCCCCAAAAGGCAGGCATAGACCCCTGCCTTGAAACGATGCGCGATGGCATCGACCGCAACGGTTCCGCCGTAGCGTTTGGTCAGCGCAACAAGTTCAAGATCAGCATGTCCGGTCATCTGCGTCCCCAGCGTTCAGTTGCAGCCAGAAAGGCCGAAGCCGGACGCATTGCGCAAAGCCTACCGGTCACGGAAAGGGCCGATTCTCGCAATTGCCTGCAATCTGACCGCTGTTGTGCGGGCTTTGGTCAAATATTGCGCACAATATTGTATACAATCATCTCATATGCCGTATTCGATATGACTTCATCTTGTCATGGAATCCGCCAGCCCTCATGTCTGTGGCAGGAGCACCCCATGACGCGATTCGTAGACAAACCCGATTTTATCCAACCCGCTGTGAACGGCCCCTCGGCCCATCTCGTGGCCTCTCTCAGCCAGGCGATACATGAGCATCGCCTTCTGCCTGGCACCAAACTGGGCGAGGATGAGCTGAGTGAGATCTACAATGTCTCGCGCACCGTGGTGCGCAGCGCGCTTCAGGCGCTGTCGCATGTGGAACTGGTCGAATTGAAACGCAACCGCGGCGCCTTTGTCTCGCAGCCAACCGTGCGCGAGGCGCGCGAAGTTTTCGAGGCGCGCGCCCTTCTGGAACCGCGCACCGCCCATTCGGCTGCAGAGCGCATGACGCCCGAGGACGTAGCCCGGCTGGAGGCGCATATCGCCGCCGAACACGAGGCCCTGGCCGAGGGCGAGGTCGGCAAGGCCCTGCGTCTGTCGGGGCATTTCCATATCGAGATTTCGCGCATCGCCGACCAATCCACAATCGCGGGCTTTATCGAGCGGCTGGTGGCGCGGTCTTCGCTGATCATTGCGCTTTACTGGAAACGGCAAAGAGCCCTGTGTGAAAAGCACGCCCATCACGCGTTGGTCGATGCCTTCCGGCGGGGGGACGGTCAAGACGCCGAAGAGCTGATGAAAAGCCATCTGCTGGATATCGTTTCGGGGCTCGACCTCAGCGAGACGCCCAAGCCGACCGGAAGCCTGAAAGAGATCCTGAAGGGCTGAGCCCCTGCCCCGCATCCGGCATGGAAACGCGCCCTGTCATAAAACGGTTACCCCAGCCGACCATGTAGCCCGAACAGGTGAACTCTTGATTCCCGAAAGGCGACGGATGGCAGGCGGAATACAGGTCAATTCGATTGGCAAGACCTATGCAGGCAAACCCGCCGTCGATGGCGTCTCCTTCGACATTGCCCAGCATGAATTCTTTGTCATCGTCGGGCAGTCCGGTTGCGGCAAAAGCACGCTTCTGCGGCTGATCGCCGGACTGGAAACCCCGGATCAGGGCGAAATCCGGCTGCACGGGGATCTAGTTGCCGGGGACGGGACCATGGTTCCACCGGAACAGCGCGGCACGGGTTTCGTGTTTCAGTCCTACGCGCTCTGGCCGCATATGACGGTGCGGGGCAATGTTGCCTTTCCGCTGGAAGCCGCGGGCATGTCCCGCAGACAGGCGGCCCGGATGGCCGAACCACACCTGGAAACGGTCTCCATGCAGGCGCTGGCAGATCGCAAACCCGAAGCCCTGTCCGGCGGTCAACGGCAGCGGGTGGCGCTGGCGCGCTGCCTTGCCGGAGGCGCCAAAACCGTGCTTATGGACGAACCGCTTGCCAATCTGGACCCGCACCTGCGCGGCACCATGGAGAAGGAACTGCTGCGGTTCCACCGCTCTTCGGGGGCCACCACCATCTACATCACCCATGATCAGCGCGAAGCCATGGCGCTGGCCGACAGGATGGCGGTGATGCAGGACGGGCGCTTCCTGCAGATCGGCACACCGCAAGAGATATACGACCGCCCGGCCTGCCCCGAGGTGGCGCGTTTCATCGGTCAGGGCGCGGTGGTGCCCGTCACCTACAAGGATGGGATTGCCGAACTGGCCGGGCATCGCTTCCCTGCCACCGCCCTGCCCTGCCACCCCAGTGGCCCGGCGCAGGCCTTGTTGCGGCCCGAAGGCATCAGAATCCTGCCGGATGCGGCCGAGGGTGGAGTGCACGGCACGGTCCGCAGCATCCTTTACCGCGGCGGCATCTGGGACGCGGAGGTTGAGATCGCCGGGGGCGCGATGGTGTCGCTCACACACAACGCGGCGCTACAGATCGGCCAGCCTCTGTCACTTGCCGTCGATCAAGCCTGGGTGCTGCCGCCAATGCAAACCTGTGGAGAGCTGGATGAGACGGCCTGAAGATTACTTCGCGCCGGACAGCGACCGGCTGGCCCATATCCAGCAGGTGATCAGGACAGCCCGGGCGATTGAGGCGCGGCGCTCCTTCGCCGGTCGCCTGATCGCCGCTGCTGCCTATCACGACATCGGTTATGCACGCTCTCTGGCCACAACCGGGTTCCACCCCGTCGACGGCGCCGAGATTGGCCGCAAGGACGGGTTTGATGGCGAAATCGTCGACGCGGTGCTGCATCATTCCGGCGCGCGCGGACTGGCCAGCCGCAGCAGACCAGGTCTGATGCATATGTACGGCCCGGACTGCCGCATGACTGAAACCGCGCTCAGCCGCGCGCTGACCTTTTGCGACAACCGCTCCGGCCCAAGGGGTGAAAGCCTCAGCCTTGCCGCGCGGATTGCCGACATCCAGGTCCGGCACGCGGGCAACGCGGCCATTCTGGACACTACAGAAGCCTACCTTCCGGTTTTCGAAGCCATCGACGCCGAATTCGCCCCGCTGCTCGATTGATCCCCGGGTCCGGTCAGATGCGCCAAGGCACCACGCCACGCGGAGCGTTCTTGCCGAGCCGGTCCAGCGCCACCATCAGAAGCACCGTGGCCACAATCGTGATGCTGGCCATAGCCGCCGCCAGTGTGGTGTAACCGCCATCCTCGTAATTGTAGATCGTGGTGCCAATGGTTTCATTGCCCGAGGACCACAGCAAAGCCGAGACTGTCACTTCGTTATAGGCCGTCAGGAACACCAAGATCGCGCCTGAGGCCGCTGCCGGTGCGATAAGCGGCACAAAGATGCGGCGCATCCGGAACATATAGCCGCCCCCAGCGATGCGGGCGGCCTCTTCCAGCGCCGGATCAAGCTGCACGAAGGCGGCACTGACCGGCTTCAACCCGACGGAAAAGAACGCGCAAAGATACGCAAGAAAGATGATCCCGAGGGTGTTGTAGAGCGCGATGTTCAGAACCGGTAATGGTTTCAGGAAGGCCAGGATGAAAGCGATCGAGATCACTAACCCCGGAATAGCATAGGTCATCTCGGCCAGGGTAGCGATGCCCATCCCGGTACGCCGCGTGGCGCCCCTGCGGGAAGCCATGAACCGCGCCACGAAAATGCAGCCCACGGAAATCACAACGGCGGCGACACCTGCGCTGAGGGAGGAATTCAGAAACGCCCGCGCCGTGACGGCCTGCCGGAACAGAACCTCGATAAAATTGTCCAGCGTGATGGTCTCTGCATTCAGCGGCAGCCCATAGGTGCGCACCAGAGCGGTCGCCAGCAGCGCCGAAACCGGCAGCACCAGCGTCGCAAAGACCAGCCCCGCCAGCGCGCCTTCGGTCCAGATCCGCAACCGGCCGAGCCGAATCTGCAGTGGTGGTTGCGGCGGCCCGATCAGCGTGTTGCGGGTACGGCGCAGCAAGAGCGTCTGAACGAGAATGACCGTCACAGCCAGCACCGCCAGAAGGGAAGCAATCACCGCAACATCGGTCAGGACCGAAGGTCCGAAGCTGGCCAGCCTCTGCCAGATCAGCACCGGCAGTGTGATATAGCGGGCCGGAATGCCCAGCAGCGCCTGAATGCCGAAATTGCCCAGCGACGACACAAAAGCCAGCGCAAAGGCTGCGATCAGCGTCGGCGCCAGCAAAGGCAGAATGATCCGCCGCAACAGCCCCATACCGCGGGCACCGGCGATCCGTGCGGCGTCGCTCATTTCCCGCGGCAGGCTGCGCAGGGCCGCCAGCACCACCAAAAAAACCAGTGGCGTATGCTGCACGCCCAAAAGGAAGACGAGCCCCCCCTTGGAATAAAGCGGATGGGTCGCCCCCAGTTCGGGCGCCATGCCCAGACTGCGCAGGATCGGCGAGGACGGCCCCATCGCTTGTATCCAGGCAATCGCGGTCACATGCGGCGGCACCATCATCGGGATAAGCAGCAGGAAGGTGAACGCCCCCTTCCAGCGGATATCGGTCAGCCCCATGACCAGCGCGATCCCCGCCCCAGCCACCAATGACAGGATAGAAGACAAAAAGGCGCTTTCCAGAGAATGGAAGAAGGCGCGCAAGACCGAGCGGGACCCAAGGGCCTCCAGCAGCGGCGCAAGGCTGAGCATGCCGTCCTGCGTTATCCCGACACGCGCCAATAGGCTGAGGGGATAGACCAGAACCAACAAGGCAAAAAGCACCGCAGCGGCAAGGGCCAGCCCCTCTCCGCTGCGGAAATAATTCAATCGGGACAAGGGTTAGCCGCCGAAAATCTCGGTGAACTTCATCTTGCTCTCGGTGTCTTCAGCCAGTGCCTTGGCCGGGTCAAATTCGAGCAGCTTGATATCGGGCAGCGCCGGGAACCCTTCCGGCGGGGTGATGCCTGGATGCGCGGGCAGATACCCCATGTCCGATGCCATCTGCTGGCCTTCCTCGGAGATCAGGAAGTCGACAAAGGCCTTGGCCGCGTCGGGGTTCTTGGCAGTCGACAGGATCGCGGCCGGTTCGGTCACGGCCGACACGCCCTCCTCGGGGAAGACGAACTCGACCGGGGCACCGGCCAGCTTGTTGCGGATCGGCAGGAAATCGACAACGAAGCCATAAAGCTTCTCACCACCGGCGATGGCCTTGTAGGTGCCGCCATTGCCGCCCTTGGGGTTGGCGCCCTGTGCCGCGAGGCCTTCGTAAAAGTTCCAGCCAAGATCGGGGTTGCTGGTGATCGCGGCCATGTGAATGGTCGCCGCGCCGCTGGTCAGCGGAGAGGGCATCGCCAGCTTGTCCTTGGCTTCGGGCTTCAGAAGATCGGCATAGGAGGTCGGCACCATCTCGGCGCCGGTGTTGTAGACGATGCCGGTGGTGATCAGCTTGGTCGAGAAATAATGCCCCTCGGGATCCATCAGCGCCGGGTCATAGGCCGATGTGTCCGCCTCGGGGTAGGCCATCAGGCGTCCTTCAGCCTCCAGCCCTTCCATGGTGACCATATCTGCGATCAGCAGCACATCGGGCTGCGGCGCATCGGCTGCGAACTCGGCCCGCAGTTTGGCCATGATCTTGGTCGTGCCGTCGCGGATCCATTCGACCTCGACATCGGGGTACTTGGCCTGAAATGCATCGACGGTCTGCTGGGCGTCGGCATTGGGCTGGGAGGTATAGACAACCAGCTTGCCCGACACATCGGCGGCCATGGCAGAGGTGGACAACAAGGCGGCGGCAAGCGCGGAAAGAGCGAAACGCATGAGAGTCTCCGTAGAGTGGTTACGATTGCTCACCGGGCTAGCAGTGCCGTGTAACAACATTCCGACGGAAGGCCTGAAAAGCCGACAGCGCGCTTATTTCCGCAACCCCAAAGGCCCTGCCAATCAGATGGCCTGCATTGCTGCCAGCCCCATGCATGCGCACAGATGCCAACCAACGCCCGCGCCCGTCTCATTTGGTGAACAGCCCGCTCGGTTGATTTGCACGCAGGAAACGAACCGCTGCGATTACGTCCCTCGACATGGGAACGCTCAGATCAATCAACTTAGGGAAGATAGTTGGTGCGGTCGAGAAGACTCGAACTTCCACTCCGGTTAAGGAACAGCGACCTCAACGCTGCGCGTCTACCAATTCCGCCACGACCGCACTGCCTAGGCTTGGTGTAGGGGCGTATAGACGAGCCGCCTGGTGATGTGAAGAGGCAAAATGCCGAAATTGACATCTTGCCTCTTCGAAAATTTGTGACCGCTGAAACGAGACTTCAACTGGTACGCAATCGCCCGGTTGACTGCCCCTTTCCGCAATGGGATCGGAGATCAGTTGTTCGAGAATGTTGGCAAGGCCGCCGCGGCGCCTGAGGCCGGTACGGGTTGCAGTTGGCCGGAACCACCAAGTTGCGCAGCCGCCGCCTTGATCAGACCAGCGCGCTCCGGCTGGCCGGGCGAGAAGACCGCTTCGGCGCCATTTTCCAGAGCCGTGACAGCAACGGCGTACCAATCCTGCGCCGCAGGAACGGATTTGGCTGCACCGAACCCCTGCGACATGTGGTGGCCGATCAGCTCGGCGTAGGGGCGTTTGCCGATGGCGACCATGATCAGCGCCGATCCCATCGCGATATCCAGCTTGTCCCGGCGATAGCCCGAGAACATGCAGACGGCCGCCGTGTTGGCCAGCTGATCAATCGACATGTTGGATTGCAGCACGAACTTTTGCACATCTGCCATGACGGCCTGACTGTTGTCAGAGTCCAGTCGCGCCAGGAAAGGCTGGATCGCCGGGGCAAAGGAATCGCACTGGCTGTCGACCTGCGCCGAAGTCACATTCGTCAGGGTCGCCACGATGGCTTCGCCGGAATTCATCGCATAGGAGCGCGCGATGCAGAACTGCTCGCCCAGCGCGAGGTCAGGGTCCGTCATCGTCGACACGGTCATATAACCGCCATTCGAATTGGTCAGCAGGCTGACCTTGCTGCAATGACTGGCCAAAGAGGCCGTCTGTGCCGCCTGCGAAGGCGCGTTGAAGGTCGGGATCGCTCCGAGCGCCTGACCGCCGGCCGATGCCATCACCGTGCCGCCCTGCTGCGACGCAGCCGGAGGTGTTGCAGGCGCCGGGGCTGCGGGTACCGCCTGCCCTGCCCCCTGGCCCGAGGCCTGCAACGTATCATTCATGCGGCACACGCCCTGATGGCAGGAGAAGCTCGCCGTCGTGACACCGCGCGCCATGAAATCGTTGCGCTGGTACCCTTGCGGGGTCGAGGCAAAGACCATGACCGAACAATGCGAGGCGCCGCACCAGAAAGAGCTGCCCGAAACGGAGGTGTCGATCAGATAATCGTTCTTGCCGTCGCCGTTGATGTCCGCCAGCTGCATGAACCCGGAGCGCTGCAACAGTTGTTCGGCGCTCGGTTCGGCAGAGGCGGCGATTTCGTCGACAGCATCGCTGACCTCGATCGGCAGTCCGGCATAGCCGGTGCTGGCGCTGCGCACGCCTGCGGCCTCATCCCGCCAGGTGTGCAGCAAGCCGCGCACGCCGTTGGGGCCTTGCATCGCCTTGATTACCTGCGGGCCACCGATCTGGGCACGATTATAAGATGAGACCAGAAAATCCCGTTCATAGGCGGTCAGCTGACCGGTTGCCGGAAAACCCATATGGACCTGGTACTGGCTGATCGCAGTCCGGGACCGACGCCCCATGACGCCATCCGGCGTACCCGCCGGGAAGCCGAAGTAGTTGAGAGAAGCCTGCGTTTCACGGTTGTGCGCCCGCGTGGCCGAATAGCCTTGGCTGACGGTGCGGCGTTTCTTGTTGCGGTTCACCTCATTGACGATGGCGCCGCCGACAATGCCGCCCAGAAGAGCGGCCCCAAGATTATCAGCAGCAACGGGGCCAGAAGGGGCGGATAGAAACAGGGTCGCCGCAAGCGCGGTCTTGATCGGGGTACGGAACATGAAACAGGCCCTCTATTGAACAACAAAAAGAATCGTTGCAAATAGGATACCCTGAAAATGCTGATTTTCTGCAGATTTTTTCCTGCAGCATTGGACTTCCATTTTCCTAAAACTCCATCAGAGGTGCCCTGCAATGGTTGACTGGATCACATCCGACACCCCCGTCGATTATCAGGAAGCGACCGATTTCATGGAGGCACGGGCCGCAGCCATCGCGGCAGGCGAGGCAGATGAGTGCATCTGGCTGCTTGAACATCCGCCGCTTTACACCGCCGGAACCTCGGCGCGGGTGGAAGACCTGACCGACCCAGAGCGGTTTCCGGTCTACCCGTCAAAACGCGGCGGGCAATATACTTATCACGGCCCCGGTCAGCGGGTTGTCTATGTGATGCTGGACGTGGGTAAACGCGGCCATGATGTGCGCCGTTTTGTGCAGCAGCTGGAAGACTGGGTGATCCGCGCGCTGGCGGAGTTCAACCTGACCGGACACATCCGCTGCGGTCGTGTCGGCGTCTGGATCGAACGCCCGGACAAACCGCGGACCGCGACGGGAGAAATCGCAGAAGACAAGATCGCCGCGATCGGGATCCGCCTGCGTAAATGGGTGAGTTTCCACGGAATTTCGATCAACGTGGAACCGGATCTGGAGCATTTCACCGGAATCGTGCCCTGCGGCATCACGGAGCATGGCGTCACAAGTCTGGTGGATATGGGCCTGCCTGTCACCATGGCCGATGTCGATGTCGCCCTGCGCCGCAGCTTCGAAGAGGTCTTCGGGGCAGAGGCTACCACTGACGGGACTTGCTGCTCCGCCTGATCCCAGGATTGCTGCCCCGGCGTGATCGAGCAAAAACACCCCAAATCAGTGTGAGGTCGGCACAGTCACAGGAAGTGACCGCTTTGCCACCTTATACATTGACTGCCGGGGGCGCCGCATCGGTAGACCAATGCAATGGAGATCCGCCCAATCCCACCAATGTGTTGTGTCCCCGTCCCCAGAAGGCTGGCCGAAGAACCAGAGGCAGGAGGCGGGCATGGACGGCCATCCTAAGCAGAGGCAAAACGCCTGACCAGCACCCGGTCGGTCCGCCCCCCGGAACAACGCCCAGTTTTCGGTCGAGTTAATATTCGCCGCCGCCCTTCAAAAAGATGCGGCAGCGATGTCGTTCAGCATTGCATCAGCCGGTCAACCGGCGACCGCATCCCGGATCTTGGCCGCGTGCTCCTGGATCTGCTCCATGTCGCCCATTTTGCCCGGCGGGCGCAGCTTGTCGCCTTCCTTGCGTGGCAGCACGTGAAAATGCAGGTGGAACACCTCTTGCCCACCTGCGGCCTCGTTGAACTGCTGGATGGTGACACCGTCCGCGTCAAAAGCCTTGAGCACCGCGTGGCCCATTTTCTGCACGGTCCGCATGACGGCCGCCAGTTGCTCGGGGCTGGCATCCAGAACGTTGCGGCAGGGTGTTTTCGGGATAACCAGCAGATGCCCATCTGCCCGGGGCATGATATCCATGAAAGCGAGAGTATCATCATCTTCATAAACCCGCGCCGAGGGGATTTCCCCGCGCAGCAATTTTGCAAAGATATTGTCAGAATCATAGGCGGGCATCGGCTGTCTCTCCATCCTTGGCGGTCTCCCGGTTTTGCGCGCCGGGCTGGCGCAGGTCTAACATTGCCGATCCGCGATAGGAATGCCCCCCAGAAAAGCCACCCCCCGCGACAATTATTCTTGATCCAGATCAAACTCCGCCATTGAAGGCCCTTTAAGGGCGCTCTAAAACCAACATCGAGTCTAGGCCGCCCGGAAACCCTCCCAGTGGCCTTAAGTTTTGCAACAGGAGGCACCTTAAATGGCAGACGCAGCCATTCATGGTCACGGCCACGAAGACGAGCGCGGTTTTTTCACCCGCTGGTTCATGAGCACGAACCATAAGGATATCGGCATTCTCTACCTGATCGTTTCGGCGCTTGCAGGTTTCATTTCCGTCGCGTTCACCGTGTTCATGCGGCTTGAGCTGATGGACCCCGGCGTTCAGTACATGTGCATGGAGCACCTGGACAAAGGTCTCATCAGCGGCTTCTTGAGCACGATGGCGGCATCTGTTCCGGGCGAATGTACCCCGAACGGACACCTCTGGAACGTTCTGATCACCGCGCACGGCATCCTGATGATGTTCTTCGTGGTCATCCCGGCACTGTTCGGCGGTTTCGGCAACTACTTCATGCCGCTGCAGATCGGCGCGCCGGACATGGCGTTCCCGCGGATGAACAACCTCAGCTTCTGGCTCTACGTGGCTGGTACCTCGCTGGCGGTTGCCTCGGTGCTGGCACCGGGCGGCAACGACCAGATGGGGTCTGGCGTGGGCTGGGTTCTCTACCCGCCGCTGTCGGTCAACGAAGGCGGTTTCTCGATGGACCTGGCGATCTTCGCCGTCCACGTTTCGGGTGCTTCGTCGATCCTCGGCGCGATCAACATGATCACCACCTTCCTGAACATGCGTGCCCCCGGCATGACCCTGTTCAAGGTGCCGCTGTTCTCCTGGTCGATCTTTGTTACCTCCTGGCTGATCCTGCTGTCCCTGCCGGTTCTGGCTGGCGCCATCACCATGCTGCTGATGGACCGTAACTTCGGCTTTACCTTCTTTGATCCCGCAGGCGGTGGTGACCCGATCCTGTACCAGCACATCCTGTGGTTCTTCGGCCACCCGGAAGTGTACATCGTGATCCTGCCGGGCTTTGGTATCATTTCCCACGTGATCGCGACCTTCTCGAAGAAGCCGGTCTTTGGTTACCTGCCGATGGTCTGGGCGATCATTGCGATCGGTGTTCTGGGCTTCGTCGTCTGGGCGCACCACATGTATACCGTTGGTATGTCGCTGAACCAGCAGGCCTACTTCATGCTGGCAACGATGGTCATTGCGGTTCCCACCGGGGTTAAGGTCTTCTCCTGGATCGCAACCATGTGGGGCGGCTCCATCGAGTTCAAAGCGCCCATGATGTTCGCTTTCGGCTTCCTGTTCCTGTTCACCGTTGGTGGTGTGACCGGTGTGGTTCTGTCGCAGGCCGCCGTGGACCGTGCCTATCACGACACTTACTATGTGGTTGCTCACTTCCACTACGTGATGTCGCTGGGTGCTGTCTTCGCGATCTTCGCAGGCATCTACTTCTACTTCGGCAAGATGACCGGCAAGCAGTACTCCGAGATCGGCGCTCAGATTCACTTCTGGATGTTCTTCATCGGTGCAAACCTGACCTTCTTCCCCCAGCACTTCCTGGGCCGTCAGGGCATGCCGCGTCGTTACATCGACTATCCCGAAGGCTTCGCCTACTGGAACAAGATCTCGTCCTACGGCGCGTTCCTGTCCTTCGCATCCTTCGTGTTCTTCTTCGGTGTCGTGATCTACTCGCTGCTGCGCGGCGCACGCATCACCCAGAACAACTACTGGAACGAATATGCCGATACGCTTGAGTGGACGCTGCCCTCGCCGCCGCCCGAGCACACCTTTGAAATCCTGCCCAAGCAGGAAGACTGGGATCGTTCCCACTCCCACTAAAAGGTGGATGGCACAGTAAAACAAAAGGCCCCGGAGCATCTGCTCCGGGGCCTTTTTTCGTAGATTCAATCTTCTCTTTTGCGACAAAGCGCGCCTTGAAAACCTTCGCGCCGGGACCATAATTCAAAGCTCTATCCACTCCCTACATCCTGCTCGTCTCATGCCCTACAACTGGACCCACGCCGACAGCGCCGCAGAAGGCGATGCTCCTCGAGAGTTGCACCTGTGGCCGCATCAATCCCTGCCCGTAGAAGGCTACGTGCGGTTTCTGGCCCTGACTGCCGTTCTGATTTCGGTGCCCCTGCTGCCGCTGCTTGGATCCTTCGTTCTTTGGGGGCTTTTGCCGTTTCTTTTGATCACCCTCTTCGGCATGAAATGGGCGCTGGACCGCAGCCGACGCGACCGGCAGATCCTGGAGGTCCTGACGCTGGGCCCCGAAGAGGCCCGGCTGGAGCGCACCGGCCCCCGCGGCGGACATCAAAGCTGGCATTGCAACCGCCATTGGACCACCGTCCAACTGCACGCCCATGATGGACCAGTGCCCAATTACGTGACCCTGCGCGGCGGAGGCCGGGAAGTGGAGATCGGCGCCTTCCTGTCCGAGGATGAGCGCAAGGCGCTCTATGACGACCTGCAATCGGCACTGGGACGCTGAGCCTGCTGAAATCGGGTTTTGACTTTCCCCAGTCCGCGGGTTACTCAGCCTGCATGTGTAAAACGACGCCTCTTTTCAGCACCGTTTATTATCCGCTGTTTCCATAACGGCGGCCGCATACACCTGTTTTGATGTTCACCCGCCGCGATCCGGCGGTCAGCAGCAGCATCAGACACTCCTCCGGTATCGTGGCCCACCGGAGCGTTTCGATGACTTCAATGCCTCATATCCACACGGTTGGCCTGATCGGCTTTGGCCAATTCGGTAAGCTGATCGCCCGCCACCTGTCGCCGCATGTACCGCTCGTGATTTGCGATCCAGCCCTGCCACCAGACGCCATCTCAGGACCGAACCAGCGCTCCGGCGATCTGGCCACGGCCGCTGGTTGCCCGTTGGTGATCCTCGCGGTGCCGGTTCATACCATCGGGAGCGTCTGTAGTGAGATCCTCCCATACCTTCAGCCCGGCGCCATTGTCGCGGATGTCGGGTCGGTCAAGCTGGAGCCGGTACAAATCATGCAAAGCCGCCTGCCGGATCATGTCGACCTCGTGGGCACCCACCCGCTTTTTGGCCCGCAAAGCGCCCGCGCTGGCCTCGCTGGTCACAAGATTGCCCTTTGCAACATACGTGGCAGGTCTCACCTGCCCCTGGCGGCCTTTCTCAGAACGGTGTTGGGCCTACAGGTGATTCTGACCACCGCCGAGCAGCACGATATTGAGGCCGCCACCGTTCAGGGGCTGACGCACCTAATTGCCCGAACCCTGTCCGACATGGGCCCCCTGCCTGCCCGGATGACGACTGCCAGCTTTGACCGGCTGGTCGAAGCGGTGCAGATGGTTCAGGGGGATCCCCCTGCCGTCTTTGCCGCAATTGCAGAAGCCAATCCCTTTGCCGCAAAGGTACGCGAAGATTTCCTGCGCAAGGCCGGGGCCGTGGTCGGCGCTCTGGATGCCGAACTGCCATAAAAGCAAAAAGCCCGCAGCGATGCGGGCCTTTTTTTGCACTCAATTTTTCATGGCGAGTGCCCGATCCGGCAACTGTCTCAGCAGCCGCCTTCAGAGCACAGCTCGTCCTTGACCATCGGGCCGACAAGGCCGAAATCGACTTGGCCGGTGTATTTGGACTTCAGAACACCCATGACCTTGCCCATATCCCGGATCGAGGCCGCACCGGTGTCGCTGACCGCGCTCTTGACCGCGCTGCGGATCTCTTCTTCGGTCAGCTGTTTGGGCAGGAATTCTTCGATGATGGTAATTTCCGCCAGTTCCCGCTCAGCTAGGTCCAGACGACCGCCCTCTTCATAGGCGCGGGCGCTTTCGTTGCGCTGCTTGGTCATCTTGCCCAGGATCCCGAGGATTTCAGCATCGCCGATACTGCCTTCCTCACCATCACCGCGCGCGGCGATTTCCTTGTCCTTGATCGCGGCATTGATCAGGCGAAGCGTTGCCAGCCGTTCGGCTGCCTTGTCTTTCATGGCCTGCTTCAGGGCCTGATTGACCCGTGTACGCGTATCCATTTTTCTGTACCCATCCCCATGGCATCGGAATTCGGACGTTTATCCAATTGAAAGCCGCATTTCAAGCGCGCGCTCTGACGCCCTTTGCCTGCAGGCTTTGTCGCGCCTGTGCGCAGCGCTCTTGACCCGCTCTGAACCACCCCCTACAAGCCCTTGAATTTCACCTCATGGAGAGTCGTGTCATGGCCGATACCGCACCGTCCAAGCCAACCGCGTGCCTTGCGCTTGCTGATGGAACCGTCTTTTACGGAACCGGGTTCGGCGCAACAGGACGAACCGTGGCCGAGCTGTGTTTCAACACCGCGATGACCGGCTATCAGGAGATCATGACCGACCCGTCTTATGCCGGGCAAATCGTGACCTTTACCTTCCCGCATATCGGCAACACCGGCGTCACCCCCGAGGATGACGAAACCGGCGATCCGGTTGCGGCGGGCATGGTGGTGAAATGGGACCCGACGCTGGCCTCCAACTGGCGCGCCACCGAAGAGCTGAAAGCCTGGCTGACCCGCACCGGACGCATCGCCATCGGCGGCATCGACACCCGGCGCCTGACCCGCGCGATCCGCCAGCAGGGCGCTCCGCATGCGGCGCTGGCGCATGATCCGGAAGGCAACTTCGACGTCGAAGCACTGGTTGCAGCCGCCCGCGGCTGGTCCGGTCTGGAAGGTCTGGATCTGGCCAAGGACGTCACCTGCGCCCAAAGCTATCGCTGGGACGAAATGCGGTGGGCCTGGCCCGAAGGCTATACCCGTCAGGAGGCCCCCCAGCACAAAGTCGTCGCCGTCGACTATGGCGCTAAGCGCAACATCCTGCGTTGCCTGGCCTCTGCGGGCTGCGATGTGACCGTTCTGCCTGCAACGGCCACGGCCGAAGAGGTGCTCGCCCATAATCCTGACGGAGTGTTCCTGTCCAATGGCCCCGGCGATCCGGCGGCCACCGGCGCCTATGCCGTGCCGATGATCAAGACGATCCTCGACACCACCGATCTGCCCGTTTTTGGCATCTGCCTTGGACACCAGATGCTGGCGCTGGCGCTGGGTGGTAAGACGGTCAAGATGAACCACGGCCACCATGGGGCAAACCACCCGGTGAAAGAACATTCCACCGGCAAGGTTGAGATTACCTCGATGAACCACGGGTTTGCAGTAGACGCGCAGTCCCTGCCCGAAGGCGTGGAAGAGACCCACATTTCGCTCTTTGACGGCTCCAACTGTGGCATCGCCATGACCGGGCGACCTGTCTATTCTGTACAGCACCACCCGGAGGCCAGCCCCGGTCCGCAGGACAGTTTTTACCTTTTCGAACGTTTTGCGGAAGCCATGGCGACCCGCAAGGCTTCGTAAAAAGACCCCCGGGAAAACCCCAAGCTCAGCACTGTTAACCGCCCATTAACCATGGGCGGCAACCGTAGCCCCACCTTCCATCTGGGGTTGATTTGACATGGACAAACACACACAGGGATTGCGGCCCCCGGCAAGCGCGCTCATCCGGGCGCATCAGGCTCAGGTTCATCTCACCGCGCGTCAGAACCAAAAAAGTAGGAACCATTCCGCTTTCGGCCCCCCTCCGGCAAGGATCAAACCGCGCCAACCGCCAGCGCCCAGCGCCGGACCACCGGCGGACGCAGCTATCCGTGCGCTAACCCTGCGGCAGCATGGAAAATCCCTGCCAGACAGCCAGCAATCCATGTTGCCAAGGACCACGCGATCCTTTGAAAAAGGCGCGCAAACGTCCCAGGGGAACAAAGCCTCTGACCCAGACATTTTCCGCTATGTCGAGCTGGCAAAGGCCCGCCCTGACCCAAACCTTCTACACAAAATGCCCCCGGCCTTCTGGCTGCGAAACTCTGCCGTGCCCTGGATGCGGCTGGGGGATTCCATCGTTGTGGCCATGGCCGATCTCAGCCAGGCCGACCGGGTTAAGGCACAACTGCGCAATGCCTTTGGCACCGTGATCCCGGTTCTTGCCCGCAAGGTGCAGGTGCAGGACCTTCTGACGCGCACCCTGCGGCACCGGATGGTGCGCAGAGCCAGCCACAGCGTGCCTTCCGAGATGAGCAGCCGGTTCCTGGCCCACGGCAGGCTGCATATGGCAATTGCAGTCTGGCTGGGAATGGTGCTGAGCCTTTCCATCCTGATGCCGCTGTTTGTGTTCAATGCCCTGAGCGCGTTTGCAATGGCGCTGCTCCTGCTGTTCGCAGGCTTCCGGGTGATTGGCCTTGCAGGGTTTCTGGCAGAGCGTTACCGCCCGCCCCCGCAGCCCCGCGGGCGCCTGCGACCGGATCATTTGCCACGCATATCGGTGCTGGTCCCGCTATTGAAAGAGGCCGAAATCAGCGCCGCGCTTTTGCACCGGCTCAGGAAACTGCGCTATCCACGCCATCTGCTGGACGTTCTTCTGGTGCTGGAAGAGGATGACGTTGTCACGCTACGGGCGGTTCAAAAGGCGCGACTGCCTCATTGGACCCGGGTGATCAGGGTTCCAGCCTATGCGGATCTGACGACCAAACCCCGGGCGCTGAACTATGCTCTGAACTACTGCCACGGCGACATCATCGGTGTCTGGGACGCCGAAGACGCGCCGCAGCCCGATCAGTTGCACCGGGTGGCAGAGGCCTTTGCCCATGCCCCGCCTGAACTTGCCTGCGTGCAGGGGGTGCTGGATTATTACAACCCGCGTGCAAGCTGGATCGCGCGTTGTTTTACGCTGGAATACGCCAGCTGGTTCCGCATCATTCTAAAGGGAATTGCCCGCATGGGGCTGGTCGTGCCTCTCGGTGGCACCACCATGTTCGTTAGGCGCGACATTCTGGACCGCGTCGGCGGCTGGGACGCCCACAATGTGACCGAGGACGCGGACCTGGGTGTGCGCCTGTTCCGAGCGGGCTATCGCACCGAGATGCTGGCCTCCACCACCTATGAAGAGGCCAATTGCCGTCCCTGGCCCTGGATCAAGCAGAGGTCACGCTGGCTGAAGGGCTTCATGGTGACCTATTGTGTGCACATGCGCTCCCCGGCGCAGCTGTTCCGGGATCTTGGCTGGCGGCAGTTCCTGGGGTTTCAGGTCTTTTTCCTTGGCTCTGTCGGGCAATTTCTGCTCGCACCGTTCTTGTGGAGCTTCTGGCTCGTGGCCCTCGGCGTTCCCCATCCCAGTGCGGGCACGGTTCCCGGGGGCTGGCTGAAGCTGGCCGTCGCAAGTCTGGTGATTTTTGAGATTCTGAACCAGACCACGGCTGTTATCGCGGCCTTTGTGACCGGTCGGCGGTGGCTGGCCCCATGGGCCCCCTGCCTGCTGTTCTACTATCCCATGGGCGTCGTTGCCGCCTACAAAGGGTTCTATGAATTGGTTTTTCATCCCTTCTTCTGGGACAAGACCGATCATGGGATCCACGCGCCGGATGAATGCCCTGCGCCACAGGCAGAGGATCCTGAGCAAACCGCCCCCCGGAACACCGCACCCACAGGACCTTAGAACACCGACGGTTGTCTCCGCCAAAGCAACCAGAGGTCACCGGTCAGCAACCGGCTGCTCAGCCCTTGCTGCGGTCGCCAGCATCCTGTTTCAGACGGGTCATGAAGGCGATAGAAATATGATCTTTCAGGGCATCTGCCGCAGCATCCGCATCGCGCCTGCTGATCGCATCCACGATACCCTTATGCTCGGATTGCGCGATCTTGCCGCGCCCCTTGGCCGCCAGCGAGGTGGTTGCCATCAGCGCCATTGTCCGGTGCACCAGATTGAGCTGCTGGACCAGATAGCGGTTGTGCGAGGCAAGGTGGATCTGTTCGTGAAAGCGCCGGTTCGCCTTGGCCAGCTCGGTCGGATCATCGACCAGCTGATCATCGGCCTTCACCATCTCCTGCAGGACACGGATCTCTTCCTCGGTGGCGTGCTGCGCGGCAAGCCGCGCGGCCAGACCTTCCAGTTCGCGCCGCACCACATAGAGCTCGGCCATCTGGTTATGATCCAGCGAGGCCACGATCAGCGACCTGCCGTCCCGCTCCAGCAGCGATTGCGTTTCAAGCCGTTGCAGGGCTTCGCGGATCGGCGTGCGGGAGACGCCAAAGCGTTCGGCCAGATCACTTTCCACCAGTCGGTCGCCGGGCCGGTAGACGCCTACGTCGATGGCTTCAAGGATCAGCGCATAGGCGTCTTTCTGGGTGCTGCGGTGGTGGTTCATGGTTTTTCCGTGGGATTTCATCCGGTCTTTTCTACAGTGCGGCCCCGGCCAATCAAGCCTCTTGCTCAATTTGCGCCGAAATCACGCAGGTCAGAAAAGCCGCGCTGCATTGCAAAACAGCTGCATCCAACTTAATCGAAGGGCATGGTCAAATCACATTTCTCTCATGTCCGTCACTGGGTCTTCGACCTCGACAACACGCTTTACCCGCCCTCGGCGCGGCTGTTCGATCAGATCGAGGTCAAGATGACCGATTATGTGATGGCCGAACTGGGCGTGGATCACGCCGAGGCCGACCGTCTGCGCAAACACTACTGGCGTGAACATGGCACCACCTTGGCCGGGCTGATGCAAGAGCACGGCATCGATCCCGATCCCTATCTGGTTGCGGTGCACGACATTTCCTTTGCGCCGCTGGACCCGGATGCCGAGCTTGCCGCCCGGATCAGGGATCTGCCGGGGCGGCGGATCGTCTATACCAACGGCAGCGCCCCCTATGCCGAGCGGGTTCTCGAAGCGCGCGGTCTGGCTGGGCTGTTTGACGGGATCTACGGAGTCGAACATGCCGATTACCGGCCAAAGCCCGAACGGCAGGCATTCGACACTGTGTTTGCCAAGGCGGGCATTGCGCCACAAAGCGCTGCCATGTTCGAGGATGATCCCCGCAATCTGGCTGCACCGCACGCCATGGGCATGCGCACCGTCCATGTCGCACCAGCCCCGCAAGACGGCGATCACATCCATCACCATACTGATGATCTGACAGGGTTCCTGAGCCGCCTGTTATAGAACCGGCACCGCTCCCCCGTACCCTTATCCACTCAATGGCTGCACCGGGTCGTCCGGCGCGGCAGAATGGCTGCTGAACCGCGGTAAATTTCGGCTCAGCTGAGCGGTTTTCCCCGCGTAAGCAGACTGCGACGAAATCTCGCCTGCAATAGTCACCTTTCCTGACCTAGATGAAGCCGCAGTAATACATACAGGAAACGCGATATGACTGCTTATACACTTCCCGAACGCCTGTCTCTCTGGCAGCGGCTGCTGTTTGCCATCCCCCTTCTGGGCCGGATCTGCAAAGAGGTCGCCTATGGCGCCAAGGACAACATCTATTACGCGCTTGGCACCTTCGTCAGCCTCTGGGGTTGCTCGGTGGTCATGTTCGGCGTTCCCGGTCTTTATATACCGGCCCTGTGCATTGTACCGGTGATGTTCACGCTCTTGATCCTGATCACGCGCGGATAAGGACCATATGCCGCTTGTCATTCCTCTGCCTAGGGGCATATCTCAGGGCAGACGGACGATGAAAGGCGGCAGCCATGGACCAGACCTGTGACATCCTGATTTCCGGCGGCGGCATCGCCGGACTGACAGCCGCCGCCACTTTTGGCTCTGCCGGGTTCCGGGTGATCTGCGTCGACCCGGCGCCCCCGATTACCGAGCGGGACGTCGATGGCTCCGACCTGCGCACCACCGCAGTCCTGCAGCCCGCCCGCGACCTGCTGGAGCGTTGCGGCCTTTGGGTCCGGCTTGCTGATCACGCCGCCCCCCTCCAGATCATGCGCATCGTCGATGCTGGCGGAGAGTACCCCGAACCGCGGGTGGTGCGGGATTTCAACGCCGCCGATATCTCGGACCAGCCCTTTGGCTGGAACCTGCCCAACTGGTTGTTGCGCCGGGAGCTGGTCGCAGCGCTGGCTGATCTGCCGAATGTGGATTTCCGCCCGGGCGTTGGCACCACGCAGTTGTTCACCCGCCTGAACGAAGCTCGCGTGACCCTGACCGACGGCAGCCAGCAAAAGGCGAAACTGGTTCTTGCTTGCGACGGGCGCAATTCCCCGATGCGAGAGGCCGCAGGCATTCCGGTCAAGACCACCCGATACGGGCAAAAGGCGCTGGCCTTTGCGGTAACCCATCCGGTCCCACATGAAAACGTCTCGACCGAAATCCACCGCTCGGGCGGGCCATTCACCCTGGTCCCCCTGCCCGACTATCAAGGCTTGCCGTCCTCAGCCGTAGTCTGGATGGAACGCGGTCCGCGGGCGAGCGAGTTGCTGCAGATGGAGACGGCAGAGTTCGAGGCCGCGATGACCCGGCGCAGCTGTGGCTTGCTGGGTGATCTGACGCTGGCCTCCCGCCGGACCATCTGGCCGATCATCAGCCAGTCGGCTGAGCGGCTGAACGGCGAGCGGTTGGCGCTGATGGCAGAGGCGGCCCACGTGGTGCCGCCAATCGGCGCCCAAGGGCTGAACATGTCGCTGAGTGATCTGCGCTGTCTGCTGGAACTGGCCGAGGCCCGCCCCGAGGGATTGGGCGATGCTGCGATGCTGGAGGCCTACAACAAGGCCCGCCACAAGGACATCATGCTGCGCGTCAAAGGCATCGACCTGTTGAACCGCACCTCAATGCTGGCACCGCGCCCGCTGCGCGATCTACGTGCCTTTGGCCTGAATGCGCTCTATTCGATGGCGCCGGTGCGCCGGACCCTGATGCAGATGGGCCTTGGCGTAAAATAACCAGGCAAAGAACTTCGGGCGCATCACGGTGGATGCCGCGCCTGCCATAGTTGGCGGGCCTTTCCCGTTGCGGATAACGTCGCAGTGCCCTGCTGCCATGTTGCAGGCGTCTGAGGACGCTTCGGATATGGCGTGATTTTCATTTACTCAGCGAGCCTCCGTCTGGCTGGGTTCTGCGGGCGCCACGGCATGTCGCTATCACGATCGGCCTAGACGGCGCCCTGCCCACGACCTTGCTTCATGATCGCACCGCCGAACTCCCCTCAAAGGTGTACCGATCAGTTTTCACTCACGCGCGCTTGAGCTTTGAAAGCAAGTTATTAAGCCACTGAAAAGTATTAAAATTTCCCTCTCCAACTTGTGAAGAGAGCGGAGCAGATAAGAATCACATTGACATTTGCGCACCGATCAGTACACCCTTCAGAGCATTGACTGATCAGTTAACTCATAGGTTATCAGGGAGGAGGCGCATCATGACGGATCAGCCCCAAATTGCAGGCGATGCCACCGGCCCACAGCGCGTCAGGCGCCCAAATGGAGCCGACAGGCGCAATTTCGAGGCCCGTGGAGGCACCAAGGACACCCCGAAGTCTCTATCCCTAAATCAAAAGATAAATTATCTTCGTTTCCCAAACAGGGAGAGTCGAATGCCAAGTGTAACAACGACATTTGTGGCGACGATGGCCAATGCCGCTGGTCTGACGATGTCGGACGACGGTGCTTTGCTCTCTGAAGGGGAAGTTGTTTATCGGTTTCGGCCGGGCGCGGATGGGATCATGCCCGAGGCCGAGTATTTCAACGCTCTGGACTGGATACGGAGCACCCAGGAAGATGAGGTCGCTCTCATTTCCACTTACGCAGAGACCATCCAGCTGGACGATCTCGGGGTGCTGGGGCTTGCGATCAAGACGGCACCTGATCTCCGTAGCTCCATGCGCCTTATCGAGCGCTATTTCCGGCTCATGACCGACACTGTCGATTATCTTTTTGATGAAACTCAGGACCCTGCTCGCCTGATCATCGAAGAGCGTTCCGTCACTCATCCCGTCCTGCAATTTCGCAATGAATGCGCATTGGCCAGCTTTGCTCACAAGATCCGCTGCCTGTTGGGACAGGATATCCAGTTTTCCTATGCATCCTTTCGTCACCCCTGCCGAGGCACGCCTGAACGCTATGCCGAGTATTTTGGCTGCGAGGTCCGGTTCGGCGCCGACCAGGACGCCCTTGCCCTGCCCTCCACCGCGCTGGATCTGCCGGTCCGGCTCGGAGACAAGGCGGTGTCCGACTTCCTGATCCGGCATCTGGATGAGGAAATGTGTGCCTTGCACAAGAACCCACCGCTGATGACCGATCTGATGCGCCACCTGTCACAGGCCCTGAAACATGGCTTGCCGCAAGCGGGCGACATCGCGCGCGCCATGGGGATGAGCGAACGCACTCTCTACCGCCGCCTGTCCGAAGAGGGGCTGACTTATCGAGAGGCCCTGAAACAGGCCCAAACCCAACTTGCCCATGAACTGCTGACCACAAGCGACTTCTCGATCGCCGAGATCGCATTCCTCACCGGTTTTTCCGAACAAAGTACTTTCAGCCGCGCCTTCAAACGCTGGGTTGGCCAGGCACCTGCCCAATACCGGCAGGCTGCAGCGACCCAATAACTGCAGCGTGGACACCCGGTTTGGCAGATAGGGTCATATGGCTGGCAGAACCTGCCAAGACCCCCGCACCCGGAACGCCGTACAAAACATGTAACGATACCTTGAGTACGCCATGCGCCAGACGGCCAGTGCGTCTTTAAAACTATTCAGCCCAGGAAGTGGAAACCGTAAATGAAAGAAATGACTTCTCTTCTTGCACTGGCACTAGCCGCTGCCATGGCGGCCGGTCTTGTGCTTCTTCCCATTACGATGCCCCGGTCCTCCGGCGTCTATGGCGGCCAGTTTCAGGGGCAGCTCGCCTTTCTTGGTCACTCTCAAACACGATAGCATGGTCACGCCAATCAACCGTGAAAGCAGCATTCTTTCTCGATCCGTCCGGTGAAGCCCGTCTCTCGTCTCATCCGCTCCTGTGGGCCTCGCGGCTTTGCCTGCCCCAATTGAGGGCCGCGTCCAGCCCCTACCTGCCCCCTGAATTCGCCGCCGACGCCCGCCACCTGACAGGCGGGAATTTCGCAGGGGGGACCGGTCACATCCCGATGACGGACCCCGGGCGTCAGCCGCTTCTGGCCAACTCCATGTTGCAGTTCGGCGGCGCAAGACGAAGCGCCCTATACAGAACCGTCCGCCAAGGCCGGTAGCGCCGCAAAGCGCTTACATCGTCTCCGCTCCGCAAGTGCACGATATTGGCAGAGATAAAGGGGGGCAGATTATTGGATGATTGCAGCCGTATTTCCGGTCCCGTTTTGAGAAATCCACGCGTCGTTCGCGTTTCCGCGCTGTGCGACGGCGGCCTGGTTCGTATTGCCGACAATGATGACCGTGAAACCATTCGCATCACCGTCCTGTACCGCGGCAACGAGGTTTGCATCCCCGGTGATGGATGTCGTGGCATCATTCCCGAAGCCAAGTTGCTTGAAGAAACCCGGCGTCAGACCTGGATCGCTGGCTGCAACACCCGTGAAGCTTGCAGGTGCGGCATTGTTCAGGTCGCCTTCAACAAGAAAGACAGCCGTGTTTTGCCCCTGTTGCAGAAGGTCTAGGAAATTGTTGTCTCCGAGAATGCGGAATTCCGCGGCATTACTGCCCCCCAATCCTGAAAAATAGTTCTGGTCCGCCGAGGCGATATTGCCAGTTCCTTCAACATAGAACTCCAGATCGTTGGTGCCTTCCTGCAGCCCGAGAATGTCGTTCCGGTTGCTGAACCCCGTCAACTCCACCCAGGCGCGGTTCGTGCCGATCTGCCCCACCCCGACCCGGTTTTCATCGCCAGCGACCGTGGACATGGTGATATCATTCTGCAAACCATCCTGGCGCAGCCCCACTTCGTTTGTGTCGCCGGTGATTGTGACGAAACCGACCGAATTGCGGCGTCCGCCCTGAAAGATGCCAAAGCGGTTGAAATCCCCAGAAACCGTCAGATCCATCTCATTACCGTTTGCCCCCATATTATCGTAGCCGATACGCTGGATGAGCGCGTTGTCGAGGGCGCGGGACAGCAAAGCAGGCCCGGTCAGCTGACCGCGACCGTTGTAGGATCCGGTGAACCTGGCGCGGATGATGTTCTCGGCGAATTGCGCGGCCGTTTCGGACCGCTGCTCGACCCGCAGCAGAGTGTTTTCAGTGCCGGTCTGTTCAATCTGGGCAATCTGACCAGGCATTCCGTCCAGCTGTTCCTGGATTACGGTGATGATCTGGTTGCCATCTCCCGACCCGGACTGTCCTTGCAGAATGAACAGGCGGTTGGCGCCAGATGGGATGGCCCCGGTTGCGGCCTGAAGTACCTCTCCCACAAGGTTGCTGTTGGAGCCTTGGGTGATGTCGACCTGGTTGAAAATCGTAGGTGTCTGCGAATTGCCGCTTTGCTCAAAACCCCGTCCGATGGTGCCCACTTGGTTGTCCGCCCCCGTCTGGGTCACGATCAGGCTGTTATAATAACCCTCCTGCAGCGCGACATCCGTATCAAGGCCCAATTGGTTGCCACTTCCGACCTGATCGATCAGCGCCTCGTTTTCCAAACCGATCTGATCAATGAAAACCAGATTGTCCTGCGCGGCAGCCGCCACAGGAAGAAGAACGCTGAGAAGAACGAGAATGCGCATTGTACGACGGGCTCCTACGGATCAGGGGCCGGGCGCGCTGGCGCCCGGCCTGATTGATTTTTTGCGCCAATCCGGCGCTGCGGCGTCACTGAGTGATGGTCGCCACGTTGCTGTCACCGACCTGGCTTAGCGATGCGGTATTGCTGCCACCGCCACCCTGGGTGATGTCGCCATCGTTCTGGTCACCATCGATGGTCACGTAGGACGTGTTGTCAGCACCGTCCTGATCGACCAGCAGCTCATTGAGATCACCGACGAAAAGCGCCACATCAACAAGGTTGGAAGATCCGTTCTGGTTGACCCCGAAATCGTTGCCATTTCCGTTGATGCCGCTGACAACCGACACAGTATTGTCATTGCCAAGCTGTGCGATGCCGAACGCATTGCCGTCACCATTTATGGCCAGCGTACCGATCGAGTTGCGGGCACCAACTTGGTTCACCCCATAGCCGTTGGAGTCACCGGTGATGTCCACATCCATATAGTTGCCGTAGCCGTTCTGGCGAAACTGTCCGCCACCATTGTATCCGGCACGCGCATCCGAGTTGACCGGCTGGGCACCGCTGTTGTTGTTGCCCAGGATGTCGATGTACATCGTATTGCCTTCATTCCCGTTGCCCGTCAGGTCCTGATAGACCGCGCGGATCTGGTTGTTGGCACCGTCCTGCAGGATGGCAATCGTCTGCCCCTCCGTATTGGCTCCTGAGGAACCATACTGCCACTGCTTGATATCACCGATCAGGTTACCGTCACCGCCTTGCTGGGTGATGGTCATGCTGTTGCCTCCTGCCCCGGCAAAGACACGCTGACGGATTCCCTGCACCGCGTTTCCATTGGTGGATTGGGTGACGCTCAGCACGTTGAAATTGCCTGCGGTCGTGGCGTTATTATTCGTCTGGTTCAGACCGGCCCCACCGCCAAAGGTCACAAGGCTTCCTTTGATGCCGATTTCGTTGCCATCGCCCGACTGGGTAATGGTCAGCGTGTTCTGGTCGCCAGATTGGATCATGTCCGCCTTGGTGGTGCCACCATCGACCGAGCCGAAAGCACTGTTGTTGTCGCCCGACTGGGTGACAAGAGCGTTGTTTGCATTTCCGGATTGGCTCAGCAGAGCTTCGTTGCCGCTACCGGCGAAGACAGCACCAGCCAGAAGGGAAAGCGCCGTTGAGGCCGCCAGAATTGTTTTCGTATTCCGCATTGCTGTGATCCTTATTTCAGGGGGTACTTCCCCGGTTGTCGTGTGGGGGCGGTGGTCCGCCCCAGTCGAAACATTTTACTGGACGATGCCGATGCTGTTGCCGGACCCTGTCTGTGCGAAAACAGCAACATTCCTGTTGCCCGTCTGTGCAATGACGGCCTGGTTCATGCTGCCGTTGATAGTGCCGGTCAGCGTGTTGAAATCGCCATGCTGGCTGGCGGCGAAGAGGTTATCGTTAGCTTGGCTGACGCCATCGACACCAACCGTCAGCGACATCACATTGCCCATGCCCTTCTGGCTCAACTCGCCCGGCTGCAGGCCGTCCCAGGTCTGGTAGCCGGTCGCGGCTACGGCTGCCGTTAACGACACAAGCGCGCTGAAGCCACCTGCCTGATTGTTGCCGTCGCCAAAGATGGACGCCGTCACAACATTAGGGCTCGCCGGACTGGACAGGCCCTGCACAACGGACAGAAAATTAATGTCGCCCTCCGCGGCGCCGCCGATGCGAAGGGTTGCTTCACCAGCATTGAACTGGGTCACGTGCACATTGTTCTGATCCCCGACTATGCCCACATCAGCAAAGCCCCAGGCCTGCTGCATGATCGCGACGGTGTTGAAGTCACCACCGTTGGCGTCTCCGTCGATGTTGACGATGGCCTCGCCACCCGTTCCGAACACGTCTTTCTGAAGGATCGACACGATATTGTCGTCCGAGGCGCCGATGATATCCAAAACCGCCATGTTGTCATCGTTCCACTGGCGGATCCCGATGATGTTGGAGGCGCCGTCGATCACGCCCATCGCCACGAGGTTGTTATTGCCCGATTGGCTGGACTGGTTAACAGGACCACCCTGCGCGATACCGATCTCGTTGTTGTCGCCGTTGATGTCCAACGTGCCGACCGCGTTGCCGTTCCCCCGCTGCTCCACACCGATCGCGGTGTTGTTGGCAGCGATGTCAACGTTGATCATGTTGCCAAGGCCGCGCTGGATGAAGGTGGCATCATTCGCCACATCCGCCACGCCCGACAGCGCGGTGGTGCCGTTGCTATCGCCGGTCATCTGAACGGCCAGGCTGTTGTCTTCGCCGAACTGTTGAACGGTATTGATCAGATTACCGGTACCGTCCTGGATCAAAGCCGCAGTATTGGCCAGATCCGGAACTCCGCCGGTTGCCTGCTGGAGTACAGTTCGCAGCGTGTTGTTGTTGCCACCCGTCTGCAGAATGGTCAGGACGTTTTCACCCGTGCCGGTCCCGACGTCGCCTTTCTGAGACAGACGGATCACGGCGTTGCCGTCCGTCGTCTGCTCGATCGTAGCCAGGTTGTCGTCCCCAAGTTGCTGGACATAGCCAGCCGGATTGCCGCTGTTGCCGTTGTAGCCCACAAGGTTGCCGTCACCCCACTGCTTAACCGAAAGGTCGTTGTTGTCCCCGTCCTGCCGAAGCGGGATGTTGGCATAGTCGGTGAACGTCGCCGTTGTACCGGCCACGTTGTTCGTTCCGGCCCCCTGGTCGATCAATGCGGCGTTGCCACTGCCGTTCTGGACAATGGCCGCTTTGTTGCTGTCCGCCCAGGCCGCGGCGGCCAATGCCATGGCCGTGGAGGTCACCAGGATTGTCTTCAGATGTGTCATCTTACGCCCCCAATGCAATATTCAATAGTCAACAGCGTCATGTTGCGCACAATTCAATTGGGTCAAACTCCTGAAATTGATCGTTAAACTCACCTGAATGCTATAGAAATTGTGTTGCAAACGGGATTGAGCCCCGCCGCGGATCTACCGCGACGGGGTGTCGATTTATTGGATGATGCCGAGGTTGTTGTACGAACCGTTCTGGACAAAGTTGGCAGTGTTGTTGTTGCCATTTTGCGCCACGGCAGCCTGGTTGTTGGCCCCGATCACCGTTCCGACAAGCGCGTTGCCACTACCCCGTTGCAGGACTGCAAAGAGGTTGTCGTCTCCGGTGACTGTTACGGTCATCTCGTTGTTGCTGCCGTGTTGCCACAAGGACCCTGCAGACATCGGAAGGCCGGTGACACCATTGGCAGCCGCAAATGCGCTGCCGGCATTGCCGCTCAATGCACCACCATTATTGTTACGATCACCGGTTACACTCACATACATCTGGTTGCCATTGCCCCAGCGCTGATGGGTGTTCAGTGAGTTGTCGTCGCCGAGAATGTCGATCTCGGCAGTATGGTGGTCGCCCTCCACCCAGTGGTCCACAAAGTTGCGGTTGCCGTGTTCCATCACCCAGGCTTCGTTGGAGGACCCGCTGATGTCGACCTGCGCCCAGTTGTTGTCGACAGTCTGCGAGATACCAACGTTGTTATAGTTGCCCCCCAGCACAGCAAGCTGCACAGTGTTCGCATCGCCGACCTGGCTGATGCCCAACTCGTTGCTGCTGCCGGTGATGGACAGTGTGCCAACAGTGTTGTTCGTCCCGTCCTGCGTCACGCCGAACTGGTTGCTGTTCCCGGAAATGTCGAGTGCCAGAGCGTTGTTGCCCTTGTTGACATTCCCGTTGTTCAAGTCTTCGAACCCTTGTTTGAGTTCGCTTGTGGACGCACCGCTGAGAGCCGCATATCCACCCAGCGCTCCACGACCGTTGTCGTCGCCGGAGATCGAGACAGTCATCGTGTTGCCCGGGATGCTCCCCCCTGTGACGGTCTGTTTGGCAAGCGCGATGGTGTTTCTGGTGCCGGACATGGTCAGCGTGGCCGTGTTGCCGGAACCGCCCTTGTGCTTGTCCTGGAAAACCTCCGTGATGACATTGTCGTCACCGGTCTGCTGCAGGATGGTCAATGCGTTGCCGGACGCACCGACCGCACCACCGAAGCGGTTTCGTTGAGTCACCTTGCCAACTACGTTGTCATTCGAGCTTTGGGTGATCGACGCCGTGTTGCCGTTGGGAGAGGAGGCATACTGCGCCAGCTGCTGGAAGCCGTTCAGACCGATGTCGTTGTTATCGCCGCTCTGCACGATGTCCAGATCGTTGTTGGAGTTGCTCTGTGCAATCTGACGGATGTTCTGGCTGGTCGAACCCGCCTCGTTGTCGTTACCCGCGCTTTGGGTAATCAGAGCACTGTTCGTGCCCGTCCCGGATCCGGACTGGATCTGATCCAAGTAGGCTTCGTTGCCACTGCCGGCGAAAGCCGCGGCGCTCATCGAAAGGGTAAGAGCAGTTGTCGTGATATAGGTCGTTTTCAGAAGTTTCATGATAGTACCTCCCCCCAGAGGTCAAAATGATTAACACACGTAAAATCGCGGGGCTGAGGAATGCATTCAGCCCCGCGCAACTCTTTGATTACTGAATGATGCCAGCGTTGTTGGTACCGCCAGTCTGCGAGAAGCTCGCGGTGTTGCTGCTGCCGACCTGAACAACGGCAGACTGGTTGCTGTTGCCATTCACGGTAGCGGTGATGCTGTTGTCAGCGCCCCACTGCAGGGTACCGAACAGGTTGTTGTTGCCGGTCACGGAGGCCAGGACAGTGTTGTCATTGCCCTGCTGCTGGATCAGGCCCGCCTCAAAGGAAACGTGGCTGCCAGCGGCCGCCAGCGCGGAACCAGCCAACAGAGGCGTGGTGCCGGTCAGACCATTGCCATCACCAAAGACGGAAACCGTTGCGCTGTTGTCGTTGCCATTCTGCATGACACCGAAGGCGTTGTTGTCATTGGTTACGGTAACCGAAGCACCATTGGTGTTGCCCATCTGGGAAATACCAACATTGTTGCCGTTACCTGCAATCGCGGCAACGTTGACGAGGTTGCTGTTACCGTGCTGAAGAACACCTAGCTGGTTGTTGTCGCCGGTGACTTCCAGGGTGCCAACATCGTTGTCTTTGCCCTGCTGGTAGGTCCCGACCAGGTTGCCGGTGCCGCCGATGATGACATTGGCGTTGGTGCGGGTCGCATTGAACTGGCGGAAGTGGGCCGCAACCGCACCCGAGCCATTGGCAAAGCCGGTGAAGTCCCCGATGCCATTGCTGACGCCGTTCATGGTGATGGTCAGGGTATTGTCACCCGAACCGTTGTTGGACACTTTCTGCTGCACCAAATCGATGTTGTCGCTGGTGCCGGACATGGTGATCGTCGCCGTGTTGCGGTCGTTCACCTTGCCTTCCTGATTGATCGTGGTGATGTTGTTCGACGTTCCGTTCTGCTTCACCGTCAGGGTGTTGGGAACGCCCGCAGAACCGGGGCCGCCATTGTGGAACTGCACCAGCTCGCCGATCACGTTGCTGCCACCGCCGGACTGAGTCACGGTTGCCACGTTCGAGGAAACGGCACCCGGGTTGGAGGCTTTGCCAACCTGAGACACGCCGGAGCCAATCAAGCCGATCTCGTTGTTGTCGCTCGACTGCGTGATGCTCAGCTGGTTATAGCCATCGGCAGCCGTAAAGCCGTCCTGGGTCATTTTCAGACCAGCAGAACCTGCCTTGTTGTTGTCGCCACCGCTCTGATCGACGATCGCGCTGTTCGCCACGTCCTGCTGATCCAGGTAGGCTTCATTGCTGTCCGCAAAAGCTGCAGTGCTCAGCGAAAGCGTCAGGGCTGTGGTGGTAATCAAGGATGTTTTGAGAAGTTTCATAATTTTCTCCGTTTTGAGCCGGGGTAAATGCCCCATCAAACGGCGGAACCCTCAGGAATGAGGCCCCCGCCAAAAAGCTTACTGAAGGATGCCAGCGTTATTGCTGCCGCCAGTTTGGGTGAAATTGGCTGTATTGCTGTTGCCCACCTGGGAAACCGCTGCCTGGTTGGCGCCGCCAACGACAGACGCAACGATGGCGTTGTTGTTGCCATCCTGAAGCGATGCCATCAGGTTGTTCGAACCGATAACGGAGCCAAAGAAAGAGTTACCCGCGCCATCCTGGGTAAATACGCCTTCTGTCAGCCCGAGGGATGCGGCGTTGCCGCTGAAGGTTCCCGACAGGGCCGTGTTGTTGTTCGCGTCGCCGACCATGGCCAGATTAAAGTTGTTGCCAGTCCCGGTCTGATCCAGCTTGGCAACGTTGTCATCGCCATTCACGCTCATGGTGGCAACGTTAAAGCCGCCATTCTGATCAATCAGCAGCGCGTTGCGATCACTTCCGTTGGTCAGGATGGCAGTCGCCACATTGACGGTGCCCACCTGTTTGACACCAACGTCGTTATCGTCGCCAACGATCGGTATAATAGTGATGACGTTGAAGGTGCCATCCTGGAAACCAGCGGTCTGGTTGCCGGAACCGATCACCGAGACGAACCCGACGGTATTAAAGTCACCGGATTGAGTGAAGCCAAACTCGTTGGCATTACCCTGCGCAGCATAGTTCACCGAGTTGCCAAAACCGTCCTGCAAGACACTGGAATCGGTGGCGCCGACGGAACTGGCATTAGGCAGGGTCAGCCCACCGCGGCCGTTATTGCTACCGGTTTGAGACACAGTGGCAAAGTTCGTGCCAGACTGGGCGATCGAGGAAATCCTGTTGAACGCGCCATTCTGAGTCGCGGATGCAGAGTTGAAAGCCCCATCCTGATCCACGAGCTTGATGAAGTTGCGGGTGCCGTCCTGTGTCAGGTTGGCCGAGTTACCCCAACCCACCTGGACAACGCCATTGTTACCCTGGTTCAGGTTCGAGTTTTCAAAAATCAGACCTGCGTTCTCGTTTTGATTAAGGTTCCCGCCGATCTGGTTGCGCGTGTAGCTGCTGCTGTTTGCAACATTTACGTTCTGCGAGACGGTCACACTGTTCTTAACAAGACCGGTTGAAGTCTGGCGCACGCCGCTCAGCAAGTTACCATCGCCGCTCAGCGGGCCGCTACGCGGAGCATTGCCGACCGAAGACTGGGTGATCGTCAGCTCGTTCCCCACCGACAAGAAGCTCGTGGCAGTTTGCTCGATCACATTGACGAAGTTGGTCACGGAGCTTTGCGTTACCGTTGCGGAGTTGTCGTCGCCGGTCTGGGTTACACCGTTGCTGTTACCACCGCGCCGGACCCCGATGAAGTTATCATCACCAGACTGGACGATATCCAGAGAGTTGCCCTCGCCGTTCTGCACCATCGCATTGCCAGAGGCTGACGAAGAACCTTGCTGACCGCCTGCCTGGTTCGTGTTGCCCAGCGACTGATCGACGCTTGCGCTGTTGTCGGATCCGATCTGTTCCAGAAAGGCCTTGTTGTCATCAGCATGGGCTGCCGCGCTCATGCTCAGCGTCAACGCAGTCGTTGCCACCAGAAAACGTTTTGAAATTCGCATTTTGGTCTCCAATTACCGTTACCAGGTTCTTCCGCCAAAGAAGCCTTCGACTTCGGAACCGCCCCAGCGGGGCGTCCTGCATCAATTGCAGGCATGCCCCGACCCAACTGTTTAAAAGGGCCCACGCACCAAGAATTTAGATGTGGCTATGAAAGATATTCCTCTGCCCATTCACCCCTCGTGCGCCCCCACGCACCGTTAACTTTCTGTTAACAATTCTGCCGCCTCATTGAGACCTAAGAGATGATTTAAATCAAGCTTTAAGTAATCAAGTCGCAAATTTTTATATAATTTTAGCTAATCCGGACCAAACTCGTTCGCACCCCGCACCCATTCACCCCAAATCCGGACGATTGTCTTCAATTAAGCGTCAATTTCACGGGGGACCCACCAACGAATCCAAGCGCAACGCGTGCGCTTTCGTGACGTCAACACAACCCTTGTTAGAATTACCCAATTTCCCGCAAAAGCCCTGACGGGAGCCTTCACCACCAACAAGTGACAGATTCGCAACACACTTATGCGAATTAATTCAACTTGAACAATTCGTCATCGCCAAGTCACTATTTGCTGCGCTTTTAGAGGTGATGGGCGCTGGACACCCAGTCGGCGTGGTTGTTATCACCCGTGAGACGGTCAATTAGCGACGCATCACGGCAGGTTTGTAGGATTGGTGGTTGATATGAAAAATTCCTTCATTGGCTTCACTGCATCAGCACTCTTATTTGCGGGAGCCGGTGTATCTGGAGAGTTGACCTATACTCCGATCAACCCGTCCTTCGGCGGCGCTCCCCTAAACTCATCCCACCTGCTGTCGACTGCGAATGCGCAGCGCGACGCGACAGCGCGGGATGCTGTAAGCAGCTCGACCACAGGGACCGGCACAACATCTCCGACCGGAACCACAAACGCCGATTTGTTCGTGCGCCAGCTCGAAGGTCGCTTGCTTTCCGCTCTCGCGGGCCAGGTGACCGAGGCGATCTTCGGAAGCAACCCATCCGATCAGGGCACAGTGACGTTCGGAACCACCGAAGTCACCTTTGAGCGTACGGTGGATTCCATCAGCCTCACAATTGTCGACTCCCTGGATGGCACCGTGACAGAAATCGTGGTCCCGCAACTGGTAACTGGAAGTTAAAATTAGGTTTACTGATTGCCTGGCAGATCGGGCAGCCACAGCTACGAATTAGAACGAGGATAAACATGGTGTTTGGTAAAGAAGCAGGCCTGCGAGTGCTACTCCGTGCCATGGTGGTGGCTGGAACCGCTGCTCTCTCTGGCTGCGCCACGACGCCAGGGCCATTTTTTGGGACCACCGATCCGACGATTGTGCAGCCGACACCGGTCAACATGAGCCTGCGCACGCTGCCAGAACCGACACGTCGCATATCCGTCTCCGTTTACGATTTTCCTGACCTTACCGGACAATACAAAGAGCGCGAACTCGTCCAGACGCTGTCCCGGGCCGTGTCCCAGGGCGGTTCTGCGGTTCTGATCAAAGCACTACAGGATGCCGGTGAACGCCGCTGGTTCACAGTTCTGGATCGCGCCGGCCTGCAGGACCTCGTCCGGGAGCGCCAGATCCTCACTGAAATGCGTCGGCAGTATCGCGGTGAGACAGAGATCGATCCGAATGCATTGGCGCCGCTGCTGCACTCCGGCATCATCCTGCAGGGTGGAATCGTGGGATACGACAGCAACACCCAAACAGGTGGCGCAGGTGCACGATACCTTGGCATCGGCGGCAATACCGAGTGGCAACTGGATACCGTGACCGTCAGCCTGCGGGCTGTCTCGACCGAAACTGGCGAAGTCCTCACCAGCGTGGTGACCCAGAAATCAATCGGCTCCTCCCTGATCCGGGGCAGCGTGTTCCGCTACATCGCGCTGGACGAGCTGCTTGAAATCGAAGCCGGCGTGACCGGGAACGAACCCCGCTTGATTGCCTTGCAACAGGCCATCGAAAAGGCCGTCTACGGCACCATCATCGAAGGGGCCGAGGTCGGGTTGTGGGCCTTCAAGGACAAGGGATCCCAGCAGCGCCTGATTGCGAAGTACCGTCAGGAGAAACTGGGGGAATACCTCGGCCAGACGCTCCCCCCGGTGCGTCCGGTGACGATCTCTGCCGCTCGGATTACCCAGACGCGGCCCAAGCCGCGACCAACGCCGCCCGCCCCCAGCGTGCGTCAGTTGCCGCCTGCAGTCGATGAAGGTGGCCCGGTAACGCCGCCGCCGCCGGCAGACGGCGAGGTCATTGGTTAACCTCGTTCTGCCCGCTTAGGCACTTCACTTTCTGAAATAACAGGATCGTTTCAGATCCTGGGCCAGACAGCGGAGCAGGCATATGCCTGCTCCGCTGTTTGCTGTACTGCCATCAAAGGCAAATGCTCACAGTAATAATTTGTTTAAATTTAAGATAAAAACATCCAAAAAGCCTCCTTCAAGCGCCTATAGCCCGCCTCAAACTCGCCCTTATTCTATCCTTTCCTGTGCCTGCCCCAGGTCGCTGACCGAAGGCCTCGCCGTCACAGGAGGATATGCAATGAAGACACCGTTCAAACCACCTTTGGTTGCACATTTCATTTGCCTGACAGCTTTCACGCTGAGCCTCAGCACCGAAACGGCAGCAGCTCAGGACAATGTCGTTTCACTCAGAACAGAACCGGCCAATACCCTGGAGGTCCTCGTCGAGCCAGAAAATACGATAACCCTGACCATCTCAGGAAATGACAACGGCGGATTTGGCCAAAGCTGGCCCGCGCTTCCCGCATTTGCCGCCGCAACTATTCAGCCGGGCGTATTGTCGCAAACAGGCTTCGGCAATCAAATCGACCTGTCTGTCCTCGGATCAGACAACCTTTTCGCCATTGCGCAGAATGGTTCCAATAACCGGGCCTTTGGTCAGATAACCGGCACCGGCAACACAGCGCTCGTCATGCAAA
Organism: Pseudophaeobacter sp. 1A09344; assembly: GCF_041008745.1. NCBI lineage: Bacteria > Pseudomonadati > Pseudomonadota > Alphaproteobacteria > Rhodobacterales > Roseobacteraceae > Pseudophaeobacter > Pseudophaeobacter sp. 1A09344. The sequence goes on from NZ_JAXGFS010000002.1 coordinate 254,456, forward strand.
CCGGACATGCAAATGTGGCCGTGTTTCATCAGCATGGAAACGGAAATAGTGTAGCGATCTCCCAATCATCATGGTAACGTATTGTTAACTTTTGGGGAGTTTTTGCTTTGATACGTTTACTTGATATTACCCCTATGACGGTCGTCGCGGCGCTTTCACTGACCTCCATGGCTGCTGCTGGCAGTGGAAACGTTGTTTATCTTGAGCAGGGCGACGGCACGAGCGCGGGCAACGAGCTATTTATTGACCAAAGTGACGCAACGAATTCGCTCGTCGCCGGTGCTCCAGACGGGCTGTCACCTGCCAGCCAGTATGGCACCTACAACAGCGGCGAGATCATTCTAGAAGGCGAAGGCGCGACTGTTTACTTCAGTCAAAACAATGCCTTAACCGGATCACCACTTGGCAATTCCGCGACCATCTTTGGCGGTGAATTGGCCTCCATCGTGTTGTCCCAAACCGGCTCCAGGAATACCGGTGAGATCTCAGTGACCGGCATCAATAACTCCGCGGGCCTTCTGCAGACCGGCAATGGCAACGATGGCAATGTCGACGTGTCCGGCTCCAACAATTCCGGCACCTTGGTTCAGACCGGCAATCAGAACAGTTTCAGCCTGTCTGTGGCGGGTGATTCGACAAATGTCACCTACACGCAGATTGGTAATGGACTGTCAGCGGTGAATGGAGCGGGGCCAACCGTCATTTCAAACGGCGGAACTGTTCTGATCACGCAGACGCGCTAGGCTGGCTGCGCCATGCGTCGACTGCTTTCGACCCTTGGACTTGCCTGCACCGTTTTGATGTCCGCGGGAACATCCACCGCCACAGCGCAATCCGCTGCAGCTGAGATTTCGATCATTCCCACCGCTCAAGGTGTGGAAATCGAAGGTCGCGTGATCGGACTGGACGAGGGTGAGGTGCAGGCTGCTCTGACAATCGTCAAATCCGACTCTGGCGGAACCTCCAACCTGACACAAAGCCGTGCAATCGGAATACACCGTGGGGAACGTCATGTCATAGGCAAGACGACCCTTTCGATACAGCCCGGCGGCAAGCTCTCGGTCGAGTTATCCGTAACGCAAGACGGAGCCGAAATCGCCACCGCGGTGTCCACATTCGGACCATAATTTCCAAGGAACAGGAATGGTAATGCTCAAATCGCTTTCTCTGGGTGCGCTTGCCGCGCTTGTAACGCTGATTGCGCCCCCGTCGTCTGCTCAAACTAAAGAACAGCTGCTTGAAGCTTTTTCCGGGAACTGGGTGGTCTTCGACACCGCATTCTCGACCAGTTCCACACCGTGTTCGCTCAGCCTGGAAAACAAGGTGGAACTCCACGGGGTAGTTGAGGAGTCTCAGTTGCGCCCCGTCGCCAATAGCCAAAACTGCGTTGTGCCGCTGAACAGCGTTTCAGCTTGGGACATCGAGCAGAACCAGCTTGTCCTCTATGCTCAGCAGGATGTTGTTGTTGCTCGGTTGGGCGGCAACCAATCCCGTGTCACAGGCGATCTGTCCGATTCTTTTGTCAGCCTCATTCTAGAACGACCAAACGGCGACGCCTATCAGGCCGCCTTCAGCCAGGCTGTGCGCCAACACCGTTGCATTTACCTTGGCTACACAAGCGACTGCGCAGAACGTTCCGATCTGGCAGCCCCTGTCATGAGCGAAGATGGGGGTGTCGTTGCCTCTCTGGGCCTTCTGGTCAACCTGAATGTCCGCGATCAGCCCAGGCGGGATGCGCGGATCGTGGGTACACTGCCGCAAGGCGCATGCCTCAAGGTGAATTACTGCACTGTAGCCTCGGACGGTATCTGGTGCCGAGCCCGCTTCGGAGAAGCCAGCGGCTGGGTCAGCAAGACCGCACTGCGCCAGGAGAAATGGCCTGTCGCGACCTTCGTCAACGGCTGTGAAGCAGAATAATAGCTAAAGACAAGCGACCGTGTTCTCAGAAGGATGCGGTCGCCTCTCTGCAGCCTCGCAGCACTGCGCCGCACGCCGCCAGAGGCGCCAAACTGCAGGCATCAAAACACAACGCGTCCAGAACATCAGATCCGGGCGTTAGGCATTATATGTCGCTTTCGGATATTTTTTCTTCTAACGGCGGCAAACGTGGTTTGCGTTGCAGAAGTTTTTGGTAGCGGAGGAGGGACTTGAACCCCCGACACGCGGATTATGATTCCGATACAAGGCTTTGAATTTACGTCTGAAAGTTGCAAACTGGTAGGAAATACGGCGCAAAGGAATCAAAGGGTTATGAGCAAAATGCAAACCAAGACCCCGGCCTTGAGATACATCCAAATGGAGCGGGAGCCATGCCAGCTTTACAGGCTTTATGGGGATGATGGGAAGTTGCTCTACATCGGGATAGCTAGGAACGCCAAGCGCAGAATATACCAACACAGAGGCAACGGAACGTGGGGGCATATGATCGTCCGCAGTGAGGTTGAGGACTGCAGCACCAGGAAGGAGGCATTGGCAAAAGAAGAGGCGCTTATTCGGGCCGAGAGGCCACCTTACAACAAAGCTTTCACCGGCAGGAGGGGGCAATCATTCGAAAATAGTGCCCGCCGACCCAAGAAGGACCGGCTCCCGGAATTTTGCATCTATGCATTCTTGGATGAACTCGCTGAGACGAACAGAGAGCGGAAGAAACAGGAATAGCCCAGGTTCAACGCCATACCCCAGAAACGAAAAAGCCCCGCACGATGGCGGGGCCTCTTTCTTCACGCCGGATCACCGTCCGGCAGGGATTCGGACAGCACCTCGAAGGACTGGCCGGACGCCACAAGGCAAGTGATGCCGTTGGGCATTGTCGCGGTGATGGTCCAGGTGCCGGTCTCGATGCTGGCAAATGTCTCCATCATCACGCCCTGCCCGCCGATGCCGATGCTCTGGCGGCTTTCGCCGTATTTGTCGGCCAGCCGCTCGATCACCACCTCTCGTGGTGCGCAGTTCCGGCCTTGGGCCGCCGCCGTGATCGGCAGCAGGCACAGAAGCGCTGCAATGAATGCGCGCATATGCTTTCACCCCCTTTCTGTGTCTAGGGGTTGCAGGTTGCAGTCATCCTTGTGTCCATCTCGGCCACCCACCGGAGCCAGCCATCAGGCAGGGCATCGGGGTCGGCAGGCATGGTGACGCGGGCCTCGGCATAGGCGCTGCACCCGGCCTCACCAGCTATCGGAGTTGTCGCGCACCCGGCCAGCCAGAGCATCCCGGTCAGCGTCGCGCAGATCTTGAACAGCATCGCGCCCTTCCTTCTGTCGTTTCGCGGAATCGGCCAGCGTCTCGATGTACGTCTCCTTGCGGCCCTCGGCCTTCTTCGACCGGCCCCAGCCCCAGAGCGCGCCCATGGTGGCGAGGATACCGATGGCCCACGGCAGCAGGTCAGCCAGCAGAGCGGAGATCATTGCGCCTTCTCCTTGGCCGTCCAGCTGGCCCAGAAGCCAAGCCCTGCCATCAGGAGGCCAACCAACGCAGGCCACCCGGCGCCGCCGACCATGGAGCGGATCAGGGCCGCAGGATCGTCAGACGCCATGATGAGCGCCAGCACCGGGCCGACGGCGGTCAGCAGGTGGCGCAGCGCGCCCTGGACCTTCGGGTTTTTCAGTCGGTTCATTTCTGCCCCTTTCCGAATAGGCTGAAAATTGCATTGATGATGGTCGACCAGATCGACGGATCCGGCTCCGGCGCTGGGACTGCCGACGCGCCATCAGCGCGCACCAGTCGCGCACGTGGCGCCATGTCCTGCTTGCCGTAGCTGTTCCACGAAAGCTGCCAGTGCGGCCCGTCTTTGAAGCTGGTCCAGTCGCCACCCCATTCGATGTCGACATCCAGTTCCTCGGCGGCCTCTTTGATGACCGGGGCAAGCTTGTGATAGAGCGGCCAATCCCATGAGACAGTGCCGCCGCTCATCGGGGCAACGTCGACGGCATGGCCGGTCAGGTGCCGGCTGTTCATGGTCTTGGACGCGCCGCTGTCGACAAGCTGTCTCTGCCGTTCCTTGGTGCGCAGCCCTTCCAGAACGGTGAAATCAACCGGGCTGCGGCTGATGGCAAGCTCCATGACCCTGACAAGATCAGGGTGCACACCATCAAGCCGCTGGCGGCTGCGTTTGGAGAAACGAAACGTCATGGGATCACCCCTTCTGGGAAATATCGCGGCGCAGCTCCTTCACGTCGCTTCTGATGTCGAGCATCATTTGCCGGTCTTCCTCCCGGCGTCCGTCGCGCATCTCGATTTCGCGCTGGAGCATCTCGATTTGCTTCTGATTGGTGAACACCCGGCGAACCACCCACAGGCCACCGCCCGCAAATGTCACCACGAACCACCCCGCGAGGCTCTGGGTGGCTTTCTCTGCCATCTCTGAAAAGCTCAATTGATTTCCTCAATTATCTGCGTATGAAATCATGTGCCAGTTTAAGCCATCGAAATGCAGTACGATCCGGTCGGCTACATTATTCAGTACGCGATCCGAGCCACAGAAAATGTTACCAGTCGCATGCTTCACGGTGACATCGCGAGCTGATGCTGCAGTCTGAAGAACCAATATGTCACCAGCGCTGCCGCCGTTGATCGTGTCCAGGTCGTCAGTCGCCGCGTCAGCCTCAGTGTCGATGCTGTGATAAGACTTGGAAATTGTTACCGATCCAGATGAAATGGTGATTTCAGTTTTGGCACCAAGGCTCACTTTCTTTTCTGCAGTCAGATCAACAAGCGCATTGACGGATGTGCCGGAGCTACTAAGGATATTCGTTCCTTCGACCTGCCGGTACCATTCACCGCTGGTGTCATCGAAGAAATCCACAGATCTAGTTGATCCATTGATGCGCTGCCTAAAAACAGCCTGGGCGCCGGATGGAGCGTCAACAATACTGTCAGCGTTACCACTCTCAGGAACCACAGAGAGCTGACCTTTGATTTCCGTATCTCCGATCTTCTGGGGTAGAAAATCAGGTGCGTACTGATGCGGAAGCCGATCATATACTGACATGCTAGATGCAGACGCGTCATAAACGATATTGCCTGTTTGAGCGCCTGCTGGGTCTGTATCGCCCAAGTAAACGCGCGCTCTTCTGGCTATCGTTCCAGATTGACCGAAAGCCGAAACGACCCTCCGCACTGGGTCAATTGCGACATTGAAATCTGAATATGAAGTAGGAGCTCCGACATCTTGGATATAAACGCCGCCAGCCCATAGCTCAGTGGTCCCGCCGTTGTCACGGTACTCGATGGCGAAATACCCATTAACCGCATCACCTACAGAGACAATGGTATATTTGTTTGTCGTCGGGGCTGCGCTCACTCTTGCCCTGATTGATAGAACAAAAGGCCGTGAAAATGTGGCAACAGATCCAATCATTTGTGGCGGGATGGTAAGCTCCGTTCCGGAAGCGCTCGGAGGCGTGCCGCTGCCTAGCTCATATTCGTTTTTCCGGCTTCCCGACATAGGTAGACCGTCTGGAAGCGCAAATCTAGCAAATCGGATTTCGTTAGGAGCAGCAGAAGAAGCTTGATCATTTTCCTCAGAATAGAGCACGTATGCAGTTTCACCACTGACATCGATGTCTGAGTAGTGAACGAAATCAGTGGAGTCTGTCTCATTCCCAATTGTGGCGCCGAAAACGAAAGAATGGCCATCGCCGGAACTGAAAAGGTCTAGTGAGTTCCTGTTGTTTGAGTGAGATACCCCAACTCCCAGCCAAAGGTCCGCTTTGGCTCGAGTGAAAATCTTCCTATTCACATGGGTGTCAGACGTTTGGAAAGCAAACGAACTCCATGAGATCAAATCAGACGATGACGCAATCCCGAAGTTATCAGCCACAGTGCCACCGACGCCTGCATTGTTCCTCACCTGACAGTAGTACGTGCCGTCGCTAGCCTGCCATGTGGTAGGCTCCCAAGCATCACCAACACCGATCACGCCGTTAGGGATAACACCTAGCTCGCTCCAAACCCCGCCGCTGCGCCTCAGGAAGCCGATGCGATGATTGGAACCAAACACAGTGACATAGACAACAGGCACGACCAAATCGCCAGCCTGATCGAAAAACGGCTTAAAGCCAACCGCATCGTATGCCACCCCATCGATGCCGTTCTGTCTGGTGAACCCTGCCTCGGCTGCCCCAGTTACTGTGCTGGACAGGTTCAGGTCGCCGTTTGAGGATTCCCACTGGACTCGCTTGATATTCCACTTGCTTGCCGCGCTGGATGCATCTCTTGTGGCGATGTACGTAAAGTTTCGCGTAGCGGTACCACGGTGCGCGACGACGGCTATTTCCTCGTCTTGCGACTGATCGTAAATGACGAAAACCTCGCCTTGAATGGCGCCGTCTCCGCTGGGGTCGAGAGGGTTTTCGGCTGTCGCCGATGTATTTAGCTCCTCTGCTTTTGCACTCCACGTATCGCCGTTATCTGTTGACCTGATAAAACCAGCGCGCTGGCCGGCTGCGCTTTCACTGGCTGAGCTATCGTTGAACAGATAAGCGCCAAGTAGATCGCCAGAGTTTACAACAGCGATTGACGGAACGTGACGGTAAAGACCGCTCCCAGTATCCACCGCCACGCGCGTGATTGCAGGGTTGTACGCGCTAATCGAAAATTTCTGACATCTCTCACGAATGCGCCCTGGATACGCCTCGAATGACTGACTGGAGACCCATGCATCATACTCCAATCGCGTCGGGAACGCCTCTGGCCGAGCGACGCCAAACGGCAGCCACCCGAGCAGATCGCTGATCGCAGTTGCGCCAGTTGTCGCGATGTAGAACACGGTTCCATCTGTGGCGATGGATCCTGCTGGAGCAGTCCCGCCAGCAGCTTTCCAAGTCAGGAAGTCTGCCCGCGTCGGGAAGCTGTAGATCACGGCGGAAAGCGGGAGATACCCGCCCGCAGCCAGCCACTCAGCGATTTCGTCAACGTCAACTCGCCGCAAGACGCCCCCCACGGAGGCAAGCAGGTGGTCATCAGTATCCATCGCGGTTGACGCTTGAACGTCACCGGCGCTGATCAATGGTGTTCTGGTCATATTTACTGCCCCGCCTTAGTTGCCAAGAACCATCACGTAGACCTCGTCAGGGTCTACAGCCGTGCCGGTCGCGCCGATGAACGCGGTGATGCGAAATGAAGTTGTCGTCTTGGTTACGATGCCGCCGCCATCCGTCTTGACGTTCACAATCACGCGGTTATCCAACCCAACGCCGGTGCAGGAGAGAATGACCACGTAGTCATTGTTGGCCTGCGCCGAAGAGAACGTCAGGGTGTAGTCGCCTGTCCCGTTGTCGGTAATGGATGCGCTGAAGCCATTGCGGATCGACCAAGCAGGCGTGCCGGTGCCGACGAACGTGCCCCATGCCTGGACCTTGTAGTCAGAGGCCTGTAGCGCATTGTCAGCGAGGGTGCCCTGTGCTGCCGTGGCATAGTCCGTGCTGTCTGTCGTTGCCGCGCTCCCGAGGCCAAGAGTGGTTCTGGCTGCGGATTTGTTGCTGGACGCGATCAGCGTTTTGCCGAAGCTTGTCACCGCGTTCCAAAGGGCCGTCAGGTTGGCGATGGCCGTCTGCACGTTCGTCGCGCTGTTGCCGGTGATCGGGGTGAAGGTGATCGCGCTGGCGCCGGTCGCGTCTGTGCTGGTGACGTGCCAGTTGTCGGATGGGTATCCCGGCAGGCTGGTGGCCGTGTCCGGGTCGCGGATATCGACCTTGAGACCGCCTGCGGTGTAGGTGGCCGCAAAGTTCCCCGCGCTGTCAGCCACGAGAGGCGCAGTCACCGCAGCACTCAGCGCCTCATCGGAATAGACCGTGAGAGGCGTCGTCGTGCCCTCTGTGTAGAAATACGCCAGCGCGCCGGGAACGATGCTGCCATCGTTCGCCAGCGCACGGGGCAAAAGTACCCTGTTCGCCATGTTCTTGCCTCTGGGAGTTGCAATGCGATCAGCCAGCGCGCATATTGCCTAAATGCGCACGCTATTGATCATCTGGATTTTATTGTCCGCCCCGCTCACCGTGTTCTATATCGGCTGGGGGCTGATGCTGGTCTACGAAACCGCAGGGATGGGAGCGTTCCTGTTTGGATGCGTTTCGCTTTTCACTGGGTTTCTAGCCATCGCGCACCTGTTTGATAAGAGCCAAGGCCAATAGCTCCACCAGCGACCTTGCCAATCAGCGCCGCCTCTGCGTCCTTGATCGGCTGGCCATTCATAGCCCTGCGGACAGCTTTGAGCGCGGCCTGAGCCTCTGCCCCCTTGATCCCGACAAGCGCCTGAGCGATTTCGTCAAAGATCGCCTTTTCTCGTGCTGACATGCTGCGCGGGTCAATGCTGGTCAGCGTGCGGGTAATGTCCTGCGCGGCGTCAAGCGGATTGCCAACATTGCCTGCGGTTCGACGCAGGATACCGGGCGCCGCTTCATCAGCGATCTGACCTTGAACAGACTGGCGGATCGCGGTCTTGGAGTTCGTCGCAATGGCGGCCCGAAGTTCAAGGGCTGCGGCTGACCGGTCCAGCTCTTGCAGGAGGCGGTTTGCCCGCTCACTGCCGATAATCTGCCGCAGCTTGCCGATGTTGGCGCGGCTGGACAGATCCTTGACAAGCTGCATTGCCTCGCGGGCGTCAACGTTCGGATCTGTGATGGTGCGGCGGACGTTCGATAGGCCTTCCTCGATACCCTCGCGGAGACCCTGGCGCAGGGCAGCCTTTGCTTCTGCCGAAACGCCCTGCCGCATAAAACGCTGCACGTCCTCTGCGGTCACGCGGCGGGTCAAGAGGTTCTTACCAAGCTCCAAGGCCTCGTCGCGCTGGATCTTGTCACCGCCAAGGCGCAATGCCTTGCCATATTCAGGCACGGCCTCGCGCAGCGCGTCGCGCAGCTGGCCGGACAGCCGGCGGGCGCGGTTGCCTGCCTCTGTCAGTCGCCCGAACTGATCGGTGTTCCCACGCGACACATCGTCAAGGGCGCGCTTGAGGAAATCAAGCTGCTGCACGTTCGGCATTTCGCGAAACGCCACTGCGCCATCGTCGGCAATCTCCGCCATGATCTGCTGATTTCGGATGCCCGCCGCCGTCATGGCGTCGTTTGCCTCGCTGATCGCACTGTTGAGCGTGCGTGCCGGAATGCGGGAAAGCACATCCTCCACACCGCGCCCAGCTGGGGCGGCGTAGTCAATGGGCTTGGAATACGCCAGATCATAGGCCGCACGCCGCGCCGATGAAGTCTCGGACGCGATGCCACGAGCCGCAGTCTTTACCCCCTGCGGCTTCCCGAGGAGTCCGTCAAGGGTCTGCCCGAGGCGCTTTCCTACCTGAGTGGCACGGGTCTCAGCCGCATCACGCGCCACGCGCAGGGCGGTTCCACCGGTGCTTGCGCTGGCGTCCAGAAGCGCCGAAGTGCCGGGGCCAGCATCCGCCAGCATCGCATCGTCGCCAAGCTGAGAGAGCCGCTGTGCCGCCGTGTCGAGATCGTCATTTGCCAAGGCCTGCTTGACAACGCGGGACGCCTCTGGGGACAGGCCGAACTCATCAGCGATGGCGCGCACGTCCAGGCGTTTGACCCGGCGCGCAAGGCTGGTCACGGCTTCTCCGGTAAGGCTTGCAATTGGGCCAAGTGCCAAGGCAAGCCCACCGCCGACAAGTGCGCCCTTTCCGGCCTCTGCCGCGCGTTCGCCTTCCTGTGCCCGGCCTGCGAATGAAGATGCGCCCTCGACCGCGCCACCCGGCGCCGCAATGGCCCCGACGCGCAGCGCCCGTGTCAGCGCATTGCCACCACGCGCGACGAAATCAGCCGCTTTAGTTCCGGCTGCGCCCATCGCCATCGGCACAGCCGCAGCCACCCCGCCGGCGATATTCAGCGCCATTGATTGCCCGGGGCGCTCACGCTCATAGGCCTCAGACACCCGGCGCATAGTCTGCGCGGTCTCGGGTTGCCCCATGGCGGAGACAGCCTCATCCGCCCATTCACCGATCAGCGGAATACCCTGCACGGCCTCCTGCACGCGGCCAGCGACCGGGAATGCGGAGATGTACAGCTCATCCTGCGCCGCCAATGCTGCCGGATCGACCATCTGGCCGGATTCGTTCATGTAGGCGCCTTCTGGGGGCTGGCCGTATGTTCCATCTGCATTGCGCTGCGCTCCGCCGCCTTTGGCAAGCTCAGCACGTCGCGCGGCGATCTGTTCCTTGATGTCGCCGCCTTGGTTCTGCTGCGCCAGTTCAGCGCGACGGGCTGCGATCTGCTCTTGAATGCTCGCCATCAGTAACCCCCGACCTGTTCCAGTCTGGCCTCATAGGCGTCCAGCTGCGCCTCGGTCATGCTGCTGATTGGAGCGGCCATAAGCTCTTCTCGGCCCATCTGCATGATGGCCTGCGGCGTGTATGCGTTGGCCGGCCTGCGGTTCAGATACGACCGGTAGTCGCCCTCTGGGCGAACACCGACCTGATCTTGGCCGCGCTGCTCAATGATCGGGTTGTCACGCATGTAATCGGACCAAACAGCGTTGGCGCCCTCAAGGCTGCCATACTTGCGCGCCCAATCCTGATAGAATGCGTCACGGGTCTGCAGGCGCTTCGCACCGGCCATCATCACCTCTGAAATGATGACGTTGGCCTCTGGCCGTTGGGACATGCCCGGGACAGCCTCACGGAACATGCCCATTTCGCGATCAGTGATTGCGCCCTTGGTCTTTTCGGTGAAGGCAAGCTGTGCCTCCATACCAAGAGACCGCATGGCGCCACGCGCGCCGGGGGTGCCAGGAGCATCAATGCCGACCGCCTCTGCCGCATCCAAAACACCGCCAACAAGGCCGCCAGCGGGGCCAGAGTATCCGACATTCGGAGCGATGACGCCGAGTTGCCCGCCGAGGCTTTCAAGCTGAGCAGCCCCACGGGATGCATTGGAGATCTCTTCGAGGGCCGCCGCGTCTGACGACGACAGCTCCTTGGCCAGCTTTGACGGGTCACGCGGTGTGTTTGTCGCCGCCGGATCCTGACCGCTTGGAATCTGCGGGCCGCCCTGCGCGATCACCGTTCCATCCGGAAGGGTCACATTGAAGCCCTTTCCCTTCTTCGCCTGAGCATAGGAGATACGATCCAGCGGCTTCCGCCCTGCTGCCGTTTCTTCCTGCACATAGCGCTGGTATTCGTCGGCTGGCTTCGGCCCCGCGTTGAACTCTGTCACGCCCTTGAGCGCGTCGAACACATCGCCGTAGATCGCAGCGACCGCGGGGAACTGGTTGAGATCGGAAATCGGCTGCTCACCTGCCTGCGTCAGGATCTGGTTCACCCCATCAAGGTCACCAGCCTGATAGGCCGCGATCCCGCGCATAAGACCTTGCTCGATCTCCGCCGCTGCCTCAGCCGCCTCGCGGGCGTCTGCTGTGCGCGCGTACTCCTCGGCCTGCCGCTTGGCCTCAACCCGGCGCTGCTCCATCAGCTGAGCCTGCGCCTGCATGCCCTGCCGCGTGCCCTGAACTCCAAGCGCCGCGTTCGGGTCGATCCGAGACAAGGCGTTGAGCGCGTTCTGGTCGCCCTGCATGATCTGCGGCCCCTGCGTGTTGAACAGTTGCCGCAGCGCGTTTTGGTCTTGCACGGCGTTGGCCTGACCGGCAGCCACAGTTGACCGGGCCAGCGTGTTCACAAAGTCGGGCTGTTGAACGCCGAGAGCTATGCGGGTGTCCATTCGGGCCATGTCAGATCCTCAGGTGAAAGAAAGCTTCGGGGCGCGACCGGTGGAGGCCATGAAGGCGCGCGGGTCGATGCGGCTGTTTTGCTGCAGGCGATCTTGCATCATCCGTTGCTGCTGCATCTGGGCCAATGCGTTCTGCCCCGGTTCGGGCTGCATTGCGCCGGTGTCGACCATAGCGTTGCCCTGCAGTGCGCCGCCTGTGGGCGCGGGACCACCAAACGCGGACGCCGCCCAATCCGGCAGGGAGTTGCGCGTGTAGTCAGCGCCCCATGCGCGCTCCGGGCCAACATCGAAGTGCAGGGCATTGTCATAGACCCCGATCCCGCTGAACCCAGCCGCGCGGGCGTCGTTGATCAGGGCCAGGCGTGCATCCTGCGGCATGCCTGACACGTCCACATCGAACGCGTTCCCGTGCATGTGCTGGGACTGCTTGGCCCCGCCGACGCGCCGGTTATGCTCCGGGTCGCGGTATGCGGAGTTGACACGCAGGTCGCCGTATTGTGCTGTCAGGCGATCCCATGCGGACAGGGCGCCTGCGGACATGTTGTCACGATAGCTCATAGATCACCCCCAGGGCCGCGTCTGCGGGAACAGGGACGATGTTGGCGCCGCCGTGCTGCCGCCTGAATTGCCCTGCATGTTCTGGTAATTCCAAAGGCCGATTGCGTTGTTGATCCCGCCGGTCAGCGCGTTTGCCGTCCCAACAGCACCAGCAGCCTGCGCGTTTCCGATGTTCGCAAGGGCGTTCCCCGCGCCGCTGGCATAGTTCGCCCCTGCGGTGGCCATGTTGCCCGCTGCGGCCTGCCCCTGCCCTGCCTGACCGGTCAGACGGTTCAGGTAATCGCCATAGAAGGCCCCGGCCAGAGCATTGCCGCGATCCTGCTGCGCCTTTAGCGTCGCCCCGCTGAACAGGCTCCCCCGGCTGGCCGCGCTGTTGTCGATCTGCCTGCGTGCGGTCTTGAGGACGTAATCCTGATAGGGCGTCGCCTCAAAGCCCTGATACTCATAGCCGCCGGTAGGGTTGGCCGCCGCGTATTCATCCGCAGCCGACCGCTCATCAAACACCTGATCGCCGACGCGGTACCGGGTCCGTTCGCGATCCAGCGTGATCGGGTCGATGAACCTCTCCGGATCGTTCGGATCGCGGACCATGCCGCCCTGATCGCCGTATGCCGGTTGCCGCCCGGGCAGGCCCGGGATCGTCTCGGTGAACTCAGTCACAGCCAGCGGGTCGCCGCCGAATGTCGGGCGCTCTCCACCCATCAGCTCGTAGCGCAGCGCATTGCTGTAATCCAAGCCGGTGTCATAGAAGGGTTGGAAGCGTGCGGTTGTCTCGTCGTAGATATCGCGCTCAAGAGCCATCTGGCGGTTTGCCGCAGCCTCCTGCGACCTGGACGCGCTGCGAGAAGCGGACGCACCGATGACCGCTGAGCCTAGTGCTGCACCTATTGCCATGTTCTGAACTCCGTCATAACCACCGCGCCGTCAGGCAGCGATATCCGTCCTGTTTCTCTGAACCCGATCCTGCGGGCAAAGCTGAGCGCGGCCCGGTTCGCCGCGTCCGTCCATCCGATGATTTGCGCCGGGTCGTGGGTGTCACAGAAGGTCTGCAGAATCGCCCGCGCCGGTTTTGCTGTTCGGCCCCACGCCCAAGGCATCACGCCATAATGCGCCATCCAGACGCCCGGCCAGTGATCCTGGTGGAAAACACCGCAGACACCGCTGCAGGCCCAGTATTCAAAGGGATCACCGGGCAGCGCGTCCGGCGTGATCTGTGCGCCCTTTTGCTGCGACGGATGCGCGAAGTATTCCCGCGCCTCATCCACCGTGATCCGGGCCACCTTCACGGGTGGAATGCTTCCAGAGCCGCAACCCGGTCCTGCAGATCCTTCACCGCAAGTACCAGCTTTTGCAGCATCACCTGCGTCTCCTGCGTCGGGTGTCGGTCCTCGCGCACAAGCGGGATATTGGCCTGAGGCGGCTCTACTTTCTGCGTCATGCGACTTCGACCTCTGCTGTTGATTCAACGGTGACATCTGTCGGGTCGCTGATCGTCAGTTCAAAGTTTGCGTTTCTGAACTGGCCAAGAGAGCGCCAGCGGACCACCTTTGCATATTCGCCAAGCGCGCCAATAGACCGGCGCTTTTCCTTGCTCCACGTCTTGCCACGATCCCTTGAGGTGCGCAGCGAAACGAATGCATCGGTTGGCGTGGTGACTGCCGATCCGGCCAAGAGGCCAGTGGCGCCGGACGTGGCCAGAATGTAGCCGCCGCCCGCGTGCAGGCCGGGGTATTCCTCAGCCGTCAGTGTCGAATGCCCGGTCTTTGGCTCAAGGGTCAGGCGCGAAATGCGGAACCGGTCGCCATTCAAGCGCAGGGTACGGCTCACCGCGCGCCCGATCAGCGGGGCGCCGTCATCTGTCGGGGTGCGCTCCAGCGTGTAGATCTTGCCGAACGCGGATCCGGCATAGTCATTTCCGAACGCCTGGACACTATGCGTCATGCTCCACGGGATCAGATCGTCGCCCTCGGCCCGCTCGTGCCATTCGTCCATCACAACGTCATAGATCCACGCGGGGCGGTTCGAGAACCGGATGACGCAGAACTTGTGTCCTTCGTCCTGGTAGTAGAAGCATTCGGTTGGCGTGTCGTCCACCAGCGATGTCTCAACACCGCGCGTTGAGACCGGCTTCATGCCGCCGCCGCTCACCAGATAAGCGATCCCATCATTCCCGACGAAGAACGCCCCGTTCGGAATCTTGGTCATCAGCCCGAAGGCAAGCAGGCCTGTGTCAATGGTGCCGCCGCCCATCGGCGTTGCGAAGTCATCCGCGTTGGTCAAAATCCAGCGTTCAATCGATCGCTCTTTCATCAGCCACAGGATGCCCTGCACCACGACCGCGCGAATTATGTTGTCGTCTCGCTGCTCAGCAGTGGCGAAGTTCAGGGCGTTCACCACGCCAGCGTTTGCAACGGCAGACCATGAAAAACGCCGGCCACCAAGTTCGGTCAGGATGGTGCGTTGCCCCCAGAACTCCACAGACCCGACGCTATCGAAGGCGCCGGATGACGGGGTGTTCAGCGATGTTCCGTTGTAGACGTAGTATTCTCCGCCAGCCGCAACAGCCAGCTTGTCGTTGTTCCCAGAGATCGACACGTTTCCGTCTGCCGACACGCTGCCAACGCTGAGGATGGTGCCGTTCACGTCCATGTTCGATAGATCTGTGCCTGATACGGTCCAGACCTTGCCGCCCTCAAACGACATTGCCCGCATTGGCGCATCGGCCAGCGTGACAAAGAGCACGGTACCAGGAACACGCTTCAGGACGTGCTTGTCCCCTGCCCGTTCCCGGTACAGGTTGACCAGCCGCGAGGGGTCCGCCTGGGTGTTGTCGCCGTCCGTGCGGCTGCGGCCTATCCATTCGACGCGCATTGATTACTCAGCCCACGTTCCAAGGGTGCCATCGCGTTCTTTCTTGCTGGGCACCTCGGTGACAGCCCGGTCAAAGGACACGGTGTCAATCGTCAGGTATGCCGCCTGAATTGCGCGGAAGAAGTCGTCTGCATCGAATGCCTGCGGTACCGCATAGTCCGGAGCCAAACGCGACGCCAGCATGTAGACTGTCCCGTCACGGTATGCCGCCGCAAGGGGGAATTCATCGGAAAGGCTCTTGTCAGTGTGAGAGATATCGACCCCGCGCAACGACCATTCGTGCAGCATGCCGTTCAGCGCCTCGATGCCAACCTCCGCCTCATCGCCGCCAAGCTCCTCATCGAGAGCAAGGACGCCGATCTTTCGGTAGGCCCGGTTTACGATTTCAGCCATTGTCGGCATTTCGCGCGCCCTTCTTCTTCAGCTTGGCCGGGGTGTCGTGCCAGCCGCGCGGCAGCTTGCCGTCATCGAACAGCCGTGGCTCAACCTCGCCATCATCCCCAAGCCGGTATCCCCACGCAGGGCCGGTGTTTCTCTCATCGGTCATGGTGTTTCTCTCATCGGTCATGGGGGAGTGCCGGGGCCGCTACAGCCCCGGCGGATCGCTTAGCCCCAAAGGCGGCAAGCCAGATCTGGATAGATCGACTTCACGCCATAGAGGATGTCCAGGCGGATGATGTCCGTATCAGCGCCAATGTCGTAGTCCTTGACCACGCGAATGCTGAGGCCGTTGTGGCTCTCGCGCGCCTTGAAGGACGCGCCGTCCGGCATCTCAAGCGGAACCGTCACCAGGCCAAAGGCGTTCTTGTGGAATCCAAGGTTCTGCGGATACGCAGTCCCGCCGGTGCCCAGCACGGTAATCGCTGCGTTATCTGCAGGAGCCGCAGAAACGGTCTGCTGTGCGCCGCTGGTGATGATCGGTGGCGAGATGGTCAGCGCAGCCGGGCCGGTTGTGGCGCCAGAGTCTGCATCAGCCAGAACGGTGAACTGCTGCAGGTACGGCATCACGGTCTTGCCGGTCGTGCCTTCCCCCGGAACCGGGTTCACAGCATAGACGCCAGCGATGGTGAACACGTCTCCAGCCTTCAGAATGCCTGTGGTGGAGTTGGTCCAGCCATCGGTATTCAGGGTCTGTGACCAGTTCGAGCCAGTTGCGTTGGCATAGGTCACGTTCTGGGAGCCGCCATTGACCAGCGGCGTGCCGGTCGCAACGCCCACGGTGTGACTCTGCACGTTCTGGGTAGAGAACATGTCGAACTTCGCAATACGACCAACCATTGACTCTTCGTAGGCCGTCCTTTTGACGTTCCCAACAGCCTCAAGAGTGAGCTGATTGCCCGCAATTGCAAACGCTGCAGCGTCGTTTGCAACCATGCTGCGGGTGCTTTGGTCAACGGCCATTTCACTCAACCGCTGCGCAGCGTCCGCCACAGCAGCATAGCTCGACGGCGTGGTGCCGGGGGTGCCGACAGAGTTCCACGCGTACTTGTAGAGGCCATGCAAGGACCGGTCCACGGTGTTCGCCAGGGTGATCATGGCGGGCTTGATGTAGCGTTCCGAGTATTCCTCGACAGACAGGGTAAGGTCCTGCGTCGAGAAATTCCAGGAGACGTGTTTGCGCTGATCGACGGTGATGGAGGTGCTTTTCTCCTCCACGTCTTGGTTGACGCGGGTCGCGCCATCTGCGGTGTAGAACTTCACCGGGCGACGAATCGAAACGGACTCCCCTTGGCCACCGGTGAATTCCTTCTTGTATTCCCGGTGCACGCGGTTTGCCATGACCAGGTTGTTCTCCAGCTGCATCAGCGCCTCCTTGGCGATGATGCTGGGAGTGATGAGCGTGTTTGCCATTGCTCAGATCCTTAGATTTTGCCCGCTTTTCGTGCCGCCGCATATTCGGCCATGCTCATTTCCTCGACCTTTTTGGTCGCGGCTGCCTTGGGCCGAACTGGCGAAACGGGGTCAGGGGCTTGGGTTGCAGTGCGGGGCCGTGGCGTCTGTGCCTTCACGGTGCGTTCAAGCACTCGGAAAGCCCCGGCGAGTTCTGGACCTGACAGGTGCGCAAGATCGCGCGTCAGATCCTTGTTCATCCCCAGATGATAGGCGACGTCTGCACCGTTGTCGGACAGCCCGATCAAGTGGGCCATCTGCGGGGTGATCGGGACGTCAGGGGCCGTTACGACAGCATCAAAGTCAGCGTAGCGCGCGCGGGCATCTTCGGCCTGGGCGGCCCAGTTCTGGCGGGCCTCCTCCATCTGCCGCTGATTCAGCGCCTCTGTCTGCTTCTTGCTCTCCTCAGCCTCGCGTTCGAGATCCTGAACCTGACGGGTTGTCATGCGTTGCTCAGCCTTGAAGGCCGAAAGCTCAGCAAGCCATTCGTCGTGGCTGTCGAAATCTTCGAGCCGTGGGGGTTTTGCTTCTGCGCCCTTCACGCGGGCAAGTTCCTGCTCAAGACGGGCTGCCCGCTCCTGAGCCTCGCGCGCCTCCTGCTTCACCCGGTCCATCGCAGCCTTTCGGCGCTCACGGCGGGTCTTGGATGCGCTCTCCTTGTCCTCGGCCTCGGGCGTGGTGTCTTGGCCCTCATCCTCGGCGGGCTGGCTCTGTCCGTCCTGCCCTTCTGTGTTTTCCGTCGCTTCCGACGCCTGATCTGCCTCAGGGGTCACGGCATCCGGGGCGGCTCCCGCTTCAGGGGCCTCCTGCACTTCTTCCGTCATTGCTCGATTTTCCTTAGAAAATGGGGCCTCGCCCCTGTTGCTGTTGCGCTGCCATTATCGACAGCGCCCGCGCGACCTCCTGCTGTACCAGCTGGGAAACCGCCGCGTTCAGTTGGCCGTTCTTGGCGGCCAGATCCAATTGCTCATTCATGACCTCGAACTGCGCTTTCTGCGCGTCTGCCTCGGCCTCCACGGCCTCCGCATCAGCCTTACGCATTTCGGTCTGCTGGGCCGCCTGCTGCATTTGCGCCTGCATGGCCTGCTGCTGCATGGCCTGCTGCATCTGCTGCTGTTCCTCTGGCGACATATCGTCAGGGTCGCGGAACTGCGGCGGCAGGGCCATCTTGAGGCGTTCAGAGAACTTTTCTGCGTCCGGCCAGTCCATCGATTTTGCGATGAGATCGCCGGTGACAGAAGCCGCCCCAGGAACCACGCGGATGAATTCCAGCATGCCCTCTGCTGTCTCTTGGCGGCGGGTGGCGTAGTTCGGGCCGACAGCAACGCGGATGTCATACTTTCCAATGGTCAGGTCGTTGACCGGCATAGAAACCGGCATTCCGTCCGGCCCGGCCTGCATCATCTGCCCGTTGATCTCCACCATCTGCTCTTGATCGTCATCGCCCATGATGCGGACGACCCGCTGCGTGTCGTAGACCTTCGGGATCATGTCGATCAGGATCCGGCCTGCGGTAGCGATGGCCTCGCCCATGTTGTCGCTGTAGATCGAGGTGGAAACGTCGCTTTCCATCTGCCTCTGACGGATCGCGACGCCGGACTTTTCGTTGCTGGCGTTGCCCAGGGCGCTGTCATAGATCCCGGTGGTCGCCTTCATGTCCTCGCCAGCCAGCATCGTTTGCTCTGCCATGGCCTGCGAGCTGATCGGCGGTGTCGCGCGCTGCGGGACGCCTGTGGTCTTTGGGTCTGGGTTGTACGGGAGATACGGGCGGTTCTTCTGGTTCGCTTGGTTCCAGAACGTTTCCAGCCCAGCGATCTGAGCTGGCGTCACGAGGTACGGCGCCTTCGGCTGCAGAGCGGCAAACTCGGTCTGAGCCGAGCGCCAGTAGTTGTACATCTGCTGCGCGTCCTTGGCGTGGCGGATCACACTGGACCGGTGAACGCGGTCGCCAACGTGCCATTCCTCGCCAGTGACGGCCACGACAGGGATGTGGCGGCAAGGTTGTTCCTGCGGCCCCTCAAGCACGTCATTGCCGCTGATCTTGACCCACATGACCTTGTGCGTCTTGACCTTACGCCGTTTGATCGCAGGCATCGGCGCCACAAAGTCCTTGGCGTCGATCACAGACCCATCATTCAGGAGCACAATCTCGCGCTCGACAGGCTCTTTCCAATAGTATTCAGCGACAACAACCTTGTCATTTTCCTGCCAGTGCTCAAGGCCGTCTGTGCTGGCATCCATATCAACATCAGCTGCAGATTTGCCCGGATACGCCTTGTCGAAAGCGGTGCGCGGCATCTGCTCGGTGATGAAGATAAAACCTGCATCCTCGCGGGTCGGCAGTTCCGCCGCCGGGTCGCAGTAAACGCTGAGCGGGTTGCGGATCCCCTTGATCTTGAGTTCCTGCAGAAAGCTATCATCGCTCTCGTAATCGTTCAGGATGCGAAACCAGCCGATAGAACTGGCCGCTGCCTGCTCTGCCGCGCGCTCATAGATGCGGCTGGCGTTGCTGGCATACTCGATCTGACGGATAAGTCCCTCATAGATGTCAGCGACTTCCTTGGAGGCGCCGCGATCCGCCGGGATAACCTTGATCGCAGGGTTCATGCGGCGAATGTCGCCTGTCACCTGCCGGACGAACTGGGGGAGCCGGTTCATGGTCAGGCACGGCTTGTTCTCCGCCTCGCGCTCACGCCGGATGTCCTCTGGCCAGTGCTTGCCCACCAGCTTTTCTAGGTCGTCCATCTCCGCAAGGCGGTTTTCGCGGTCAGCCTCGATGGCCTCCGCCATGCGGGTCCGGGCCAGCTTTAGCAGGTCGTCATGCTTCATGATGCTAGGAACCCTCCGCCGCCGCTGCGGCTGCCATAGAACTTCGACACGTCAGGAACAGGAGCCGTATGCTCCTCGTAGGCAATCGCCATCAGCCCGAAAGCGTCAGCCGCGTGCGAAGACCAATCATGGTCCGGGCCAAGGCCAATGTTGCGCGCCTCATCCCGTTTTTCGTGGTACCAGCCGAGAGCGTCCAAACCGGCCTCGGTGGTCTCTTCATTGAAATAGCAATTCGGCAGCAGCCGCCGGACCGCCTCGATCCGCTTGGCCGCAGCGCCCTTGCCCTGGTTCGGGATGACCACGGTTTCAAACCCGGCATCCTGCAGCGCCTTTTCGTAGGATGCGTCGTGAACCTTGTCCTGCGTGCTGCCATCGTGCGGTAGAACGCACATGCATGCGCCGTACCCGTTGTCGCGCAGCCAGTTCACGTGGGTTGCAAGCGGCTGGCCCTGCGCCTCGTAGTAGTTCAGCACCCTGATCTCGCGCCCCACGAACTGAACGATCCAGATCGACGTAGCGTCGGCCTTCGCCCCGGTCCCGCCGATGTCCCAATAAGCCCGAACGCTCAGAAGGGGATCCGCGTTGACCCGGCCAATCCTGTGCTCTGACCTTGACTGGCTCAGCAGGTGCGCAAAGTATGCCCCGCTGAACACCGTCGCATATCCACCTTCCCAGATATGATCGTACTGGTCTGGCGTCTTCGACAGGCAATCAAGGCGCTCAGCCTCAAGCACACTGGGGAACCACGGATTGTCTGACCAGTTGGCACGAACCACTTCGGCGCCGGTCGGCTTTTCGCTCCTCAGCATCACGTCAACAGGATCGATCTTGCGGCGCGGGTTCCAGCTGAACCAAAGCTCAGACGCCAGCCCTCGCGATTTATCTTCCCAGCGGATCGTCGGGCGAAGAAGGTTCAGCGAGAACTGAGATAGGCTCTGCGCCTCCTCCACCCATGCACGGTGAAACCCCTCAAGCGACTTGATCGAATCCGCTGTGTGGTCCTGCATCCCCTGGAAAATGATGACGCCATCTCCGGGCGTCTTGATTGCATCCGTGTAGACCTTGAACCCGTCTTTCTCGCCAAGGCCGAACTGGCTGATCTTGCTTTCGATCAGGCTCTTGGCAGAGTGCTTTAGCGACTTCTGGACCTCGCGGATGCAGACCATCCGCATGCCTTCTCCAATTTCACCCGGTGCCGCGAGCGCATCTTCGACAGACAGCCCACCAAAGAACTGCGACTTGCCCGAGCCGCGCCCGCCGTATGCGCCCTTGTAGCGCGCAGGCTGTAGCAGAGGCTCAAAGACTTCGGCAGTCTCAATTGTCAGCTTTGACAATGCGGCGTTCCACCAGAGCAACAGGGATCGGGTTGTCGCCGTCTCCCTTCACCTGAAGCGGCAAGAGCTTGGTGTATATCTGGCTCCAGAAGATCCGCTCGTTGCCTGGGTCTTCCTTTGCCCACTCCACAAGCCTTTCAGTCCCGCCGAGCTTTGCCGCCGCAGCCTCGATGGCCTCCTTGACAGCAACGGTCGTTTTATTGCGTGAACCCTTTTTCCGGCCCCCTGTTTTCTTACGGGTTCCAGATTCCTCTACTTTAGAAGTCGCGTTATCGCCGCTCATAGGGGCAACCTCCGCTCATATTATTGAGATTGTGAAAGTGATCGGCGCATATCCGGGTATCTCACCGGTGCGCGATGTTGTGTTTTGTGCTGTTGTGAAGCCCGCCGCCCCATATTCAGCGCCAAAATGCGCCCATAGGCGACCCCGCGCACTGTTTACGCCATGAGGCGCATATGGGTGTTCTCCGGTGGCGGGCTGGCCGGTGTCAGGAGGTTGCGGGGCATAGTGGAGAGAGCAACGGCCCAATTGGAAAGAAGTCGCCGAACGTCCATGCCAACATGAGGGGCCGCGCTCAGTGGGCGGGTGACTGCGAAAAGCTCCGGCCAAGGAAAGGAGTGAAACTCGGCCTTTGCACCACCCGCCGACAAAGAGCGGCTATGTTTGAGCACGGGCTAAATCAGCCCTAAGCCCTTATTAGTCACAGAGAACTCGCCATGCAAACGAACAGCGGCGGCGTCATATGCGCGGGCCGCGTCCTCTGCCGTGTCAAATGTTCCAATATGGGATTGGCGGCCAGAAACCTTAATGCGAGCTTCCCACCTGTCTGTTTTGGTTGCCCTGATCACACCCTTGTAGCCGGTCCCAGACAGGTTTCGCCTGTTGTTTCTCGCGTTCTCGTCGCGGGTCGCGCCCCGCAGATTGCCGATGCGGTTGTCATCACGGACGCCGTTGACGTGGTCAACAACTTCTGGGTCCGTATCATGGTGCATTTTCCAAATTACACGATGCGCCATAACATAGCGACCGCAAACATTAACCTTCCGGTAGCCTCTTGGCGTCAGGTTAGGCGCAACCACATTGTCGGCGTGCTTGGTGTCAAAGGATTTACTGCCACGAGGCTTCCAAACCAAATCCCCGGACGGCAGATAATCGAATAGACACCACAGCTCTTTCGAACTAGGTAACGGCTTAGCCATAGCGATGCTCCATCATCGTTTTGGTCAGGGCCGAGTAGGTGTTACCAGCACCGAATCGGCCCGTCCGCCTTCAGGAGGTGTGACAGGTGGGCCGCGACCCCACTCCTACCGGCTTTCACCCCGGACGCGTCACACCGCCAGAAAGCGGCTGTGCGGGTCTTTCCCCGCCTGTCAGCCCTGCGCTGGACCTGCGATTGGCTTCATATCAGCGTAGATACGCTGTGACTTCACAGCCGAAACCAATGCCGCAGGAACCCGAAGGTCCCAAGCTATCACTTTTGTCAGCCTGTTGTCGTCCAGTATGGACTGGGCAAGCTCTCTATCGCACCCTGACGGGTCGAACCGCTTGGCGCCGTGGATAACGCGATCTCTTGCGTTGTCAGATGCGGTCCCCCACGCGATGTGCTTTGGGTTGACGCAGGACATGTGCCCCATCCCGCACTTATGCACCACGAGCATGCTATCGTCATCAGGCGCGCCCTGCGTCTTTAGGAGCATAGCGCGGGCCGCGCTCATATTTGTGTAGTTGTACTTCACCTTTGCCGGGACACCGGATTTGGCGTTCGGGAAAAACAAGCAGCAGTCGGCGTCAAACCCCTTGAACGCATCAAGCCACCTAGCCGCGTGAGTGTGGGCTGTCCCTCTGGACAAAAGCTCCTTCTCCCTCAACTGCGCCCGAAACCTGCGGGTGTTCATGTTGTGAAGATCAAAAGCCTCATCCATGAGGTCGAAATCAGCCGGGCCTACTTTTGGCATTACGATATCGTAGTTCACCCTGGCCTTGCGGCTCTTAAACCTAAGCTGGGCGTTGCTTTTCCTGATGGCTACAAGGTTCCACTGCGGATATCGCATGCGTCCCTTACGGCACCATTTTTTGAAGTGGATGTCGCCATCCACATAGTCAAAACCTGTTCTTTCCGTAGTTTTGATCGCAGGGGCACCTTCTTCGCTCGGTTGCCAGCGAGGTCTTACGCTGTCCCCGGCTTTAGGCTGACGCCCCAGGCGACCGCCACCTACTTGGGTGTGTTCGGTCATCGCCATGTCTTTCATCATACCATATCTAGTTTAGCGTTCAAGCGTTTGTGCGACATGCCTACACATCAGGAATGATTTCGAGGCGCACTTTGGTCAGGCGGTAGCCACGGTCATGCCAGTGCTGGACGCGGCGGCTCATTTCCTGAGAGTCGATGGCATCGAGGCCGCGGCGACATTGGATTGCCCACGCCTCCCCAGGCGTGGCCCCAATCGTCCGGCGGGCAAGGTCCATCTCAATTTCATGCCGATGATTTTCATCCCACGGGCTGACGGGAGGAATGATTGCATACCCCTCGAATGCCATCACGCAGCCCCCTTCACATCCAGCGGATCCACCTTCACCTTCACCGCGCGCCCGAAGAAATCAGCCTCGGCCTCGATCATAGGGTGCATGTCGTGCGCTGACTGGACCATGCGAATGAACCTGACTGCGCGCTCCTGAAACGGCCCGGCCAGCACCTCCAGCGCCTGCCCTGCATCGAACTGGCACATGGCGGCACGGTCATTGTTGGCGATGATCCGCTCTGCCTCCGCGTTCTCCTGCGCTACCCGGTCAATGAACCGCAGCACGTGGAGGCGCACCTCCTGCTCTGGTATCGTCAGCATGGTAGGACGCAGGCCGTTGCACTGGATGGCCTTGGCGTAAAGCTCAGCGGGGATCTGCGCGAAGATGTAGCCCGGCAGGTATGGCGTGGTGATCGGGTCCGGGCGGCGCTTCCTCCCCACCCGCTTGAACTCGATCTTGCGCGGGGCGTGGGCTTCTATCCCGAGGTGGTGAAGCTGGCGCTCCACGGCGAACTCGCCGCGCTCCTTCTCAGCCCCGGGATGCGGGGCAATGTGGCGGGTGGTTGTTATGCCGAGATACCACGTCATGCGCTTTCCTCCTGGCACCGGCGTTCTAGCCACTCGTTGAACTCACGAAGCAGCTTGCGGTTTCTCAGATCTGTTCGAATTGTTTTTGCCGTCTTGAATGGGATGCGCCAAAGCAGGACTGGGAGATAAAGCACCACGATCGCAGGCCAGAACGCCGCGCCAGTTATCCTCTGCGTCATGCTGCCCTCTTGGTTGCCGGTTAGACTGGCGAAAACCACTACAGCGAACGACCACCAGATTAGAGCGACACCGATAGCCATGAATTCGACAGTCATACCTCACCACCTTCCGCCGGGGCGTAGAGGTACTTAACGCATGGGAAGTCGTTTTCCCCAGAAGCGTTGACGCGCACCAGCTTGCCTTGATCGACCAGACGCATGACCGAGTTCCTTGTAACCTTCGCGGACAGGCCGGTTGCCTCGCGGATATCTCCAATTACCATTGGCCCCCTTACCTTGCTCATGATGAAGGCATATCGCTCTGCGGCTTCCCGCGACTTCTTCGCGCTGCGTGTCTCCTTTTCCAGTCCGTAGTGCTTGGCATGTCGGCCAAGGCCGCTGACCTTGGTGTATCCGCCCTTTTTCAGCGTGCTGAGAGCATTGGAAACGTACGTGGTCTTGACGTCGAGATCCTCGGCGATCTGAGTGCAGGTCATCCATCGGCCATGGATGTGTGCCAGAACCTTATTCACCAGACCGGTGTTCGGCCCGCCTACCTTGTGCTGAATTGGCGACGGTTTCTTGAAGGCCCCGGTCGAGCGCAGCACATCCATGCAGGCGATGTAGTGATCTTCGAGAGCCTTGGACTCGGCGGAGGTGTATCGCTGCACCGGCTTCGTCGGCTTCTGGACGCGGGCGACAACTTGGCGGCGTGGGTCAATGGGATTGAAAAGGTTCGGGGCGAAAAGTGTCATGATGCGTTCCTATCTCTACTATATCTAACGTTGCTCTGTACTTGCTGGTTGGTGAGGGCTGTTGTGATGGGCATAGGATGACTAGCCCCAGCGAATGCCGGAGTTAGTCCCTATGCCCACCGCGATCTTGCTGGCCGGAGCCGGGCCGCCGCTTAGGGCCGGTCTGATTGGGTGGCTTCCCCCAGACCGTCGAGAGCTACTTTCGACACTTTTGCCACTGTGCCGGGGACCGCGCTTCTCTCTTTCGGACTGCGCTTTGCCTTTGGTCCCGCCCCATGGTAGGCTTCCTGCAATCAGCGCCACCGTCTGTCCCTGCCAGGAACGTTAACCGACCGCTGATCCGGCCCCGCGTTTCGTGCGCGGGGTCACGCTTTTCATCCCTCCTGACCGTTGACCTTTGAAAGGAACGCGCTGCGATCCTGCGGTGTGAATTCCTCCCACATCGCCATGAAAAGGCGCTTGCGGGCACGTGTTGCGAATGTCGCCTTGCGGATGCGCTTCAGCGCCGCGACTGCGTAGATCTCGATTTCGAGCGGCGTGGCGGTGTCTGCCCACCAATCCGCCTCCTCGCGCAGGTCTCCAAACATCTCGTAACGAGGCGCTCCTGCACCTACGGTGTCCAGAGCGGCGCAAAGAGCCTCACCTATCGCCCTGCGGCCAGCAGGAAGGCCCTCAGCGGCATCCAGCGCCGCTTGCAAGGCGCGACAGCAAGCGCCCCACTGGGCGGCCTCCTGTGCCTTCTCTGCGTCGATCCTCGGGTGCGCGGTCATGCGGCCCTCCGCTTGCTGTTCTTGCGGAAACGCTTGATCTCGCGTTCGATCAGAGATGCGGCTTTGGCATCGTACAGCGTCGGGCGCGGCGCATCGTACCAGCCAAAAGGAAGCTTGGAATTCGGGTAGATCCCTCTCCACACGCCATAGGCCCAGCGGCGCGCTGCCGTTTCGCCCTTGCGCGTGTGATCGAAGCAGTAGCCAAGCGCAGCAGTCCACACGGCACGTGGGTCTTTCAGGCACTCAGCCCGCAGCCCTGGGCGCGCTTCCATCGCCATTGCAGTGAGGTCAAATTCCCGCAACTCGCCTTCGACTGCGTGGATGTGGGAACGCGGCGGGCGCTCCCAGCCGCAGACCATGCAGGTGTTTACCCGCAGCGCGCCAGAACATTCCGGGCAAACGACCTTTTCACGCTCAACCTCGTTGCGTTCTCGCGGCTTGCTGTCCCGCTTGGTGGCCTTGGACAGTTCCCCTGCCCCGTTCTCCCAAACATCGAACATATCCAGCGCGAACCGCTCGATATTGCCGCTGTGGTCAAGCCAGAGAGCGATATCCTTGCCGCTTGCCGGATCAGAACGCATGACGCGCCCGATCTCCTGCATGTGGCTGGACAGGCTCTTGCGATATGGCTTGCAACTGATGCCGATCCGCACATCTGGAACATCAAACCCCTTGGTCAGAACGCCGCACGACACAAGGCCGTGAATGGTGCTGTCAGGCTTGCGGAATTCTTCGATCTTGGCGGCGCGTTCTTCGTCGCTTTTGTCCAGGTAGCTGACCTGCTGAAAGTTGTACCCAGCAGCGGCGAAGGCGGCGCAGAGTTCGCGCCCATGCTCCACAGTGGGGCTGAATACGATGGTTTTGGCCGGCCCATTGAAATGCTCGTGGGTTTTCTCCACCCACTCGGAAACCACGTCACCGACGATCTGAATTCCAGCCTGCGTTGCTCCCTCGTCGGAGAACTCGCCATAGCTGTTGAGGCCGAACTCTTTGTCATCTGGCGATTTTGCGACGAAAATCTTTGGCTCGATCAGAAACCCGCTGTCGATCAGCTTTCTGGTTGGGATCACGTTTACCACGCCATCCCAATTTTCGGCCATGCCAGCCGTGAAAGGGGTTGCTGTCAGGCCGACAACGACCGCTTGCGGGTTGCTTTGGATATAATCCAGCGTGGATCGATACTGCGCATGACATTCGTCGTAAACGATGAGAGACGGACGGCGGGGCAACTCACGGCGCGCAAGGGTCTGGATGGAGCAAACCTGCACGTTCTCGTTTGGCATCCAGCGGTCGTTCAAACCCTGCACAATGCCGTGCGGAATTCCGTATGTGTCAAACGTCTCGCTTGACTGCGAGACAAGCGCCACCCGATCCACCAGAAACAGCGCATAGCTGCCCTTCTTGTCCGCCTCTTGCAGCAGGTTCGCTGCCATCACGGTTTTGCCTGCGCCTGTACCGGCGCAAAGGATCTGTCGACGCTTCCCGGCGCGGATGCCATCGCGCAGCCCTTCGATTGCATCGGCCTGATATGGCCGCAAGCTGATCTCTTTTGGTGCAGTGAAATTTAGCATTTCATAACCTCCAGATAAGCGGCTTCCTCGGCTTCGGCGCGGCTCATGCCGCCATCAAATTCGCGGATAGCCGCGCGTTCCTCGAAATCGTCAAACTCAGGCCAAATTTCCCGCATCAGATCGTCTTTGCGCTCCTTCACCCACGCAATCGCGGGCGGGGCCATACGGCCTGGGCGCAGCGTGATCCGCCACTTGTTGCGGACCACATCGCCACCATGGGCGTGGATGCGGGAAAGGATGCTCACAGCGCGATCCCCATCCCTTCCAGTTCGGATGCGCGGGCCTCGGCCTTCTTGAGGCGGTACTCCATGCGCTTCGTCGCGGCCTTGGCTTCGTCACGCTCGTATTTCACTGCCCCAAGATGTTTTTGCAGCTTTCCGATCACCGCCCCTTGGTTCTCGTGGGACAGTTCCTTGATGCGGGATTTTAGGGCTTCGATTTCCGCCTTTTGTGCTGCGCGTTCGGCGCGCAATTCCGCGACCTCGCGGCGCAGGCCGATCCAATCATCCTCTTGCCCATCGGCAGTCATTGACTGGAATTCTTGACGCAGACCTTCATCAGGATCGGCCTTCTGTTCAGGCTCCTGCATTTCTTGACCGGCTTTTGACTGGGTGGTGCCCACATCTGACGAAATGGCAGTTTCAGCCATATTTTCTTGGGGCGCCTGGGCGGTTCTCTCTTGACCCGCTTTTGATCCGCCGATGTTGGCGGTGTTCTGCTGGTAGGTTGTGCCGCTGCGCTCGACGGTGCGGGCCGCCGGCTTATCTGGCAACGTTGCCAGATGCTCAGAGCGGATCTTTTGCACGAGAGTGTGCGAAACACCTGCCGTCCTCGCCACCCATCGGTCGGAGTTTGACGCCCACTCCGGGTCAT
Organism: Pseudophaeobacter sp. 1A09344; assembly: GCF_041008745.1. Lineage (NCBI taxonomy): Bacteria > Pseudomonadati > Pseudomonadota > Alphaproteobacteria > Rhodobacterales > Roseobacteraceae > Pseudophaeobacter > Pseudophaeobacter sp. 1A09344. Next base: position 282,842 of record NZ_JAXGFS010000002.1, read on the forward strand.
TCAGCAGGGTCATTACGGCGCGGCGCTTGTCGTCATTGGTGCGGCGCAGGCCGTGCGCGGCGTTGGCTCCGACGCTATGCAGGATCGCGTCCCGCTGGGTGCCTTGGCGCACGTCAGCCATGACCTCATACACGTTGGCGCGGGCATGGGCCTCATAACGGTGAAAGCCGTCAGCCAGCCAGTAGGTCGAGCCGTCATAGAACACGACGACCGGCGGGAATTCGGCGCCGCCCTCGATGGCCTCGGCGTAATCAGCCACAGTCTCGCGGTTGATTTCGGCGCGGGATTGGGTGCCGCCGTTGACGCGGATGTTTGCAATGCTGACCTTTTTCATGACTCAATAACCTCAATTCCCATTGCCTGCGCGACGGCGCGGCGAACCTCGTAATCTCGTGTGATTGCGCCCTTGCTGTCCTCGTAGACCTCGGCCCAGTTCAGGCGCTTGTCCTCGTAGACAAAATCGACGGTGAGACGCATTTGGCGTCCGGTGCGGGTGCGCAGCGGGCCGTTCTTGCCTTCGAGGTCGATCCGCACTTGGCGGCGCAGGTTGCGGATATCTCCGCCCTTCTCCAAAATCCGAAGCTCACCCCAGCGGCGGGCTTCTTTCAGGCTGTCGAAGCGGATTCCGTCAACGGTGGTTGCGACTGCGTTGAACTTGTTCATTTTGCCCACCTCCCGCACAGTGCCTCGAATTTCGCTTGGTATGCCGGTCCGTGTAGATCGTCTGACCACTTGCCGTTTCCGCTCAGAACGGAGCGCAGCGCCAAGAGGGTGCAGGCTGTCTGCTGGCGGTCGATGGCGGAAAGGATGGGATCAGTCATCGCGCGGCCCCCATGTGTGTCTCTGCAAACGACCGGGCGGCGCGGAGGGCCTCGACGGCTTCGTCAATCTCCGCCACGGCTGCGGCCCAGTCCTTGGCGCTGGCGCTCTGCTGGGCTGCGAGGATGGCCTCTACGGCCTCCCCGGTTTCCTTGCTGATGGCCCCGGCCTGCGCCAGAATGGAGCCGCTGGCTGTGCGCTCATCAGGGTTCAGGCGGCGGGACAGTGCGCGGGTGACAGGGTGGCGCCCTGCGGCGTCCTCCAGCGCGGCGACCTCATCGACCGGCCAGCCGATTTGACCGGACAGGCGCTTGGAAATGGTGCCTTTGGTGAGCGATCCGCCGGTGCGGGCGTTGATGGTTTCCGCCGCAGCGTCCAGACAGCCGAAAGTGCCGTCGATCAGCGCCGCCATCTGGGCGTTCACCAAGTCGCGCATCTGGGCCATGTGCAACCTCGTTTCCTTGGGGTTTCTCAGGGCCGCCACCACGTTTGATGCATGGAAGCGGTATTGGGCATAGGAATGGGGTCAGGCGGCGCAGTTGCCATTGGGGCAAGTGCGAACCGAGCGCAGATCCATAAGCTGTCGCCAGTGAAGCGGGATGTTCCGCTGCGAAGCTGCGTCGATCAGAGCAGCGTCGTATTTTCCGGGGATCTGATCCCGCCGCCACCAGTTGTGGACAGCCATAAGCGAAACCCCGGCGTCAGCAGCCATAGAGGAGCGGCTGGGCCAAAGGTCGATGACGTCTCGAAATGATGCAATTTTCTCCATGCCCACACACTATTGCCGATCTGGCAATTCGTCAAGATGCCAACACGGTAATTGATAAAAAAGATGGTCTGGCGCAATTTCTCGCCATGCCAAACACAGCCCAACACACCATGGCCGAGACGATGGCCCCGAAGGCCATAGGCGAACGCCTGCGCCTTATTCGCGAGGCGTTCGGGCTGTCGAAGTCTGAAATATCCGATATGCTTGAAATAGAGCGCAGCCACTGGTCGCGCTTTGAAGGCGGCCAGCGGGCGATCCCTTACGACAAAGCGTCCCGTTTGGTTGATCGGTTCGGTGTTAGCCTGGACTTCATCATCTTGGGCCGAATTTCCGGCATGGAATACGATACGGTCGAAAAGCTGCGCCGTGCAGGGCTTGCGCTATAAAGAGCGTCCAGACTTTCCCCAGTGATTAGGGCGCGCACCGCGAGGTCGCGCTCTTTCTCCATGCCTAGCCAAAACCAATCAATCATCGGTGGGATTCTCCTCAAATATTCGCGCTTAATGCACGGGCAGATTACTTGACTTGAAAAGAATTGCCAGTCCGGCATTTTTTTATCTTGACGATTGCCAGCTTGGCAACTATCTTGGTTCTCAAGCAAAGGGAGCCACGACATGATCATCACCCCAGACAAGGCCGCAGATCTCGCCAAGGTCATCGCCCGCCAAGGCGATGATCTGGCCGATAGCATCCTGTGCAGCCTCTACGCCGCGCTGGTCGAGAGCGACAACGACGAAGACCTCCACGCGGCATCTGGGAACCTGATGGATGAGGCTGGCCGGTTCCACGAGCGCACCGAGGAAGCGATCCGCAACGGCGGCGCTATCCACTCCTATCAACACGCAGCGGAGTGATCGAAATGCGGGACTTCAATTACGACAAGGTGATCCGTCTGGCGCAGGAGGTGGCGAGTGACGCCATCCGCGCCAAGACACTGCGCAGCGCCGGGAAGATCATCGACGCAGCGGCAGCCGAGGGCAGCACAATCCACGAGTTCCGGAAGCTGGCCGACGAACTGAACCACGAGACGAAGGAGATCGGGGGATGACCTGCCTCCACACCCAACTTGGCCAGAACATCGAGCGGCTGCGCACTGAATACGCGGCAGCCTCCACCCCGGCGGGACGTTTCCCGACTATCACCACCACTCACAGCGCCCGCCGGGGGCAGGAACACGAATGGAGCGCGGGGCCGTGGAAGCACCCGGCACCGGCTCCACAGCCCACCTACCTCGCCCGCTATGGCATGGCGTGGATCGTCGCAGCGGTCACATGGATGACAGCGGCAAGCCTGATCGCATGGCTGGCTTGCGGAGGCGCTGACAAGGCGCTCCAGAACATTTCTCAGGCATTCCACGTCGATCGCCTGAACCACTGAATAATCCCCCGGGCGCCACCTCCCTTGGCGCCCCACCTACCCCGGCGGGTCCATTTTGACCCCGCGGTTCAGTCCGCAGTGACCTGCCGGGGTTCTTTTCCGAAGGAGCGAGATATGAACGAACAAGTATCCTCTGTTGCCCTAGCATTGCCGGAGCCAGCATCACTCGCGGTCATTCTGAAGAAACAGGATGGGCTTAGCGAGATGCTTTCGAAACTGGAAGATGCCGCCCGCAAGGAGGCCGAAGGCAAAGACGTATCTACCCGAAAGGGGCGGGACGCTCTGAAGTCAATTGCGCACAAGGTCAGTCAGTCGAAAGTCGAACTGGACAAGCAGGGCTTGGCCCTCACCGAAGAAGCGCGCAAGGAGATCGACGCGGTGAACGCTGGCCGAAAGCTGGCGAAAGACCGGCTGGAATCTCTCAGGGATGAGATCAAAAAGCCCGCCCTGGATTGGGAGGCCGCAGAGGCCGAGCGCGTCCAGGCGCTGGAGGATCGCCTCGCCGCGATTGATGCAGGCCGGGCTGATGCTCATTGTCCTTCAGAGCAAATCGCCGCCGTGCTGGCGGAGATTGAAGCCGTAGATGTTGGCGAAAGCTGGCAGGAGTTCCAAAGCGAAGCGGTAGCGGCGAAAGACAAGGCTGTTTCGGCTCTCCGGACCAATCTGGCAGAGGCTCAGAAGCGGGAAGCAGATGCGCGTGAACTGGAAGAACTGCGGGCATTGAAGGCCGCCAAGGAAGAGGAAGAACGCAAGCAGCGCGAGGCTGAAGAAGCCGCGGCGAACCTGCGGGAACGTGCCGAGAAAGCCAGAGCCTACATCAAGGAAGTCGGTGAAGGGCGCATCGGCGGCCAGCCGCAACCGTTCGGCATTCTGATCTATGAGCTGGACACCAAGCTGCCGTCGATTGTCGATGAACTTGGAGAGCACGCAGAGGGCATTCACGACCTCCGCAAGGCCACTCTGTCCGACCTGAATGCACGCATGGAACAGCAGCGCCTTGAGGATGAGGCTGAAGCGGAACGGCAGCGCAAAGATGCTGCCGAGAAGGCGGCGGCAGAAGCCAAGGAAAAGGCAGAGCGGGATGCCGCAGAGAAGGCCGAGGCCGAACGGCAGCGCCTGGAGGAAGAAAAACGCAAAGAGGTCGAAGCGCGCGCCAAACGTGAAGCTGACCAGCAGCACCGCGCAAAAATCCGATCCGATATCATTGAGGCCCTGTCAGCCCTGCGCGGCAAGGCAACGCCCGAGGCCATCGCAGACGCCCTCATGGCCGGCGAAATCCCTCATACGGAGGTCCGTATCTGATGAACCAGATTTCACCCGTTAAACTGCACAACGCAGAGCAAGGCTCGGACGAGTGGCTGCAGCTCCGGTGCGGCGTCCTGACCGCCAGCGTCGTTAAGGAAATCGTGACGCCGACCCTCAAGCTGGCCGCGAACGACAAGACCCGCGCCCTGGCAAACAAGATCGCCATTCAGCGCATCACCGGCATTCCCGAAGAAACCTTCACCACTGAAAAGATGCTGCGCGGCCACATTGACGAGGAAGTCGCCCGCGACCTTTACAGCCAGAAATATGCCACCGTATCAGAGTTCGGATTTGTCACCAATGACCGCTTTCCGTTCTTCGGGTATTCGCCTGACGGTCTGGTCGGATCGGATGGACTGATCGAGGTGAAAAGCCGTGATCCGCATCTACACCTTGCCAGCATCACAGCGCGCGAAAACGGTGAAGGCATCCCCAAGGAATACATGGCGCAGATCCAGGCTGGCCTACTGATTTCCGGGCGCGACTGGTGCGACTTTATCAGCTTCTCGCACGGCTTGCCGATGATGGTTCACAGGGTAGAGCCTGACGCCGAGTATCAGGCCGCTATTTCAGAAGCCGCAAAGGCATTTGAGGAAACCGTGCAAGGCATCATTGCCAGTTACAAGCGCGCTACCGCAGACGCCTCGATCTACACTCCGACCGAACGAATTGACTATGAAGGGATGATCCTATGACTTCGATCCTGCCCACCATTGCAGCCAAGTCCGACCAGCTCAACGCAGAAGACCTGATCGGAGGCCCGCGCACAGTTCGCGTGACCGAGGTGAAGGTGAAGACCTCCGACGATCAGCCGGTCTGGGTCCACTTCGAAGGCGACGACCGCAAGCCGTTCAAGCCCTGCAAGACGATGCGCCGACTTCTGGTGCGTGTCTGGGGCGATGACAGTGCAAATTACGCCGGGCGCTCCATGACGCTGTACCTTGATCCTGAGGTGAAATACGGCGGCATGAAGGTTGGCGGCATCCGCATTTCCCACATGTCCCACATGGACGGGCCGCAATCCTTCTACCTCACAGAGACGCGAGGCCGGAAGAAGCAGCACACCGTCAAGCCTCTGGAAATCGAGACGCGCCAGAAGATGCCACAGGAGCCGACCGCAGAGGAATTGAGAGAGGCCCTTGACGCCCTGGACGCCGCAGAAACGATGGGCGCCTTGGTTCAGGTATGGAAGGCCCGCCCGGCGTTCCACAGTGTTGCCGAGTTTGTGGCCCGCAAGGATGCACTGAAAGAGGCTCTCACCGTTCCGGCGGAAGGTGGCTTCTGATGGACTGGCGGCACGTTGTCAAAGACGCGGAAAGCCTTGTGGTGCTCTACACGCGCCTTGGCGACATGCCGCAGCCGTTCAATGTCACCGTGCAAGAAGGCGAAGGCAAAAAGCGGTCTATGTCTCAGAACGGTCTGTTTCACGCGTGGATGGGCCAGATCGCCAAGGCCACGCACGACACGCCATCCAGCGTCAAAGCTGACTGCCATATCCAATGGGGCATCCCGATCTTCCGGGCCGAGGACGAGGCCTATGCGGCATTCATCGAACGCGCCCTTGGCGGCCAGACACGGAAGGCGGTCAAAGACATGATCGAGGCCGGTTACGTGCCCTGCACAAGCCTGATGAGCAAGCCAATCTTGGCGCAGTACATGGACGCGGTGTGGCGGCACTACGCCCCGCACGTCCAGCTTATGGACCCAGAGGAATTGAAGTGGAGGGCAGCAGCATGAGCCGCCGCCGTATGTCCACCACCCGCCGGGCCAAGATCTTCAAGGCCGCCAATGGCATCTGCCACATCTGCGGATGCAAGATAGACGGGACCAAGGAAGCCTGGGATGCGGATCACGTAATCCCGCTGGAAATCAGCGGAGACGACAGCGACGAAAACCTACGTCCGGCGCACCGGAAATGCCACCAACGGAAAACCGCGAAAGAGGACGCGCCGACCATCGCCAAGTGCAAGCGAGTGGAGGCGAAGCACAGCGGGGCGCACAGATCTAAATCGACGCTCCCCGGCTCTCGGGACAGCAAATGGAAACGCAAGATCAACGGCACTGTAGAGCGCCGCGAATAGCCCCTTTCCGACAGGCGCCGGGACATGAAAGCCGTTCATCCCGTCCGGCTCCACCAGCCCGCAAAGGCCTCCCAATAGGCCCGGCGTCTTTCAGAGAGAAGCAAACCAACCGAAAGGAAAGAGACATGGATAACCCGATCATGAAATATTTCGAATATGCGCATCTGCCGGAACACCTGCAGGCGGTGAGCAAACCGTTCGGTATCATGGCGCAGCAGATGAACAGTCAGCTACCGGACGGCCCCGAAAAGAGCGCGGGCCTGCGCAAACTCCTTGAAGCAAAGGACTGCATGGTCCGCGCGGCTCTCGGATGAAATCGCCGTCACGCGACAGCCAGTTGGCGCTTGAGGCCGCGAAACTGATCCTCGACGGACGCGACCCTGTGAAGGATCGGGCACAGGTTTTGATCACCCTGGACCACACCATTGCCACCATTCTCTTGGTCGCCATGGAACGTGACCCGCAGAAGGCGGTTCAGATGTTCAGCGAGGGCACCGTGCCCCACGTCGAAGAGCGGATCATGCTTTTTGCATCGAAGCGCCGCGCCTGACCTCAATACCTGCCCCTGCGCGCCGGGGGCAGTGATGGAGAGCAGATACCTAAAACCCCACGGAGCGATCATGGCAACAACATGGAACCTCACGCCGCAAGCGAATATCGAAGTGGCGATTGACGATGACCACACGCGAGCTCTGTCTTTCGATGAGAGAGACGCCCTCGTGGATGCTCTGCTCGATGCTGGCGCGAAAGAGGTCGTGCACTACGGCACAATCATTCCGACCTTTGAGGATACGACCGTCGAAGCGGCAACCGCGACCACGCAGCGTGTCCTGAGCGATTTTTTTGAAACGTCCAGCTAATCCCGGAGTCCCCATGACTGACCTGAGAGAACAGATTGCCAAAGCTGTGAGGAATGGTTTCGCGCAATCCTGTATCAAGAACATCTCTGATTATGAAACAGCCGACGCCATACTTGAACTGCTCAAGGGCGCGGTGAAGCCTTTGGAGTGGGAATGGCCGACAGAGTACGGCCTTATATGCCGCGCGAAAACATCAATCGGCACGTACTCAATTCATAATGATGAAGATAGCGCAGGTAGTGCCCTCTTTATGTATCTGCATCTAACGGACGATGGGGATTGCACTAAATATGCGATTGGATGGCATGGTTACTTTGAGCCTGATGAGTTTCAAGCCATAGCCCAAGCCGACTGCGAGCGCCGCATCCTCGCAGCGTTGGGGGTGAAGTGATGACAAGAGAGCAAGAAATTAGAGCGCTCACTATTCTTCATAACATGGCCGTCGAGCGGAAGGGGTGGAGATCGTTTTTCAGGCGCTGGTGGATCAGTGATGAGCCTCTGCGGAATGACGCGGCAAACCTTATTCGCGAAGTCGGGTACTCGGGCTTGATGCCTGACGGATGCCAACTTGTCGGAGACGACCAATGACCCCACCAACCACAGACACGAGCCGGGAGGCTGTTGAGGCAATCGCGGCTGAGTTCGACTACCGCGTCGAAATGCACTCGAAGCTGTCGACTGGACCGGCAGGCGGCCTGCGTACTGAGCGTGGCATGGAAGCAGCTAAGACACACAGTGCGACTGCTGCCGTCCTACGCGCCCTACTTGCCGAGCGTGACGCCGCCCTTCTCCGCGAAAAGACCCTCAAGGACAACACGGAAGAACTGCGCCAGCTGCGGCGGGTGTTTAATGCTGTGAAGTCCGAACGCGACGCCCTGCGCGACCAACTCGCAGCGGCCCGGAATGAGGTGCTGGAGGAGGCGAAGGCCGAATGTGAAGCGCAGCGGGTGAAGTGCAACGACAATGGTCAATTCGAGGCTGCTGCTTTCTGCAAAAATCTGCTTGTCTACATAGACGCCCTCAAGTCCACGACCAATGCCGCGCGCGAAGTAACCGTGCAGGAGGCGGCCAAGGCGGTGACGTTTGAAGAGTGGCTTGAGGCGTGTCCCGATGATGATACCGAAACCAACCGCGACAGAGCGCGGCGGGTTCTTGGCCCGCGCTATGGGCCTTGGTTGCGCGAGGCGTGGCGCCTCGGAATGGCGCAGGTTGAGGCGTCAGATTATTACAAGACTGGGGCCCTCTGCGCCCTAGCCAAGGAGGAGCAGAGCGATGAGTGACATAGAATGCGGCTGGTGCGGAGAGGAGCCATCACGGCCATTGTGCTGCCCTGAATGCGGAAAGGACGGATACATGGGGTGCAAGGGGGCGTGCGCCGAAACCATCACCGCCCTGGAGGAGGAGAGGGATAGGCTGAGGGAGGCCGTAGCCGCAGCGGACGAACTGGCCCGGCAGATGGGTGAGATCGAGAAGGAAGCTGGGCGCGAACTTGAATACGGCGAGGAAGATCCGATCCGAATGCTGGATTGGTTCGATACCGAGTGGAACAACGCGCTGGAGCGGTTCCGTAGCGCCCGCGCAGCACTGGAGGGCGAATAGATGGCAGATGCACCTGAAGAAATTGGCGTCAAGCTGACTGAGGGCTATGAGTTTAATTGGTGGGGAGTTGTCACGGATGCTTCCGATGAAGAAGCGGTCGTATACGTTAGGGAGGACACATCGAAGCTCGATAGATCGCCATCATGGCACCGCATAGACGATCCAGACAACCCGCCGCCAATGGATGGGACGGAAGTTCTTGGGTTGATGGGGGCAAAAGACGCCAGATTGGTTTGGTATTTTGCATCATCATCGCAAACAAAGAGGTGGCTTGACGTGAATGGCAAGGAGGTTCAGCCGACCCACTGGATGCACCTTCCACAGCCACCGAAGGAGGGCGAATAGATGAGCAAGCCGTTCACCGCTGATGCCCGAAGCCGCCGCGTACGCTTCACACAGGCTGATCTATCGAGAGCGATTAAGGCCGCTACCCAAGCGGGAATGACGGTCATGAGAACACGAATAATGCCATCCGGCGAAATTGTGCTAGAACATCAAGGCGAGCAAACACATGACAGCGCGTTCGACCAATGGAAAGCCGGTGCGGGTAAACCTGAAGGGCATAAATAAAGTCCGCAAGCGGCTGGCCGATGGGTCAACCGTAACGCATTATTACGCATGGCGTGGCAGGGGCGCACCTCGGTTGCTGGGTGAGCCTGGAAGCCCTGAATTCATTGCCAGCTACAAGGCCGCGCACGAATCCAGAGCAGACCGCCACATTGGGACCTTGCAAGCGCTGCTGAACGACTATCAGGCGTCGCCATATTTCACTGAAAAAGCCGCGCGCACACAGTCAGACTACATCAAGCATATCCGCAAGATTGAGTCGGCATTCGGAACATTCCCAATATCAGCACTGGCAGACCGCCGCGCCCGAGGCGAGTTCCTGAGGTGGCGCGATAAGCTGGCGGAACGGTCTCGCAGGCAAGCAGACTATACCATGGCTGTTCTGGCTCTGGTGCTGGCGTGGGCATATGATCGCGGCGCATCCCCCGCGAACCCTCTGGAACGCCCCGGCAAGACCTACCGCGCAGACCGAGCCGCGAACATTTGGTCAGACGCTGACTTGTCGGCATTCCGCAAGGCGGCGCCACCGCATTTGTCGCTTGCATTGGAATTGGCTCTTTGGACAGGGCAGCGGCAGGGTGATCTATTAAAACTCACCTGGGGTAGCTATGATGGGGCAACGATCAGGCTGCGCCAAGGGAAGACCGGGCGGCGCGTTACTGTTCCAGTGGCAAGGCCATTACGCGAAGCGCTTGACGACGCCAAATCAAGGCGCGCAGGCTTGACCATCCTCACAACCACACGCGGGACGCCATGGACCAGCAGCGGGTTTCGGGCATCATGGGGGAAAGTACCTGTCGCGCTAGACGGCCTGACATTCCACGACTTGCGAGGGACAGCGGTTACACGGCTCGCGCGGGCAGGCTGCACAGTTCCAGAGATCGCAACCATCACCGGTCACGCGCTGAAGGAGGTGGAAGCCATCCTAGATCGCCATTATCTGAGCCGGGATCGTGGCCTTGCGGAATCGGCAATCGCGAAGCTTGAAAGGCACGCGGGAAAGACGAAGGCTGCAAACCATGCTGCAAACCGCCGTAACCGGCTCTGAAGGCCGTTGCGAAATTACCTTAGATATCAAGTGGTTTTTTGGTAGCGGAGGAGGGACTTGAACCCCCGACACGCGGATTATGATTCCGCTGCTCTAACCAGCTGAGCTACTCCGCCACTCGCTGTGTGGAGGCGATTTACGGAATGGGGCCGGTGGGGTCAAGCAGGAAAATCGGCTGTGCAGGATTTTCTGGTCAAAAAAATGCACCGTTTTAAAATTTCACAATATTTACAGCACCTTAAATCATCAAACAAAATGACCGCAAAGACAGGCACTGTGAAACACATCGCAGCCTTGGCACCCGAGCGTTAGGCTGACTGGACGCCTCCTCCCCTACCTCACCCGCTGCGAAGCGAAACCCCGCGCTATCGCCGCGTTTTTCAGAATCGCATACTGCGCCGAGCAGCGGCGCAGTCACCGCGCAAGCGCCGCCTTCATCGCAGGATCGGGGAAACAAGTCGGGGGCTGCCCCGTGGCCTCCTGCCAGCGCCCGATGGAGCGGCGGGTCTTGTAACCGGCCAGCCCATCAGCGCCGCCGACATCATGCCCCTGCCCTATGAGCGCGCGCTGCATGGCGGCTACATCCGACCGCAGCAGCCCCCCGACGGAGCCCCAACGGGCGTGAAAGTCGCCAACGCCGAACTGGATGCGGTCCCCCACATGCCCCACGAACAGGGCGTATAGATCGCTCATGTTGTAATCTTTCAGGACGTAGAAATTTGGCGTCACCACGAAGGCGGGTCCGTATCGCCCGGCAGGCATCAACAGATACCCCTGCTGACCGCGTTCGTGTTCAGGAAAGGGACGCCCGGAGACTCGGGTAATCCCCATGGCCTCCCAATCGGAAATAAGGCGGCCCTGATCCGGGCCTTCCAGCGTGCAAGAGACGCTGCCCGGAACTGAAACCTCAAACCCCCAGTCGCGCCCAGTTTGCCAGCCATGCCGCTTCAGATAGGTCCCGATTGAGGCGATGGTGTCGGCCTCTGACCCCCAGATATCCGCGCGGCCGTCGCCGTCGCCGTCTGCGGCATGTTGCAGAAAATTCGTGGGCATGAACTGCGGCTGGCCAAGGGCGCCAGCCCAGCTGCTCTTCATTGCATGGGCGGGCACGTGACCTGCCTCCGCGATCTGCAGCGCCGCGATCAACTCGGCCGAGAAATAGTCCGCGCGCGTGCTCATGAAGCCCTTGGTGGCGAGGACCTGAAAGGCATCATGCGGAATGGCCGCCCGCCCATAGGCGCTTTCCCGCCCCCAGATTGCGAGGATGATCCGCCCGGGTACGCCGGTTTCGCGTTCAACCTTCGTCAGGCTGGATTTGTGGCGCCGGGCCATCTGGCGCCCGGTCGCCGTGGCGCCATCGACCGCGCCGCGACCGAAGTATTTCCCGGGCTTGCCGAACTCGGCCTGCCGCTGCGTTTTCGGCGTCTTGACCGGTGCGCCGGGGGGCACCAGATCGGGCAGCTTCCAGTTCAGTGTCACGCCATCAAATGCAGTGTTGAACGTCCGGCGCGAAACACCCGCACGCCGGGCCTGCGGCCAGACCTCCTGCCGCAACCAGGTCTGGAACTGGCGTTCAATTGCAGCGCGGTTCTGAGCCAGGGCCGAACCGGCGCCGCCCAGCAACAAAGAAACAAGCAGGAGAGCACGCAACACCATTGGGGACCTTCCGGGAAACAAACATCCTACTGATCCCACCCGATCACGGACCCCATGACAAGGGCTGAGCCTCAGCTCTCCGCGTTAGCCTCGGCCAGAACCCGCCGGGCCACCCGGAAGCACTCCAGCGCCTGCGGTACACCGCAATAAATCCCGATCACATGAATAATCGCCCGCAGTTCATCCTGTGTGACACCATTGTTCAGCGCGCCTCTGCAGTGAGTTTCCCACTCCTGCATCTTGCCCAGCGCGCCGATCATGGAAAGGTTCATCATCGACCGGGTCTTGGCATCGATGACATCATCGCCCCAGCCAAACCCCCAGCACCAGGCGGTCATCGCCTCCTGAAAGGGGCGGCTGAAATCATCCGCAGCGGCTAGATTGGCATCTACATATTCCGCGCCAAGGGTGGCGCGGCGCTGCTCAAGCCCCTTTAGAAACAGATCTTCGTCAAATGTGCTCATGCTGCGGCTCCGTGAATGCAGGATTTGGCGCCGGGTTCAGATAGCCCGGCGCAGCCAAGATGCCACTGATCTCAGCAGTATGGCCAGCATTGTCACATCAGAACGATGGATCAGGGCAGCGGAGCAGTCCGGAACAGACGGATCTTCAACCCGCCATGTGCGACCGGTGCCCCGAAGGGCAAAAAGGGCAGTTGGGTCGCCTTTGCCAGACCGGTTTCGCTGGTCACGATACCCACCTGCCAGCCGGAAAATCGCTCTTTCAGGACCTGCCCCAAAGCACCGTAAAGCGCGAAAAGCAGTTTCTTGTTGCCGATCCGCGCCCCATAAGGCGGGTTCACGATCACCAGCCCGGGCGCCCCCTCGGGCGGCATCAGATCGCTGACCGCAGCCTGCGAAAAGGACGTGCAGCCTGCAACACCCGCACGGGCGGCATTGGCAGTGGCCATCTCCACCGCGCCCGCATTCCGGTCGGATCCGTAGAACCGCAGCGGGGTCTCCTGCGAAACGACTGCGGCTTTCATCGCGGCAAAAGCATCCGCATCAAATGTCGCAAGTTGCTCAAAGGCAAAGCTGCGGCTGCGCCCGGGCGCCAGCCCCATGGCGATCTCGGCGGCCTCGATCACGAAGGTGCCGGAGCCGCACATCGGGTCCACTACTGTCTGGCTTCCGTCGAACCCGCATTCGCGCAGAAACAGCGCCGCCAGATTTTCCCGCATCGGCGCCTTGCCCACGGCCGATTTGTGGCCACGCTTGTGAAGCCCCTCGCCCGAAGTATCGACGCTGAACTGGCACAGGTTGTCCTCAATCCGGCATTTCAGCGTCACGCCTGCGCCGCTCATCTCATCACTGGCATTGGGCGGAATGATCGTGGCGCCCAGCTCTTCGGACAGGGCCCGTTCGATCCGCTGGGCGGCAGCGCCTGCGTGGTAGATTTTTGACTTCTTGTTGGTCGCCACCTCGACGCGGATCGGAACATCCGCGCGCAGTACATCCGCCCACGGAAATTTCCGGGCGCGTTTGTCCAGTTGCGCAAGGTGGAAGGCCCGGAAAGCACCGATCCGCGCCAGCACGCGCGCCGCGCCGCGCAGGTACAGGTTGGCGCGCCAGACCTCGGGCCAGCCGCCCTGCACCGTGACACCGCCGGGTACAGCCCGGGGATCGGAAAATTGCAGCTCGCGCGCCTCGGCCAGCAGGGCCTGTTCAAGCCCCGGCGCCGCGGTCAGAAAGATCTCGAATGTGGATTCATCTGTCATGGCACCTTCCTTAGCCGGAAACTCAGAACACCGCGACGGGAAAACGCGATTCTCCCAGCGCCCTCGCCATCCCCACAACAAGAGCCACCAATCCGGTTGATGCTGCGGTGCGGCAGCGGGTTTTCGCTGCGCCCGCATTGCAAACAGGTATCCTCAGATCAACTTTAATCACAACATTGTCAGACACTTACATCATTACTAATTTTTTAGTTTGACAATCCGCCGCACCCTATGAAACTCCTGTAGCAGTCAGGTGCGAGCAACGCACATCTGGCCTTACTGACTTTAGGGAGGAGAAAGATGCGGAAGTATCTTTTGTCCGCAGCAGCGGTTTGCGCCGTGGTTGCGGGCCAAGCAGCATATGCCGACGAGGCAGCTGCCAAGAAATGGATTGATGAAGAATTCCAGCCATCGGCCCTGTCCAAGGATGAACAACTGTCCGAGATGCAGTGGTTCATTCAGGCGGCAGAGCCTTACAAGGGCATGGAAATCAACGTGCTGTCCGAGGGCATCCCCACGCACAGCTATGAATCGGAAGTTCTGACAAAAGCCTTTGAAGAAATCACCGGCATCAAGGTGAACCACCAGATCCTGGGGGAAGGCGAAGTCGTTCAGGCGGTTCAGACCCAAATGCAGACCAAGCGGAACCTCTATGACGCCTACGTCAACGATTCCGACCTGATCGGCACCCACTCGCGTCTGCAGCTCGCTTATAACCTCAGCGACATGATGGAAGGCGATTTCAAGGCGGTGACCAACCCCGGTCTCGACCTCGACGACTTCATGGGCACCCAGTTCACCACCGGTCCCGATGGCGATCTGTACCAGCTGCCCGACCAACAGTTCGCGAACCTCTACTGGTTCCGCAAAGACTGGTTCGACCGTGAAGACCTGCAAGCGGCCTTCAAAGAGAAATACGGCTACGATCTGGGCGTTCCGGTTAACTGGTCCGCATATGAGGACATCGCTGAATTCTTCTCGGAAGATGTGAAGAACATCGATGGCGTCGATATCTACGGCCACATGGACTACGGCAAACGCGCGCCTGACCTTGGCTGGCGGATGACCGACGCCTGGCTGTCGATGGCGGGCGCAGGCTCCAAAGGTGAGCCGAACGGTGTGCCGATCGACGAATGGGGCATCCGCATGGAAGCGGGCACCTGTAACCCGGTTGGCGCCAGCGTCACCCGCGGTGGTGCCGCGAACGGCCCGGCTGCGGTCTATGCGATCCGCAAATGGGACGAATGGCTGCGCAAATACGCGCCTCCGGGTGCGGCGTCTTATGACTTCTACCAGTCCCTGCCCGCCCTGGCCCAAGGCAACGTGGCACAGCAGATCTTCTGGTACACCGCCTTCACCGCAGACATGGTGAAGCCGAAGTCCGAAGGCAACAACACCGTCGACGACAGCGGCACCCCGCTGTGGCGCATGGCGCCCTCGCCGCATGGCCCCTACTGGGAAGAAGGCCAGAAGGTCGGCTATCAGGACGTGGGTTCCTGGACCTTCCTCAACTCCACTCCGCTGGACCGCGCGCAGGCTGCATGGCTCTACGCTCAGTTCGTGGTGTCGAAAACCGTGGACGTGAAGAAATCCCACGTGGGTCTCACCTTCATCCGCGACAGCTCGGTCAACCACGAGAGCTTCTCTGAACGTGCCGAGAAACTCGGTGGTCTGGTGGAATTCTATCGTTCGCCCGACCGCGTGGCATGGTCGCCGACCGGTGTGAACGTTCCGGACTATCCCAAGCTGGCCCAGATCTGGTGGCAGCAGATCGGTGACGTAAACTCCGGCGCCTTCACGCCGCAGGAAGCGATGGATCGTCTTGCTCAGGAAATGGACATCACCATGAGCCGGATGCAGCGCGCTGACGAGCAGGCCAACATCTACGGCGGCTGCGGTCCGCGTCTGAACGAAGAGAAGGACGCGGAATGGTGGTACGCCAATGGCGGCGCCAAGCCGAAGCTGGAGAACGAGAAGCCTCAGGGCCAGACCGTCAACTATGACGAGCTAGTTGCCCGCTGGGCCAAGAACTAAGGGCTCCCTCCCCGCCGGGCGGCTCTCCGCCCGGCCGACCCACCCCGAAGCGGCCCATGTCCTGCTTCGGGGCATTTGCAAACCCCACGGAAGCGCGGATCGCGCTTTGGCTCTCTCGCCGACGCCCGCAGCGGCGCAGCGCAAGCGGGCCCATTCTCCGGAAAGACCAACCAAGATGGCTCTTGAACTTAAAAACGTGGTCAAGCGCGTCGGCGCGATTGAGCACATAAAAGGCACGTCTCTGATACTGGAGAGCGGTCACTTCAACGTCCTTCTGGGCGCCACCGGCTCGGGCAAGACCTCATTGATCAAACTGATGGCCGGGCTGGACCCGATTGCCAGCGGCAGCGTGTGGATGGAAGGCAGGGACGTGACCCGCCTCAACACCCAGAAACGCAACATTAGCCTGGTGCACCAATTCTTTATCAACTACCCGCACATGACGGTTTTTGAAAACATCGCCTCCCCCTTGAAGGTTGCAGGCATGGCAAAATCCGAAATCGAAGGTCGGGTAGAAGACGCCGCGGATATCCTGCAGCTGCGCCCGATGCTGCACCGGCGCCCGCATGAACTCTCTGGCGGTCAGCAGCAACGCTGCGCCCTTGCCCGCGCGATTGCCAAGGAAAGCCAGGCGGTGTTCCTGGACGAACCGCTGGCGAACCTCGATTACAAACTGCGCGAAGAACTGCGCGACCAGCTACCAGAGCTTTTCGCCGGACGTGGTGCCGTTGTGGTCTATGCCACCTCGGAACCCGAAGAGGCGCTGCTGCTGGGCGGTAAGACCGCGCTGATGCGCGATGGCCGCGTTACCCAGTTCGGCCCCACCGCAGAGATCTACCGCGACCCGCAAAACGTGGCCGCGGCCCGGGTGTTCTCGGATCCGCCGATCAACACCGCCGAAATCACCAAACAGGGCAACATGGCCCGGCTGACCCCGGATGTGACCTGGGTTCTGGAGGGCGCCGCCGCAGATCTGGCGGATGGCACCTATACCGTCGCGATCCGCCCCTATCACGTGCTGCCCGTCGCCACCACGCAGGCCACGGTCCGCATCGCCGGACGCGTGCAGGTGACCGAGCTTTCGGGCTCCGAAAGCAGCGCCCATTTCGATCTGGGCCTTGGCAGCACTCAGGGCAGCTGGGTCTCCCTTTCGGCCGGGGTTCACCCCTACCAGGTCGGTGAAATGCATGATTTCTATATGGATCCATCCGCGTGCTATTTCTTTGCACCCGATGGCTCCCGCGTGGCGTGAGGCAAGACGATGGCAAAAATTACCCTTTCAAAACTACGCCACAGCTACCTTCCGGCGCCGACCTCCGCGTCCGACTACGCCCTGAAGGAGATCGATCTCGACTGGTCCGACGGCGGCGCCTATGCGCTGCTTGGCCCCTCGGGTTGTGGTAAATCCACCCTGCTGAACATCATCTCAGGGCTTCTGGTGCCCTCCGAAGGTCAGATCCTGTTTGATGGCCAGAACGTCACCAAACTGCCCCCCGACCAGCGCAATATCGCGCAGGTGTTCCAGTTCCCGGTGATCTACGACACCATGACCGTTTACGACAACCTCGCCTTCCCGCTGCGCAATCGTGGCCGGGACGAGGCCATCGTACGCGAACGCGTCATGGCGATTGCCGAGATGCTCGAAGTGACCGAGATGCTGGATCAGAAGGCCGCTGGGTTGTCACCTGACAACAAGCAGAAGATCTCGATGGGCCGTGGCCTCGTGCGCGAGGATGTCAACGTGGTGATGTTCGATGAACCGCTCACTGTGATCGACCCGCATCTGAAGTGGAAGCTGCGCTCCAAGCTGAAAGAGCTGCACCAGCGCGTGAAGGCGACGATGATCTACGTCACCCACGACCAGACCGAGGCACTGACCTTTGCCGATCAGGTGGTGGTGATGCAGCTTGGCGAAGTGGTGCAGATCGGCACGCCGGTTGAGCTGTTCGAACGCCCCGCGCATACGTTTGTCGGCCATTTCATCGGCTCGCCGGGCATGAACATCCTGCCCTGCACCTTTGACGGAGAGGCAAAGATCGAAGGCCAGCCAGTCGCCCTCGAAGGCCCCGTGCGCGGCACCCCTAATGGCAAGACCGAGATCGGCATCCGCCCGGAGTTCGTCTCGCTCTCAGACAGCGGCCTGCCCGCCACCGTCACCAAGGTGTCCGACATCGGCCGCCACACGGTGGTCGAATGCAACTGCCTTGGCCACAAGGTCAACGCCGTGATCGAGGAAGGCGCCGCCCCGCACAAAGGCGATGAAACCCACCTCGCCTTCCGCCAAGACCAGACCCGCCTTTACGTGGACGGCTGGCTCGCCACAGACCCGGAGTAACAGCAAATGAAAACCGAAAACCAAAAAGCATGGTTCTTTGTGCTGCCGGTCCTGTTGCTGGTGGCCTTCAACGCGCTCATCCCAATGATGACCGTCGTCAACTACTCGGTGCAGGAGACCTTCGGCGACAACGTCTTTTTCTGGCAGGGGCTCGACTGGTTCGAACAGATCCTGCGCTCCGACCGGTTCCACGCGGCGCTGGGGCGTCAGTTCCTCTTCACCTTCCTGATCCTGATCATCGAGGTGCCCTTGGGCATCGCGATTGCGCTGTCGATGCCACGCAAAGGGTTCTGGGTGCCGGTCTGCCTCGTGCTGATGGCGCTGCCGATGCTGATCCCCTGGAACGTGGTGGGCGCGATGTGGAACATCTTCACCCTCCCCGATATCGGCCTTCTGGGCTATTTCCTGAACCACACGCTCGGCATCAACTACGACATGACGCAGGATCCGGTCGCGGCCTGGGTGACCATCGTCACCATGGACGTCTGGCACTGGACCTCGCTGGTGGTGCTTCTGTCCTATGCGGGTCTCGTCTCAATCCCCGACGCCTATTATCAGGCAGCCAAGATCGACGGTGCCTCTAACTGGGCGGTGTTCCGGTTCATCCAGCTGCCCAAGATGAAAACCGTCCTGACCATCGCGATCCTGCTCAGGTTCATGGACAGCTTCAACATCTACACCGAGCCTTTCGTTCTGACCGGTGGTGGCCCCGGCAACTCCACCACGCTCCTGTCGATCGATCTGGTGAAAATCGCGCTGGGTCAGTTCGACCTTGGCCCCGCCGCCGCGATGTCGCTCATCTACTTTGCAATCACGCTTCTGGTCAGCTGGCTGTTCTACACGCTGATGACCAAAGACGATCAGAATTAAGGGAGGGATCAGATGCAGAAACGTTCCATCGTCCCCATCGTCTATATACTGTTCCTCATGCTGCCGATCTACTGGCTGGTGGCGATGAGCTTCAAGACAACCAATGAAATCCTCGCGGGCTTTTCGCTCTTTCCGCAGACCTTCACGCTGGAGAACTACAAGGTCATCTTCACCGATCCGACCTGGTACTGGGGTTATATCAACTCGATCCTCTACGTGACGATCAACACGGTGATTTCGGTCGCGGTAGCCCTGCCGGCCGCCTATGCGTTCAGCCGCTACCGCTTTCTCGGTGACAAGCAGCTGTTCTTCTGGCTGCTCACCAACCGGATGGCCCCTGCAGCGGTCTTTGCCCTGCCCTTTTTCCAGCTATATTCGGCCGTGGGGCTGTTCGACACCCATCTGGCGGTGGCGCTGGCGCACTGCCTGTTCAACATCCCGCTCGCGGTCTGGATTCTCGAAGGTTTCATGGGCGGCATTCCCAAGGAACTCGACGAAACCGCCTATGTGGATGGCTATTCCTTCCCGCGGTTCTTTGCCGTGATCTTCATCCCATCGATCAAGGCCGGGGTCGGCGTTGCTGCCTTCTTCTGCTTCATGTTCTCGTGGGTGGAGCTGCTGTTGGCCAAAACCCTGACAGCCGTGGCGGCCAAACCCATCGCCGCCACCATGACCAAAACCGCCTCCAGCGCCGGCTATGAGCTGGGCCTTCTGGCGGCTGCGGGCACATTGACAATCATTCCGGGCGCCATCGTGATTTGGTTCGTCCGCAACTACATCGCAAAGGGTTTTGCGATGGGGAGGGTTTGACATGCTATCATGGATGGCCTGGACCTGGCCGACGGCGCTGGTCTTTATCGGTATCTTTTCTGCAATCGGCGTTCTCATCGCGCTTGAGATCCGCCACCCCGGCGGCGACCTGCGCAAGGGGGTCCTGGGGCTCGAAACCACTCGCGGCGACCGGCTGTTCATCAGCCTCCTCGGGACCGCCTATATCTTTCTGGCCTGGCTCGGTCTGATCGGCATGCCCCTGTGGATCCCGCTCGGCCTGTCTATCGCCTGGGGCGTCTTCTGCTTCTGGAAGGTGTGACGGTGGGCCCACCCGGCGGGTCAAGGAGGCCGAAGGCCCCGCCAAAGGCGGCTTGTCCTTGACGCGCACGCCTTCAATACCCTTGAAAACGGCCTTGAGAGGCAGATCTGCCCCTCAAGGCCTTCTCAGCAAATCGGGCATTTTCTGCTGGTGTACAGAGGTCTCTGCACCGCGAGGTCGGGCAACCAGAAATCTGCGTACCTGGCCTCTGCTAAAAAAATAGTTTTCAACCCCTCCCCCTTTCCCCTAGCATAAGCGGAAGACCAAAATGGATCAGGCAACTGCGCGCATGCGAAAGAAACAGGACAAATCGCTCCTCACCGAAGTGGAACTGGAGTTCATGACCGTGGTCTGGGAAACCGGCGGCGGCACCGTGCGCGATATTCTGGCCGAGCTGAACAAGGTGCAGGAACGCGCCTATACCTCGGTCGCAACGGTCCTGAAAATCATGGAGCAGAAGGGTTTTCTTACCAGTGAACGGGCCGACCGGTCGCTGGTCTACCGCCCCGCTGTTCCCAAGGCAGAGTACCAGAAAACATCTCTGAAAAACCTTTCGAGCAAACTCTTCAACGGAGCCCCGGCCGCCCTTGTTGCCCGGCTTGTCGATGATGAGGACGTGACCGACGAAATGCTCGAAGAGATGAGAGCGCTTCTGGAGGAAAGGCTGGGGGACAATGCAACCTGATGCTCTACTGAATGCCTATCTTGATCTGAACCTGCTGCTGTTTGCGGGCGCGGCGCTCTGGCTGGTCGCGCGAAAACTGCTGTCCCGCAGCGCTTTCGGCTCAACCTACCGTCCGCAATTGCAGCTGTTGAACACGGTGACGCTGCTGCTCGCGCTGTCTCCGCTGCTGGTATTGGCGCTGACCAGCCTGGTCTTTGCCCATCCGCCCAATCTGTCGGACCTTCTGGTTGCGCAATATCTGCAGGGTCATGTCGGGATGAGCGCAACCCGGTTCGAGGATCTTCTGGGCCTGCGCGAGAATCTGGTTCGCACCCTGACCAGCGATCGACCTCTCTGGGCACAGGCGACGCTGGCCGCTTTGGCCGTTGGCGCGGCCTTCTGCACGGCGCAATTGGCGGTGTCGGTCCTGCGCCTGCGGAGCAGCCTGCGGCAGGCCTTTGCCTGGAAGCGCATCGGCAGCGTGCGGCTGCTGTTGTCGGATCAGGCCCGCGTCGCCTATTCCACCCGCAGTCTTTTTACGCGCTACGTCGTTCTGCCGACCGCCCTGCTGGAGGATCCGCAGGATCTGCGCCTGACCGTCGCACATGAATTGCAGCACTTCCGGCAGCGCGACATCGAATGCGAATTTCTCCTCGATGCGCTGCGACCGCTGCTGTTCTGGAATCCCGCCTTTTACCTGTGGCGCCGCGAAGTGCGGCTGCTGCGTGAATTTGCCTGCGATCAGGCGATGATGGCACGGCCTCATTTCGATCTGCGCGCCTATTGCGAATGCCTGATCCGCGCCTGCGCCCATGCGGCCAAGGACCCGGTACTGTTTGCCCGCCGCAGCCCTGCGGTGGCCCTGGTGGATCGCCGCGAAACAGCTCGTGGCGCATCAGCGCTGGAGCGCCGCCTGCTCGCCGTGACCGCCGGCCAGAGCGCAAAAGCCAGCCCGCTGGGCTGGGCCGTCATCTCGGGCCTGATGGTTGCTGCGGTGATGACAACAGCGCTGTTGCTGCAACGCCCTGCCGACTGGAGCCATGATCGGATCATGCTCTCGACCATCGTGAACCTTGAACGGATGGCTAGCCGCGCGGCCACCACTCCGCAGACCGCCTCCGCCGCCCTGACAGGCAGCTTCACGACCGCTGGTTTTGGCACGGACCGCCCGTAAAAGGCAGGCACGTCCCTCCACCGCCTTTCCTCCCTGCTTGCCTCTGCAAGCGATTTCCGCGCGCGACCTGTCCTGGGTCTGCAGCGGATAATTGCGGCCAAACCTTTGCAGAACCCGCAAAAGATCCTATCAAGGCTTCAGGAGGAGCCAAACCGAATGAAGCTGAACCCCGTCGATATCTCGAAAACCGCCTCGGCCTCGTCGATCGTTTTCGAAGCCCTGCGCAAGGCCATCATCGAAGGTGACCTGAAAGAGGGCGAACCGCTGCGGCAGGATGAAATCGCCGGGCTGTTCAACACCAGCCGGATCCCGGTCCGCGAGGCGATCTCGCGGCTTGAGGAACAGGGACTGGTCAAGACCCAGCGGTACAAGGGCGCGGTTGTGTCTGGCCTCTCCCCCGAAGAGGCACAGGAGATTTTTGATCTGCGGGCGCTCATCGAACCCGAAGTGATCCGCCGCGCGGTCCCGCAGATGACGCCAGAGGTCCTGGAGCAGGCCCGCCAATGTCTGGAAGCGTTTTCCGCATCGGACGATCCCCTGACCTGGGGTCAGCTGAATCGGGATTTCCATTCGCAGCTCTACGCGGCCAGCGGCCTGCAATATCATCTCGATGTGATCGACAATGCCATGGACCGGGTCGACAGATATTTGCGCGCACAGCTGGTGCTATCCAACGGCATGCAGCGCGCCCATGAAGAGCATCTTGCCATTCTTGAGGCCTGCAGCACCGGCGATGCTGCCCTCGCTGCGGAACTGACCCGGGCGCATATCGCAGATGCCTGCACTTCGCTGGTGGAAAACATCGCCAACCTGCGCTGACGCCCAGCACACCAATGAACTGTCCAAAGTTTACCGGCAGTCATGGCCTCCGCAGTGCCGTGAAATTGCTCTGAACCTCGGCGAATCGGGCGTTTGCGCAGCATCACATCAGCCTATGAACCAATATTTTACCGCAAAACGGGAAAATATTTCCGCGGAACGGTGAATGATTGTAGAACTGCCGCACGGCGCGTCAGGGGGCAGAGCGCGCTATCCATTTCTTATTCCACTGTCTGACCTGGCCTCGGTCTGGAGAACGCTCGATTGAACGTGACACCCCGCAGAGTTGTCTTTCTGGGCGCCGGAGCGATCGGGTGTTTCCTCGGCGCGCATTGGGCAGCGGCCGTGCAGGCGGCGGGCGGGCGTATAGGCCTGATCGGACGCGACGCCACTTGGGCACAGATCGGTGCCGGACCGCTGCGACTGACCGGCGGCACGGCGGCGGACACTGACTTGTCGCTTCTGGACCTGCACGACAGCCCCGAGGCCTTGTCAGAGGCCGATCTTATCGTGCTGACGCTCAAATCCATCGGGCTGGAGCGGGCGATCGAAGAGATCCGCGCCTACGCCGCCGAAGGAACGCCAATCCTCTGCCTGCTGAACGGAGTGTCCGCGGTGGAGCAGCTGGGTGCCGCCCTTCCCGCTCATCCGGTCATCGCCGGTATGGTGCCCTTCAATGTAGTCTGGGCATCCGGCAACCACCTGCATCGGTCCAGCGCCGGGCAGCTGAAGTTGGAACGCACCCCAGTCAGCACTGCCCTTGCCGAGATCATCGCGGCCACCGGCGCCCCGGCAGAGCTGCAGGATGCGCTGAAGCCCATTCAATACGGCAAGCTGCTGTTGAACCTGATCAATCCGATCAATGCCCTCAGCGGCCTGCCACTTCATGCCATGCTCTGCCAATCGGGGTACCGCCGGATATACGCGGCCACGCTGCGCGAAGCGCTCCGGGTCTATGACGAAGCAGGGGTTACCTGGCAGACCGTCGGTCCCCTCTCCCCGCGGCTGGTGCAATGGTTGCTGCGTTTGCCCGACGCGCTGTTCAATAGGACATTGCTGCGGCTTCAGAAACTCGATCCGGCGTCGATGACCTCCATGGCCGTCGATCTGGCCGCGGGCAGGCCCACCGAAATCGATGCGATCACCGGCGAAATCCTGCGCTTGGCCGCAGCTGCCGACTGTCCGGCGCCCATCAACAGTGCCCTTTACGACCTGATCAAAGCCCAAGAGGCCGCGCCGACGCCAAAGCAAGGCCATTCGGCAGCCGCCCTGGCCCAACTGCTGAGACTGTAAGATGACCCCGTCCGCACAAACACCCATGGTCTTTGGTCCGCTGAAAACACGGAACACGCCGAAACAGGCCCGCGCTGTCCAGCGGATCCACATCATTCTGACCGCTACGGCAGATCTCTTGTCAGATCATCCGGTGCAAACGATCACGACCACACAGATTGCCACTCATGCCGGGATCCCGGTCAGCTCCATTTACCGCTATTTCTCCGATGTGAATCAGGTTTTGCGCGAGCTCTACCTCCAAAGCGCGCAGGAACTGCGGGACAAGGTTCTGGAGACGCTGGAAAACACCGAGACAAGACCGGGCTGGCGCGACAGGTTGCATCACATCATCCTAACCCAGAGAGACTACGTTAGGAACAATCCTTACTACCGTTTGCTGCTGATGTATTTCGTCTCGGCCCGCCCAGCAGTCGCTGCCCGAGACCGAGAACGTGAATACACCACCGAACTGATGGAAATGCGCTGGAAACGCGGTCAGGACGGGTTTCATGGTGGCGATCCAAAGGTGGTGGCCCAGACGGTACTGCAGATCGCGGTTGCCATGGAGGATATGATCGCGGCTCAGTCCAACCCAGAAAACGCGGATATCTACGCGCAGGAGTTTCTCACCCTGCTGGATTCCTATCTGGCGAATTACTTAGAGGACTAATCCCGGTCATAAGGCAATGCTGTCCGCCCGTCCCACTTGGCGGCCCGAAAAAATACAGCCGCCCAGAAACGTGCCCTCGAGCGCGTTATAGCCATGATAGCCACCGCCGCCGAACCCGGCGACCTCCCCCGCGGCGAAAAGGCCGGGAATGGTCTTGCCATTGGCATCGACCAGTTGCCCATTCAGATCGGTCTGAAGACCGCCCAGCGTCTTGCGCGTAATGATGTTAAGCCGGACCCCGATCAGCGGACCGTTGTCGGGATCCAGGATCCGGTGCGGCTTTGCCGTGCGCATCAGCCTGTCGCCGCGATAATTGCGGGCCGCGTGGATCGCCATCATCTGGGCGTCTTTTGAGAACGGGTTGTCGATCTGCGCGTCCCGGGCAGTGATTTCGGCCCGTATTTTTCCGGCATCCAGCAGGCTGTTCCCTTGCAGTGCATTCATCCTGGCGATCAGATCTTCCAGCCGGTCAGCAACGACAAAATCCTCTCCGTGCTCCTTGAAGGCTTCCACGTTGGGGGTCGCCTTCTTGTTCAAAAGTCGCTGTTTTAGGACCTGTTTCCAGCTTTTGGAGGCAAGGTCCGGGTTCTGCTCTGATCCGGATAATGCAAATTCCTTTTTGATGATTTTCTGCGTGGTGATGAACCAGGAATAATCATAGCCCGTGGCCAGAATGGCCTTCAGCGTGCCAAGACTGTCGAAGCCCGGCATGGCAGGCGGCGCGAAACGGTTGCCGGTCGCATCGAACCACATTGAGGAAGGTCCCGGCAGGATCCGGATGCCATGGTTCGGCCAGATCGGATCCCAGTTCTTCACGCCTTCGGTGTAATGCCACATGCGGTCGGCGTTGATCACATGGCCACCGGCCTGCTGGGTGATCGCGACCATACGGCCGTCCACATGGGCGGGAACGCCTGCGATCATGTGTTTTGGCGCGGCCCCCAGCCGGTCCGTCGGCCAGGCCTTGCGCACCAGTTCCAGGTTGCCACCGATCCCGCCCGAGGCCACCACCACGCTGGCGGCGCGCAGTTCAAAATCGTCAATCACCTCGCGGTTGGTCTTCTGCCCGCGGGCGCTGGTGTCTTCGGCAAGAACCTCGCCGCTGATGCCCGTGCAGGCGCCGTTCTGCATCAGCAGATGTGAACAGCGGTGGCGGAACTTCAGGTTGATACGCCCCGCCTTTTCATGCTCCCTGACGCGGCGCTCGAACGGCTCCTGCGTGCCGGGACCCACGCCCCAGGTCAGATGGAACCGTGGCACCGAATTGCCATGCCCCGAAGCAAAGGAGCCGCCCCGCTCGGCCCAGCCGACGATGGGAAACCAGCGCATGCCCATGTCATGCAACCACGGCCGCATCTCACCGGCCGCAAAATCGATATAGCTTTCGGCCCATTTGTGCGGCCAGAGGTCTTCGTCACGGTCGAAACCAGCGCTGCCCATCCAGTCAGAATAGGCCAATTCACGGCTGTCACGGATCCCCATGCGGCGCTGTTCGGGGCTGTCGATCAACATCAGCCCGCCCAGCGACCAGAAGGCCTGCCCGCCAAGAAAACCTTCAGGTTCCTGATCGACGATCATGACCGTCTTGCCCCGGTCCGCCAGTTCGGCGGCGGCCACCAGTCCGGCCAGCCCCGCCCCGACGATAATGACATCTGCCTGTTGCTCAGCGTGTTTCATCGTTTCCCCTCCCGACGCGCGGCAGGCTGCGCAACTCCTCAATTGCACCCGGATTCCCCGATCCCTGTCCCGCTGTGCCCCGCATTTGCGATTGAAACCCGAGGCCTCGATCAGGCTAGCAGCTCAGTCCGCGCCTGCCCAGTATAACCACAGGGCAGCCAACCCGCTCGATTTTGGCCTTTTTGACACAGGTCGCGACCGACGTATTCATGCTCTCGACGGCGGTCGTAAACACGGCATAAAATCCCGCCAAACGGGAACTCTAAACAGGTGAATAACTGGTGGGAAGCAAGGCAGAGTTGGTGCGGTTTTGGTTCGAGGAAATCTGGTACCGGAACAACGACCAAATACAGGACGAGATGTTTTCAACCGGTGCAAAGGCGAGTGGCCCGGTGTCCAATCTGGCAGACAAGGATTTCAGGTCCATCGATATCGTCTCGGCCCTGAAAGCGCGCCTTGAATGCACACCAGAGGTGTCCTTTTCCGTCTTCGAAGAGCTAGGCGACTGGGTAATCACCTGTTTCACGGTAGCTGTCACGAAACACCCCACACGCCCGCCTTTTGATTTTGACGGCCAGATGATGTTCCGGATTAAAGACGACAAGATTGCCGAAATTCACTCGAACCTCAATTATATCAAGATGTTCGAAGGCCTTGGCCAGATGCCGCAGGATACGTTGCTGATTTCCCTGACCGGGGCCGAAATGCAATGGAAATGACGCGTAGCGCGTCCTGACCTTCCGGGATCAGTCCTCTGGATCCGGAGAGTTCGGCGCCTCGTATGATCCACCCATGGCAGCGCGCGTCTGTGCGAAATCCAAAAGCTTGACCTCGATATTGGCATTGACCGACCCGTCTTCAAAGGCACCGTGCAGATCGCGCAGCCCGGCAGGCAGGCCGGTCAGCTGTTCGATGGCCTCATCCACATGGCTGACCGCGTGGATCTGGAACTGCCCGGCGCGCACCGCCTCCACCACCTCGGGTTTCAACATGAGGTTCTCCACATTGCTGCGTGGGATCAGCACTCCCTGACGGCCTGTCAGCCCCTCGGTACGGCAGACCTCGAAAAACCCTTCGATCTTCTCATTCACGCCGCCAATGGGTTGCACATCGCCCATCTGGTTCACCGATCCGGTCACCGCAAAGGACTGTGAGATTGGCACCTCGGCAAGGGCCGACATCAGGGCGCAGAGCTCTGCCAAAGACGCGCTGTCGCCTTCGACGCCGCCATAACTTTGCTCGAAAACGAGGCTGGCCCAAAGCGACAGGGGTGCGTCCGGTACATAGCGCGCCGCCAGATAGCCAGAGAGGATCAGCACCGCCTTGGAATGGATCGGACCGCCCAGCTTGGCCTCGCGCTCAATATCAACAACACGTCCGGACCCTACGCGAACGCGGGCGGTGATCCGCACCGGCGCGCCAAAGCTTTCTTCGCCCAGCGCCGAAACGGTCAGCCCGTTGATCTGACCGATTTCACTGCCCCGAGTGGAAATCAGGATCTGCTCCCGCGCGATCATCTCGCGCATCCGGTCGCGGATCAGACCACGGCGTTCTTCGGCGGCAGTTATGGCGCCATTTACATGTTTTGCCGAAATGGCCTCAGCGCCCTCCTGGCGGGCGTAGTGATTGCCTTCACGCAGGATATCCCACAAGGTCTCGATCCGAAGGCTCAGCTTTTCCTGATCCGCCGAGGCGCGCGAAGCGGCATCGATCAGCGCCGCCACACCATCAGCGGTCACCGGGCGCAGCGCCTCTTCCTTCACCAGCGCCGCAACCCGGCGGGCAAACAGCGCAATACTGTCCGCATCGCGCACCATGTCAGGCCCAAAATCAGCGGTCACGCGGAAGAACTTGTCAAAATCCGGATCGTATTCCGCCAGCAGCATGTGCAGCATACGATCCCCAACCAGCACAACCCGCACATCCAGCGGGATCGGTTCGGGTTTCATCGTGGTGGTCGAAATCAGCCCCAGCCGTTCACCCGGGGTGATCACATGGACCGCCTCTGTTTCCAAACAGCGTTTCAGCGCATCCCAGGCCAGGGGTTCCGCCAGCACCCGGCGGGCGTCCAGCACCAGAAAGCCCCCGTTTGCCCGATGCAATGCCCCCGGTTTGATCTGGGTAAAATCGGTGACCAGCACACCCTGCATCGCCATGTAGTCGATCTGCCCGGTCAGATTGGCCAGCGTCGGCAGGCTTTCCTCAACTACCGGCGCCCGGTCCGCATCTCCCTCATGGGTCACCACAACATTGACATGATAGCGGTGAAACTGCGGATCCTCGCGCAGGGCAGCCAGCCCGGCGGGAAACGGCGCCTTGGAGCGCCCCAGGTCCAGTGACAGGAACAGATCCGCATGGGCCACCAGATCATCCCGCAGGGCCGTGAAATACGGACCAAGCTCGTCGATCTCGACAAAACCGCGACAGGCCCTGTCGACGGCGGCATCCACTGCGATCCGCGCCATTTCCGCATTGAGCCGGGTCAACGCATCGCGCTGTTCCCGCTCCAGTTCGGGCTGGTCCAGAAGGAAATCCTCCAGCTCGCTCTGAATTTCCGCAACCGCGTCGCGGATCTGTATCCGCTCTTCTTCGGGCAGCTTTTCGATCACCTCCGGTTTGACGATCTCATCGTCGCGTTTTGCGGCCAGGGAAAACCCCATCGGCGTACTCAGGATCGCGACATTTCTGGCTTCGGCCTTCTGACGCAGTGCATCAAAGGCCTCCTCGCGCCGCGCATTGTAATCCTGCTCCAGCGCCATCCGCTTGTTCTGGTAGTCTTCGGACACCAGCAGCGCCGGGATATGATTGGCCAACTCCTCAAGCAGCCGGGCCATCGCGTTGCGCAGCCGCACGCCCTGCCCACGCGGCAGACAAATGGCGTTGGGCTGATCGGCGTCCTCAAAGTTCTGCACATAGACCCAGTCCTTTGGAATGGGGCGGCTGGCGGCCTCTTCCTCCAACACGCGCAGCACGGCGGATTTACGGCCACTGCCCCGTGGGCCTTGCACATAAAGATTGAACCGGCGGTGTTTCATCTGCGCCGACAGGCGGATCGCCTCCATTCCCCGGCCCTGCCCCAGCGGCCCTTCAAGCGGCTCAAGATCGGCGGTGGTTGCAAACTCGAACTCCGTCGGATCGCAGACCCGTCTCAGTTCATCGGGCGACAGTGCCGTATCAGACATGCAAGCTCCTGATTTGGTTCAGCATGGGTGCGGGAAAGGTGGCATACTTGCGATCACCCCGCCAGTGCCCAGACACAAGCCTTGGGTGAAAACGCGGGCAGACACGATCCTTGAAGGGACCACCGGACGCGTTGCCTTGGCCCTGTCTCAGGGCGTTTCTGCGGAGGCTGCCTTGGCCGCCGCATCCAGAAGGCGGACGACCTCTCCATCCGAGGTCTGCGAAAAATCGCTGTAGAAGCGCCCAATTGAACCGAAAGGAAAAGGCATTTTCAGACAGATCAGCTCATCCACTTCGTCGCGCAAACTCTCGGCGACATCGCGCGGCGCCACCGGCACCGCCAGCACCAGCCGCGCCGGTTTGCGCGCACGCACAGCCCGCAGCGAAGCCCGGACCGTCGCGCCGGTGGCGATGCCATCATCCACGACAATCGCCGTCCGCCCCCTGAGCGGCACCTGCTTGCGTCCTTTCAGATAGACCTCCCGGCGGCGCCTAATTTCCTCCAGCCGGGGCCGGGACATCCGTTTGATATCCGCCGCGGCAAGTCCAAAGGATCTGGCGATTTCCGGGTTGGTGACGATCTTTGGATCAGAGCCATTCACCACCGCTGCCACAGCGAGTTCGGGCTGTTCCGGGGCACCGATCTTGCGGACCATGATCAGATCCACCGGGGCATTCAGCGCGCGGGCAACTTCGGCCGCTACCGGAACGCCGCCGCGCGGCAGCGCAAGGATCACCGGGTCTTGATACCCTTTGCCAGACAGTTCGGCCGCAAGGGCCTGCCCCGCATCTGTTCGATCTTTGAAAAGCGTCATTGCAGCCGCCTCCTATCGCATGCCCGTATCCGCATTCGCTGACTATGAACCGAATGTGGATACAGGAATACTAGGGGCGGGCTGCGCTGTCCTTGATCGACCTCAATCCGCCTTGACAGGTGCCGCAGAGAGCTGCTCTGCCCCCTGCCACCATACCTCACAGTCCTGCACCGTGACCTGAGCGGAGAGGCCGATCCCGACCAGATGCGTGTCACCGGGCACGTCAGCCGGAGTAATGCTAACGTCCTGCCCAACCACCTGAATAAGCCAGCCCCGCCCCGGCCTGCCACGCACGAACCCCTTGATCCGGAACAAGCCGGGTGGGCGGGTCTCAACGATCCGGGCAAGTTCCTCCCGGTTGAGGGCAATATCCGCGCTGTGATGCCAATGCATGTAATCCGGGTGGGGCCTTGTCCCCCGCCGCGGTTTACCTCCCGGATCCGGCTGCAACAGCAGTAGTTCGGCCACATGGCCTGCCTCACTCAGCAGAACCGGGGCCGACCGGCTGTCGGCGGCCAGCCCAAGGGCCACAGCCGCCGGTATTTCTTCGGTCTTGCTGACCAGCACCAGATCAGCGCAGGCCACCTGATCACGGATCTGCGGGCCGATCAATGTATCGCTGGAAAGGCTCTGATAGCTGCCCGCATCGACCACGGTCACGATGCCGCCAAAACGCATCTCTGGCTCTGCCACGGCGGCATTGGCAATCTTTTGCGGATCAGCAATGCCGCTGGCCTCGATGATCAGATGATCCGGGCGCGGAGTGCGGTCCAGCACATCGGCAATCGCCATGAAAAGATCCGCCCCCATGGTGCAGCAGACGCAGCCATTGGTCAGGGTCAGCGTGTCCTCATCGGCGCTGTGCAGCAGTTCGGCATCGATATTGATGGCGCCGAAATCATTGACCAGAACCATCAGACGCTGGCCATGCGGCGCCGACAGAAGGCGGTTGATCAGCGTGGTCTTGCCCGCGCCGAGGTACCCCCCGATCACGGTCATTGGCAGGCGGCTGTCAATCATGGCGGGTCACAGCAGATGCACCTGACCGCCCGACACTGTGCCCAGAACCGGCACGTCCTTCAGCGCCATCGGGTCCACCGCGGTCGGATCCTCCCCCAGCACTGCGAAATCGGCTTTCTTGCCAGTCTCGATACTACCGATCTCATCATCGAGGCGCAGAGTATAGGCCGCGCCAAGGGTGATCGCGTGCAGGGCCTCTTCCACGGTGATCTGTTGCGCCGCGCCCAGGGTCCGGCCGCTCATGGTCTGGCGATTGACGGCGCACCATGCGGTGAACAGCGGCGCCAGCGGCGTTACCGGCGCATCGGAATGGATCGTCATATGCACACCTGCGTCCAGCGCGGTCCGGCAGGCATCCATCCGCGTGGCGCGATCCTCACCAATGGTTGCAGCCGCGTGCTGATCGCCGAAGTACCAGATATGATTGGCAAAGATATTGGTGCAGATCCCCAGCTCCGCGCAGCGTTCGAACTGATCACGCCCCATCATCTGGCAATGTTGCAGCACATGGCGATGCCCCTGCCCCGGCGCCCGGCGCAGAGCCGCCTCGATGGCATCAATTGCGACCTCAGAAGCTTCGTCGCCGTTGACGTGAATATGCATCTGCACGCCTTCACGCTGCATTACCTCGCACAGGGCGTAGACCTGATCGGGTGCGGTGTTCCAGATGCCATTGGGCTGCCCGCCCACGTAGCCGGGCCATTTCACCCGCGCGGTCCAGCCCTGGATCGAGCCATCGGTCATCAGCTTGACCGCCCCAAGGCGCAGCTTGTCGGTGGAGCGGGCGCGCAGATCTTTGGCACGGGCGGCGATCTGTTCGGGCGTCGCCCCCATTGCGCCTTGCGCTGGCACGATGCGAACCGGGAAATCCGGTGCGCCCGTCACCTCGAGCATGACATCCAGATCGCTGTCTTCCATGGTAGAGAAGAGATCGGCGATGGTGGTGACGCCCGCGCGTTTGGCGACCTCACCATAGGTCTGGATCGATGGCGCCTGCTGGGCCAAGCTGCGGAAATCGATGCCAAGCCGACGCATTACTGGGAACATTGCTGCCATCTCCTGCAACTCGCCGGTCGGGCTGCCGTCGGGACCCTTTAGAACCCCCTCGGCATTGGTCTCCCGGCTGTATCCCGCCAGTTCCAGCGCCTTTGAGTTCACGCACATCAGGTGGAAATTGGAATAGATGATGGCAATCGGGCGGGTGGTGCTGATCTCATCCAGATGGTGCCGGTTCAGCCGCTCGGTGGGCAGGAAAATCGGATCAAATCCCCAGCCGATCAGTGGCGCGTCCTCACCCAGAGATCCGGCGTACTCCGTGAGGCCGAAAATCACCTCGCCAATGTCCGTCATGCCCGACCACATACGCCCGTCGGGGTCGATCCGGTCGTGATATCCGGCATAGGCATAGTTCCACATCGCCCCCGCCATCATATGGGCATGACCTTCGACAAAACCGGGCATCAGGACCGCCCCGCTAAGGCTGTCATCACGTTCAACCGAGCCCCATTGCTGCGCGCAATCGGCATCGCCAACGGCCAGAATTTTGCCGTCCTGCACCGCGACATGGGTCGCTACCGGATTGTTCAGATCCTGAGTGATGATTTTTTTTGCTTTGAAAACAGTGATTTTTGACATGGAGCACCTTTGGGTTCCCCTTTGGGATATCCAAGCTTTGAACATTGGAAAAATGTAATTACTGTCGAGGTAACCCGCAAAAAATGCAGGAATTGATATGCGTTTCACGCTCAAACAACTTCGCTATTTCGATGCGGCGCTGCGGACCGGCTCCATCGCACGGGCCGCTGTCGAGATGAATATTTCGCAATCCTCGATCACCGCGGCCATCGACATGATCGAGCAAACGACGGGTACCGAACTCTTGCGGCGGCTGCCCGCGCGCGGGATCGTCCCAACCAGCAGCGGGCTGGCCGTAGGCGAGCGGGTTCAGGAGTTTCTTGAACAATCCAGGATTTTTGAATCGGATCTGATGTCCCTGACCGGTGATCTGGCAGGGACCCTGCGAATGGGTTGTTATGCCCCGACCGCACCCTATGTCCTGCCGCCGATCCTGAAGCGGATTTCCGAAGACTACCCGTCAATCAGCATCGAGCTGAAAGAGGGCGACATGCAGTCGATTGCTGATCTGCTGAGCTCCGGCGCCATTGATGTGGCGCTGACCTACCGGCGCACCACGCCAGAGGCGCAGCCTTTCATTCCGATGTTCCGGGCCACACCGATTGCACTGATCCCCGACGAGTCACCCTTGGCCCAAAAGCCGGAGGTCGACCTTCAGGATCTGGCGGAATTGCCGATGATCCTTCTGGATCTGCCGGGAACGCGTGCCTATTTTTGCAGCCTTTTCGAGGCCCGTGGTCTGCGCCCGAATATTGCGCATACCACCAAAAGCTCATCGGTCCTGCGGGGCCTTGTTGCAGCGAACTTTGGCTATGCGCTGATGAATATCTGCGGCCCTAACGACCGCATCGGGCAAAGCGGCTATGTCGCCCGCCCGATCAAGGGCGATCTGGAATCCCCACAATATGGAGTGGCTTACACGCCTGCGTCACAAAAATCGGCGATTGTGAAATCGGTTCTGGCCTCCTGCCGCGAGGTTGCGGAGCGTGGGGATTTTGATGATTTGCTGTTCTCCAATCCGCAGGACACAGCCTCCTCCGTTCACATCTTCCGCTAAAAAATGGGACTTTCACCGCTGCAAAAGACTGTTTTCTGAGACGAGTGAGCGAGACTAGCCTGATTGAAACAGCAAAAAAACGATCAGGGAGATCCAGATGAAACTCATGTCACGCCTCTTGGGCGCGGCCGCATTTGCCGCACTATCCTCTACCGCCCTGCCCGCATTTGCCGACGGTGGCACGCTGGTCATCGCCTCCAGTCAGGTGCCGCGACACCTGAATGGCGCGGTGCAATCGGGCATCGCAACCGCCGTGCCGTCGACGCAGATTTTTGCCTCGCCCATCCGGTATGACGAAAACTGGGAGCCGCAGCCCTATCTGGCAAAAAGTTGGGAAACCTCCGAGGACGGCCTGACCGTCACGCTGAACCTGGTCGACAATGCCACCTTTCACGACGGAGAGCCGATCACCTCGGAAGATGTGGCCTATTCCATCCTGACCACAAAGGAAAACCACCCTTTTAAATCCATGTTCGCACCGGTCGAAAGCATCGACACGCCGGATGCGCATACGGTTGTGATCAACCTCAGCAATCCGCACCCGGCGCTACTGCTGGCGCTGTCGCCCGCGCTGGCTCCGGTCCTGCCCAAGCACGTGTTCGACGATGGGCAGGACATCAAATCCCACCCGATGAATTCCAAACCTGTCGGGTCCGGCCCCTTCATGCTGGAGGAATTCAAGGCAGGCGAGGCCATCGTTCTGAAGAAGAACCCAAATTTCTTCCTCGACGGGCGCCCCAAGCTGGATGAGATCATCGTCCGCATCATCAAGGATCCCTCGGCGCTGCTGATCGCGATGGAAAACGGCGAAGCGGATATGTACCCCTTCATGGCCGGCAGCCAGGAAATCCGCCGCCTTGAGAAAGCCGACCAACTGGGTGTCACCGCCGAAGGCTATGCTGCGGTTGGTCCGCTCAACTGGCTGGCCTTCAACACCGCCTCGCCCAAGCTGAGCGACGTGCGGGTGCGTCAGGCGATTGCCTATGCGGTGGATCGCGACTTCATCACCAAGGCGTTGCACAGGGGCGTTTCCACGCCGCAACGGGGTCCGATCATCGAAAGCTCGCCCTTCTTTGACGAGAGCATCCCCGCCTATGATGCCGATCTGGACAAGGCAAAGGCCCTGATGGCCGAAGCCGGATTTGCTGACGGGATGGAACTGACCATTGATTTCATCCCCGGCCCCAAAGAACAGCAGCAGTCGATTGCCGAATACATGAAATCGCAGCTGAAAAAGATCGGCATTGCCGTCACCGTGCGCGCCGCGCCGGATTTCCCGACCTGGGCCGGCCGGGTTGGCGGCCATGACTTCGAACTGACGATGGATATCGTGTTCAACTGGGGCGACCCGGTAATCGGGGTGCATCGTACCTATCTCAGCGACAACATCCGCCAAGGTGTGATCTGGTCCAACACCCAGCAATACGCCAACGCAAAGGTCGATGAACTGCTGAACGCCGCCGCCATCGAAAGCGATCCGACCAAGCGTAAAGAGCTTTATGCAGAATTCCAGCAGATCGTCGCAAACGACCTGCCGGTCTACTGGATCAACGCGCTGCCCTATCACACGGCCTACGACAAGAAACTGATGAACGTTCCCACTGGCATTTGGGGCACCATGCACCCGATGGACATGGTCTCCTGGGGCGAGTGAGCCCGGGCCTGATCGGCTGAACCGGCGGGCGCCGACAAACAGAATACTGGCGCCCGCCCTCTTTCTTTCTGCCGGGGACATGTAATGAATGCTTCGTTTTTGATACGCCGGATTGGCTATGGGCTGGTCCTGATGCTGGGTGTGGTGGTCCTGAACTTCCTGCTGATCCGCCTGGCGCCGGGTGATCCGGCAGTGGTGATTGCCGGGGAAATGGGCGGCGCCACCGAAGAGATGCTGGAAAGCATCCGCGAAGAATACGGACTGAACAAGCCGCTGATCACGCAGCTGGGCATCTATGTCGGCAACGTGGTGACAGGCGACCTTGGCGAAAGTTTCTTCTTCAACCAGCCTGTTGCCACCCTGATCGCCCAGCGCATCCTGCCGACCATCCTGTTGGTGGTTACCGCGCAGGTCCTGTCGATCATCATCGGGGTTTTCCTCGGCGTAATTGCTGCCCGCAAGCCCAATGGCGTGATGAGCGCCTTCGTCTCGGTCTTTGCCACCATCGGATATGCGGTACCGGTGTTCTGGACCGGCATCATGCTGATCATCCTCTTTGCCAGCGTTTTGCCGATCTTCCCTGTCGAAGGCATGCAATCGGTCAAGCTGCGCGATGCGGGGATCTTTGTGCAGGCGCTGGACGTGCTGCATCACCTCGCCCTTCCGGCCTTTACACTCGCCATCATCTATCTGGCGCAATACGCCCGGCTGTCGCGTGCCTCGATGCTTGAGGTGCTGGGATCCGATTACATCCGCACCGCCAAGGCCAAGGGCGCCTCGCAGCGCTCGATCCTGTTCAAACATGCGCTGCGCAACGCGGCATTGCCGATCCTGACGGTGGCCGGCCTGCAATTCGGCAACCTGATCTCGGGCGCGCTGCTGGTGGAGACCGTGTTCAACTGGCCCGGCATGGGGCGGCTGGCCTTCGATTCCATCCTGCGCCGCGATTACCCAACCATCATGGGAGTCCTGTTCTTTGCTAGCGCCATGGTGGTGATCGCCAATATCCTGACGGACATGAGCTACCGGCTGGCCGATCCGCGACTGAGGGGGAAAAGCTGATGTCCGACAACACCGCAACCGACACGTCTGCGGCCGAGCATCAGGCCCAAAGCCCGGCACTGGAAGCCTGGCGGATGTTCCGCCGCAACATTCCGGCCTTGTTCGGGGTGGTGCTGCTGACCCTAATCATCGGCGCGACGCTATACGGCACCTTCTTTTACAGCGGCGATCCCTTCGACATCGTCTGGGCTCCGCATGAACCGCCCGGGGTGACGCCAGAGTTTCCCCTTGGCACCGACTATCTGGGCCGGGACATCATTGCGGGCATGCTGACCGGGGGCGGGCCGACCCTGGCGGTCGGGGCGGTTGCGGCTGCGATCACCATGTTGATCGGCATCGCGATGGGCGCCTTGGCCGGGTACTATGGTGGCTGGGTCGACAACCTCTTGATGCGCGTCACCGAGTTCTTTCAAGTGCTGCCTGCCCTTTTGTTTGCAATGGTGCTGGTGACGCTGCTGTCGCCAACCCTGTTCACCATCGCCTTTGCCATTGGGGTGGTTAGCTGGCCGCAGACCGCGCGCCTGACACGGGCCGAGTTCCTGAAGATCAAGAACCTTGAGTACGTCACCGCCGCCCGTGCGATTGGCGCCCGGGACAAACGCATCATCTGGACCGTGATCCTGCCCAATGCCCTGCCGCCGCTGATCGTCTCAGCCACGCTGACTGTGGGGGTCGCGATCCTGTTCGAAGCAGGGCTGAGCTTCCTTGGACTTGGCGATCCAAATGTCATGAGCTGGGGCCTGATGATCGGCGCCAACCGCGAATACATTCTGGACGCCTGGTGGCCGGTCACTTTCCCGGGGCTTGCGATCTTCTTTACCGTCTTT
The DNA here is from genome assembly GCF_041008745.1 of Pseudophaeobacter sp. 1A09344. NCBI lineage: Bacteria > Pseudomonadati > Pseudomonadota > Alphaproteobacteria > Rhodobacterales > Roseobacteraceae > Pseudophaeobacter > Pseudophaeobacter sp. 1A09344. Next base: position 320,498 of record NZ_JAXGFS010000002.1, read on the forward strand.
GCCGTCAGCCTGATCGGAGACGGGCTCAACGATGCCTTCAATCCAAAGCTGAGGGAACGATGAACCACCTTCTCGAAATCGAAGACCTGCGCGTCACCTTCAACACCCGCTATGGCGAAGTCACCGCGCTGGACAGCATTTCGATGCATGTCAGCGCCGGTGAAACCCTGGGCGTGGTGGGCGAAAGCGGCTGCGGCAAATCCATCACCGCCCTGTCGGTCATGGGGCTGATCCCAACCCCGCCCGGCCGCATCTCCGGTGGCGCGATCCGCCTCAATGGCGAGGATCTGACCCGTGCCTCTGAATCCCGGATGCGTGCCCTGCGCGGCTCGGAAATGGCGATGATCTTTCAGGAGCCGATGACCTCGCTCAACCCGGTGTTCACTGTCGGGGATCAGATTGCCGAGGCCATTATGCTGCACCAGAACGTCAGCCGCGATCAGGCCCTGCGGGATGCGGTGGCGTTGCTGGACCGGGTCGGTATCCCGTCGCCCGACGCACGGGCGCGGGATTATCCGCACCAGCTGTCTGGCGGCATGCGCCAGCGGGTGATGATCGCCATGGCCGTAAGCTGCCGCCCAAAGGTGCTGATTGCGGATGAGCCGACAACCGCGCTGGATGTGACGGTGCAGGCGCAGATCTTTGACCTGCTGAACGAAATCCAGCGCGATTTCGGCTCGGCCATCATCCTGATCACCCACGACATGGGCGCAATCAGTGAAATGGCGGACCGGGTGGCGGTCATGTACGCCGGGCGGGTCATCGAGGAAGCCAGCGCCGACGATGTGCTGGACTATCCGCAGCACCCCTATGCGCGCGGGCTGATCTCCTGCATCCCGGCCCTCGGCAAAGGCGATATGCCGGAGACCTTGGCAGAAATCCCCGGCGTGGTGCCGCCGCTGCATTTGCTGGGGGCGGGCTGCGCTTTTGCTGATCGCTGCGCCCATCGCACCGATCGCTGCACCCGTGAAAAACCGCTTCTGGCCACCCACGGCCACCATCCCGCGGCCTGCCACGCGGTCGAGGAGAACCGGATATGACAACGCTTCTGGATGTACGGGATCTGAAGGTCCGCTTTGCCCTGCCGAAACCTTCGCTCTTTGCACCGCAACCCTTTCTGGAGGCGGTGCGGGGCGTGTCCTTCACGCTGGAGCGGGGCCGTGCCCTTGGCATTGTCGGCGAAAGCGGGTCGGGCAAGACCACCGCGGCCATGTCGACAATCCGGCTGGTACCTGCGGCTGGGGGCGAGATCCTGTTCGACGGTGAAGACCTGCTGCAACTGGATGACGAGGCGATGCGCGCCCGTAGGCGTGATATTCAGCTGATCTTTCAGGACCCCTATTCCTCGCTCAACCCGCGGGCACGTGTAGTGGATATCGTGCGCGAGCCAATGGACCTGATGAATATCGGCGATGCCGACAGCCGTCTGGCCCGGGTCAAGGAGTTGTTCGAACTGGTGGGCCTGCGTCCCGACCAGTTGAACCTCTTCCCGCACCAGTTCTCGGGCGGGCAGCGGCAGCGGATTTCCATCGCGCGCGCACTGACCACCAATCCCCGGCTGCTGGTCTGTGACGAACCTGTCAGCGCCCTCGACGTGGCCATTCAAGCGCAAATCCTGAACCTGCTGGCGCGGCTGAAACGGGAACTTGGTCTGTCCTACCTGTTCATCAGCCACGATCTGGGCGTGGTTCGGCACCTCTGCGATGATGTGGCAGTGATGTATCTGGGCCAGATCGTCGAACAGGCCAGCCGTGAAGAGCTCTTCGACAGTCCGAAACATCCCTACACGCAGGCCCTGCTGGCGGCGGCGCCCTCTCTGGCGCGGCGCAAGTCCAAAGGCTATGTGCGACCGCTGAAACTCTCCGGCGATCCGCCCAGCCCGATCAATCCGCCAAAAGGCTGCGCCTTTGTGGACCGCTGCCCGCTGGCGCAGGATCTGTGCCGACAGGAGCAACCTGTCCTGAAACCCAATGGGGCCAGCCAGGTCGCATGCCATTTCGCATCCGCATAAGGCCCGCAGCCCTCTGACGGGGCTGCGGAATGTTCTTTCCTATCCCGCAGCCGGGATCATAAAGCCGTCAAAGAACTGGCTGAGCGCCTCATGGGCGTCCAGTGGCAGAACCTGGGCCACGTGCTGATCCGGACGCACCAGCACCATGCAGCCCTGGCTCCGATCAATACCGCGCATGTCAAAGATATCCTGCCCCGATTTCAGATCCGGGCAGAAGACCTTCTCGTAATCGCGCAGCCCGTAGCGTCCCTTCAAAGGCCGGAGGAGTGAGGGCATGTCCCCCGGCGTCAGGCTGCGGTGCTCCTGCTGCAGCACCGCGCGCACATCCAGAACGGAATCGATATCTGCCCCCTCTGCCGTGTAGCGTCGTAAGGGTGAGGCAGCGTCGCTTTCCAAATACTGACATAGCGCATGCAAAGCGCCGCCTTCCTGTCCCCGATCATCGGCCGCGGCAAAGGCGAAGAGGCGCCAGCGCCCATCGGCCCGCACCACATGGCCCAGCTGCAGGGGACGCGCATCCGCCAGCCGGATCACCGGCGCCGAATGGAACCGCATGCCCAGAGGAAAACCGCTGGCCAGTGCCTGATGGGTGTCCGCTCCGGTTAGAACTGAGGGCGCGTATTGGATGGCCGTGCCGGCAGTGAACCGCCCATGCTGCACGAAATATTTCTGGAACTCCTCGGGATCGACGCCGCCCTCAGCATCGCCGGTCTTGGGCTTGGCGCTGAACATGCGGGCGAATTCGCGGTCGAAGTCAATCAGCATCTTTGCTACCCCCTGCCGTTCGGCAGAGTAGCTGTGCAGGATTTCGGGCACCGCCTGCTTGCGCAGGACAGCGGCCAGCTTCCAACCCAGGTTGAACCCGTCGCGCATGGAGACGTTCATGCCCTGGCCCGCCTTGGGACTGTGCGTGTGACAGGCATCCCCGGCGATGAAGACTCGCGGCAGCTGACTGTCGATGTTTTCGGCCGGAACGTCGTCGAACTTGTCGCACAGCCGCTGACCGATCTCATAGACCGACCACCATGCGGTTTCCTTCACCTCTAGCGTATAGGGATGCAGGATCCGCTGCGCCGCCGCGACCAGTTTGTCCAGAGTGATATTGCGGCTGGCGACCCGCTCATCCTCTTTCAGCTTGTCCAGTTCGATATAAAGCCGAACCATGTAGCCGCCCTCGCGCGGGATCACCAGAAGGTTGCCCTCTTCCGCCGAATGCACGGTGGCCTTCATGCGGATATCGGGAAAGTCGGTGACGGCAAGAACATCCATCACACCCCAGGCCTGATTGGCAGAATCGCCAGTCAGCTTGCGCCCGATCGCCTCGCGCACGCGGCTGCGGGCACCATCACAGCCCACCACGTATTTTGCACGCAGCTCATGGGTTTCGCCCTCATGGCCGGGCGCCGTGTTTTCCAATGTCACTGTCACCGGATACTCCCCGTCCCCGGTCACCGTCAGATCCTTGATGCGCTGGTTGTACCAGGGCGCCATCGCCGTGGGCGCATTGGCCATGGTCTCCAGAAAGAAATCATGCACCCGCGCCTGATTGAGGATCACATGGGGGAATTCCGACAAGCCATCCTCGGTATCCTGAATGCGGCCACTGCGGGTGATGCAGCCAGGATTTTCCGCATCCGGGCGCCAGAACGAGGTTTCATTGACCCAGTAGGCTTCCTTCAGAACCTTCTCGCTGAAGCCAAACGCCTCGAACATCTCCATCGAGCGACAGGCAATACCATCCGCCTGCCCCACCTGAATGGGGCCGGCGCGTTGTTCGACGATCCCGGTGCGGATGTCCGAAAACGCAGCCAGCTGGCTGGCAAGCACCAGCCCCGTGGGGCCGGTACCGACAATCAGAACGTCCAGCGTGTCGGGCAGCGGCGCCGTATCCCCCCCGTTTTGGGTAAGGTCCGTGTGCACCGCGGGATCGCCCGGGCGAAATCCGTTCAGGTGATATTGCATGCGCTTTCCTCCACGATCTCGGCACTTGATAAGTCTACTTACATTTTGAAGGCGCTACCTGTCAATTATTATATGTGTACTTACTTTATGCCGAGCAACGTGCCGAAATCCCAAGTGTACACAGCAGAAAGCGCCCCGCCGGGGTCCCCAGCGGGCCGGATGCAGGCTCTAATTGTCCTTGAAGTGACGGATTACCAGCGCTTCAGCGCGTCTTCATCGGCGTCCTTGGCGGCGACCCATTCGGCCTCGCCATCGCGCAGGACCTCTTTTTTCCAGAATGGGGCGCGGGACTTCAGGTAATCCATCAGGAACTCGGCCGCCTCAAAGGCGTCCTTGCGGTGGCGAGCGGCGGTTGCGACCATCATGATACGCTCTCCGGGTTCCAGCCGCCCGTAGCGGTGGATCACCAACGCATCCGCTAGATCCCAGCGCGTCATCGCCTCGGAGGCGATTTTTTCCAGCGCCTTCTGCGTCATGCCGGGATAATGCTCAATCTCCATCGCGGCCATGTCGCCGGTGTCTGCATCGCGCACGACGCCAGTGAATGTCACCACAGCCCCGGCCCCGGCCACTGCATCGGCAAAAGCTTCGGTGACCGACCCAAGATCAAAAGACGCTTCCTGCACCAGAACGCGCATCGCTTAGCCCCCCGTCATCGGCGGGAAAAAGGCCACTTCCCGAACACCCTCAAGCGGGGCATCAAAATCGGAAAGCTCCTGATCCAGCGCCACCCGCAGGGCCGAGATATCGGCAAAGGCCGCCGCATAGCGCGGCTCCCGTGCGCGCAATTCCTCGACCAGATCCGACACGGTTGCCGCCGTGGTTTCAACGCGCTCGCGCGGCAGGCCGATCCGTTCGCGCACCCAGGCAAAATACAAGATATCCATCAGCGCGTCTCCTTCAGAAATGGCAGGGCCTTTTTCAGATAGTCGGCCCCGGTGATCAGGGTCAGCGCCGCTGCAATCCACAGTAGCCACAGCCCGATGCGGCCGGTCCAGACCATGCCTTCGAATTTCCATCTGAGGCCGGTTACATCTTCGACCTCTCCTGCAAGGATCTGCCCCAGAAGCTCATCATCCATCCCGAAGGAGGACATCACCAGATAGTGCTCGAACACCCCTTGGCAAAACAGGGTGGCGATGGCCGTCATCTGGGCCGTCGTCTTCCACTTGGCCAGTTTGGTGACCTTCAGCGTGCCAGCCGTATCCCCCAGGTATTCCCGCAGGCCAGAGACGAAAACCTCACGAAACAGGATGACCGTCGCGGGCAGCACCAGCCAGGGAGCCCAATGCTCGGCTGCATAGCCGACAAGGATCATCAGCGCGATCACCACCATCGCCTTGTCCGCAATCGGATCCAGCATCGCGCCGATCTTGGTCTCCTGCTTCCAGGCACGAGCCAGATAGCCGTCGAACCAATCGGTCACCGCTGCGCCGACAAACAGCAACAGCGCAAACCAATCCGCCAGCGGACGGCTGAAGTAGAGAAACATGATGGCAAGACCGGGTGCAGCCAGCAGCCGCACGATGGTCAGGATATTGGGCAAGGTCCACGTCATGGACGCACATTATCCGGCTGTTTCACAAGTGGAAAGCAGGCTTAATCAAATTTTGACGTGGTCCGGCAAAGACCGGCCGCGACCAATTGTGTCGCTGCAGATCCGCTGCGCCGGGAATGTGCTCCGATCACCCAACCGAAGTATCCAAAAGTGCGCCCTTCTTTTCACCGTGGTGACTAGAATGATCGAACTTCCGGTGCACCTCGTTCAGGCGATTTCGGTCGTCAAAGATGTGGATATTGATGACCCGTATCAGGTCTTCCTGAGCAAGCTTGAGGGCTTCCGCCTCGGTTTCGGCCAGCCCGGTGCCTTTGAGCTTGTCCAGCTCCTTTGCGATTTTCTCGCATTCCTTCTTGGCCTTGATCAGATGTTCCCCCTCATGGGCGAGGCAACAGGCATAAAAACGGTACCATTCGATCAGTGCCCGCGGTGACAGGCCGCTGACCGAGCGTTTCGGACATCGCACCGTGGTGTGCAAGATCAGCTTCAGCGTAGAAACCTTGGTGGTGACCTCGAACCAGCCGGTCTTCTTGTCGATCTTTGCCTTGCCATCCGCCACGTATTTGCCCTTGGCGGTCAGGCACTCCAGCTCCGTGGAGGTCAGAAAGGTAACCTTCTTGTTGTCGTTCGGGTCCTTGGGCCCCTTGCTCTTGATGCTTTTAGCAATGTCCGGCAGCGTCTTTCCGGACACAGAATAAGTGTCGTAGGCGACGGGCTTTACGGTCAGGGAAACAGCCATGGCTCCTCCGGGCGGCTAGGGACGCGCGCCCAGAATAGCATGTTTCCCCCCTACCCCAAAATCAGACGCCTAGCCTTGCGCGTGGAAGTGGTCGTAGATCCGTTCTGCCAGCGCCTCGGAAATGCCGTCCACCGCCTTGAGGTCAGCGAGATTGGCGCGGCTCACCGCCTTGGCGCTGCCGAAGTGGGCCAGCAGTGCACGTTTCCGGCTGGCGCCGACACCAGCCACTTCATCCAGCGGTGTCGCCCCCATCGCCTTGGCCCGTTTGGCCCGATGGGTGCCGATGGCAAATCTGTGCGCCTCGTCCCGTAGACGCTGGATGAAATAAAGCACCGGATCGTTGCGCTGCAGGGCAAAGGCATTCTCGCCCAGCCGGTGGAACTCTTCCTTGCCGTGGTCGCGATCCACCCCCTTGGCGACGCCGACCATGGGAATATCCTGCACGCCGTGTTCTGCCATGATCTCCGCCACCGCCGACACCTGCCCGGCGCCGCCGTCGATCAGCAGAAGATCCGGCCACAGCCCCTTTTCCCGGTCGGGATCCTCTTTAAGCAAGCGGGAGAACCGGCGGTTCAGCACTTCTTTCATCATGCCAAAGTCATCACCCGGCACCAGGTCGTCGCCCTTGATGTTGAACTTGCGATAGGCATTCTTCATCAGCCCCTCGGGGCCCGCGACGATCATGCCACCGACCGCATGGGAGCCTTGGATATGCGAGTTGTCGTAGACCTCTATCCGATTTGGCGGACCGTCTAGGCCGAAGGCCTCCGCCAGCCCCTTCAGCAGCTTGGCCTGCGTCGCGCTTTCAGCCATGCGGCGGGCCAGGCTTTCGCGGGCATTGCGCACGGCACCAGCGACCAGTTCAGTCTTTTCACCGCGTTGCGGGACCATCACCTCGACCCGGCGCCCAGCCTTCTCGCTCAGCGCCTGTTCCATCAGATCGCCATTCTCGATATCATCAGACAGGATCAACTGCCGCGGCGGCTCCTTGTTGCTGTAGAACTGGCCAAGGAAGGCCTCCATCACCTCGGCGGGGCTGTTGTCGGCATCGACGCGGGGATAGAAATCCTGATTGCCCCAGTTCTGGTTCGCCCGGATGAAGAAGACCTGAACGCAGGCCTGCCCCCCCTCCATGTGCAGACCGATGACATCCGCCTCGGCGACACCGCGCGGATTGATGCCTTGCGCCGTTTGCACCTGTGTCAGCGCCTTGATCCGGTCGCGCAGGGCGGCCGCGCGCTCGAACTCCATCGCTTCGGAGGCCGCCATCATCTGTTCCGCCAGTTCCTCCTGGATCTTGGTGGAGCGCCCGGACAGGAACCGCTCGGCATCACGGACGCTGGCGGCGTACTCTTCGGCGCTGATTTCCCCGGTACAGGGGGCCGAGCAGCGCTTGATCTGATATTGCAGACAGGGGCGCGTGCGGCTCTCGAACATTGCGTCCGAGCAGTTGCGCAGCAGGAACGCCTTTTGCAGCTGGTTCAGCGTTCGGTTCACCGCACCTGCGCTGGCAAAGGGTCCGAAATAGCTCCCCTTTTCCTTACGGGCGCCCCGATGCTTCTTGATCTGCGGATAGGCGTGATCCTTGGACACCAGGATATTGGGAAAGCTTTTGTCATCGCGCAGCAGCACGTTGTACTTCGGCTTCAGCTGCTTGATCAGATTCTGCTCCAGCAGCAGCGCCTCGGTTTCCGTCCGCGTGGTCAGGAACATCATCGAGGTGGTAAGCGCGATCATCCGTTCGATCCGCGGACTATTGCCCGGCCGGGTGTAATTCGACACCCGCGCCTTCAGATTGCGCGCCTTGCCCACATAAAGAACCCGGCTGTCGGCATCGAGCATGCGATAAACGCCGGGCGAGGAATCCAGCGTTTTCACATAGTCCTGAATGACGGCATAACCGCTGCGCGGCGGTTCCGCGGGCGATGCATCTGATGTCTGATCAATCATGTCCTGACACATATGATTCTACGCATGTCGCTGCAATGTTTCCCAGCCTGTTTCAAGAGCGGACAAATCCACCACTCCTGTGGATAAGTGTGAAGATATCTTCGGGCTATCCAGCGATTTCCCTTGTTTTCGACCGGTTTTGGATAAATGCCTAAAATTTAGGCGGATATATAAGATATTGATTTTGTTTTCAAAATTTTCCGACGCCTGACAAGGTTTTGAAAACAAAGACACTTTTGTAACGGGTTTGTGATCATCGCGCTGGTGGTGCAAAACTTTTCGCAAAGACCGGTCCGGCAGGGTTATTCAAGCCCGACAACGTCCGGCGTTTCCCAGGCCAGATGCTGCCCGCCATCGACACATATCAGCTGTCCGGTAACCGCGGGCGCCTCCAGAAGGTAGCCTAGTGCGGCCGTGATATCGCCCAGATTGGCGCCCCGCTGCAGCACGGTTCTGGCCCGCTGATCGTTGAACTGCTGCGGGCTCTGGCGCGATCCCTGTAGGGTTGGCCCCGGCCCGATGGCGTTGACCCGGATCCGGGGTGCCAGCCCCTGTGCAGCCGTCTGTGTCAGCGTCCAGAGGGCGGATTTTGCCAGCGTGTAGCTGCTGAACTCAGGCGTCAGCCGCCGTACCCGCTGATCGATCATGTTGACCACCAGCCCCCAGGCCTGCGGTTCATTGCTCTCATCAAACGGCTGCTCGACCTCTTGTGCGGCCATCGCTTGCATTAGCACGAAGGGAGCACGCAGGTTGCTGCCGAAATGCCGGTCCCAGCTTTCCCGCGTCGCGGTTTCAAAACTGTCGTGCTCGAAGATAGAGGCGTTGTTCACAAGGCAGGTGATCGGACCGCCCAATGCCTTGGCAGCCGCAGGCAGTAGTTCTACGGCTTCAGCCTCACACAGAAGATCCGCCTGCACCAGTTCAGCGCGCCGCCCCAAGCCCCGTATCGCATCGGCAGTGGCTTTTGCCTCAGCCTCAGAGGTCGCGTAATGGACGGCAACGTCGAACCCCTGCCGGGCCAGTTTCAGGGCCATCGCCTGCCCCAGACGTTTGCCCGCTCCTGTCACCAAAGCCCGCATGGATGCCTCCCTGATTGCCTGCCTGCTTCTGTGGTCAGAGCAGGACCCACAGATAGAGCACATAAAGCCCGGTCAAGAGACCACCCCACCGGCGCGTGATGTCCATCTTGAAAAAGACAAAAGGAAAGATAAGCAGCGAGGCCGCCAGCATCACCCAAAGGTCAAAGCGCAGGAATTCGGGATCGACCGAGATCGGCCCGACAAAGGTCGCAACACCGATGATGGCCAGCAGGTTGAACATGTTGGAGCCGATGACATTGCCCAGCGCGACATCCGCCTGCCGCCGCAACGCCGCCATGACCGTGGTGGCCAGTTCCGGCAGGGAGGTTCCGATCGCCACCAACGTCAGACCAATGACGGTTTCGCTGATGCCATACATCCGCGCGATGATCGTGGCATTGTCTACCAGCAAATCCGCGCCTAGTGGCAGGCCAACCAGCCCCAGAACAAGATAAACGCCGATGCGCCAGAACGGCATGTCGGGGTCGGCTTCCTCGATCTCTTCCAGATCATCCGCTGCCTCCGCGTTCCCATTCCGGTTACGCCGGTGTGCCCGTGCCTCGCGGAATGCACCGCCCAGTACAATCGCCAGCGCCGCCAGCAGGATCAGCCCCGACCACAGGGTGAACACCCCGACAAAAGCCAACGCGATGAACAGCACCGATGCGATGAGCATGTAAACATAGTTCTTCTGCGTCGCACATTTGCTGGTATCCAGCCGCATCAGGATCGCAGGCACGCCAAGAACCAGAAGGATATTGGCTGTATTGGATCCTACGACGTTGCCCATCGCAATGCCGTCGGCACCTTCCATAACCGCGCTGATGGCGATCAGAAGTTCCGGCGCCGAGGTACCAAAGGCCACGATGGTCAGACTGACGATCAGGGCCGGAACGCCAAGGCGCAGCGACAGGTTCACCGCCCCGCGCACCAATGCGTCCCCGGCCAGCAGCAGGATCACCAGGCCCAGTCCACAATACAACCAAGGCATCATCGCCGTGGTCCTCCTTTTCCGCAGGCGCAGGGCCCTTTGCCAATCCTAAAGCGTCCGCAGGACGGGCAACGCGCAGATTTCAGCTGCTTGTGCCCGGGCAGCCGGAGCTTTCCGAACATGGCCATAACCGCCATAACAACCAGGAAAATGGAAACGATTTTGAGCAGCACGTCAGAGGCCAAACCGCGCGAATTCCGCACGTTCCTCAAGGCCACCCAGGGCATCCTGTGCCATCTGCATGCCGAACCGGCTCAGGAACGGGCGCTTCATGCCATAACGGCGGATCCGCACCTTGTCGCCGTAGCGCTGCTTCAGTTTCGGCAGCAGATGCGCGATCCCGTCAATCAGGCCCAGTTCGGTTGCCCGCCGGGCCAGCCAGACCTCGCCAGTAAACAGCGGCTCGTCCTTGCTCAGCGCATCGCCGCGACGGCTGGTCACGTGATGGATGAAATTGGTGTGAATATCGTTCAGCAGTCTTTTCAGGCGCGCCACGTCTTCGGGGTTTTCAGGACGGAACGGATCCAGCATCGATTTGCTTTCGCCTGCCGTGTAGACCCGGCGCTCCACCCCCTGACGGGCCAGCAGTACATGGGCACCAAAGCCCGCGGAAATCACGCCGATCGAACCGACGACGGAACTGTCATCTGCCCAGATTTCATCCGCCGCGGCCGCCAGCCAATAGCCGCCCGAGGCCGCCACATCCTCGACAAAGGCAATAACGGGGATCTCTTTTTCCTCGGCCAGGCGCCGGATGCGCGCGCCGATCAGCGAACTTTGCACCGGTGAGCCGCCGGGGGAATTGATCTCCAGCGCCACGGCGGCGGGCTTGCCCTTGCTAAAGGCGCGCTCCAGCACAGGGGCCAACGCCGCATCGCTCAGACTGCCGCGTCCCGGCATTCCAATCGCGCCGGATAGGCGGACCACAGAGACAAGAGGCGGCTTTTTGACAAAGGGTATGCGCAGGATCATGGCGCCGATGTAGAATGCCCCCCGCCCCGAAACAAGGTCCCCAGGGCAGGGAAACGACCGCAAAGGGAAAAAGCACCTGCGCGCAGGCAATTTTGCAACGCACCACCCCGGGCAAACGTCCGAATGTTGCGGCCCGCCTGCCTGCGCTGTATCGCCTAGCGATCAGGACCGGATGCGCCAGCCGGTTTTGAAAATCCACCAGATCACCGCAAGGCACAGGCAGGTAAAACCACCGATGGCCAAGAGGCTGGTCCCGACCGGGACATCTGCGGTGCCAAAGAAGGACCAGCGGAAGCCCGAGATCAGATAGACCACCGGATTGAACATGGTGATCTTTTGCCAGATCGGCGGCAACATCGAGATCGAGTAGAAAGATCCGCCAAGAAACACCAGCGGAGTCACGATCAGCAACGGCACAAGTTGCAGCTGTTCAAAGTTTTTCGCCCAGATCCCGATGATGAAGCCCAACAGCGCAAAGCTGAGGCACGTCAGCAGCAGGAACAGCACCATGGCAAAAGGGTGCGCGATGGACAGATCTACGAACAGCGAGGCCGTGCACAGGATCACCACCCCAATGAACAGCGCCTTGGTCGCGGCCGCCCCGACATAGCCGAGGACAATCTCAAGAAAATTGATCGGCGCCGACAACAGCTCGTAAACCGTGCCGATGAATTTGGGGAAATAGATCCCAAAGGAGGCATTCGAAATGCTCTGCGTGATCACGCTCAGCATGATCAGCCCCGGCACGATGAAGGCGCCATAGGCGATGCCCTCGACCTCGTCGATGCGGCTACCAATGGCGGCGCCAAAGACCACGAAATAAAGCGAGGTCGACAGGACCGGCGACAGGAAGCTTTGCATCAGCGTGCGAAAGAAACGCGCCATTTCAAAGCGATATATTGATGCAACCGCCGTCCAGTTCATGACTCTTCTCCCGCGACAAGACCGACAAAGATATCTTCAAGGCTGGATTGGCGTGTCACCACATCTGACAGCACCAGCCCGGCCGCAGCCACATCGTTGAGCAGCGCGGTGATGCCGGTCCGCTCACCCCTTGTGTCGTAGCTGTAGATGAGTGACCGCCCGTCCGCGCCCAGTTCCAGCCCATGTGCTGCCAACGCCTCGGGCACTTCGGTGATCGGCGATGTCAGCTGCACTTCCAGCTGCTTGCGGCCCATCTGCGCCATCAGATCAGCCTTCTCCTGCACCAGCAGGATCTGCCCCTTGGTGATCACCCCGATCCGGTCGGCAATGGCTTCGGCCTCTTCGATGTAATGGGTGGTCAGGATAATGGTGACGCCATCGGCCTTCAGCTCGCGCACCACCTCCCACATGTCCTTGCGCAGTTCCACATCGACACCGGCGGTGGGCTCATCCAGGAACAGCACGCGCGGCTCGTGGCTTAGCGCCTTGGCGATCAGCACCCGGCGTTTCATGCCGCCGGACAGTTCCTTGATCTGGCTCTTGCGCTTGTCCCAGAGGGACAGTTTCTTCAGGATCTCCTCCAGCAGCGCGTCTTTCTTGGGCTTGCCGAACAGGCCGCGTGAAAACCGCACCGCGTTCCAGACCGTTTCAAACGGTTCCAGATTGATTTCCTGCGGCACCAGCCCGATCAACCGCCGCGCCGCGCGGAATTCCTGCAGGATATCATGCCCGGCGACGGTGACGCTGCCTGATGTGGGCGTGGTGATACCGCAGACGGTTGAAATCAAGGTTGTCTTGCCCGCGCCATTCGGCCCGAGCAAGGCAAGGATTTCGCCCTCTTCAATCTCCAGAGAGGCCCCTTTCAGCGCCTCGAACCCACCTTCGTAGGTCTTGCGCAGATCGCGTATAGACAGGATCGCTGACATGGCCTCTCCCCATATTTTCGTTGAGCGCAGGCTATCCAGCCACTGATCCAGCCACCAGTGGTCAGGCGCGCAGTTGCATGTGCGCCAGCGCAGAGAGAAAGGCTACGGCTGCTACGGTCGGGCGCCGATCAGCCGCCCCTTAGCCACCCGTCATTTTCTTGAACCAGCCTTTTTTGCCTTCACCCTCTTCGCCGCCATCCTCGGCGCCGTCTTCCCCAGCGTTTTCCGCTTCGGGCGCCAGATGGGTCTGCAGGTTGACGAAGAACTGATCGGCCATCTTCTTGGCAAAGCCGTCGATGATCCGGCTGCCCAGCTGCGCCAGCTTGCCGCCGACCTTGGCCTCGACCTCATAGCTCAGCATGGTGCCGCCATCAGAGGGTTCCAGGCTCACCTTTGCGCCGCCCTTGGCAAATCCGGCCGCGCCGCCCTTGCCTTCACCGGCGATGGTCAGCTTTTCGCCTGGAACCAGATCCGACAGGGTCACCTGCCCCTTAAAGGTCGCCTTGACCGGGCCGACCTTCTGGGTAACCGAAGCCTCGAAGCCTTCCTCCGGGGAGCCGGTTACCTCGGTGGCGCCAGGCACGCAGGCTTTCAGCACCTCTGGGTTCAGCAGCGCGGCGTAGACCTCGGTCGGCGGGGCGGCAATTTCCTTCTGATCACTCATCTGCATGGCGGGTCCTCCGTTATGGCCGGGTGTCGGCAGTCTCTTATCCCTTACAGACCTAGCCGCCACCCTGCCGTCTGCCAAGACGGAAGCGTCACGCGGGTGCAAAGGGCACCCCCTGATCACTCCTCTTCGACCGACGCGACCTCAGGTGTCAGATGTTCGACAACCCGGGCGATCACACTGTCATCCCGCAGGATCTTGCCGTGTCCCAACCCCGCGGTCACATGCAACCGCGCCCCCGGCCAGCTGTCCGCCAAGGCACGCCCTTCCGAGGTCGGCACCACACGGTCCGCATTGTCATGCACGATCAGGGACGGTTGCGCCAATCCGCGGGCAAGATCGGTGCCGCGCAGCGCATCGAATGGAAGACCATAGCGTTTTTCCAGCAGGGTCTGCGCGCCTTTTGCCACCTTCGGCCCAAAGCCCAAAAGCCGAGCGACCTTACCCAGATAGGCCGCCAGATCCGTCGGCGGCGCCAATAGCGCAACCCGTCGCACCCGGAGTCCCCGCGACAGTGCAGCCACCGTGGCTGCCGCGCCATTGGAGTGGGCGATAATCCCGGTCAACGGCCCCAGATGCGCCGCGACCTCTTCTGTCACCCACAGCATTTCCGGCAACGAACTGCGACGCCCCGGAGCTGCCCCGTGGCCCGGCGCGTCAAAGGCCACGACCCGGAACCCGGCCTTGACCAGTGGCGCCGCGAACCCGCCGAGCTGCCCGGCCCGGCCCGACATGCCATGTACCAACAGGATGGTCGGCAGAGGCGCCTCATCCAGGACACCATGGCCACGCGGCGTCGCGCGCCATTCATAAAGTGGAATCTCGACACCCGATTGCAGCCTCAGGGGCCGCGCAGCCGCTGCCAGCAGCCAGTCCCGTTCCCGTTTCGGCAACTTTTGCGGTCTTGGCCGGGTAAACAGCGTCGCCAGCAGCAAAGAAGCTGCTGCCGGAGAAATAGCCTCCAACATGCCCGATGCCCGCTGGAGCATCGCCAGGGCGGGCGGCGGGCGGCGTTTGGGCGTTGCATTCGATGTGACACTGACCATGGCTGGTCCTCCTGATGTCGGCGCGCGGCGGCTGCAGCCCGGGATTTCGCGAGGCCTGCGTGGCTGCCGCAATAGTTAGTTCTTATTTGGAACTCATTATCAGTTCCATTTGAGAACCTTGTCAATCCATGCTAGAATTGCCTCATGAAATGGCATGACATGAAAGAGGCCGCCTGCCCGGTGGCACGGGCGATGGGGGTGGTGGGTGACCGCTGGACCCTTTTGATTTTGCGGGAATGTTTCCTGGGTGTGCGCCGGTTCGATGACTTCCAGAAAAGCCTCGGGATCACTCGGCATCTGCTCGCCGAACGGCTGAAACGGCTTGAGGCGATGGGCCTGCTGGAGCGCCGCCCCTATCAGGAACGCCCCCTGCGTCACGAATACCGACTAACCGAATCGGGCAAGGCCTTTGCCCCGGTGATGCTCGCCTTGCAGGACTGGGCGCGCAGCAATCTTCCCAGCGAGGCCCCCTCTCCCCTCTCCTTTATCCTGCGGGACGGCGGCGAGGAGATCGACCCGGTGGTGACCGACCGACACACCGGACAGGAGTTGAACCACCGGACGGTTCTGATGCGCTACCGAGACCCGGCCAAGCCCAGCGACTGATACTCTGAACAGCACCTGTGCAAAAAGAGCGGACAGCTTTGGACGACACTTATCTTGACGTCGAGATTCCTACAAAGTATCTCGACGGCGAGACAAAAGGAGTTCACTTATGAAAATCATTCTTTTCGGCGCCACCGGCGATGTCGGAAGCGCCACCCTGCGAGAAGCCGTGAGCCGCGGCCACCGCGTTACGGCCGTGGCCCGGGATACCAGTCGGCTCGGCACCCTACCCTCCGGCGTAGACGCCCTGTCGCTCGACCTTCTCGGCAAGCCCGACGCGGCAGCGGATGCCGCAGCCGGACATGATCTGGTAATCAGCGCCCTGCGCCCCGCTGCAGGGCACGAGGGTGACCTGGTTCCCCTCACCCGCGCCGCGCTGAACGCCGCTACATCAGCGGGGATCCCCGCGCTGATCACTGGCGGCGCGGCGCTGCTGAAACTGGCAGATGACAGCGGCCACACGGTTCTGAGCGCCCCCGGTTTCCTGCCGGACGCGGTGCGCCCCATCGCGCAGGCCTGCGCCGATCAGGATGCCCTTCTGGAACAGGAAACCTCTGCCACCTGGACCTGCCTGCGCCCGCCCGCGATGCTGTTGCCCGGACCGCGGACTGGTCACTATGAATTTGGTACCGATACGCTGGTCACCGACGCAGAGGGCCAGTCGCAGATCACCTATGCGGATTTCGCGGTGGCGATGTTGGATCTGGCCGAAGCGCCTCAGGTCGCTCGCCGCCGACTGACCGCGGCCTGGACGGCTCCCGCACCAGCCATGCAGCCCGGCTGACGCCGAACCGCACTCTCTTGCGCAGCCACGCCGTGCCCGCCTAGGGCATGGCGCCCGGCCGTTACCGGTTGCCCTTCGGAATTTCCTCCTGCCGGGTCCAGTCGTATGTGCCTTCGTCGCGTTCCCGGACCGCCTGCTTCCAACCCTTTTCCTCAGAACGTTCCTTGAAGGCGATGCCTTCCGGCGAATGGCGGGTGATGCCATCGAATACCGTCGCCAGCCGTTGGGTCTGCATCAAACCGGTCTGCTCGATCGCCTGGTTGATCACCATTTTCTGCATAGCCAGTTGGTTGATCGGAACCGTGGCCATGCGGGCCGCCATCTCCTCTACCGCATCGTCCAGCTGCTCTGCAGGCACCGCCTTCAGCACCAGCCCCATATCGGCTGCCTCGCGCCCCGAAATCTTGTCACCGGTGAACAGCATCCGCTTGGCTCGCTCAGCGCCAAGGCGATAGACCCACATTGCCGTGGTCGGGCAGCCCCAGACGCGGGCGGGCATGTATCCGATCTGCGCATCCTCGGCCATGATCGTCATATCCGCGCACAGCGCGATATCCGATCCGCCCGCCACGGCAAAACCGTGCACCTTGCAGACCACAGGCTTCACCGCACGCCACATCGACATGAAATGCTGGGTGTTTTCCCACATGAACCGGTAGTCCTTGATGGGGTCCCATGGCATCGGCTGGGTGGCCTCACCCGACCCGTTGCCCTCAGCATAAAAGGTCAGATCGTAACCTGCGCAAAACGCCTCTCCCGCGCCGGAGAGCACCATCACATGCACGCCCGGATCCGCATCTGCGCGCGCGACGGCCGCCGCAAGATCCCGCGGCATCTGGTCGTCGATGGCGTTCATGGTCTCCGGCCGGTTCAGCGTGATGCGCGCGATCCGGCCGTCTTTTTCATATGCAACTGTCGTCATTTTTTCCTCCCTCATTTCCCGAGGGAGGAAAACACGCCCGGCGGCCGAGACCTAGCCGGGCGAACGCGACGTCAGTAGGGCAGGCCCACATAATTTTCGGCGAGCGAAGCCTGCGCCGCATCCGAAGAGAACAGGTAATCAAGGTCGGTACATTGCAGGCGCTGATCCACTTCCTGCGCATCTGGGAAGAGATGCAACAGGTTGGTCATCCACCAGCTGAACCGCTCTGCCTTCCAGACCCGGGCCAGTGCCTTTTCCGAGTAGCCATCCAGCCCGGCGCTGTCGCCATTGAGGTAGTGATCCATAAAGCCATGGTAGAGATAGTAGATATCCGACGCCGCCGAATTCAGCCCCTTGGCCCCGGTGGGCGGCACGATATGCGCCGCATCCCCGGCCAGGAACAGATTGCCATAGCGCATCGGCTCGGCCACGAAACTGCGCAGCGGCGCGATGGATTTCTCGATCGACGGGCCGGTTTCCAGTCCAGCGGCCACATCCTCAGGCAGGCGGCTCTTCAGCTCTGCCCAGAAAGCATCATCCGACCAGTCCTCGGGCTTATCCGTCAGCGGCACCTGAATGTAATAGCGGCTCAGCACCTGACTCCGCATCGAGCAAAGCGCAAAGCCGCGCTCGTGACGGGCATAGATCAGCTCGGGCGAGACGGGTTTGGTTTCCGACAGAATGCCCAGCCATCCAAAGGGATAGACCTTTTCGTATTCCTTCAGCACATCGCCGGGAATAGATTTGCGGCTGACCCCGTGGAACCCGTCGGCGCCGACGATGAAATCACAGTCGATCCGGTGCTCTGCCCCGTCTTTTTCATAGGTGATATAGGGGGTTTCAGACTTCAGATCATGGGGTTGCACATTGGCGGCCTCGTGAATGACGACCCCGTCCATGGCATCGCGGGCGGCGTATAGATCACGCGTCACCTCGGTCTGGCCATAGACCATGACCGTGGCGCCATCTGCGTATTTTTCCAGATCGATACGATCGCTGCGCCCCTGGTGGGCGATATAGAAACCTTCGTGCACCTCGCCTTCGGCATCCATCCGCTCTCCGCAGCCCGCCTCACGCATTAGATTGACGAAACCATGCTCCAGCACACCTGCCCGGATCCGGCCCAACACATAGTCGCGGGATTGCCGTTCCAGTACGATGCTATCGATCCCCTTGCGGTGCAACAGCTGCGACAACAGCAGGCCCGAAGGACCGCCTCCGATGATTGCGACTTGGGTTTTCTGCACGGTCATAAGCGCGTCTCCGTTTCATGGTGACGGGCAATATGACGCGGGGTCCGGGTTTTGCGAATGGACCATGCGCGCAAGTTCTTGTACATTTCGCACATGACCAGCGCTCTTCAGATCCGCAGCTACAACCTGTTCGGGGAAACCGATGAACTGGCGGACGTGCTGCATGTGGAGACGATCCGCTCCCGCTCCGAGCAGCATGATTGGCAGCTGTCACCGCACCGGCACGCCCGGCTGCATCAGGTTCTATTCATGACCAGTGGTGGCGGCGTGGTAGATCTGGACGGGGAAGCACATACCCTGCCCGCCCCCTGTTTCGTCAATATACCTCGCGGGGTTGTTCACGGTTACACGTTCGAACCAGAGACCAGCGGCTGGGTTGTCACCCTGCCCTCAGATCTTGTTGATCATTGCATCCGCAGCGGCGAAGGCGTGCGCGGCCCGCTGGATCATGCCTGCGTTTTGCCGCTCCCGCCCGACCTGCGCAGCATGGCCGAAACGCTTTATCAGGAATACCACGGCCAGAATTTTGCCCGCGCTCAGCTGCTGCGTTCGCTCGCCGGAACTCTGACCGCCCTTGTCGCCCGCCATATTCACACTGCTGAGGGCGGCGACCGTCAGAATGGTGGCAACCCGATCTTTTCCCGCTTTGAAACCCTCGTGGAGCAACATTTCCGCAGCCGCCGCCCGCTGGCGGAGTATGCACGCGATCTCGCCGTCTCCCCGACCCATCTGAACCGGATCGTGCATCAGGTCACGGGCCAGTCCGCATCGCATCTGGTTAATGAACGCATGCTGCGCGAAGCCCGGCGGATGCTGCTTTATACGTCGCTCAGCGCGGCGCAGATCGCCTATGATCTTGGGTTCAGCGATCCCGCCCATTTCAGCCGCGTCTTCACCAAGGGCACCGGCATGCCGCCGCGCGCCTTTCGCAAACAATTGGGCGACAGCGCCTGACACCGATCAGCGCTTGCTGCCCCCGGCGCCTGGCAGCAAACCATTCAGGATCATTGCAAGATACTGTTCGGCAATTTCCTCGTGGGGAACCGGCCGGTCAGTGCGGTTCCAGAAAGGGATCCAGTTCAGCGCGCCAAACACCCCGGCCGCCACAAGACGCGGATCGCAATGGCGGATGACGCCTTCGCGAATACCCTTCTCAATCAGCATCCGCAGCTGAAAATCCACCCGCGCTTTACCCTCATGCAGGGCCTCGCGCCGCTCGGGCGACAGGCTGTGCGCCCGCACCATGGCCAGGCTGGCACCAAGATCGGTGGACACCCACTCGCAATAGCCGCGGATCAGTCGCGAAATCCGCTCTGCCACTGGCAGGCTGTCATCGCGGCTGATCTCCATCACCTCGCCCAGGAATTCCAGGCTCAGCTGGTGGCAACCGAACAGGATGTCCTCCTTGCTTTGCACATAATAGTAGATCGTGCGCTTGGTGATGTTGAGCGCGGCGGCGATATCCTCAAGCGAGGTCTGCTCGTATCCCTGATCGTTGAACAGGCGCGCACCGGCCATCAGCACTGCGCGGCGTTTGATCTCGCGCTGCGCACTGCGGCTGTCTGCCGTTTTCGTCCAGGTTTTATTGCCCATCGCCATTCTTCCCCCGGCCCACCCCATGCGAGGTCTGACCTATTGACGCCCGGTAATTACACTCATGAGTTACACTCTTCTTGACAGTTTGCCCAGCCCGAACCGAAAGTAACCCGGAAGTGTAATTCCGACTCGCGCAAGGGAGAGAGCCAATGTCTGCACATGTGATGGTTGCCGGGGTGGGTATGACCAAATTCGCCAAACCCGGCCAGAATGAACCCTATACCGAAATGGGCGCTGCCGCCGTGCGCGATGCGCTGCAGGACGCGGGCCTGCCCTATGACGCCGTGCAGCAGGCCTATGCGGGCTATGTCTATGGGGACAGCACCTGTGGCCAGGCGGCGCTCTACAAGGTTGGCATGACCGGAATTCCGGTGATGAACGTCAACAACAACTGCTCGACCGGATCGACCGCCCTGTTCATGGCGCGTCAGGCGGTGGAATCGGGTGTTGTCGATGTGGCGCTGGCGCTTGGCTTTGAACATATGAAACCCGGCGCGCTGACCTCCCACTGGGATGACCGGCCCAGCCCGTTCGATGCCTTCGATGCAGAAACCGACGATCTGGTCGGCCAGCCCGAGATCCCGCTGGCGCTGCGCTATTTCGGCGGTGCGGGCAAGTCGCACATGGAGAAATACGGCTCTTCCATGCTGGATCTTGCGCGTATCCGGGCCAAGGCCAGCCGCCATGCGGTGAACAATCCGCTGGCCCTGTTCCGCAATGAGCTGTCGCCCGAGGATGTGCTGGAAAGCCCCACCATCTGGGAAGGCGTGATGACCCGCCTGATGGCCTGCCCCCCCACCTGCGGCGCGGCGGCGGCGGTCGTGGTCAGCGAGGCCTATGCCAAGAAACACGGGCTGAACACCAACGTACGCATCGCGGGCCAGGCGATGACCACGGATTACGCCAGCACCTTTGACGCCCACGACATGATGAAGGTCGTCGGCTACGACATGACGGCAGCCGCCTCGAAACAGGTGCAGGAGCAAACCGGCATCGGCATCGAAGACGTCGACGTGGTCGAACTGCACGACTGTTTCGCCCATAACGAGATGATCACTTACGAAGGCCTTGGCCTCTGCCCCGAAGGCGGCGCATCCAAGTTCATCGCCGATGGCGACAACACCTATGGCGGCAAATACGTGACCAACCCCTCGGGCGGGCTTTTGTCCAAGGGACATCCCCTTGGCGCGACCGGCCTTGCGCAATGTTACGAGCTGACCCGCCAGCTGCGCGGCACCGCAGGCAGCACGCAGGTCGAGGGCGCCCGCACGGCGCTGCAGCACAACCTCGGCCTTGGCGGCGCCTGCGTCGTCACCATGTATCAGGCGCAGTGAGGCGGCGATGATCGACACCTCTTACATCGGCCACGTGACCGATCCCTATGCGGTCACGGTGGAGAAAGGCCGGTTGCGGGATTTTGCCCGCGCAACCGGCCAGAGCGACCGCGTCTATCTGGATGAGGAGGCCGCGAAGGCGGCGGGCTATCGTGGACTGCTGGCGCCGCCCACCTACCTGTTCTCGCTCGATCTGGACCGCGAAGATCCGTTCTATTTCATCACGCTCTTGAAGATCGACATCGCAAAGGTCCTTCATGGTGAGCAGGCCTTTACCTATGGCGCGCCGATGTGCGCCGGGGATACCATTACCCTGGTGAGCAAGGTCACTGACATCTACGCCAAGAAAGGCGGCGCCATGGAGTTCGTGCATCTGAAAACCTCGGCTACCAACCAGCTCGGCGAAGACGCAGGCAGCATGACCCGCACCGTGATCGTGAGGCATCCGCAATGACCATGCCAACCTATGCAGAGATCAATGTGGGCGATCAGCTGCCGCCCCTCACCACCAAGGAAATCACCCGCACCACGCTGGCGTTGTTTGCCGGCGCCTCGGGCGATCACAACCCGATCCATATCGACATCGACTTCGCCAAACGCGCAGGAATGCCGGACGTCTTTGCCCATGGCATGCTGAACATGGCCTATTTGGGGCGCCTGCTGACGGGATGGGTGCCGCAATCGGCCTTGCGCGAATTCACCACCCGGTTCGTGGCGATCACTCAGGTTCACGCGGTGATCACCTGCACCGGCAAGGTGGTGGAGAAACGCGACGGCAATCTGGTGGCGCTTGAGATTGAGGCCGCCGATCAGAACGGTGAGGTCAAACTGTCCGGGACCGCCCTGATTGAGCTGCCATAACGACAAAGGACACTGAAGAGATGAGAAAACTTGCAGGCAAGACCGCCTATGTCACTGGCGCCGGACGCGGTATCGGCCGTTCCATCGCGCTGAAACTGGCCGAGGACGGCGCCAATGTGGTGCTGAACGATCTGGACGCGGAACCCGCAAACGCCGTCGTTGCCGAAATCGAAGCGATGGGCCGCAAGGCGCTGGCCATTCCCGGATCAGTCACGGCGGCAGGCTTTGCCGATGATTTTATCCAGGCCGGGATCGACAAGTTCGGCAGCATCGACATCATCGTCAACAATGCCGGCTACACCTGGGACAGCTTCATCGGCAAGATGAGCGACGAACAGTTCGATGCCATGATCGACGTGCATCTGAAGGCGCCCTTCCAGATCCTGCGCGCGGCGTCGCCCTTTATCACGCAAGCCGCAGCAGCCGAGGCTGCCGAGGGCCGCGAGGTCTTCCGCAAGGTGGTAAATATCTCGTCGATTTCGGGCACCGGTGGCAATCCCGGACAGGCGAACTATTCCGCCGCGAAATCCGGCGTCATCGGCCTGACCAAGACGATGGCCAAGGAATGGGGCCGCTTCAAGGTCAACGTCAACGCGGTGGCCTTTGGCATGATCTCCACCCGCCTGACCGAGGCCACGGACGAAAAGAAATCGATCGAGGTCGAGGGCAACAAGATCGGCATCGGCATCCCCAAGAAACTGGTGCAGGGCATGGAGATGATGATCCCCGTGGGCCGTGCGGGCACACCGGAAGAGGCGGCGGGCGGCGTCTACCTCTTTTGCATCCCCGAAAGCAACTACGTCTCGGGCCAGACCCTGATCGTGGGCGGTGGCCTGTCCGGCACCTGACCCACGCCACACTCTGAAACAGCGCACAGGCCCGCCCCATACCGGGGCGGGAGTTACTACGGGAGACGACATAAATGCTGGAAGGCACCCGCATCATCGAGGTCGAAGGCCTTGGCCCCGGCCCATTCGCCGCGATGACACTGGCCGATATGGGCGCCGATGTGATCTGCATCCACCGCAAAGGCGGCGGTGTCACCCCCGGCATGCCGGAGCGTTCGGTACTGGATCGCGGCAAGCGATCGATCGAGCTGGATCTGAAGGATCCCAAAGACATCGAGACCTTCATGGCGCTGGTGG
Organism: Pseudophaeobacter sp. 1A09344; assembly: GCF_041008745.1. NCBI lineage: Bacteria > Pseudomonadati > Pseudomonadota > Alphaproteobacteria > Rhodobacterales > Roseobacteraceae > Pseudophaeobacter > Pseudophaeobacter sp. 1A09344. The sequence continues at coordinate 343,824 of NZ_JAXGFS010000002.1, forward strand.
AAACCGCCGACGGGTTGATAGAAGGTTTCCGCCCTGGCGTGATGGAAAAGCTCGGCATCGGGCCCGAGGCCTGCCATGCGGTGAACCCGGCCCTTGTCTTTGGCCGCATGACCGGCTGGGGCCAGGACAGTACCCTGTCCCATGCAGCGGGGCATGACCTCAACTACATCTCCCTGTCCGGTGCGCTGTGGTACGGGTCAAACCCCGGCGATGCGCCGCTCACACCGGCCACGCTGGTAGGCGACATTGGCGGTGGCGCCATGTATCTGGTGGCGGGTATGCTGGCCGGAATCCTGCGCGCCCGCACCAGCGGCGAAGGCTGCGTGGTCGATGCGGCGATCTATGACGGCTCGGCCCATATGATGAACCTGTTGATGAGTATCCGCCAGGCCGGAAACTTTGGCGATACACGGGGGCAGAACCTGCTCGATGGCCCGCACTGGAGCCGCACCTACGCCTGCGCCGATGGTGGCTTCATGTCGGTGCAATGTCTTGAGCCGAAATTCTATGCGCAGTTCCTGTCATTGCTGGATCTTTCAGAGGATGCCGATTTCCAGCGCCAGTTCGACAAATCACTCTGGCCCGCGCTGACCGGGCGTCTGGCCGGGATCTTTGCCAGCCAGCCCCGCGATCACTGGGCAGGTATTTTTGAGGGCACCGATGCCTGCGTCGCGCCTGTCCTCAGCCCCGGCGAGGCGCTGACCCATCCTATGAACGCCCGCGGCACCTGGGTCGAGGCACATGGCGCGCTTCAGGCCGCCCCCGCCCCACGGTTCTCTGATGCGGGCGACTGGACAGCGCCCGAAAGCCCCGCACGGGGGCAGCACGCGACCGAAATTCTGACCGAACTGGGCCGAAAGAAGGACTGATCCCATGACAGCGCATGTCTCTCCCTGGATGACGGATGAACTGGCAATGCTGCAGGACAGCTGCCGCAGCTTCTTCACCGCCGAAATGACCCCGCATGAAGAACGCTGGCAGAAACAAGGCCATATCGACCGGGAGTTCTGGAACAAGACGGGGGAATTTGGCCTCCTCTGCGCCAGCGTCCCCGAGGAATACGGCGGCATGGGCGGCGATTTCCGGCACGAGGCGGTAATCACCACCGAACAGTTCCGCGCCGCCGGGTTTTCTGGCTTTGGCAACTCAGTGCACAGCCAGATCTGCGCGGGCTACATCCTGGACTACGGAACCGAAGATCAGAAACAACGCTGGCTGCCCAAGATGGCCAGCGGCGAAATGGTCTGCGCCATCGCCATGACCGAACCCGGCACCGGGTCGGACCTGCAGAACATCAAGACAAACGCCCTGCGCGACGGCAACGACTATGTGCTGAACGGCTCCAAAACCTTCATCACCAATGGTCAGCAGGCGGATCTGATCATCGTTGTCTGCAAAACCGATACCACGCAGGGGGCCAAGGGGATCTCGCTTCTGGTGGTGGAAACCGAGAGCGCCGAAGGCTTTGCACGGGGTCGCAACCTCGAGAAACTGGGCCTCAAGAGTCAGGACACATCAGAGCTGTTCTTTGACGATGTGCGCGTGCCGCCCGAGAATCTGCTTGGCGGGGTCGAGGGACAGGGATTCTATCAGCTGATGAAGGCCCTGCCTCAGGAACGGCTGGTGATCGCCCTTGGCGCCGCCGCCGTGATCGAGAAGGCGCTGGAAGACACCATCGCCTATACCTCAGAGCGGCGCGCCTTTGGTCAGGCGCTGATCGAAATGCAGAACACCCGGTTCAAACTGGCCGAGGCCAAGACCATTGCCCATATCGCCCGTGTGTTTCTGGATGACTGTGTCGCCAAGCACCTGCGCGGAGAGCTGGACGCCGCCACCGCGTCAATGGCGAAATGGTGGGTCACCCAGATGCAATGCGATGTGGTTGACGAATGCCTGCAGCTGCACGGCGGCTACGGCTACATGCTGGAGTACCCAATCGCCAATATGTACGCCGATGCCCGCGTGCAAAAGATCTACGGCGGGTCGAACGAGATCATGAAAGAGCTGATTGCCCGCACCCTGACCGAATAAGGCCGAACGGCGCGGCTCAGCCGTCCTTCTGGGCGGCTGCGGCCTTCTTCATGCGGGCCAGCAACTCTGCCTTGGTTTCGCGCTTGCTGTAGGGGTTCTTGTCGGTGCCCTTGGCGTTATGCTCGCTGTGGCGGGGTTCGTTGCGGCCGGGTTTCTGGCCGCCTTGTTTGCTGTAATCCATTACTCTCGCTCACATATTGATTGGCTGAACGCGACGCACGATCAGGCTTCGCGGACCGTATCGATCATCAGCTGTACGTTGTCGGGGTTTGCATCAGGCGTGATGCCGTGGCCGAGGTTGAAGATATGCGGCCCGCCGCGCAGGGTCTTGACGATATGGCGGGTCTCGTCGATCAGCTCTTGTCCGCCGGTCACCATGTGACGCGAGGCAAGGTTGCCCTGCACACAGCCATCGACCTGCACATGTTCTGCGACCCACTCGGGCGTAACGGAATTGTCCACGGCAACACAATCAACACCGGTCGCCTTGGCAAAGCCGATATAGCCATCGCCCGCCTCACGCGGGAATCCGATGACGGGAATACCGGGATGACGCTCTTTCAGCGCCGCGGTGATCTGGCGGCAGGGCTCCAGCGCGTACTTCTGGAAATCCTCGCCCTTCAGGGATCCCGCCCAGCTGTCGAAGATCTTCACCACTTCGGCGCCCGCCTCGATCTGTTTCGACAGGTAGTCGATGGTGGCCTCGGTGATGCGGGTCAGAAGCGCCTCGAACAGCGGACGGTTTTCTGCCTTCAACGCATGGGCAGGCCCCTGATCCGGGGTGCCGCGTCCGGCGATCATATAGGTCGCCACGGTCCAGGGCGCCCCGGCAAACCCAATCAGAGCCGTCTCGCTGGGCAATTCCTGTTTCAAAATGCGCAAGGTGTCGTAGATCGGGTTCAGCGTCTCGTGGATGTCGCTGACCGGGCCAAGCTTGGCAAAATCCGCATCGGTGGTGATGGTCGACAGGCGCGGCCCTTCGCCGGTGACGAACCACAGATCCGCGCCCAGCGCCTGCGGCACCAACAGGATATCGGCAAACAGGATCGCCGCATCAAACCCATAGCGGCGGATCGGTTGCAGGGTGACCTCGGCCGCCAGTTCGGAATTGTAGCACAGCGACAGGAAATCCCCGGCTTGGGCCCGCGTCGCGCGATACTCCGGCAGATAACGGCCCGCCTGACGCATCATCCAGATCGGCGGCACATGCTGTTTTTCGCCTGCCAATGCGCGCAGCAGCTTCTTCTGTTCGGCCATGGGATCCCTCGCTTCTCTCTTGGGTACTGAGGTCTAGGCTGAGCGGCAAATTGTCAAGGGTGGTGAGGCCGATGCTTGTCACGGCATAATGTCGCGAATAAAGGTTCTGACATGACACAGAACCTGCCCTCCCCCGCTTCGCCCCTGAAGATCGGCACCCGTGGCTCGCCGCTGGCGCTGGCTCAGGCCCATGAGACGCGCGACCGTCTGGCCGCCGCGTTCGAGCTGCCGCAGGAGGCCTTCGAGATCGTCGTCATCAAAACCACCGGTGACAATCAGGCGCTGATCGCGGCGGATCGCCCGCTGAAAGAAATCGGCAACAAGGGCCTGTTCACCAAGGAAATCGAAGAGGCGATGCTGACCGGCGCCATCGACATCGCGGTGCATTCGATGAAGGACATGCCAGTGGCTCAGCCTGTGGGTCTTGTACTGGATTGCTACCTGCCGCGCGAAGACGTGCGCGATGCTTTCATCTCCCCGAGCCTGTCGTCGATCACCGAACTGGCGCCGGGCTCTGTCGTGGGCACCTCCTCGCTGCGCCGCCGCGCGCAATTGCTGAACCGCCGCCCCGACCTGAAAGTGGTGGAGTTCCGCGGCAACGTGCAGACCCGCCTGAAGAAACTCGACGACGGCGTGGCCGAATGCACCTTCCTGGCGATGGCCGGGTTGAACCGTCTGGCGATGGAGAACGTGCCCGCAACCGGCATCGACACGGACGACATGCTGCCCGCCGTGGCGCAGGGCGCCATTGGCATCGAACGGCGCGCAGATGACAGCCGCGCAGGCGATATGCTGGCGGCCATCCATGATACAGAGACCGCACAGCGTCTTGCGGCCGAACGCGCCTTTCTGGCGGCTCTGGACGGGTCTTGCGAAACGCCCATCGCGGGTCTTGCGGAGCTTGATGGCACCACCCTGCGCCTGCGCGGCGAAGTGCTGCGCCCCGATGGCTCCGAAGCCCTTCAGGACGCGCAGACCTGCGCGATCGAGGACGGACCGGAGCTGGGCCGCGAAATGGCCGCAAAGCTGCTGGAACAGGCCGGGGAAGGTTTCTTCGACTGGCGCGGCTGACCGCCCTGTCCCGGACCTGACGCCACGGTTTTCTTGACCTGTTTGCGCTTCTGCTGGAAGCCTGAGGCTTGGGAGGACTACACGCATGACACCGGGAAAAACATATCTCAGCTCTGAAGAAATTCGCCCTTTGGCGGAACGATCGGATCCTATGGGACTGTGGTTGCTACTGCACTGCTGGGGCACGATTGCCCTGGCGATCGCGCTCTTCGCGCTCTGGCCCAATGTTCTGACCTTTGTGCTCGCCGTGATGGTGATCGGCTCGCGCCAGCTGGGGCTGGCGATCCTGATGCACGAGGCCGCCCATAACGCGCTGTTCAAGACCCGCCGCTGGAATGAGCTTGCCGGGGACTGGCTCTGCGGTCGCCCCATTCTGGCGGATCTGGGCGCCTATCGGCATTACCATCTGACCCATCACCGGTTCACCCAGACGGACAAGGACCCCGATCTGGTCCTGTCGTCGAAATTCCCCACCTCCCGCGCCTCGCTGCGGCGCAAGTTCACCCGCGATCTGACCGGGCAGACCGGCATCAAACAGCTTCTCGGCCAGATCGCCATGTCCCTGCAGCTGGCCGGAGATGACGACGCGATCAAGGCAGCGAACTCCGATTTCGCCCAAAGCTTCAAGGCGCCGCGCCTTTGGGGGGCACTGCCGGTATTTTTCGGCATTGCCCTGCTCATCAGTCTGATTGGCGACTGGTGGTGGGGGCTTGCCTTCTGGCTACTGCCCTATCTCACTTGGTTCCAGTTCGTGCTGCGGGTGCGCAACATCGCCGAGCATGGCGCCACCGAGCAATCCGAAAACCCGCTGCAGAACGTGCGCACCACCCGCGCAGGCCCGCTCGCCCGGCTTCTGGTGGCGCCCTATTGGGTGAACTACCATCTGGAGCATCACATGGTAATGCACGTTCCCTGCTGGCAGCTCAGACGCATGCACGCCCTGTTGCTGAAAAAGGGGCTGGGGGAGCAGATGCGCATCGCGAAAGGGTATGGTCAGGCCTTGGCCGAGGCAGGCTGGCGGCGAGCCTGATCCTGCGCCCTACTGTTCCAGCTGGCCGGACCAGCGCAACCAGCTTTCGGGACTGTCGTGGAACACATTGAGGTCCACGTCGCCATCGATCCCCGGCACCCGCCCGGTGCCGGTGTATTGCCAGAGCCGCCAGAAGGCGCTGGGATAGGTCTGGCGCGGATGCCCGGCGACGGAACGCAGCCAGAACTCCGTGCCGCGCAGCCGACCGATGCCGGTTTCGGCAAAGAAATCCACCGTGGTGTAGATGACCGGGCGGCGGCCATAGTGGGCCTCAAGAATATCCAGAAACTTACGCGCCTCAGAGCGGATATGCGCACCATCGGGGCGATGCCTGCAGGTCTTTGAGTGGTGGTTCCACTCCATATCCAGAACATGGGGCAGCGCCTTGGCATCGCGCGGCACGTTGCGGATGAACCACCGCGCCTGCTCCCGCGCCGGGCGACAGAAGTAGAAATAGTGATAGGCCCCGCGCGGCACCCCTGCCCGTGCAGCGCCGCCCCAGTTGTCGCGGAACTTCGGATCCAGCAGATCCCCGCCCTCGGTCGCCTTGAGATAGGCAAAGGAAACGCCTGCCGCCTTGGCTGTGTCCCAGTCAATGTCGCCCTGCCAGCGCGACACATCAATCCCGTGAATGGCATAGGAGTAGGGCGTGCGTCCCTCCCAGGAATGCGGATCGCTGTCCTCGAACCGGGGATAGGTCCCCAGCCGGGCCAGCTGCGCATCGGATGGAAGCTGTGTCGGTGCCGGGCGCTCCGGCTCGGGCCGGGTGCCGCAAGCAGCCAGTGCCACAATGCAAAGGGCCGCCATCAAAAAGAACCGCATCATCCCTCCGCACACAAACACAGTCTTTTGCCCCGTCTCTGGCCCGCGCGGACTACATCCTCGGATATTTTCGCAGAAACCGATATCCCCGGAGCCAGTTTGCTGCGCCGCTCAGACCCATTTGGCCAGCGGCGGCAGGCTCATCAGAACCGCATTGGCATCATGCCCGGTTTCCAGACCAAATTTGGTCCCCCGGTCATAGACCAGATTATACTCGGCATAGAGGCCACGATGCACCAGCTGCGCCTCCTTGTCCTTGTCATCAAAGGGCTGAACCCGGCGTTTTTCCACCAGCGGCAGATAGGCTGGCAGGAAGGCGCGGCCAATGTCCTGGGTCAGAGCGAAATCCGCCTCCCAATCACCGGTGCAACGATCATCCATGAAGATACCGCCCACCCCGCGCGCCCGGTGGCGGTGCGGGATGTAGAAATACTCATCCGCCCATTCCTTCAGACGCGGATAGAGATCGGTGCCATGCGGGTCGAGATGCTGTTTCTGCTGCGCATGAAAATGCGCGGTATCCTCGGCATATTCGATGCAAGGGTTGAGGTCCGAGCCCCCGCCAAACCACCAGGCATGCGGGGTCCAAAACATGCGGGTGTTCATGTGAACCGCAGGCACATGCGGATTCTGCATATGCGCAACCAGCGAGATGCCCGAGGCCCAGAACCGCGGATCATCCTTCATGCCCGGAATGCCCTTGCGCGCCGCCATGGCGTTCTGCGCCCGCTCGCCGAGCGTGCCGTAGACTTCGGAGATATTGACGCCGACCTTTTCAAAGACCCGGCCCCCGCGCATAACGCTCATCAGCCCGCCGCCCGCGTCCGATCCATCATCCGCGGTGCGCTTTGTCTCGCTCACCTCGAACCGGCCCGGCGCCTGATCGGAGAAGGGGCCGGTGTCATGGCTCGCCTCAAGCGCCTCGAAGGCCGCGACAATCTCATCGCGCAGGGTGCGGAACCAGGCGGCGGCGCGGGCTTTTTCGTCTTTCATTTCTGCAGTCATTTCAGAGCGTCTTTCGGTACTTGTGGGACGCCGCGCTGCGTGAGCGCAGGCAGGCCCCGGCATTCATCAGTGAACAGGAGCGGCAACGGAATCCAGCAGCGTGCGACCACCATCGACCGTCACGATCTGGCCCGTCATGAAACTGGCCGCGTCCGAGGCAAGGAACTGCGCCGTTTCGGTCAGCTCGGTCGGTGCGGCGATGCGGCCCAGCGGTGTGTGATCTTCGATATCCTGACGATAGGCCCGGTTATCCTTGAGCGTGCCCCTGAGCGACGCGCTCATCACCGAGCCAAAGGCAATGGAATTCACCCTGACCCCGTGCGGCGCATAAGAGACAGAGAGCGACCGGGTCAGCTGATCCAGCGCCGCCGAAGCCACCGAATAGGCCATCAGATCGGGGTGGGTCCGCCGCGCCGCGATCGACGACAGGTTGATGATGGCCCCGCGCGCAGTGCCCGGCTCCCGCCCCTCGCCCTGCTTGATCATCCGCCGCGCCGCCTGCTGCGATAGACGCAGGGTCGGCAACAGGTTCTCGGTCAGGAGCAGTTCCAGTGACTCGTCCTTCGGGTCCAGCGGATCACTCGGCACCACCTGACGGGCGCCATTGACGAGGATATCCACGTCTTCGAAGGCATCGATGGTCGCCGACAACAGATTGGCGATGGTCAGCCTTTCGCGCAGATCCCCGGCGAAGTAGCGGATGTTGCTTTCGTCGGCCTGCTCTCCCAGTTCGGCGATCAGGGCCGCCTCGTTGGTATCGGCAAACATGACGTTGGCACCGGCATCCGCGAACTGCTTGCCAATGGCCAGACCAATCCCGCTTGAGGCGCCGGTCACGATGGCAGTTTTGCCGGAAATCGAAAAGGACATTCGGGCACTCCAGAATGTTGCGTCGCGTAGTGAAAACTGAGCCGGAGCCTAGACCGGACCATTCGGTTTGAAAACCTGCAATACGGGGTGACCTTACCGCCCTAACGCCGCTGCCGTTTGGGGCGACTGGCGTGCAGAACCTTGAACCGATTGTCGCCTGCGGCTTCCTCGACCGCGGCAAACCGCTCTGACAGGGTGATCTCATAGGGCAGATGCCGGTTGGCAACCATCCACAGATGCCCCGAGGCGGTCAGCATCTCGGCAGCACGGGAAATGAAGGCCTTCCCCAGCTCCGGCTCAGCGCTGCGGCCGCTATGAAACGGCGGGTTCATCACCACTGCGTTCATCTGCCCCGGCGCCTTCCAATTGCGCACATCGGCCCAGTGGAACTGCGCCCGGTCATCGGCAACGTTGCGCCGCGCGCAGGACAGCGCGTCATGATTGGCCTCGACCAGGTGTAGCTCTTCGATTTCAGAGTGGCTCAGCATTTGCCGGGATAGATACCCCCAGCCTGCGCCGAGATCAGCAACGGCACGGCCAAGTTTTGCAGGCAGGGCGTCGACCAGCAGTTTCGAGGCCGGATCGATTCCGTCAGCGGAAAACACCCCCGGCACAGTCACGAAACCCTCCACGTCAACGCCGTCTGCGGGTGGCAACCAGTCAGTGAGCGCATCGCCGCCGCCATCGAACCAAAAGACCTTGCCATGCGCCTTGGACACCGGTTCGGACGGGGACATGCGTTTGCGCAGTTCCTTCAGGATGGAATCGATTCCGTCCGTCTTGGCCCCATCTACCAGCACCGGACCGTCCGTCAGGGCCGAAGCCTGCGCCACCGCCATCCGCGACTGCGCCTTGGCGCGGGACAGGAACACCACGGCAGCGGCAAACCGCATGTCATCCGGCAATTCGGGGCGACAATCGTACCCTTGCGCGGCAAAGGCATCGTATTCACCGCGCATCGGCTGGATCAGCACCAGCTGATCCTTTGGCAGGCACGACAGATCGTGCTCCGCGCGCGGGTGGAAAACGGCGATACGGCCCTCTGCAGGCACCGCAAAGCCGCCCGTCTCAAGAGCGAGCGACAGGCGAACGGACATAGCGGGACCTCTTCAGTCTTCTTTTTCCATGGTGCATTGCAGCGGATGCTGATGGCGACGGGCAAAATCCATCACCTGCGCGACCTTTGTCTCGGCGATCTCGTGGCTGAAGACACCAACCACGGCCAGACCTTTTTTGTGCACGGTCAGCATGATTTCAAACGCCTGCGCGTGTGTCATGCCAAAGAACCGTTCCAGCACCATGACCACGAATTCCATCGGGGTGTAGTCATCGTTGAGCAGCAGAACCTTGTAGCGCGGCGGTCGCTGGGTTTTCGGCCGGGTCTTGGTCAGGACACCAAGATCGCTGTCGTCGTCCGAGTTGTCCGTCATCATCACTGGCTGAAGCAGCATAGCGTCTCTATTCCGGTCGTGCTTGGATTGGTTTCATCGCATATATAGCGTTTTGACCGCTCAGGAAAAGAGAGTGTATGGCCTCAGTGACACGCAATTTGACGACAATCGGTTTTGATGCCGATGACACCCTCTGGCACAACGAGCGTTTTTTTCGTGTCACGCAAGAGCGTTTTGCCGAGTTGTTGCAGGATCATACGCCGCAGGACATGGGTCCCGATGCGCTAGCCGCGCGGCTGCTGGAGGCGGAAAAGCGCAACCTCGGACGCTATGGCTACGGCGTGAAGGGCTTCACCCTGTCGATGATCGAAACCGCCATAGATGTCACCGAATCACAGGTCCCGGCCAGCGTCATCAAAGAGCTGATCGTCGCCGGACAGATGATGCTGTCCTATCCGATCGACCTGCTGCCCCATGCCCGTGAGGCCGTGGAGAAACTGGCTGGTGACTACCGTATCGTATTGATTACAAAAGGTGACCTTCTGGATCAGGAGCGCAAACTGGCACAATCGGGGCTGGGCGATCTGTTCGATGGGGTCGAGATCGTTTCGGAAAAAACCGCCCCTATCTACCACGATATCTTCGAGCGGCACGGGACCGGTGCGGCACAGGCAATGATGGTGGGAAACTCCATGCGCTCGGACGTGGTACCGATGATCAAGGCCGGAGGCTGGGGCACCTATGTGCCGCACGGGCTGATCTGGGAGGTTGAGCACGCCGAGGCACCCGAGGGGCACCCCCGGTATCACGAGATTTCGGACCTTGGCTGCCTTAAGGATCTGATCCGGAAAATCGGATAGAACTCAACCCGCAAGCCGCACAGCTCGACGCGCCAAAAATCTGTTGCCGAAACGCATCGCCCAGACTGATTTTTCAGCGCTGCAAAGCGGGCCAGACGCCCAATTTTCGACCTTTTTGGTCAACACTTTTTTAACCAAACGCACATCTAGGCAACGCAGTCAAAGCCGCTACAACATGTCGGTATATGTACCTGCCGCAGCCGCAGAACCGGTCACGGAAATGGTTTATTCCAGCGCCATCACATGCTACCGTTTTGTTAAAGAAGTAGAACAGTCAGCCGGAAAACCGGCGGCGAGAGGCAGAAAATGGCAGATATCGTGCAGGTCAGGTGTATTCCGCTGACCCACGCCCTGCGGGCATTCGCCCGGCAGATGGCTTGGGCCTTGGGTGTTGTTCTAACAGTCGCGTTGGTGGGCCTTCCGCCTACCCAGGCAACCGCCGCCCCCTATGCGGCAATGGTCGTGGATGCCCGGACCGGCGAGGTGCTGCACTCGCGCAACGCCGACACACGCCTGCACCCGGCTTCCCTCACCAAGATGATGACGCTCTACATCGCGTTTGAAGCAGTCCGGAACGGTGAAATCTCGCTGGATACCAAGGTTCGCATCAGCAGCAACGCTGCCTCCGAGCCGCCCTCCAAGCTCGGACTTCGCTCGGGGCAGCGCATCGCATTTCGATATCTGATCCGTGCCGCCGCAGTGAAATCAGCCAATGACGCCGCGACCGCCATCGGCGAAACCCTGGCCGGATCCGAAGCCGCCTTTGCCCGCCGCATGACCCGCACCGCAAAGGCGCTTGGCATGTCCCGCACGACCTTCAAGAACGCCCACGGTCTGACCGAAAGCGGCCATATGTCCACCGCCCGGGACATGACCACCCTGGGACGTCACATGCTTTATGACTACCCCGAGTATTATAACCTGTTTTCGCGCACCTCCACCGACGCCGGCGTGCGCGTCGTGCCCAACACAAACCGCCGCCTTCTGGCGGCCTACAAGGGCGCTGACGGGATCAAGACGGGCTATACCCGCGCCGCCGGTTTCAACCTCGTGGCTTCGGCCAAGCGCGGCAACGAGCGAGTGATCGCTACAGTGTTCGGCGGTAAATCCTCGACCTCGCGCAACGCCAAGGTCGCAGAGCTGTTGGACCTCGGCTTCCGCCGTGCCCCGGCGCACGCAAAACTGCGCAAACCGGCGATGCCCGCCTATGTGGGCAACCAGAACATCCAGGTGGCTGGTGGCGCCGCAGGCAAGACCATCCGCGTCAGCGGCCGGGTCCAGACCAGCCTGCGTCCGCGCCTGCGCCCCGCAACTGAGCCTGCCGAAGATACAGCGCCGGTGCTGGTCGCCGACGCCAGCCAGGCCACAGAAGAAACCGCTGCGGATACCGTGGCATCGACGCCCAAGCTCGACCCCGAGATCCTGCAGGCCAGCGTCGAAGCCGCAATCACCGAAGCCAAAGTGGTTCCCGCCTCTGCCGAAAAACCGACCGTTGGCGCGGCTGTGAAGACCTTCTTCAAAGGCCTGCGCCCCGTCGCCCGCCCGGCCAGATTGGCAAAGACAGAGACCGCCGCCGAGCCGGAACCGGTTGTTGTCACCCGCCTTTCGACCTCCGGGGGGCGCTACTGGGGTATCAACGTGGGCCGCTACACCAACCGGTATGAAGCGGAAAAGGTCCTTCTGCGCACGGCCCTGTCGGAAATGGAAACGCTCAACGGCTCGCTGCGCAAGGTGTCCAAATCCAGATTGGGGTTTGAGGCCAACTTCCTTGGCATGAGCAAGGAAAGCGCGGAACTGGCTTGTCGGCGCCTACAGGCCCGCAACGTGACCTGCGATACATTGGGACCTGCCTCCTGACCCCCTTGCCCCATGCAAGGGACAAGGCACCAGACCACCAGAAACGACAAAGGCCCCGGACGACGGGGCCTTTTCTTTTGTGTGATCTTGCACAGCGCCAAGGGTCAGGGTTTCGGGTGATCATCCCATTCATCGCTCAGGATGCGCCGAGCATCGCCTTCGGGATCGTCATACTGGTTCGACCGCACGGTGTAGATAAAGGCAACAAGCGCCGCGCCGCCTAGGATCAGCGAAATTGGGATCAAATAGGACAGGACGCTCATCTTGCGGACTTTCTCAGCTCAGGATTTCAGGCGCAACGCGTTCAGCGATACGGTGATCGAAGAGCTGGACATCGCCAGCGCCGCGATCAGGGGCGTTGCCAGCCCCGCCACAGCCAAAGGCACCGCGATCACGTTGTAAAGGGTGGCAAGGCGGAAATTCTCGCGGATCCGGCGGATCGCCTTTTGCGCCACGGTGCAGGCATCGGCGATGGGTTCCAGATCTTGCCCCAATAGCACGATATCCGAGGCCACCCGCGCCGCATCCAGCGCCGAGGCTGGCGAGATCGACACATGCGCTGCCGCGAGGGCCGCAGTGTCGTTCAGACCGTCCCCGACCATCAGCACCTTGCGCCCCTGCCCTGCAAGCATGCGGATGCGCCCAGCCTTATCCTCCGGCAGCGCCTCGGCCACCCATTTTTCGATGCCAAGCCGCTTCGCCAGCGCCTCCACCGCGCCGGTGGTATCGCCCGAAATCAGCAACACGTCCTTACCCGCCGTCTGCAGCGCACGCACCGCTTCGGCCGCGCCGGGACGCAGCGCATCAGTGAACAGGAAACCGCGCGGATTGCCATCGCCAGTATCAAGCCAGGCGGCCGTCTGGCTGCCCTGCGCGGCGCCAACCCAAGCCGCCCGGCCCAACCGCACGCGGCGGCCTTGGAAAATGCCTTCAGTGCCGTAGCCCGGCACCTCTTTCAGCTCAGAAACCTCCGCCGGAGTGATCCCGGCCTCCCGCGCGGCACGTGCCAGCGCCACCGAAAGCGGATGCGCTGAGGGCGCGGCAAGCGCCAGCGCGATTTCCAAATCGGATTTCGCCATCTCGTCCAGATTGACCAACTGGGGTGTGCCAGCCGTCAGGGTCCCGGTCTTGTCAAAGACAACGGTATCCACGCCTGCAAGCCGTTCCAACGCAGTGGAATGCTTGATCAGCATGCCCTTCTTGAACAGCCGTCCCGAGGCTGCGGTGGTCACCGCAGGCACCGCAAGGCCCAGCGCACAGGGACAGGTGATGATCAGAACCGCCGCAGCGATGTTGAGCGCCGTGCGCACATCAAAGGTGTAAAGATACCAGCCCACAAAGGCGAGCGCCGACAGGATGTGCACCCCGGGCGCATAGAGCTTGGCGGCCTTGTCGGCCAGCGATGTATAACGCGAGCGGCCCGATTCAGCGATCGCCACCAGATCGGCCATGCGATGCAGAGAGGTATCCTCCCCCACCGCCGTTGCACGAATGGTCAGCGGCCCGGTCAGGTTCACCTCGCCCGCCGAAACCCCGGTGCCGGGACCGGCAAAGACTGGCAGCGTTTCCCCGGTCAGCAGGGACCGGTCCAGTTCCGAATGCCCGTCGGTCACTTCCCCGTCCACCGGCATACGCCCGCCGGGACGCACCAAGATCAGATCGCCGATGGCCAGATCGGCGACAGGGACCTCATATTCCTGACCGTCCAGCAGACGGATCGCACGAGGCACCTCAAGCGCCGCAAGCTCCTGCGCTGCCGACCGCGCCACGGCACGGGTGCGATAGTCCAGATAACGGCCTGCCAACAGGAAAAAGGTCAGCGTCAGCGCTGCATCGAAATAGGCATGTTCCCCCGACAGCGAGGTTTCCCAAAGCGAGGTCACCAGCGCCAGAACCAGTGCGAGGACAATGGGCACATCCATATTGAGGCGCCCGACCTTCAGTGCGCTCCAGGCGTTCTTGAAGAAAGGCTGCGCCGAGAAAATGATCGCCGGAAAGGTGATCGCCGCCGAAATCCAGTGGAACATGTCCCGCGTCGCGTCCGAAGCTCCGGACCAGACAGAGATCGACAGCAGCATGACGTTCATCGAGGCAAAGCCCGCAACCGCCAGCCGCATCAGCAAATCCCGGCCTGCGGTATCGTTCTGGGTTGCCGCAAGGGCGGTCACATCCAGCTCATGCGCCTCATACCCCAGATTTTCGAGCACCGGGATCAGATCGGCGGCGTGTACATCTGGCTCCGCTTCGATCAGAGCCCGTTTCAGGGTCAGGTTGACCCGCGCCGATTTTACGCCCGGATGGGCGTTCAGCCCGCGCTCGACCGCGGAAATGCAGCCCTGACAGTGGATTGACGGCAGGGACAAGGCCAGCCGTGCGTCTGTCGGAGCCTGTTCCACAGCTCCAGACGGCGCCGCAACGCAGCCCGGGCACACTGCCATCTGAGGACGCATCGGAGCCGTCATCTGCGTTACCCTTTTGCCACGTGCAGGATGACCCGCTGAGTGAACTCAGTGCCATTCTGGGCCCGCGCCACCATCCGGATATTCCAGTTCCCAGCGCCCAGTTTGGCAGGCGCGACGTAGGCCTGGCCGTTGAACTGGAAATCAGGGTTCTGGTCGTCCTTAACGTGGGTTGCCCGGCCCAAAGTGGCCGTCAGCTTGGCCACTTCGACCGGGTTGCCATCCCGGTCGGTGATCTCAAGCTTTACCTGACCGTCCTGAGCCGAGGCATAGACCGACCAGCCCAGAGCCTCTTGGGCGGTGCGACGGGCATCGAACTCCTGGCTGGCGGTGTAGGAGTTCTTCACCTCCAGACCAGGAAAGGTTTTCACAGCATTGACCGCCAGGGCAATATTGACGCCGATGATGACCGTGAAAGCGCCGCCGAACACCATCAGCGCATGGCGACCAGTGAACTCACGCTGGGGTTTGTCTGCCGACATGGTTCAGTTTCCTTTCCCGTTGAAGGTCGTATCCTTGTAGGCACGCTCGCCGCTGTTGAGGTCTTCGACCCAGATCCGGACCGGGGTCGACTCGGCTCCGGACGCAGGCGCTCCCTTTGGGGTAACAATATAAACCCGTTGCAGGAAGGCGGTGTCGGCAGGCACCTGAACCGAGGCATAGGGCGTGCCTTCCAGTTGGATCCGCATTTCCGGCTCACCCTTGATCGACAGCTCGAACTGGCGCGGCTCCCCATGCTTGTTGCGCAGGCGCACATCATAGGTGTTGCGGACGGAGCCATCCGACAGGGTAACGAAGGTCGGGTTGCGGACCGGTGCGACGGTCAGATCGATATCCGGGCGGATGAACAGAGCAAACACCAGCGCAAAGCCAACAACAGCCCAGAGCGAGGTATACATGATCGTGCGTGGACGCAGGATATGTTTCCAGACGCTGCGCGGTGGCTGACCAGCGCGTTCGTTTGCCTCGTCCGACAGCGCCATATAGTCGATGAGGCCCCGCGGCTTGCCGATCTTGGCCATGACATCGTCACAGGCGTCGATGCACAGGGCGCAGGTGATGCACTCCAGTTGCTGGCCATCCCGGATGTCGATACCCATCGGACAGACGTTGACGCAGGCCATGCAGTCGATGCAATCGCCCATTTCCTGCGACTCGGCAGATTTGCGATGCTTGCCGCGCGGCTCACCCCGCCACTCACGATAGCCGACGGTCAGCGTGTCCTCATCCATCATCGCCGCCTGAATACGCGGCCAGGGGCAGGCGTAGATGCAGATCTGTTCCCGCGCAAAGCCACCAAAGAAGAAGGTGGTCAGGGTCAGCACCAACATGGTGGTATAGGCGATGGGGTGCGCCTGCAGCGTCACCAAATCATGCAGCAGTGTCGGGGCATCGGAGAAATAGAAGATCCAGGCACCGCCGGTTGCCAGACCGATCAGGAACCAGGCCACCCATTTGGTGACACGCAGCCGCGCCTTGCGGAAATCCATCTTTTTCTGACGGTGCAGACGCAGGCGGGCGTTCCGGTCACCCTCGATCCAGCGTTCCACCAGAATGAACAAGTCGGTCCAGACAGTCTGCGGGCAGGCATAGCCACACCAGACCCGGCCCAGCGCCGAGGTGAACAGGAAGAGGCCCAGCCCCGCCATGATCAGAAGACCGGCCACGAAATAGAATTCATGCGGCCAGATTTCGATCCAGAAGAAATAGAAGCGGCGGTTGGCAAGATCCAGCAGCACCGCCTGATCGGGCAACGACGGCCCCCGGTCCCAGCGGATCCACGGCGTGATGTAGTAGATGCCCAGCATCACGGCCATCAGATACCATTTGAGATTGCGGAACATGCCCGATACGCGCCTTGGGAAAATCGGCTCCCTGGCGGCATAAAGGCTTGGGGCGGGATCGGAATCGCTCACGGACTCACTCCACTGAATTTGCTCTTTGTCTTGCGTTCTCACAGATGCGGCGCAGCACAGCTTTGACGTGGATCAAAAAGGATATCGGACAAATATCTTTGCCAGCGTCTTGCCACCCTTTGACCACGTCAAAAAAACCGGCCACCACATACCGTGATAGGTTGACGACATACGTCTGAAACGGTTGTCAGCGACCTTATATGGATGCGCAACGCGACCTTTTTGCACGTCTCCGCATCTGCAAACGTCTCTGTGACCAAGGGATCATAGGCGCGCAACTGGGATCGGTGGGCTCACGGGCGCAGCTTCACAAAATTGTGTTGTCCCGCCTGTCAGTTATCGCCGGTGTCATCCTCCGCCACAGCATTCGGAACCTGCCGGTGCTTCCTGAGCCAGGCGATGAATTTGCGGGCCTGCGACCGCAACACGCCGGGCCGGGTCACGATGTGATAACCGCGCGTGTCGTCCTCTGTGAACAGGTCCACCAACCGCCCTGCCCTAATGTCCTCTTCGACAAAGGCGCGCACGCTGACCGCCGCGCCCTGCCCGCCGCGCACCGCCTCCATCAGCAGATTTCCAGGCAGCCGGACCCGGGGGCCACGTAGGGCGTCGACGACACCACGGGAAACAAGCCATTTGGCCGCCTCCGTGGTTCCCAATTCCTCAAGCCAGGGAAAATCGAGCAGGTCCTGCGGCGAAGACACGCTGCGCCCATCAAGTAGATCCGGCGCCGCAACCACCGACATCGGCGATTGCAGCAACATCTCAGCCGCCAACCCGGACCAAT
The DNA here is from genome assembly GCF_041008745.1 of Pseudophaeobacter sp. 1A09344. Lineage (NCBI taxonomy): Bacteria > Pseudomonadati > Pseudomonadota > Alphaproteobacteria > Rhodobacterales > Roseobacteraceae > Pseudophaeobacter > Pseudophaeobacter sp. 1A09344. The sequence goes on from NZ_JAXGFS010000002.1 coordinate 361,180, forward strand.
CGCCAGAACCATAACGCAGCGCAATGTCGATCCCGCCCGGCGTCAGTTCGACCAATTCGCCACTTGGGTCCAGCACCATATCCACCTCAGGATGCAGGGCGCGGAACTCTGCAAGGCGCGGCATGAGCCACTGGGCGGCAAACATCGGCGTGCAACTGACATGTAACGGCCGCTGCGCGCCAGAAACGGTCAGGTCCTGAACCGCTGTCTGAATCGCACTGAACCCCAGTTGCAGTCCGCGCGCCAGGTGCTCCCCCTCGCGCGTCAGCCGCAGCGCCCGGCCACTGCGGTCCAGAAGCGCCACGCCCATATGACGTTCCAGCGCCCTGAGCTGTTGGCTAATGGCAGCGTGGCTGACATTCAGCGCCGCCCCTGCCTTCACCACATTCGACGTTTCGGCAAAGGCAGAAAAGGCTCTGAGCGCAGCCAGAGGCGGCAGGCTAAACCACTCCATATGTAATCCTGACTTACATAGTGACTTTTTTTCTGAGTCGCATGAAACGCGTTTTGGCGCAACAGTACCGGACATGTTCAAACTCAGGAGGCATCGAAATGCTGACCGACATCTACGCACGCACCGTATTCACCGCGACCCGCCTCGACTGCGCCCCCCTGCGGGATATGCCACCCGCCAAACCGCTGCCCCAGCCACGGAGCCGCCTTGGCCGGATCAAAGCCTGGCTTACTCGGCGCATCAGCCAACCAGCGCGACGCACCCGCTGCATCGACCCGCAGAAAATCTAGGAAGAAAAAGCGTCGGCTTTTCAGGAAACGCGCGAACAGATCGAAAAGCCGACGCCTGTACCCGCCTAACCAGCACGTCGGTACCGGCGGGATGCGAAGGACCCGGCAGGAAAGCATCACCCTGATGCCTATCGCCCTGCAGGGCCTGTTTCTCTTTGAAACGATATAAGCACGCGACAGCCCAACGCGATTTGACACGGATCAAGTCACGCAAACTAAAGGCGCCAAATTGGACGGAAACTGCCGCCCGGCTGCGCAGCTCTGACTGGGCCCGCCGCAGGTCGCCGTGGAATTCTTGCCGGAATTCCGAACCGGTGCTATCGGCTTTGGATGTCAGATCGCTCTTCCAGCCCGCTTCCTGCCGCCCCCTCGCTTGTTCTAGCCAGCGCGGGCGTGCTGTTTGCTTCGCTCTGCTTTGGGGCGCTGCCGTTCTTTGCCCGCAGCCTGACCGAACAGGGCATGCCGCCCCACATCATCGCCTTTTACCGTTTCACCTTGGCAGCCGTGGTCCTCTCGCCGCTGCTGTTCCTGCACCGGGACAAAGCCCGCGCAATCCTGTGGGGGATGGCGGCCGGGGCACTGATGGGGCTTGGCTGGATTGGATATGTCAGCGCCCTGCGCAGCGCGCCAGTATCCGTGGTCGGGGTTCTTTACATGACCTACCCGGTGTTCACGCTGCTGATCGCCTGGGTGCTGTTTCGTGACAGACCGCCCCTGCGCGCCGTCTGGGCCGCCGGTCTGATCGTGGTTGCCGCGACAATTGCCAGCGGCCCGGGTGCGGTCCCTTCTGCCGCGCTGCCAGCCCTGGTGATTTCTCTGGCGGCCCCCTTGGGGTTTGGATTTGGCATCACCGTGCTGGTCTACCGGCTGACCGTTCTTCCGCCTTTGGCCCGGATCGCGGCGGTCTCGTTAGGATCCGTTCTGGGCCTCTTGCCGCTGGTGATGACGACGGATGCGGCTGCAATGGTCCCCAACGGCGGCGAAGGCTGGCTTTTGTTGCTGGGGATCAGCCTTGGCACGGCGCTGGTGCCGCAGTTGGTCTATTCCGTCTGCAGCCCGATGATCGGCGCCGCGCGCACCGCTGTCATTGGCAGCATCGAACTGCCAACCATGTTCGCGGTGGGTGTCATCGCCTTTGGAGAGCGGATCTCTCTGGCGCAGGCCATCGCGTGCGCCCTGATCCTTGCGGCGATCATGCTGAGCAGCCAGACTAGGCGCACGGTCGCCCCCCACAGGGCAAGCCCCTGAACCGGCAGAATCAAGCAGCCCGGGCAAGGGCAAAATGAAAAGGGCCACCCGTTGGGCAGCCCTTTTACGTGTTCCGATATTTGCTGTGGAGCCCGGTCTTATTCGCCGCCACCCAGCTGGTGCACATAGGCGGTAACCGCGCGGATCTCGGCCTCGCTGAGGCGGAGGTTCCAAGCCGGCATCACACCGTAACGCGCATTGGTCACGGTCTCCGTCAGCGTGTCGTAATCGCCGCCATAGAGCCAGATCGCATCGGCCAGGTTCGGAGCGCCCTGAGCGCGATCACCGGTGCCGTCTTCCATGTGGCAGGACGAACAGTTGTCTTCAAAAACAACAGCGCCTGCTTCGACTTTGGAGGCATCCTGCGCTTCGCCCGACAGGGACATAACGTAGTTCACGACCTGATCGATCTCTTCGGCTTCGAGCAGCTCATCCCGGCCAAAGGCAGGCATCGCGGAGTAGCGCGCATCGTCGCTGTCCTCGTTGCGGATGCCGTGGGCCACAGTCGCGTGGATGTCTTCCACCGAACCACCCCAAAGCCAGTCGTCGTCCAGCAGGTTGGGATAACCCTTGGCACCTGCAGCGCCAGATCCGTGACACTGGGCACACCAGGTCTTGAACACGGCGGAGCCAGCCGACACAGCATAGGCATTCAGATCCGGGTCTGCCGAAATCTCGGTCAGGTCGGTTTCGACCAGCTTGGCATTGGTCGGGGCGTTTGCCTCTTCCACGGCCGCGATTTCACTGGCCACATCTGCACGGGTCGACCAGCCCAGTACCCCGGCCGTGGCCGAGTTGATCATCGGCCATGCCGGATAGGCGATGGTGTAACCAATGCCCCAGATGATGCAGAGGTAGAAGGTGTAGAGCCACCAGCGCGGCATCGGATTGTCGAACTCTTCGATCCCGTCCCATTGATGGCCGGTTGTCTTCGGATCGCTATCGAACTTTTGTGGTTTCTTACTCATGTCCGCGCCTCCTTGGCTTTACCCTTTGCTGGGGCGGGTTTGTCGTCATGCCGGAAGGGGATATCTGCCGTGTCGCGGTAGACCCGGTTGCTGCCTGGGCGGAACACCCAGACAACGACCCCGATGAAGAAAGCGAACAGCATCAGCAGCATCCAGCTGTCTGCGAACTGCCGCAGGAGTGTGTATTCTTCCATCTGTCCCTCCCGCTTAGCGGCTTGCATCCGGGGTGAAGGTCGAGAAGTCGACCAGAGTCCCCAGCATCTGCAGATAGGCGATCAGAGCGTCCGCTTCGGAAACACCCGGCTGGCCATCAAAGTTACGCACATTGATGTCTTCGCCATAGCGCTCCATCAGACCGTCGTAATCGCTGTCGGGATCCGCTTGCGCCATGAAGTCGGCTTGCGCGGCTTCGACCATCTCGTCGGTGTAGGGCACGCCCAGGATCGCATTGGTGGCCATGATGTCACCGATGTATTTGCCGTCCAGCATGGTCCGCTCAAGGAAGCCATATTTGGGCATCACCGATTCCGGCACCACCGACTGCGGATTGCGCAGGTGGTCCACGTGCCACTCATCCGAGTAGCGGCCACCGACACGGGCCAGATCCGGCCCGGTCCGCTTGGACCCCCACTGGAACGGGTGATCGTACATCGATTCCGCCGCCAGCGAGTAGTGACCATAGCGTTCGACCTCGTCCCGCATGGGGCGGATCATCTGGCTGTGGCACACATAGCAGCCTTCACGGATGTAGACTTCGCGGCCAGCCATCTCCAGCGGGGTGTAGGGACGCATGCCCTCCACCTCTTCGATGGTGTTTTCCAGCCAGAACAGCGGTGCGATCTGCACCAGACCACCGATGGTCACAACCAGGAAGCTGCACACCAGAAGGAGGGTCGCGTTGGTCTCGAGGATTTTATGTTTGTCGAGAATTGCCATTGTCCGGCCCTCCTTATTCAGCCGGGACCGAGACCGACAGGCTGGCTTCTTTGGCCGGCGCCCGACGGACGGTCATGATGAGGTTGTAGCACATGATGATCGCACCGGTGAGGTACATGACCCCGCCCAGACCGCGCACCACATACATCGGAAGCTTTGCAGCCACGGTGTCGGCAAAGGAGTTCACCAGGAAGCCATTCGCATCCACTTCGCGCCACATCAGGCCTTCCATGATGCCGGTCACCCACATGGAGGCGGCATAGAGAACGATACCGATGGTGGCGAGCCAGAAGTGCCAGGACACCATCTGCAGCGAGTAGAGACGCTCACGTTTCCACAGAACCGGCACCAGGAAGTAGAGGGCACCGAAGGTGATCATGCCATTCCAGCCAAGAGCGCCGGAGTGTACGTGACCGATGGTCCAGTCGGTGTAGTGCGACAGCGAGTTCACGGCGCGGATCGACATCATCGGACCTTCGAAGGTGGACATGCCGTAGAAGCCGACCGAGATCACCATCATGCGGATGACGGGGTCGGTGCGCAGCTTGTCCCATGCACCCGACAGGGTCATCAGACCGTTGATCATACCACCCCAGGACGGCATCCACAGCACGATCGAGAACACCATGCCAAGGGTCGAGGCCCAGTCAGGCAGCGCGGTGTAGTGCAGGTGGTGCGGACCAGCCCAGATGTAGATGAAGATCAGCGCCCAGAAGTGGATGATCGACAGTTTGTAGCTGAACACGGGACGTTCGGCCTGTTTCGGGATGAAATAGTACATCATCCCGAGGAAGCCAGCGGTCAGGAAGAAGCCCACCGCGTTGTGGCCATACCACCACTGCACCATCGCATCCTGCACGCCGGGCCAGACGATGACCGATTTGGACCCCCAGATGGAGACCGGGATAGTCAGGTTGTTGACGACGTGCAGCATCGCGACGGTCACGATGAAGGCCAGGTAGAACCAGTTGGCGACGTAGATATGCGGCTCTTTCCGCTTGATCAGCGTGCCCAGGAAGACAGCAAGATAGGCGACCCATACGATGGTCAGCCACAGGTCAACATACCATTCCGGCTCGGCGTATTCCTTGGACTGGGTCCCGCCCAGGACATAGCCGGTTGCGGCCAGAACGATGAACAGCTGATAGCCCCAGAACACGAACCACGCCAAGTTGCCGCCCCAAAGCCGCGCCGCGGAGGTGCGCTGAACGACATAGAAAGAGGTTGCCAGAAGCGCGTTGCCCCCGAAGGCGAAGATCACCGCCGAGGTGTGCAGCGGACGCAGACGGCCAAAGTTGGCAAAGCCCTGCGCCCAGTCGAAGTTCAGAACCGGAAAGGCCAGCTGGAAGGCAATAAACGTGCCCGCCAGAAAACCAACAACGCCCCAAAAGGCGGTGGCAATGACCCCGTAGCGCACGACACTATCGAAATATTCGTGCTCCAGATTGCCGGTGGCCGGTACCGGCTCATCCGTCTTGCGAAGTGTGTAGAGGAAAAGCCCACCAGCCACGAGCATCACGATGATCGCGTGCACCTGGTAAGCCAGATCGCGCGCATAGTTGATCCCGATCATCGCAAAGAGCGTGACCAGACCAAGCGCTATCAGCTTGAGATAATTAGACATCTTGCGTCCCTTTAACATGTACCGCGCGATTCTTCCGCCACGCGGGACCTTTTTAGACCGAGTTTGTGATGCAGAACGCGCCGCGTCCATGCATTGATCTGCATCAAGACAATTGCCAAACAAGTGTGACACATCATTTATGGCACAGCCATTGAAACGCGGTCCCTTCTGGGGATTTTGCGCTATTTCCACCAAGGGATGACAATGACCTACAAAACCTTTTTATCCGTTCTGACTGACCAGAACACCGCCGCAGCTCCGCTGGCTCAGGCCGCCGCTCTGGCAGAGCATTTTTCCGGCCATACCGAGGTTCTGTGCCTTGGCGTGGACCGGACCCAAACGGGGTACTACTACGCCGGTGCCAATGCCATGATCATCCAGGAAGCCATGGTACGGGCACAGGAAGAAGCAGCAGAGGTCCAAACCCACGCCGCAGAGGTCATGGAGCGCAGTGGCACGCCCTTTTCGACCGATATCGCCATCGCGCCGGTGGCCGATCTGGGCCGCCACGTGGCGCATCATGCGCGATTCTCGGATCTGGTGGTGCTCGGCAAGCCCTACGGCGAAGGCATCGGCGTAGAGGCAGAGCCCGTGGTCGAAGCGGCCCTGTTTGAAGGACGCACCCCGGTTCTGGTGGTGCCGGATGACGCCGAGCCGATCACCCAGCCGAAAACCGTGCTGCTGGCTTGGAACGAAAGCATCGAGGCTATGACCGCTATCCGCAAGGCGCTGCCCTTCCTCGAAGGCGCCGAGGTGGCCCGCATCGTCGTCATCGACCCGCCGCAGCACAGCCCGGAACGGTCCGATCCCGGCGGGATGCTGGCGCAGATGCTCTCGCGCCATGGCGTAAAATGCGAAATCGACGTACTCAGCAAGACGATGCCACGGGTCTCGGACATCCTGAACCGTCATGCCACCGATACCGGTGCGGATATGATCGTGATGGGCGCCTACGGCCACTCCCGTTTCCGCGAGGCGATTCTGGGTGGCGCAACCCGCAACATGCTGGAAAAAGCGACCGTTCCAGTCTTTATGGCCCACTGATTTCACCGACTGGCCGCTCGTGGCTGGCAAAGAAACGACGCAAACAAAAGGCGCCCGATCAGGGGCGCCTTTTTTACATTCTGTCGCAGGGCTGGCTCAGCGTGCTTTTCGGATCAACCCTATAACGAACAATAGAATCACCGCGCCGATGGTGGCGTGGATTACCGAGGCCAGCACCCCGCCGCCAACGGCAAAACCAAGAGCTGGGAAGATTGCCCCCGCTAGAAAGGCGCCAACGATCCCCACGATGATATTGCCAATGACGCCAAACCCGCGCCCCTGCATGATCTTGCCCGACAGCCACCCTGCCAAGGCGCCGATGATCAGCATTCCGATCAGACTTTCGAAGTGCATATGATTTCTCCCCTGTTTCAGGCAGCTTAGCTGCGAAGCCCTGCGAGGTCACGCCCGCACGTAATGCATGCCCTGGAACCGTGCCCGCATCGCGCGGGTGCGCGGTGCCACGGCTGCGGGATCGTTCCCGGTCAGCCCCTGCGCGATCAGCGCCGCCAGTTCCGGCGCATCCGCAGGCGTGACACCCCGGCGCACCAATTCGGGCGTTCCGATGCGCAGACCGTTCATGTCACCCGGCACCTCTGCAATTGGCAGGCCGATCCCACAGGCCAGGAACCCGGCTTTCCGCAGGGTTTTGGATGCTGCCTGCCCACCACCGAATCCAGCGGCCTCGATCGCGAACTGATGCGATTGGGTTGCCTTTCCTGCGCCCTTGAACACCGGCAATCCAAGCTTTTCCAATTCATCCGCCAGCGCCTGCGCCAGGTCGATCATAGCCTTTGCGTAGGCGGCGCCATAATCGACCCAGTCCAGCAGGCTGACCGCCAGCGCCGCCGTCTTGGCCGCGTCAAAATTGGCCGTCATCCCCGGAAAGGCGATGGCATCAAGCCGCTCGGCAACCGCCGCGTCATTGCTGACAATCAGCCCTCCGGCAGGACCACCAAGGCTTTTGTAGGTGCTCATCGTCATCAGATGGGCGCCCTCCTGCAGTGGATTGGCCCAGGCGCCGCCCGCGATGATGCCGCATTGATGCGCCGCGTCGAACAGCACCTTGGCGCCGACCTCATCTGCGATGGCGCGGACCTCTGCCACCGGGTGCGGAAAGAGGTTCAGACTGCCGCCAATGGTGATCAGGCTTGGCTGCACCTCATGCGCCATACGGCGCAAGCCATCCAGATCCACGGTGTAGCCATCCGCGTGCACTGGCGCCGGATGTGTTTTCAACCCGTAAAGCCCCGCACAGCCCGCATCATGGTGCGTCACATGTCCACCCACGGTGGCGGGCGGTGCGATGATACTGTCCCCCGGCTGCGTCAGAGCCATGAAACCATAGAGATTGGCGAGCGCGCCGGAGCCGACCCGAACCTCGGCATAGGCCGCCTGAAACACCTCGGCGGCCAATTCGGCGGCGATCACCTCGATCTCCTCAATGGCCTCCAGCCCCATTTCATATTTGTCGCCAGGATAGCCCAGCGACGGCCGACTGCCGAGCCCGGATGACAACACCGCCTCGGCGGCGGGGTTCATCACATTGGTGGCTGGGTTGAGGTTGAAACACTCTTCATCGTGGATTTCAGCGTTGCGCCGGATCAGCGTATCGATGCGGCCTGCCAGCCCGTCGGTGGTTGCGGCAGCGGTCTGCTTTGCAATTTCCTGCACATGGGCCTCGCAGGCCGCTGGCACCCAGCGGCGCTGTGCAAGGCGTTGTTTTGCCGGATCGGTCATGTGGATCATCCCTGTTGAAGGTCTGTTTCTTTGCCTCAGTGAAGCCGCCGCGCGCCCTTGCGTGCAAACCAGTTTTGCGAAAAATTAGGGTTAGAAAAACTAAGGCTTACTTCATGAGCGTCTCTCCACCCCGTCCCAGATCCCTGCCCCTGACCGCCTTGCGCGCCTTCGAGGCTGCTGCCCGGCTCGGTAGTTTTGCCGCTGCAGCGCAGGAACTTGGCGTCACGCCAGGGGCGGTATCGGCGCATATCAAGACGCTGGAAGATGCGCTCGGGGCGCCGCTGTTTCATCGCCGGGCCAAGGCAGTGGAGCTGACCGCGCCGGGCGCGCGTGCCCTACCCGAATTTACCGCCGCCTTTGATCAGCTGGCCGGGGCGGTGCAAACCCTGCGGGATGAGGCCGCGCCTGCGGTGGTGCATATCGCCACCCTGCCCTCGGTTGCGCAGTTCTGGTTGTCCCCACGTTTGCCCGCCCTGCGGCAGGCCATGCCCGAGGTTGCCATTTCGGTCACCGCGCTGGAAACACCGCCCAACCTGAAACGCACGCCTTATGATCTGTGTCTGTTCTTCGACCCGTCGCAGGGGCAGCCAGTGGAACGAGATGTCATATTTCCAGTCTGCGCCCCCAATCTGGCCGCACAGCTTTCGCGGCCCGAGGATCTGCGAAATGTGCCCTGCCTGACTGACACCACATGGGACCGGGACTGGATGCATTGGCTGGCTGCAGTGGATCTCAGTGAAACGGTGACGCCACGCGGACCAGTCTATTCGCTCTATGCCCTTGCGGTAGAGGAAACCCTGAACGGTGCCGGGGTGCTGATCGGCCATGCTGCCCTTCTGGCGCCTTTGCTGCAATCAGGACGGCTGGTTGCGCCCTTTGCCACCAAGGTTACAATGCCGGATGCCCTGCGCCTGTGGCGCCTGCCCGGCCGGGGCTCGGCAGCTGCAGTCAATCAGGTGGCGGAGTGGCTGAAAAGCAGTACCGGAGAAGAGATCTTGCAAAGCTGACACGAAAAAAGGGGCGAACAGATCTGCACCTGTTTCGCCCCTGTCCAATATGCACGCGTTGATTGCGCACAGCGTGGATCTCAGCCGAGGAAACCACCGTCACTATCGTCGCCCGCTTCTTCCAGCAGGCGCCCCATGTCGGGCACGGTCACGTGCCGCTTGCCTTCGAGCTCGATCACGCCGTCCTTTTTCAGTGCCGACATCTGGCGGCTGACGGTTTCTAGGGTCAGGCCAAGGTAGTCTGCCATTGCCTCCCGCGTGAGCGGCAGATCAAACACCATCCGATCCTTCGCTCCTGCGGGAGTCAGAGACGCATCCCGGCGCGCAATGATCGATAGCAGGCTGGCGATCTTTTCCCGGGCGGTCTTACGGCCCAGTACCAGCATCCATTCCCGCGCGGCGTCCAGTTCATCCAGCGTCATTTCAAGCAGGCGGTGCGCGATATGTGGCGTACGCGCCATCAGTTCTTCAAAGGGTTTCTTGCGGAAACAGCACATCACCACTTCGGTTGTGGCGACCACGTTATAGGCCGCGCCATCGCGCCCAGGGCGTCCGACAAAATCGCTGGGCAGGAGAAGACCGACCATCTGGGTACGACCATCTTCCATTGTCTGGGTCAGGGTCGCGATGCCGGAAACCACCGAACCGACAAAATTCATTGAGTCGCCGGACCAGATAATCGGGCGCCCCGCCTCATAGGTCCGGTAGTATTTGATGGCATCCAACTCTTCCAATTCATCCGAATCGCAGCGCGCACAGACCGCGCGATGCCTGATCGGGCAATCACCACAGTTGAAAGATGAAATCGTGGGGGCTGTCATGGCGTGTCCCGCTTGATCTGGGTCAAAGTCTAGTTACTCGTACACGATTTACGATAGTCCGATGAAACAGAAATCACAATTGGCAAGCCTCGGATTATTCGATGCTAAAGTGCCGCGCTATACCAGCTACCCCACGGCGCCGCACTTTGCAGGCGGCGTAAATGCCAGTGTTTTCTCAGGCTGGCTAAGGGATATCGCGCCTGGCAGTCAGATCTCGCTTTATGTGCATGTGCCTTTCTGCCGCAGGCTGTGCTGGTTCTGCGCCTGCCGCACACAGGGCACCCAGTCAGACGCCCCGGTCAGGGCCTATCTCGACACGCTCAAGGCCGAAATCGCGCTGCTGAAATCGCATCTCCCCGAAGGTGTCAGCCTGTCCCGGCTGCATTGGGGCGGTGGCACACCGACGCTGCTATCAGCCGATATGATTCGTGAACTGGCCGCCGCGCAGGCCGATCTGGCGCCATGGGCCCTTGGCACCAAGTTTTCGGTCGAGATTGATCCGAACGAATGCGACGCGGCGCGGCTGGATGCCCTGGCCGAGGCAGGCATGAACCGGGCCTCGATCGGGGTGCAGGATTTCGACGCCACCATCCAGAACGCAATCGGGCGGCTGCAAAGCTATGAGTTGACGCATGAAACCTTCGAAATGCTGCGCGCGCGGGGAATCCACAGTATCAATGCTGACATCCTGTTCGGGCTGCCACATCAGACGCCGGAGCGGATCACCGACAGCGCGCAGAAACTGTTGTCCCTCTCACCGGATCGGGTCGCCCTGTTTGGATATGCGCATGTGCCCTGGATGGCGCGGCGCCAGACCATGATTCCTACGGATACCCTGCCGACGCCCGAAAATCGGCTGGATCTTTTTGATACCGCCCGGCGCCTGTTCCTGTGGGACGGCTACCGCGAAATTGGCATCGACCATTTTGCAAGGCCGGACGACAGTCTGGTCAAGGCTCAGGCCTCTGGGCGGCTCAAACGGAATTTCCAGGGCTATACCGAGGATCCCGCCGACGTTCTGATCGGCATCGGCGCCTCGGCAATCTCGCGCTTCCCGCAGGGCTACGCCCAGAACGCCCCCGGCACCGCGGACCACGCAAGGGCGATAGCGACAGGTCAGTTTGCAACCGCGCGCGGACATGTCTTTCAGGGAGAAGACAAGTTGCGGGGTCGCATGATCGAATCGCTGATGTGCGATTTCAGGATCAGCGCCGAAGATATCCTGGGCAAGTTTCAGATTTCGGCGCAATGGCTCCGGGATGTGCTGGAGCAAACAGCCCACGCCTTTCCGAACATGGTGGAGCTGTCGCAGGAAGGGCTGTCGATCCCGGAGCGCGCCCGCCCCCTGACCCGGATGATCGCCCGTAGTCTGGACGCCTATGAGGTGAACCAGGCCGGGCACAGCTCCGCGATCTGATATCCCGTTTGATATCGCGACGGGACCTCAAAAGGCCCCGCGGCCTGCCGCTGGCGGGTCAGCAGTTCATCGCGTCGCCGCAAGAAGCTGGCGGGTGTATTCCTCTTGGGGGTTGTCGAACAGCGCGTCTGCCTGCCCAGCCTCCACCACGTCGCCCTGCTTCATCACGATCATCTTGTGCGACATGGCGCGCACGACGTTCAGATCGTGTGAAATGAACAGATAGGCCAGTCCATAGCGCGTCTGCAGATCGCGCAGCAGATCGACGATCTGCACCTGAACCGTCATGTCCAGCGCAGAGGTCGGCTCATCCAGAACCACCAGCCGCGGCCGCAGCACCATGGCACGGGCAATGGCGATGCGTTGCCGCTGTCCGCCCGAAAACTCGTGCGGATAGCGGTCCATGGCCGCCGGGTCTAGACCCACCTCCACCATCACCTCAGCCACCAACTCGCGGGTGTCGCGATGCTGATCGACCTTATGGATTGCCAGACCTTCGGAAATAATCTGTGCGCAGGTCATCCGCGGGCTGAGAGAGCCGAAGGGATCCTGAAACACGATCTGCATGTCCTTGCGCAGGCGCCGCAGATCCCGCGTTGACCATTGTCGCAGGTCATCGCCGCGGAATCGCACCTCACCCTCCGACGCAATCAACCGCATGATGGCCAGCGCCAGGGTCGTCTTGCCAGAGCCGCTTTCCCCGACAATGCCAAGGGTTTCCCCCGCCCGGACGGAAATGGAGGTCGGATTGACCGCCTTCACATGCCCAACGGTGCGCTTCAACAGCCCCTTCTGGATCGGGAACCAGACCTTGAGATCCGAGGTTCGGACCAATTCCTCGGCGCCTTCGGGCACGGCGGCAGGTTGCCCAGAGGGCTCGGCTGCCAGCAATTTCTGCGTATAGGGATGCTGCGGGTTTGCAAAAATATCCTCGGCAGGACCGTTTTCGACGATCTCGCCGTCCTTCATCACGCAAACCCGGTCGGCGATACGCCGCACGATGGCCAGGTCATGGGTGATAAACAACAACCCCATGCCTTCGCTTTCCTTCAGCTCGGCCAGAAGTTCGAGAATCTGGGCCTGAATAGTGACATCCAGCGCAGTGGTCGGCTCATCCGCGATCAGGATCTCGGGCTTGTTGGCCAGCGCCATGGCGATCATCACCCGCTGCCGCTGCCCACCGGACAGCTCGTGCGGATAGGCGCCAAGACGAGTTTCCGGATCGCGGATGCCGACCTTGATCAGCAGTTCCAGAATGCGGTCCCGCGCCGCCTGCCCCACCAGCCCCTGGTGCAGGGCCAGCGATTCCGACAGTTGCTTTTCAATGGTGTGCAGCGGATTAAGCGAGGTCATCGGCTCCTGAAAGATAAAGCTGATGTCGTTGCCACGCAGTTTCATCAGGTGCTTTTCGTCGGCGCCGACCATCTCCTTGCCGTTGTAGAGCACCGATCCCTTCACCGTGGCACTGTCCCCCAGAAGCGACACCGTCGACAGAGCCGACACGGATTTGCCAGAGCCGGATTCCCCCACCAGCGCCACCGTTTCGCCACGCCCCACCTCAAAGGACACGCCTTTGACCGCTTCGGTCTCCTTGCCGTCTTGGCGGAAAGAGACACGCAGACCTTTCACCTCCAGTATCGCAGTCATGAGAAGGTCTTTCTTGGGTCGAAGGCGTCGCGGATGCCTTCAAAGATAAAGACAAGAAGCGACAGCATGATGGCGAAGGTGAAGAAGGCGGTGAAGGCCAGCCAGGGCGCTTCAAGGTTCTGTTTCGCCTGCAGGGTCAACTCCCCCAGCGAAGGCGCCGAGGACGGCAGGCCAAAGCCGAGGAAATCGAGCCCTGCCAGCGAAGAGATAGTGCCGGTCACGATGAAGGGCATCATCGTCAGGGTCGCCACCATGGCATTCGGCAGCATGTGGCGGAACATAATGGTCATGTTGCCAACACCCAGCGCCTTGGCCGCGCGCACGTACTCCAGATTGCGCGCCCGCAGGAATTCGGCGCGCACCACCCCGACCAGCGCGGTCCAGCCGAACAGGATCATAAGGAAGACCAGCAGCCAGAAACTGCGCCCCAGGATCGCGAACATGATGATGATCACATAAAGCGTCGGGGTCGAGCTCCAGATTTCGATGAACCGCTGGAACAGAAGATCCAGCCAGCCGCCAAAATAGCCCTGCACGGCGCCTGCCGCGATGCCGAGAACGGTCGCCGCGCCTGTCACGATCAGGGTAAAGACGATGGACAGGCGGAAGCCGTGGATGACCCGCGCCAGCACGTCCCGCTTGGTATCATCGGTGCCCAAGAGGTTCTGCCCGTTCGGCGGCAGCGGCGCCGCACCGGGCCGATCCACCGTGGTGTTAAAGCTGTAGGGAATCGGCGGCCAGATGGTCCAGCCTTCGTGGAAATCTTCCCCTGCGAAGGTGCCAGCCGCGATCTGTTCCATGATCCCTTCAGGGTCATCAAAACAGTCCAGATTGCCGCCCGAGCGGATCAGGCATTCGACCTCGGGGTCCTTGTACACCGCCTCGGTCCTGAAATCGCCGCCAAAGGCGGTTTCGGGATAGAACTTGAAGATCGGCATGTGCAATTCGCCGCGATAACTGACCAGAATCGGTTTGTCGTTGGCGATGAACTCGGCAAACAACGACAGCACGAACAGCACCGAAAAGATCCAGAACGACCAGAAAGCCCGCTTGTTGCGGCGGAAATTGTTCCAGCGGCGCTGGTTGAGTGGGGACAATGCCATGGCTCAGCCCTCTCTCTTTTCAAAGTCGATGCGTGGGTCGACCAGCACATACATGATGTCCGACACGATCCCCACGACGAGGCTCATCAGGCCAAAGATGAACAGCGTGCCGAAGATCACCGGATAATCACGCGCCACGGCGGCCTCAAACCCGAGACGCCCCAGCCCGTCGAGCGAGAAGATCGTTTCGATGATCAGGCTGCCCGAAAAGAAGACGCCGATAAACACCGCCGGGAAGCCCGCGATCACGATCAGCATCGCGTTGCGGAACACATGGCCATACAGAACCCGTCGTTCGCTCAGCCCCTTGGCCCGGGCGGTCATCACGTATTGTTTCTTGATCTCATCCAGGAAGGAGTTCTTGGTCAGCAGCGTCAGCGTCGCAAAGGCCCCGATGGTGGAGGCGATGACCGGCAGCGCGATATGCCAGAAGTAATCCCCTATCTTGGCCAGCAGGCTTAGCTCCTCCCAGTTGTCCGAGGTCAGCCCACGCAGCGGAAAGATCTGCCAATAGGAGCCACCGGCAAAGAGCACCAGCAATAGGATCGCGAACAGGAACGAGGGGATCGCATAGGCCGCGATGATCATGCCGCTGGTCCATGTGTCAAAGCGGGATCCGTCGCTCAGCGCCTTGCGGATGCCCATCGGGATCGAGATCATATAGGCGATCAAGGTCGACCACAGGCCCAGCGAAATCGACACCGGCATTTTCTCCATCACCAGTTCGGTGACATCGATCTTGCGGAAATAACTTTCGCCGAAATCGAACCGAAGATAGTTGCCGATCATCTGGATGAACCGCTCCAATGGCGGCTTGTCGAGGCCGAATTGCGCGTTCAACTCTTCGATCAGCTCGGGCGGCAGGCCCTGACGACCCGCATAGTTGTCGTTCGACCCAAGGGTTTCCGTGGTCCCCGCATCGCCGCCACCACCGGCAAAGCCTTCGAACACATCACCACTGCCCTGCATCTGGGCAATGATCTGTTCCACCGGCCCGCCCGGCACAAATTGCACCAAGGCAAAGTTGATCACCATGATCCCGAACAGAGTCGGGATCACCAGCAGGAAACGCCGCAGAATATAGGCTGCCATGGGACGGGCCTACCGCAACGCGCCAGAGGCCTTGAGAGCGGCCTCCTTTTCGGCGTTCACCCACCACAGATCCATCGTGCCCGGCGCATAGGGCGGCAGGTTCTCGGGGTATTCGTACATGCTCCAGTAGGCGATCCAGTTCACGTCCAGATACCACGTGGGAACCATGAACCGTTTGGCCCGCAGCACCCGGTCCAGCGCGCGGGCGCTGGCGTGGAGTTCTTCCTCGGTGGTGGCCTTGACGATATTGTCGATCAGCGCGTCCACCGCCGGGTCGGCCAGCCCGGCGGGATTGAAGACCGAATACTGATGCGCCTCCGATCCGAATTGTTGATAAAGACCCGTCGAAGGTTCCAGCGACTTCGGATAGGCAAAGCTCACCATATCGAAATCCTTTTCCCGGCGACGGCTGGTGTATTGCGCGAAATCCACCCGGTTCAGCTTGGCATCGATCCCCATGGTGATGAGGTTCGCGACATAGGGCTGTACGATGCGTTCCAGCGTTGGGCTATCGAGCAGGAATTCGATCTGCATGACCTCGCCCGCAGCATTGCGGCGCACCCCGTCATCGCCAACGGCCCAGCCTGCCTCATCCAGCAATTTCATCGCCCGGCGCAGATTGCGGCGGTCCGATGGACGCCCCGGTTTCGAAGCATGCGCCATCACTGGTTCAGTGGTCAGGATAGTGGGGTCAATCTGGTCGCCCAGCGCCTCGAGCACTTCTTTTTCGCGCCCTTCTGGCAGGCCCTTGGCCTCCAGCGCACTGTCCTGCCAGAAGGAGGAGCGGTGCCGGAACAACCCGTATTGCAAGCTTTCGTTGGTCCATTCGAAGTTGAAGGCCAGTTGAACTGCCTCACGCACGCGGATGTCCTGGAACACGGGACGCAGCAGGTTCATTACAAAACCATTGGCAGCAGGCACGTTACCGTCGGGAATTTCGTCCTTGATGACATCGCCGCGCGCAACCGCGTCAAACTCATAGGCGGTCGCCCAGCTTTTGGAACTGTTCTCGGGGCGCAGGGTGTAGACACCGGCCTTGAACCCTTCCATCGCCGCGATGGCATCGCCGAAATACTCGATCCGGATGCTGTCGTAGTTGTGGCGGCCAACATTCACATTGAGATCGGCGCCCCAGTAATCCGGATTGCGGCGGTAGACGATACGCTGATTGATGTCGAAGCTGTCGAGAACATATGGCCCCGACCCGATTCCCGGATCCAGACGCGGCTCATCAAGACGGCGGTTTTCGGGATCGGCTTCGAACCAGGCCTTGGAGAAGACGGGCGTGCCTGCGACCTGCGAAATCATCGCGCGGCGCGGGAAATCGGGCGAGAAGTAGAATTTGACCCGGTGCGGACCAAGCGCCTCGGCCTTGGGGATGCGTTTACGCACCGCTTCGGCGTAGGATTGCAGCCCCTGATCCAGCAGGATGTTGTGGGAAAAGACGACGTCATCGGCGGTCACAGGCGTTCCATCCGAAAACCGCGCCTCGGGGCGCAGGTTGAAGATCACCCAATCCTGACTTTCGGGATACTCCAGACTTTCCGCGATCAGCCCGTAATAGGAGCCCGGCTCGTCATAGGATTCGATCAGCAAGCTTTCCAGATGATAGGAAGACAGCGCCCCGCCGCGCCCCTTGCGGGTAAAGGGGTTCATGCTGTCGAAGGTACCGACGGCGGAAAAGGACAGTTCCCCGCCCTTGGGTGCATCCGGGTTCACATAGTCGAAATGCGCGAATCCTTCGGGGTATTTCAGCTCGCCGAATTCCGCGAACCCATGGCTTTTGATGATCGTCTCTTCGGCGCGGGCCTGTCCTGCCAGTACCAGCACCATCGCGCCCAGCATCAAAACGCTCAGCATCACAAACCCAAGCGGCGCCGGAAGCCCCTCGTTCATGGCTCGCGTTCGGGCTGTCATCTGTTGTGATCTCATCTGCCTTAACCTCCGCTGTCCGGTGTTCAAGCGATCCGGATTTCTACCGTATTTCAAGCTAATGGCAGGCAGGCGCAACATTCAAGTTGTGATGCGGTCACTTTCGGGTTGGCCCGGGGCAATTTCCCGCCCTTTTGCCGCAGATATTCTCTGAAAAGACCCAGGAAAAGCGAAAGGCCGCTGATCAACAGCGGCCTTTCAGAATTCGAATCCGGGTCTCCGTCAGACCGGCCTCAGACTTAGTCGTCCAGGCTGTCCAGATAGGCGATCAGGTTCACGCGGTCCTTGACCTTTTTCAGGCCAGAGAAGCTCATCGTGGTGCCCGGTGCGTAATCGGACGGTTTGATCAGGAATTCATTGAGGTTCTCAGCGGTCCATGCGCCTTCCATACCGGAAAGGGCGCCGGAGTAACCAAATCCTTCGGCGCTTGCCTTGGGACGGTCAACCACACCGTAGAGATAAGGACCGGTCGCATTGGCGCCAGCCTCAAGCTTGTGGCACGCGGAGCATTTCTTGAAGACTTTGGCGCCTTTGCCAACGTCAGCGGAGGCCATCAGCTCTTCAAAGCTGACTTCTTCCACTTCTTCTTCTGCACCACCTGCCTCTGCCACTTCAATCACGTAAGAAGCCTCGCCATGGGCCTCCACATGATACAGTTCCTCTGCGGCCCATTTGCCCAGGAGGAACACGAGGAACGCGCCGCAGAAGCCTGCAGTCGCTTTGGTAAGGGTCATCGTGTCAAACATGATCGCGAGTCCATTTCAGCTGTCTGGGAGGGTGTCTAAGGCTTCCCCTCTCAAGTGGCAAGGTGTAGACAGCGCGACGAAACGCCCGATTGTCCAAGTTTTGCAGGAAAGTCGCACTCATGACCGGAAAAATCGCCATTCAGGGGGAGCTTGGCTCTTACAGCCACGAAGCCTGCCGCAACGCGCGGCACGACATGGAAGTGTTACCCTGCCGCAATTTTGAGGACACGATCGCAGCAGTGACAAGCGGTCAGGCGGACCTCGCCATGCTGCCGGTGGAGAATTCGACCTATGGCCGGGTGGCCGATATTCACCGTCTGCTGCCGCACAGCGGCTTGCATATTGTTGATGAGGCATTTGTGCGGGTGCATATCAATCTTCTGGGCGTTCCGGGTGCCCGGCTGGAAGATATCCGCGAGGCGAAATCGCATCTGGTTCTTCTACCGCAATGCGGACAGTTCCTGCGTAAACATGACATCACCGGCCGGGTCAGCCCCGACAACGCACGGGCCGCCCGCGATGTGGCGGAGGCTGGCGACAAACACGTTGCCGCCCTCGCCAGCGAGCTGGCCGGAGAGATCTACGGTCTGGATGTGCTGGCCCGCCATATCGAAGACAACGGCGACAACACCACGCGGTTCCTGATCATGTCACGCGAGCCAGATTACAGCCGTCGCGGTGCCCATGGCATGATCACCAGCTTCGTGTTCCAGGTGCGCAACATCCCCGCCGCGCTTTACAAGGCGATGGGTGGCTTTGCCACCAATGGAATCAACATGACCAAGCTGGAAAGCTATATGGTCGACGGCTCCTTCACGGCGACACAGTTCTATGCCGATATCGAAGGCCATCCCGAGGATGAGAACGTGCAGCTGGCCATGGACGAGCTGGCTTATTTTACCACCAACGTCGAGATCCTGGGCGTCTATCCCGCTGACAATGGCCGCTACTAACCTCTAATTCTGCGGGCATTAAGACAGCCCACGCCTTTCGGCGGGCTGGATCTGTATTTAGGGAAAGGTGAGAGGTTGGACATCGACCCAAGCGGGGCTCGTTGTGGCTGCTTCCTTCCGGACCTGACCAGGTTGGCGAGGCGCTTGCCCGCGCCAACCTCTCGAATCCCGATATAGGCGGCTGCCGCAGCAATGACAAGGGGGCCTCCCCGATCCACCGCTCCGCAGGTCAGAGGGCAAGCATCAGTTTCAGAAAGCCTTTTGGTGTCATGCCGCAGTTGCGCACCTGCCCCTCCGGCAATTCATCCAGATACTGCACCGCCTCCGGGCTGGTATAGGCGGCGGCCTCGGCGTTGTTGAGCTCGGCAAACCGCCACGGATACTCTTCCTGCGCCAGTGGATCCTCAGGCAGGCGGCCCGCAACGTAGTCCCGGATCACATCCCGGATTCGCACCGGCGGCAGCGGGATGCTCTCGGCGTCTTTGACCATCTGGAAATTACCACCACCGCTGACCCTGTAACTGTTGACCACAACGGCAAAACGCTGCGCAGGGGCCACAGGCCGCCCGTGCACGCGAAGACGTCGAATGCGCCCTGCCGCCGGGTTGATCCGCACGCCAGAGGAGGAAAACCGCGGCGGTGCCGAGAGATCTATTTCGTATTGCAGGCCAAAAAGAACGTCAAAATTATGCCCGGCACGGCTGGGATCAACCAGTTCCTGTTCGGTACTGCCGGGGCGGACTTGTTTGAACACACCCGCGGACATTTCCAGCCAGTCCAGCACTTGCGCGCCGGTCGCAACCACCAGCCTAAGCTCATTCGGGAAGATGTGAAGATCAGCGACGTTGCGCATACACAGATCGCCACGCCCGATGTCGGTATAATGCCCCGGCCCGGAACGGCCACCGAATTTGCCTGGCGCCGCCGCGGACAAGAGCGGCAGTTTACCAACCTCAGTGCCTTCCAGCAGCGGCCTGACCGCTGCCGCTTGCGCTGCTGCTGCAAGTTCCAGCCCAAGGTCGGGCCCAAAGAAAGTAAAGAAGGAGTGCAAAGGCACGTCACTGAAGCCAACTGGCTGACGCATCCGTTCGCGCGTTGAATCATGCGCGGGGCCAAGCGCGCGGGTCAGTTCAGCGTCCTCGTCGACCAGAGACATCAGATCGCCATTCTCTGCCCTGCTGCAGATGGGTTTGAGGCGGGCGTCCCAATTCTCCAGCCGCCACCCCTCCGGGCCGTGCGACACCTGCAGATCGATCTGCCCCAGGTGTGATCCATGCGCACCCGGCATGACCACCGGCTTGGTGAAACTGTGCTCGGGATCTGGAAGGGTCTTGTGGGTGTGCCCGCCGATCACCGCATCGATTCCCGCCGTGGCCGCGATGGGAAGCAAGGCATTCTCCATGCCCGGCACCCGCTCCAACCCTCCGACACCTGTATGCGCCAATGCGATCACGATATCGCATCCTTCCCGCCGCAGCGCGCTGGCAGCAGCGGCAGCCGCCTGCACCATGTCCGCAACCACGACCTGACCTTCGAGAAGATGCGCATCCCATGTTACCGTCTGCGGCGGCAACACCGACAGGATCCCGATCCGCAGCGGCGGTGCATCGGCGCAGGCAGGCACCTCCCGCTCCAGAATGGTGGAGCGGGCGAAAGGTAGCTTCCGTCCCTCCTCCACGGCCGTCATATTCGAGCAAATCACCGGACAGGGTGCCTGCTCCAGCACCTGCTCAAGCGTCTCCAGACCGAAGTTGAAGTCGTGATTTCCAAGCCCGATGGCATCGTATTGCAACACGTTGAAGGCCTGCATCAGCGGATGCGGCACGATCGGGTCGTCAGAGGAAATCTCACCAATCGGCGCCCCTTGCAGCCCATCACCATTGTCCAAGAGCAGCACCGTGCCCCCTGCCTCCCGGACCTCTTGCCGCGCCTCTGCGATCAGGGACGCGACGCGGGACAGGCCGATGCTGGGGTCCGGCCGGTCGGCATAATAGTCGTAGCTGAGCAGATTGCTGTGCAGATCGGTGGTTGCCAACAAGCGCAGCACCCCCTTCCCCAATGGCAAGGATTGATCCGGTCCTGTCATATTGCTCTACCCGCAGCCTGCACGGCGTCTTCCGATCTTCGTTTTTTTCTCACGTTCTGACACGAACGCGTTAACCCTTTGAAACAGCGTTTCCTTGATTTGCAAAGTCACCATTTTTGAGGATGTTAACGATTGTGGCGCTGATGCCGAAAATTTGACCGGTCTAACGCCAATATCCAGCGGCAGACCGGTGACCCGGCGTCAAACATCCGCTCACAACCATAAAAATGCATCGACCGCGCTACCCGAACAGGCTGGTCATTGCGCGGTTTTGCCGCCATCAATGCAGGAAATCGGGCCTTAACGCCGGATCCCCTGCCAAAAGAAGGACAACGATATGAAACGGGCCGAAGAGGTGACATTTGGCGGCAAGGGTGGCCTGGACCGCAGCGCGCATCTGCGTGCGGATGCCAAAGCGCTAGACGCTGCCTGGGGGGCACAGAATGCACAGGTGCTGATGATGTGGCGCGGCAAACCCCTGTGCCAGCGGTCAGATCCAGAGCGCGGACCGGACGCGCTTGCCTGGATCTCCACCACGCATCCGATGGCAGCAGAGTGCCGCGACGCCGCTCTGTTTCTCGGCCTCCTGCCGGATCAAAGCCCGGCCTTCGCCTGTGATATCAGCAGTTGGCAGCCCGATGCGCTGGACGAGATGGCGCTGGCCAGTTTTGCCGATGTGACGGAGCAGCAGCACCCGGACCTGCCCTCTGGTTATGCTTTCGCCGAGCTGCGCAGGGTGATGACCCGGCTGACCCCGCTGGAGGCCGAGCTGGCCGCCACCGCCAAGGCGCTGTTTTCCTGGCATGGCTCGCATGGGTTCTGTGCCCGCTGTGGCCACCCCAGTGATATGGTTCAGGCAGGCTGGCAAAGAAATTGCCCCAGCTGCAAGGCGAGCCATTTCCCCCGCACCGATCCGGTTGTGATCATGCTGATCACCCATGGGGACGAGGTCCTGATGGGCCGCTCTCCCGGCTGGCCGGAAGGTATGTACTCCCTGCTGGCCGGTTTCGTTGAACCCGGCGAAACGCTGGAGGCCGCCGTGCGGCGTGAAGTTCTGGAAGAGTCCGGCGTGAAGGTCGGAGAGGTGGAGTACCTGTCCAGCCAGCCCTGGCCCTTTCCAATGTCGCTGATGTTCGGCTGCCGCGGGATCGCGCTGGATCGCGAGCTGACCATCGACCCACATGAAATCGAGGACGCGATCTGGGTCAGCAAGCAGGACATGATGACCGCCTTTGCCGGAGAGCACCCGATCCTGAAGCCTGCCCGAAAAGGAGCAATTGCACATTTTCTGTTGCAGAACTGGCTTGCGGATACGCTGGATTAAAGGGAATATCGCGGCCACGCTGAGAATTGATCAATCAAAACAGGCAAGCAGGCGTCAGAGTCATGGATTTCACGAGTAAAGAAGATATCGATTCACCGATCGCCGACGTGTTTGAAGCCCTGTCGGACTTTGAAAGCTTTGAACGCTCGGCCATCCGGCGCGGCATCGACGTGCAACGGATCGGCGATATCAGCACGCCTGAAAACGGCCTCGCCTGGGATGCCAAATTCAGCTTTCGCGGCAAGGCGCGCGAGCTGCGCATTGCTCTCAAATCCTATGATCCCGTCACCCGCATTCTGCTGTCCGGCGACAGCAGCGGGCTGAACGGCGAAACCGAGATCGAACTGATGGCGCTGTCGCCGCGGCGCACCCGTGTAACAATTTCGCTCAACCTGACGGCCAAGACCCTGTCGGGGCGGTTGCTGCTGCAATCCTTCAAACTGGCGCGCGGCTCGCTCAATAAGAAATTCAAAGCGCGCGCGGCAGATTTCGCACGGCTGACCGAAGAACGATTGAACCGCACGGCCTGAGGGCACCGCATCCGCCTGCACAATTCAGCAAGCTTACCTGGCTTGCTGGTGTTGGCGCGGATTTCTCCGACTTTCACACAAGCGAATTGACGACTCGCCCTTCGACCCGCTACCCATTTCACAGATGGTTTCCGCGATCCGCCTTTGGCGGGTCCGGGATGAAAAGGGAACGTGGTGCGATCCGGCCTCTCTCGGCCAGAACAATTCCACGACTGCCCCCGCAACTGTAGGCGGAGAGCGACCCCGGAAGATCCACTGGACGCAAGGTACAGACCTGCGGCCGGGAAGGACCGGAGAAGCTATGACCCGCAAGTCAGGAGACCTGCCATCGCACAACTCGAAACCGGGCGGGGTGTCCGGAGCGGGTGAGATGGCTCCTGTTGCGCGGCCCGTTCTGGCCGACAAGCATCCGGCCACATGTCTCTCCCCCTCATTATGCCCCTGCCCCAGCGCGGAGGGCGCGATGATCTGGACGACAAAAACGCATGAACTTGCGGCAACGACCTGTCAACACACCGGGGCAAGCTGCCCGGCACTGGAACGGATGCTGGTGGCCCTGTGCGGGGCGCTCGATACCGCGCGGGATATGACCGAAGAGGATTTTGAAATCACCGGCGACAGCCTGCTCGATGGCTGCACCCGCCATTGCCCGGCGCGCTTTTTTGCCTCGCACGACAGGATCCGGGTGTTCTGCGAAGTGGACACCGCAGCAGAGCGCAGCGGTCTGGACCGTTTTGCCGACGCGCTGCTGTCCAGCGATGCACAAGCGCAGCCCGCAGATCACCTGCCACATCGCCCCTGCTCCTTCGGAGAAGCCATCCCGCTCAGCGCGGCGTAGCGGCAGACCCTGAGAACCCACAGGAGGGGCGTCGGTTTTATTCGGTGAATGCCGCGCCCTGTGAAGAAGAAAGCGGGATGACAGTCGGGCCCGCTCCGGCGGGCTGCCTCTGGCTCAGCGGCTGCGGGCCCAGGCCATCTGTGCCTCGGTCTCGACCGCGCAGGGGCGAGACATGCGCAACCTGTTTAGCGCCGCCTCTGGCGCAACGCCGCATTCGATCAACAGGCGCAGCACCACCATGCCGGAGCGCCCGCAGCCGCCCCGGCAATGCACTAGAACGCGGCCGCCA
Organism: Pseudophaeobacter sp. 1A09344; assembly: GCF_041008745.1. Taxonomy (NCBI): domain Bacteria; kingdom Pseudomonadati; phylum Pseudomonadota; class Alphaproteobacteria; order Rhodobacterales; family Roseobacteraceae; genus Pseudophaeobacter; species Pseudophaeobacter sp. 1A09344. The sequence goes on from NZ_JAXGFS010000002.1 coordinate 385,269, forward strand.
CCGGTCAGCGCCTGACGTGCCGAGGCGCTGACCCCGGGCCAGGCCTCGTTCACCTCCGGGCCGGGCACACCGAAATCCGCCACCGGCAGATGCACCCAGCGGCTTCCCATGCTCTGCAGATCAACCCCCAGCGTCGCGGCCCCGACGGAGACATGCTCGGCTTCGGTGGTCATGGAAATGACCAGACCGGGCTGCCAGTCGTGGATCAGCTCAAGATCCCCCTTGTAGTCGCCCCCGGCACCGGGCAGCGGGCAGATCGCAAGAATGCCATTGGCGGCGGACACCGCGTAGATCGTAAAGGGCTGCCCGGCCTGCAGGCCTGCCCCATCTGAACTCATCCCAGTCATCACACACTCTCCACCACATACAGGGAAAAACTCTGCCACCTGCCCTGCCGGACGGTCAACAGCGGTGGACGAAGCCCGCGGGCTTCCCTACCCTATGAGGCGGTCCCAATCCCATTCCGAATCCGGCACGAGACAGCATGAGCGACACCCCAACATCCGATCCTGAAACCCAAACCGCTGAGGTTCAGCACGCGGAGCAGCCGTCTGGCCAGTATCAGGTCCTCGCCCGCAAGTACCGGCCCGAAACCTTTGCGGATCTGGTTGGCCAGGACGCCATGGTGCGTACGCTGAAAAACGCCTTTGCCGCGAACCGGATCGCTCAGGCTTTCATCATGACCGGTATTCGCGGCACGGGTAAGACCACCACCGCCCGGATCATTGCCAAGGGGATGAACTGTATCGGCACCGATGGCAACGGCGGCCCCACCACCGAACCCTGCGGTCAGTGCGAGCATTGCCTCGCGATCATGGAAGGCCGCCACGTGGACGTGATGGAGATGGACGCCGCCAGCCGCACCGGCGTCGGCGACATCCGCGAAATCATCGATTCGGTCCAGTACCGCGCAGCCTCGGCCCGCTATAAGATTTACATCATCGACGAGGTTCACATGCTCTCTACCAGCGCGTTCAACGCGCTGCTGAAAACGCTGGAGGAACCCCCCGCCCATGTGAAGTTCATCTTCGCCACCACCGAGATCCGCAAGGTTCCGGTGACGGTCCTGTCGCGCTGCCAGCGGTTCGATCTGCGCCGGATTGAGCCCGAGGTGATGATCGCCCTCCTGCGCAAGATCGCCACCGCCGAAAACGCCCAGATCGCCGAGGATGCGCTCGCCCTCATCACCCGCGCTGCCGAAGGTTCGGCCCGCGATGCAACCTCGCTGCTGGATCAGGCGATTTCCCACGGCGCGGGCGAGACCACCGCCGATCAAGTGCGCGCCATGCTGGGCCTTGCCGACCGGGGCCGGGTGCTGGATCTGATGGATATGATCCTGCGCGGCGATGCGGCTGCGGCGCTCAGCGAGCTCTCCTCGCAATATGCCGAAGGCGCCGATCCGCTGGCTGTTCTGCGCGATCTGGCCGAAATCACCCATTGGGTGTCGGTGGTAAAGATTACGCCAGACGCGGCAGAGGATCCGACCATCAGCCCGGATGAGCGCGCCCGCGGTCAACAGATGGCCGAAGCGCTGCCGATGCGGGTGTTGACCCGCATGTGGCAGATGCTGCTCAAGGCGCTGGAAGAGGTCGCCGCCGCCCCCAACGCCATGATGGCTGCCGAGATGGCGGTGATCCGCCTGACGCACGTGGCCGATCTGCCCAGTCCCGAGGAGTTGATCCGCAAGCTGCAGGATATGCCGCCCCCGCCGCCCGGCGGTGGTGGCGGAATGCCCATGCAAAGCATGGGCGCGCCTGCCGCAGGCGGGGCATCGGCTGTCACCACGGCCCCGCCGCAAGGCGCACCGGGCGGTGGACCGTCCGGCGGCATGACCATGTCGCACGGCCAAGGACAGGGGCAGGCCACCGCGCTTGCCCCGGCTGCAGAAAAGGCCCTCGCCCGCTACCCGAGTTTCGAACATGTGGTGGAACTGATCCGCACCAACCGTGATGTGAAACTGCTGGTCGAGGTGGAAACCGGTGTGCGCCTCGTCGCTTACCAGCCGGGCCGGATCGAATTCACACCGCATGCGAATGCGCCCCGAGACCTTGCTGCGCGCCTCGGCACCGCCTTGCAAAACTGGACCGGCAGCCGCTGGGTCGTCACCATCGCACCCGACGGCGAGGCCCCGACGATCGCCGAAATCCGCGATGCAGCCGAAAACGCATTGCGCACCAAGGCCAGCGAACACCCACTGGTACAGGCGGTGATCGACAGTTTCCCCAAGGCCCGGATCACCCGCATCCGTACCGCCGAGGAAATGGCCGCCGAGGTCGAGGCCGAAGCCCTGCCCGAGGTGGAAGACGAATGGGATCCCTTCGAAGACGGGTAGCGACTGGCCTGACGGTCCTCTTGTTCACCCTGCCGACAACCGCTTACGCCAAAACCTGCTTTGCTACCGGCGATCTATCCGACAGCGCGTGGGATGTGCTTTGGCGGATGTCGGCCACGCCTGCTGTCTTGGCCCTCTTCGCTCTTGCTGGATTCGCGCTGTACAGCAGAAAGCGCGCCTCCTTTGCAATCGCAGGCTTTCTTTGGGGCATGCTAACGGCCGCAATTGCCGTCGATAATCTGGAGCTTTTCTTTGATGATAAGAGTGCCTTGGGCATAATCGAAGACTGCACCGCCTCCTCCCACTTGTTCATCGCGCTTGCAATTGCGATATGTTTGGGAATGACTTACGGCGCCCTGCGCCCCCGCACTTAGGAGAAACACCATGCTCAAAGGCCTCGGCGGTCTTGGCGATATGGCCAAGATGATGAAATCGGCACAGGAACTGCAAACCAAGATGGCGCAGATGCAGGAAGACCTGCACAACGTCATGGTTACCGGCGAAGCAGGCGCGGGCTTGGTAAAAGCCACCGCCTCGGCCAAGGGCGACCTCAAGGCGCTGGATATCGACCCGTCCATCTTTAACGGCGATGACAAGGAAATGGTCGAGGACCTGATCCTGGCCGCCATCAAGGACGCACAGTCCAAGGCAGCCGAAAAAGCGCAGGAAGAGATGACCAACCTCACGGAAAGCATGGGCCTGCCCAAGGACATCAAGCTGCCCTTCTGATCCGGAGGCGCAACTGAAAAGTTCCGAGAAGGCGGCCTTGGCCGCCTTTTTCATGTCTCACGGGCATACGCCCTTTGCCCAATCTGGCGCGCAGGCGCTGCCCAGACAAACCCTGAACATCCGTCGCCTCTCCCCCTTGCCATTGCCCGCCGTGATGCGTCTATATGGGCTGACACTCCAAAGGCCGCCTCCATGCAAGACCGCTCTACCAGCGACATCGAAACCCTCATCGATCTGATGGCAAAACTGCCCGGCATGGGGCCGCGTTCGGCCCGGCGGGCGGTGCTGCACCTCATCCGCAAACGCGCGCTTTTGCTGACACCGCTGTCGGACATGATGACCCGCGTCGCCACCACCGCCCGCGAATGCCTCAACTGCGGCAACGTGGGGACCGAGGACATCTGCGAGATCTGCGACAGCGAGGCCCGCGCCAATGGCGAGATCTGCGTCGTCGAAAGCGTCTCGGATCTCTGGGCGATGGAGCGCGCAGGCGTTTTCAAGGGACGCTATCACGTGCTTGGCGGCACCCTCTCGGCGCTGGATGCCATCGGCCCCGAAGACCTGCGCATTCCCCGATTGGTCGACCGGGTCGGCAGCGAAGCGGTGAGCGAGGTGATCTTGGCGCTGAATGCCACCATCGACGGGCAGACCACGGCCCATTACATCGCCGACCAGCTGAGCGGTCAGGTGAAACTTACCTCGCTCGCGCAGGGTGTACCCATCGGCGGCGAGCTGGATTACCTCGACGACGGTACCATCAGCGCCGCGCTGAAGGCCCGCAAGGAACTCTGACGGCAAAAGGGGAAGGACAGCCATGCCAACCGCCCTGCACCGCCCGGTTCTGAGAGCCGCCATATTTTATTTTGCGGCCGTGTTCTTCTGCGGATTTGTTCTGGGCAGCCTGCGGATCTTTGTGCTGCTGCCCCTGATGGATGAACTCTGGGCGGTCTGCCTTGAACTGCCCATCATGCTCACCCTCAGCTGGCTGATCGCCCGGCACCTGACTCGGAATCGCAAGGATCTGTATCCTGCCGCCGCGCGCCTGTGGATGGGAATCTGGGCCTTCGGGCTGCTGATGGTTGCGGAATATGTACTCGCCACCAGCCTGATGGGCGCGGCTCCCAGAAGCTACTTCGGCCATTGGGCCACCGCTGCCGGGGCGATCGGGTTGGCAGGGCAAATCGCATTTGCCCTGATCCCGTTTGTGCAACGGATAACCCGTCGCGAAACGCCTTAGCTGAAGAAGGCCTGGAACGCGGCAATCGCGCCGTTGAGGCCCTCATCGGTGACATCCTTGTGCAGCACCAGCCGGATCGGGCCGCTGTCCCCTGCCCCGATCACCACGCCCGCCTTGGCCAGATGCGCCTGCAGGGCTGCGTTCTGCACCTCTGCCGGGGTGAAGAACACCATGTTCGTGGCTTGCGTGACTTCTCCCGCGCCCAGAGCGCGCAAGGCATCTGCCAGCGTAGCGGCCCGGGCGTGATCCTCTGACAGACGGTCGACGTTCTGCTCCAGCGCCATCAGACCTGCCGCAGCCAACACCCCGGACTGGCGCATGCCGCCGCCCAGCATCTTGCGCCAGCGCCGGGCGCGGGCAATCAGATCGGACGGACCGACCAGAACCGATCCCGCAGGCGTGCCCAAACCCTTGGACAGGCAGATCGACACGGTATCGAAGAGAACCGCCAGATGCGGTGCAGAGCAGCCCAGCTCGGTGATGGCGTTGAAAAAACGCGCCCCGTCCAGATGCAGCGACAGGCCCGCAGCCCGGCCCGCATCGGTCATCGCGCGCATGTCCTCCAGCGAAATGGCCTGTCCGTTGTGGGTGTTCTCCAAGGACAGCAGGCGGCTGATCGGCATATGGGAATCATCCGGTTTGACCGCTGCCGCGATCGCTGCGGGATCAAGTCCACCGCCGGGCTGCACCTCCAGCGGGTAGAGCGCGCTGCCGCCCAGCACCGAAGCGCCGGCCGCCTCGTATTTGAATACGTGGTAGTCGCGGCCGGTGATGATTTCCTCTCCGCGGCCGCAATGGGACAGGAGCGCGGTCAGGTTGCTCTGGGTGCCGGTGGGCAGGAACAGGCCCGCTTCCTTGCCCAGACGCTCGGCCAGGGTGGCCTCCAACTGGTTGACCTGCGGATCCTCGCCATAGACATCATCGCCCACCTCAGCCGCCGCCATGGCCTGACGCATCGCGTCGTCGGGGCGGGTGACCGTGTCGCTGCGCAGATCGCACAGCACCCCTGCACCGGTTTCGGTCTGCGTCATTCCTGCATATTGGCTCATGATGATCTCTCCAGTCGATTTTGCGCAACGCTAGCCGCAAGAGGTCGGCACGAAAACCCCCAAGTCGCGGGTAGATAACAACCTTCTGTGTCCCGCCCCAGCCCTGATCCGGAAAAGTGACCCCACGGTCAAATTGACAGCTGCCCCCGGCGAACGCTTGACTGAGAACAACATCAGCGATCAGGGAGGGGTACTGGTGACACTCATAAAGGCCGAAAGCGCCGCAATCGTCGCCGAAGTCCATGTCGCACCGGGTCAGGAAGTGGCCGCAGGCACGGTGTTGCTGGCCACCGAACTGATGAAAATGCGCCATGAAATCCGCGCCGAGCAGATCGGGATTGTCACTGCCGTTCACGTGACCGCCGGACAAGAGCTGCAGGGCGGTGAAACGCTGATTACACTGGAACCCGGCAGCGTGTCCGTTGAGGAGGCCGCAACCGACGATACCGCCCGTCCAGATCTGGAGGAATATGCGGCCCGCATGGCACTGCTGGACGATAGCGCCCGACCCGAGGCCGTTGCCAAACGTCACGCGCAGGGAGGCCGCACCGCACGGGAGAATATCAACGACCTGTTCGATGCAGGCAGTTTCACTGAATATGGCGCCCTCGCTGTGGCGGCCCAGCGTGGCAAGCGGGCGCTGCCCGATCTCCATGCGCGCACGCAGGGCGACGGTATCATCTGCGGAATCGGCACGGTTTCTGGGCGTACGGTGGCTGCCATGGCGGTAGATTACATGGTTCTGGCAGGCACACAGGGTTTCAACCACCACCGTAAGATGGACCGCCTGATCGAGGTCGCCAGCCGCGACCGGCTGCCCATCGTCCTCTTCGCCGAAGGCGGCGGCGGGAGACCCAACGACGGCGACACCGCCCTGATCATGGCGGCCTGGCTGAATGTCACCTCCTTCCGCCATTTCGCCGCCTACAAAGGGCCGAAAATCGGCATCGTGTCGGGCTATTGTTTCGCCGGGAACGCGGCCCTTTACGGGGTCTGCGACCTGCGGATCGCCACCCGCAATAGCTGGATCGGCATGGGCGGCCCGGCGATGATAGAAGGCGGCGGGCTGGGTGTCGTCGCCCCGAAGGAGATCGGCCCCAGTGACGTGCAGGCAGGCACCGGGCTGATCGACATTCTGACCGAAGACGAAGCCGAGGCCGTAGAGGCTGCGAAACGGCTGCTAAGCCTTGAGGCCGCACAGACACCACCCGCCGATGACCCGGAGGAAACCCCGGACCTGCGCAATGTCGTGCCCGTGGACCGCACCCGCGCCTATGACATGCGCTCAGCCATCGACGGGCTGGCCGACAGTGACACGTTTCAGGAGCTGCGCCGCGGGTTTGGCGCGGGCATGATCACCGGCTTTGCCCGGATCAGAGGTCGCGCGGTGGGGCTGCTGGCGAACAACCCGCTGCACCTTGGCGGCGCCATCGATGCCGAGGCCGGTGACAAGGGCGCGCGTTTCCTGCAGCTGTGTGAAGCCTGGGGCCTGCCCGTCGTCACCCTATGCGACACGCCCGGCTTCATGGTCGGCCCCGAGGTCGAGAAAACCGGACAGGTGGCGCATATCTCCCGGCTGTTTCTGGCCGGAGCCCATTTCAGCCAACCGCTGGTGACGCTGATCCTGCGCAAGGCCTATGGTCTGGGCGCGATGGCGATGGCGGGCGGCGGGCTGGATCGTCCGCATTTCTGCTGTGCCTGGCCCACCGGAGAGGTCGGCGCCATGGGGTTGGAGGGCGCGGTCAGGCTGGGCCACCGCGACCATCTGAACGCTATCGAAGACCCGGCAGAGCGGGAAGCGGAGTATCAACGCCTCGTCGATGCCCTGTATGAGCGCGGAAAGGCGCTGAATGCTGCCAGCCTGCTGGAATTCGACGCGGTCATCGACCCGGCAGAGACCCGCGCCGCGCTGCACCGCGCGTTGGAGAGCGCAGGCCCCGCGACCCCCGGCCCCCGCTACGCCGACGCCTGGTAGGACCGCCACAAAGAAAAAAGCCACGCCCGGATCCGGGCGTGGCTTTCCTATTCGTTGGACCGTGTCGGCCCTGATGTCTGAACCCTTCAGAAGCGGGGATCGGTCCCGTCTTCGTCCTCGTCGTCCTCATCACCGCCCGAGGGCAGGTTGAAGAAGCTGTCCGCATCGGGCAGCGGCTCTTCGGACGGGGTGCTTTCGGCGGAGCCACCACCCAGAGTGAAGGTTTCCAGCCCTTCGATGGCCGAGGGGATCTTCGGCTCGGCATCCATCTCCAGCGATTGCTCAGTCGACACCAGCTTGCGGCGTTCGTCGTCGCTCATCACGCCGCCTTCGGCAGCCCGTTTTGCGGCGGCTTTTTGCACGGCAGAGTCCAGTTCGGACTGTTTGCACAGGCCCAGCGCAACCGGGTCGATCGGCTGCATGTTGGCAATGTTCCAGTGGGTCCGCTCGCGGATCGACTGGATCGTCGGCTTGGTGGTGCCTACCAGTTTGGCGATCTGACCATCGGAGAGTTCCGGGTGGAACTTCACCAGCCACAGGATCGAGTTCGGACGGTCCTGACGCTTGGACAGCGGCGTGTAGCGCGGTCCGCGGCGTTTTTCCTCGCCAGCAGCGGCCGGGTTGAACTTGAGCTTCAGCTTGTGCAGCGGATTGGCCTCGGCCTTGTCGATCTCATCCTGCGTCAGCTGGTTGTTTGCAACCGGATCAAAGCCTTTGACGCCGGCGGCGACGTCACCGTCGGCAATGCCCTGGATCTCCAGCTCGTGCATGCCAACGAAATCGGCGATCTGCTTGAAGCTGATCGTGGTATTGTCCACCAGCCACACGGCGGTCGCTTTGGTCATCAACGGTTTTGCCATGCGCTTATCTCCTTAAAACACGTTTGCCCCACGAACATCTACGTACATCTTTCCCGTCGCCTGAATTAGGCTGCCCCGAGGTCTGGGGCGGGTTTCCGTTGTCGGGGAACTTCAGTCCTATATAGTCGCCTTGTTTTCATAAGGAAAGAGGCGATGCGCAGGTTCTTGCTGGCAATTGCAACCGTGATTTCCGGGCTGGCGTCGCTGCCCGGTTACGCCGACAGCGACCGGTCGCGGGAGGTCGCGGGCGAATTCGATTACTACGTCCTTAGCCTCAGCTGGTCACCGAACTGGTGTGCCATCGAAGGCGATGCCAGGGGATCGGATCAATGCGATAGCCGCCATGATCACGGCTGGACCCTGCATGGGCTGTGGCCGCAGTATCACCGGGGCTGGCCGGATTTCTGCAACACCGCCGAGGCACCGCCAAGCCGCCGCCAGACCGCCGAGATGGCCGATATCATGGGGTCTCCGGGCCTGGCTTGGCATCAATGGAAGAAACACGGCAGCTGCTCCGGCCTGTCCCCTGCCCAGTATTTTTCCCTCTCGCGCGAGGCTTATGGACAGATCACCCGTCCGGCCATCTTCCGCAAGCTGGACAAACTGGTGAAACTGCCCGCATCGCTGGTCGAGGAAGCCTTTCTGAAGGAAAATCCACAGCTGAGCCGGGACAGCCTGACCATCACCTGCCGCGATGGTCACATCCAAGAGGCCCGCATCTGCCTGTCGCGCAGCCTTGATCCGGTGCCCTGCGGCCCGGACGTGATCCGCGACTGCACTCTGAAGGATGCACTATTCGCCCCGGTGCGCTGAACCTTATGGAGGCCTGGCTCCCTCCTCCATCTCCTCAAACTCCCCCTGCCCCACTGCCCGACAGGCGGCTTGACCGCGAAAAGAGGAGGCAGGCGCCACTGGGCAGCTTTCCCTCACGCGACATTGATTGGCTTGTGCAGCGCATTTTGGCCGATTTTGTGCTAGTATTGTTCCACGTGCCGCGCACGGCCCTGCCTAAACGGCACTTCCATTTAAATCCGCGAGGAGGAAGAGGAGGAACAAGCGCATGGCAAAGACAATCGGTAATCCGCTCAGTTGGCTCTTGCAGGGGGCAGAAACCACCGGACAGCATTTCGGCAAGACGGTGGGAGAAATGGGCAGCAGCGACGTCACGGAGCTGCCTCAGGCGCGCAGGCTTTCGATGGACGACCTCATCCATTCACTGGCCGCAGGTCTTGAAGATTTTGCCGCCTGCCGCAGCGATGCGATGTTCCTGGTGCTGTTCTACCCGGTGATTGGCCTCGCGTTGATCGTGATGAGCCTGTCGATGAACCTGCTGCCACTGATCGTGCCAATGATCATGGGGTTTGCGATCCTCGGGCCTGTTGCGGCGGTCGGGCTGTATGAAATGTCCTCGCGCCGCGAAGCCGGGTTTAAGCCGCGCTGGATGGATGCCTTTGGCGTTATCCGCTCGCCTGCCTTCGGCGCCATTCTGGTGCTGGGCTTTTATCTGGCAGCACTGTTCATCATCTGGCTGGTCGCTGCGGACATGATCTATATCCGCACCCTGGGACCAGAGCCGCCGACCTCGATGCTCGGCTTCGCCACCGCCGTAGTGACCACCCGCGAAGGCTGGATCATGGCAATTGCAGGCGGCGCGTTAGGGGCCGTCTTTGCCTTTGCCGCGCTGGCGATGAGCCTGGTCTCTTTCCCGCTGCTGCTGGACCGCCACGTGGGCCTGCCGGTGGCGGTGGCCACCTCAATCAACGTGCTGCGCAAGAACCCGGTGATTTGCATTACCTGGGGCGTGATCGTCGGCAGCATGCTGGTAATCGCTGCGATCCCATTCCTGGCCGGGTTGATCATCGTGATGCCGGTGCTGGGGCACGCTACCTGGCATCTGTACCGGCGCGCGGTGAAATAAAGCGAAGCACACAGAAAAAGGGCCGACGCAACTGTCGGCCCTTCTTGCGTGCAGGTAAGCGGCCTTAGCCCACCTTCAGAACGATCTTGCCAATATGGCCGGAACTTTCCATCCGCGCGTGTGCGGCTGCTGCATCCTCCAGCGCAAATTCACTGTCCATCACCGGCGCCATCTTGCCTGCCTCGACCAGCGGCCAGACCGCCTCGGCCAGATCCTGCGCAATGCGGGCCTTGGCCAGATCGCTTTGCGGGCGCAGGGTCGATCCCGTCACCGTCAGGCGGCGCGCCATGATCTGGGCAAAGTTCAGCTCGGCCTTGGGGCCTGAAAGAAAGGCGATATGTACCAGACGGCCATCATCGGCCAGCGCCCGGATATTACGGGGAATATAGTCGCCGCCCACCATGTCGAGGATGAGATCGGCGCCGCCCTCAGCGCGAAGAACTTTCACAAAATCCTCGTCGCGGTAGTTGATCGCACGCTCGGCCCCCAGATCGAGACAGGCCTGACATTTGGCATCGGACCCGGCAGTGGTGAACACCCGCGCGCCCAAGGCCGAGGCCAGCTGAATCGCTGTCGTTCCGATCCCGGATGAGCCGCCGTGCACCAGAAAACGTTCGCCCGCCTTTAGCCCTCCCCGGGTAAAGACGTTTGACCAGACCGTGAAACAGGTTTCCGGCAGGCAGGCCGCGCGTTTCAGCGACATGCCCTTGGGGATTGGCAGACAATGGGCGGCCGGTGTGACCACGTATTCGGCATAGCCGCCGCCGGGCAGCAAGCCACAGACCTTGTCCCCCACGGCGTATTCGGTGACGCCCGCACCGATGGCGACCACCTCGCCCGAGGCTTCCAGCCCCGGCAGATCGCTGGCACCGGCAGGCGGATCATAGACCCCCGCACGCTGCAACGCGTCCGGCCGGTTGACGCCCGCATAGGCGACCTTCAGCAGCAGCTGGCCATGGCCCGGCTGCGGAACGGGCCGGTCTGTCAGCGTCAGAACCTCGGGGCCTCCGGGTTGCGAGATTTCAATCGCGCGCATCGTTTCCGGCAATGTCTCCGTCATGCAAAGATCCTTTCCCTTGCGTGGTGCGTTTTAACGCTTTGAATATCACCTTGGGTGCGGGGCACAAACCCCGGCAGGTGGTTTGCATTGCGTCCGGATGTACTGAAACGGCGAATGGACGTGGCGTTTGATCAGCGGCCAGTCCTACGGCCTGGCAGATCCGTGGGTGTCGACGGGCGCCGGATCTGATCCGCCAGCCAGGACGGGCCGGCCAGAAGGGGCTTCAGCAAAGGGTTCTTCTGCACATCGGCCTTCAGCTTTTCGAACTGCATCACGTTGTCGATGCGCCGATCCAGAAAGTCCCATGTGGCCTGATGGCCCGGGCTGTCGTCCCCCAGCCAGAACAAAACGGTTGAGGAATAAACCCCGGACAACGTGGCCCGTTTGCTGTACCAGTTGATGTCTTCGGAGGTATCGCCCAGCGCGGTCCAGATCGCATCCACCGTGCCCCAGATCGCCTTGGCCCCGTCGGCGGCATAGACCGGCAGCGAGAACAGCGTCACGCCCCGGCGCACCGCTTCCTTGTCGTCAGAGGCTTCAAGGCGGAACCGGACGGCGGCGGCGATCTTGTCCCGGAACCGCAGCCCCGTCAGATCCGCTGTCTTCAACCGTTCCAGCATCTGATCATCGCCGCGCCGGTGATAGGCCAGCGCCAGATCCACTGCCCCGCGCGGACACAGGGCGCGTGCTAGAACCGGGTCCATGCCGCAATCCTCGACTGCAGCAGCAAAGGTGGCTTCGGTCCAGCCGTCAAAGGCGACATGAATGAGCGCCGCATCCAGAAGCGCGTCGATCGATCCGGTGTCGGCGGCCGGTTGCTCTGTGGCTGTTTGCTCAGTCATGATGCATCTCCTCGTCAACAAATGCGCCTTTAAGGGCCTGCGTCGCTGCGCGCTCTGCCCTTTTGCTCAGTACTAGACAAGTTAGACCGGCTTTGCTATACGGCCACCTCCTGCAAATCCTTGCAACCCAACTTAGAAAGGTGGTGAAAACCACATGCAGGTTAGTGTTCGTGACAACAATGTCGATCAGGCGCTCCGTGCCCTGAAGAAAAAGCTGCAGCGCGAAGGCGTGTTCCGCGAAATGAAGCTCAAGCAACATTTCGAGAAACCCTCCGAGAAAAAAGCGCGCGAGAAAGCTGAAGCGATTCGTCGTGCCCGTAAACTGGCACGTAAGAAAGCACAGCGCGAAGGTCTCCTCTAAGATCTTCCTCCGGTTTTTTCTGGACGCTTTTGACGACCCCCGTGGCCCGCCCCGGGGGTTTGTCGCTTCTAAGATACATATTTTACGGCGGAATATCGGTTCTGCGGCCAAATAGTTAAACTTATACGTGTGTTCAGAGTCCATCTTTGCTATCAATGGTGGCAGGGCACCGAAACCTCACGTTTCCCAAGGCGGACGGCCCTGTTGCCGAAGTTGGAACGGTCGGCATTTCCCGGAGGAGGCACATCGCTCCCCCCCCCAAACCTGGCGATAGCCTTGCTCCCTGCACCAAGGCGTCTGCCCCTCCGGGTGACTTCCTCTTGAGCCCCTTATTGGTCTGATCTGCGCGTGCCTCCCCGCGCTCTCCCCACTTACCGGCTCCTCTCCCCTTTGGCCCAGGTCACCGGCATTTCAAGCGGACCGCGGAAAGCCCATCCGCCGAACCGTGCCTCCCCCGCAAGGGATAGATCCGGCAGCCGCTCAAACAGCATCGGTAGCGCCGCTTCGGCGATCAGCGCCCTTGATATCCAGGCCCCGGCGCAAAAATGTGGACCGGCGCCAAATGAAATGGCCGCGCTGATATCCTGATGGATGTCAAAGGCATCGGGGCGTGCAAACACCTGCTCGTCCCGGTTCCCAGAACCGAACATCAGAAACACCCGGTCCTCAGGCTTCAGCGCCACCTCGTGCAGGACATAAGGCTGCGCCACCCGGCGCGGTGACATGCCAATGGGGGACATCCAGCGGGCATATTCCTCGAACGCCTGCAGCCAGCTGGCACGGCCCGCGCGGACATCTTCCAGTTGCTCCGGATGGCGCAGCAAGGCCCAGACGGTCCCGGCAATCGCATCACGTGGCTCGTTCTGCCCGCCGGAGATCGCCAGCTTGATATTGGCCCTGATCTGATCCTCCGGCAGGCCCGCAGCCTGCTGAACCCGCAACAGGGAATAGTCATCCGCGCCAGAATCACTCCGCCACATCTCGGTAATGTGCTGGTCGATCAGCCGGGTGCTGTCATTGCAGCGCGCTTCAACCTCCGGATCACCTGCATAATTGGCACAGCCATCGATCATGCCCTGGCTCACCGCGTCCATCTCTTCGGCGCGCATGCGGGTCAGACCGGTGACTGCCTTCAGCGCCTCTGCCGAGACTGGCATGGCGAAGTCACGCACCAGATCGCAGCCCCCCCGGGGCGCCAGGTCGTCAAGTATCCGCGCCGTCGCGGAACGGAACTGCGTCAGCCAATGCTGTTTCACCGTCTTGGGAGAGACCGCCGGAAAGATCGCCTTGCGCTCTCCCATATGGGCGGCGCCGTCCTTGCGCATCATGTTCCGCCCCATCAGCTGGGTCATCAGCCCCTCAGGCTGGTCCGAGGAAAACACCTCGATCCGCTTTTCCTCCCGGAAAATATCGTCACGGCGGGTGATCAGAACCGCATCCAGTTGTGGCACATAGGCCACCGGCGCCTCGGCGCGCATACGGGCCAGATCCGGATAGGGATCCTGCCAAAACGCCTGCGGATCGATGTTGTAAACAGGCCTTTCCATCGCAGCCCCTCCCCCCGATTGTCAGCTTCAGGGAAGACTGCGCGGCAACTGTTGTCTTGTCAACTCGCCTGACCTAAGCTGCCTGGATGAGCGATTTACCCGACGATCTGTTCCTGGTCCTGCCGGATGGCAGTGAGGACAGCCCCGCCGCCCCGACACTGGACTACAGCCGCAACCCGGTGGTCACGGTGACATTCGCAGGCAACCGGCTGACCCGGAACGCTGCGCGCGCCTACCAAAAGGAATTCGGCATCGGTGTCATGGACTGGCGCATGCTGGTCATGCTGACGCGCGATCCGGGCTGTTCCGTCGGTCAGGCTGCGAACCTCACCGGTATCGACAAGGCCGCCGTCAGCCGCGCATTGCAGCGCATGGAAAAGGCCGGTCTCGTCCGGGCCGAGGTCCGGGGCGGAGATGAGCGGCGCAAATCCTGGTTCCTGACCGAGGCGGGGCATGCCCTGCACGCCCAGATGTTGCCGCGCGCGCTGGAGCGGCAGCGCGACCTGCTCAAAGGTTTCTCCCCCGAGGAGCTCACCGCCTTCACCGGGTATCTGCAACGGTTTCTCGACAATATGGCAGATCAGGCGGACACGCCCGAATAAAGATCCCAACGGCCTTGAGACGGGCAGTCCGCGGCAGGCGCACGCCGCGCCCCGGCGCGGCGCCGGGCCCAACGGCGGCGGCACAGTCCGCAGGCTGTGCCAGAACCGGCGGGAGTGGCCCAATACCCTCTGCGCTGCGGTGGCTCAGTAGATCTTTGGCACGTACAGCTCGTCCGGCAGCACCCGGCGTTCATAATCGGGATTGTATTCCCGGTCCGGCAGCGACACCTTTTCCTGCGGCACCTCTTCATAGGGCACTTTGGTCAGCAGGTGTTCGATACAGTTCAGACGCTCGCGCTTCTTGTCGTTGCCTTCGACGATATACCAGGGCGCTTCGGGGATATTCGTGCGCTCGAACATATCCTCCTTTGCCTTGGTATATTGCTCCCAACGGATACGGCTTTCCAGATCCATCGGCGACAGCTTCCACTGTTTCATCGGATCGTGGATCCGCATCATGAACCGCAGCTGCTGTTCCTCATCGGTGATCGAGAACCAGTATTTCAGCAGAATGATCCCCGACCGCACCAGCATGCGCTCAAATTCCGGAACGTCCTGAAAGAATTGCTCTACCTGATCCTCACTGGCAAAGCCCATCACCCGTTCAACCCCGGCGCGGTTGTACCAGGACCGGTCAAACAGCACGATTTCCCCCGCAGCCGGCAGATGCGGCACGTAGCGCTGGAAATACCATTGGCTCTGCTCACGGCGCGACGGTGCGGGCAGGGCCACGACGCGGGCAACACGGGGGTTCAGACGCTGGGTGATCCGCTTGATCACACCGCCCTTGCCTGCGCTATCGCGCCCCTCGAACAGGATGCACACCTTGGCGCCGCTGTGCTGCACCCAATCCTGAAGCCGGATCAATTCCGCCTGCAGCCGCAACAGGTTTCTGAAATAGACCTTGCGATCCAGCATTTCGGGATGCTGCGAGCGGTAGATCTTGCGCAGCTCCATCGACAGCATGGGCTCGGCAAATTCAATCTCGAAATCCTCGTCCAGCGTGTCCTGAAGCTCGGCATCCAGCCAGTCAAATGAATCAGGGGTTGTATCGCTGGTCACGGCGCGGCTCCTTGTTGTTACTCGTCTGTTTCGGCCGCTCTAACGCACGGATGTGATTGTTTGATGTCACAGCAGCACCCGCTGCCCGAATGGCCTGAAATAGGCAGTTCCGGTCCGGCCTGACCGGAACTGTCACAAAGGGCGTTAATTCGCCCGGGTCAAAGGCAAACGAAAATCCCGACCGGGTGCAAGCGCAAAAGCACCGGCTTCCGGCTTTCTGCCAAATTCAGCCGCGCGCAGCTGCAAGGATCATGTCAGATGCCTTTTCCGCGATCATGATCGTCGGCGCATTGGTGTTGCCGCTGGTGATCGTGGGCATCACGCTGGCATCCACCACCCGCAACCCCGATACCCCGCGCAGACGCAATTCGGGGTCAAGCGGCGCACGTTCGTCGCTGCCCATATGCACGGTGCAGGTGGGGTGGAAGATCGTCGTGCCGATATCCCCGGCGGCCTGCATCAGATCGGCCTCGCTATCAGATGCGATCCCCGGCTTGATCTCCTCGGGGCTGTAGGCCTGCATCTTGGCCTGCCCCATGATCGCCCGCGCCTGCCGGATCGCCGCCACGGCCACCTGACGGTCGCCTTCAGTCGACAGGTAGTTCGGCTGGATACTCGGCACGGCCATCGGATCGGCCGAGGCGATCTCGACCCGGCCCCGGCTTTCGGGGCGCAGGTTGCAGACGCTGGCAGTCAGCCCCGGGAAATTATGCAGAGGCTTGCCGAACGCCTCCAGCGTCAGCGGCTGCACGTGATACTCCAGATCGGGCGTTTCCAGATCCGGGCGTGAGCGGGAGAAGGCGCCCAGCTGGCTTGGCGCCATCGACATCGGACCAGAGCGTTTCAGCGCGTATTCCAGACCGATTTTGGCCTTGCCGATCACGGAATTCGCCAGCGTGTTGAGCGTATGCGCCCCCTCCAGCCGCCAGGCGCAGCGCAGCTGCAAATGGTCCTGCAGATTCGCGCCGACCTGCGGCATGTCCCGCAGAACCTCGATCCCGTGCTGCTGCAGCAAGGCGCCCGGCCCCAGCCCAGATAGCTGCAGGATCTGTGGGCTGTTGATCGCCCCTGCTGACAGGATCACCTCGGCGGCGGCACGGGCCACATGCACCTCGCCGCCCTTTTGATACTCGACGCCCGTCGCGCGGCCCTCTTCGATCAAGATGCGGCGGGTATGGGCCTGGGTTTCCACCTTCAGCCCCTGCCCTGTCGCCGTACGCAGGAATGCCTTGGCGGTGTTCATCCGCCAGCCCGCACGCTGATTGACCCGGAAATAGCCGACGCCTTCGTTGTTGCCGGTGTTGAAATCCGTGACTTTGGGCAGGCCCCAGGCCGCGGCGGCCTCCATCCAGTCATCCAGCACATTCCAATGCAGCCGCTGGTTCTCGACCCGCCATTCGCCGCCCGCGCCATGCATCTCGGATGGGCCTTCGACGTAATCCTCGGATTTCTTGAAATAGGGCAGCACATCGTCCCAGCCCCAGCCCGCGAGGCCGCGCTGGCGCCAACCATCATAATCCGCTGCCTGCCCACGCAGATACAGCATGCCGTTGATGGACGAGCAGCCTCCCAGCACCTTGCCGCGCGGATAGATCAGCGCCCGACCATTCAGCCCCGGGTCGGCCTCTGTGCGATACATCCAGTCGGTGCGCGGATTGTTGATGCAGTAGAGATATCCCATCGGGATATGCACCCAGTGATAATTGTCACGGCCGCCCGCCTCCAGCAGCAACACCTGCTTGCCCGCCTCGCTCAGCCGCTTGGCCAGAACACAGCCGGCACTCCCGGCGCCCACAATTATGTAGTCGAACTGCATGATCTACTCCCCCGTCTTTCCCTCGTCCTCCTGTTGAACCAGAAGCAGGAGCGAAATGTAAGACAAATAAGCCCTCTACGCGCCGATCTGCATTCAAAGCACCCAACTGTCCGGCCAAAACAGCCAAGCAAGAGGCCCTCCCGCGCCCGCGGGGGCGCCGACTGCGTCCGCACCCCTTGGCAGCTTTGGGCGTGGCAGCGCGCCCGCGGGCTGCCACGCCCAACAGGAGGAGGTCTTTTTCAAAAGACCGCCGACGGACGGGAGCGCGACGAAGAGAAAACTCAGACGGGCAGCGCCGTTGTCTTGAACACCGTGCGCAGCGCGAAACTCGATTGCATCTGCGCCACCCCCGGAAGCCGGGTCAGATGCTGGCGATGGATGCGGGCAAAATCATCGGTATTTTCGGCCACGACCTTCAGGATGTAATCCGCCGATCCCGCCATCAGGTGGCACTCCAGCACATCCGGGATCCGCGCCACCGCACGTTCAAAAGCATCCAGCAGCTCATCCGCCTGCCCCTGCAGGGTAATCTCCACGAAGACGGTTGTTGGAACGCTCAGCTTGCGGGCGTCCAGCAGGGCGACGTAGTCCTTGATATAGCCCTCAACCTCCAGCCGCTGCACCCGGCGATGGCAGGCAGATGCCGAAAGGTTCACCCGCTCGCTCAGATCCGCGTTGGAAATACGGCCCTGCCGTTGGAGGACCTCCAGAATACGACGATCCGTCGAATCAAGAGACATAATTGCGTAGTACCTTGCTCATATTCCGCATCTATTCGAATTATCTTCGATCCGCATCTTTTTATTTCGCCCAAAAAAGCAGCAAATTTCCCAACAACGGATCTAGGGTTTTAGTATAGCAGGGAGGAAGCTACATGAAAATCGGATGCCCGACTGAAATCAAACCGCAGGAATTTCGCGTCGGCATGACCCCCGACGCGGCCCATGAAGCCATCGCACATGGCCATGACGTTTTCATCCAGACCGGCGCCGGGGCCGGTGCCGGATACACCGATGCTGACTATGCCGCCGCCGGTGCGACGCTGCTGGAGACGGCCGAAGAGATTTTTGCTACCGCAGACATGATCGTCAAGGTCAAGGAACCGCAAGCCGGTGAGCGCAAGATGCTGCGCGAAGGGCAGTTGCTGTTCACCTACCTGCACCTGGCCCCCGATCCCGAACAGACCCGCGACCTCCTTGCCTCAGGCTGCACCGCGATTGCTTATGAAACCGTCACCGACAGCTTTGGTGGCCTGCCGCTGCTGGCGCCGATGTCCGAAGTGGCCGGGCGGCTGGCACCGCAGGTCGGTGCATGGACCCTGCAAAAAGCAAATGGCGGCCGCGGCGTCCTGATGGGCGGCGTACCCGGCGTCCCTCCGGCAAAGGTGGTGGTGATCGGCGGCGGTGTGGTCGGCACCCATGCGGCCCGCATCGCCTCGGGCATGGGCGGCGATGTCACCGTTCTGGACCGCTCCCTGCATCGCCTGAAATACCTCGATGATGTATTTGGCCGAGACTTCCGCACCCGCTATTCCACCGCCGCCGCCACCGCCGAACTGGTCCGCGAAGCCGACCTGGTTGTCGGCGCGGTGCTGGTGCCCGGCGCAGCGGCACCGAAACTGGTCTCCCGCGCGCAGCTCAGCGAGATGAAACCGGGCGCGGTCCTGGTCGATGTCGCGATCGATCAGGGGGGCTGTTTCGAAACCTCGAAAGCCACCACTCATGCCGATCCGATTTATGAGGTCGATGGCGTCATGCATTACTGTGTGGCCAACATGCCGGGCGCCGTTGCCCGCACCTCGACCCAGGCTCTGGGCAATGCAACCCTCCCCTTCCTGCTGGCATTGGCGGACAAAGGCTGGAAACAGGCCTGCGCCGATGATCCGCATCTTCTGAACGGGCTGAACGTCCATGCGGGTCAGCTGACCTACTATGCCGTCGGCAAGGCGCTGGGGATCGATGTCGTTTCCCCAGCACTGGCGATCAAATCCTGAGTTCCGGTCCGCGAACCTGACTGATCATTACGGATTACCCTGCTACCTCCTCCCCGCCAGCGCCTGCGCACTGGCGGGGATTTTTGTCTTCCCGTATTCCGCCACCACCAGCCAGGCGACCCTGTGCCGGGTTGCTAAATGCAAACGTGGCCAAGAAATTCCCTGTCAATTCAAACAATCTTGATAGTAACAATAAGGCTGAGTCGGAGAATCCGACGTCGACCAAAGCAGGTCCGCGCCGGATGACAGGATTGAAAGAGGACCTATTGGTATGGAAGAGATGATTGAACAGGCCGGAGCCCTCTGGCCGCTGGCACTGAGCGCTGCCAAGGCGCTTGTTGTTCTTATCCTTGGCTGGGTGGCAGCGGGAATGATCAGCAACATGGTGCGCCGCCGCATCAACAAGACCCCTCAGATCGATCCGACGCTAGGCAATTTTGCCGCCAGCATGATCCGTTGGGCGCTGCTGGCTGTGGTGCTGGTTGCGGTTCTCGGGATCTTCGGCATCGAGGCCACAAGCCTTGTCGCCATGCTGGGCGCTGCTACGCTGGCCATCGGTCTGGCCCTACAAGGCACGCTCAGCGATCTGGCAGCCGGTTTCATGCTGGTCCTGTTCCGCCCCTACAAGCTGGGTCAATACGTCGACATCGGCGGCACCGCCGGGACGGTGAAGGATCTGAACCTTTTTGTGACCGAACTGGCCACTGCGGACAACGTGCAGATCATCATCCCTAATGGTCAGGCCTGGGGATCGATCATCACCAACTTCTCGGCCCATGACACCCGCCGGGTGGACCTAGTCTTTGGCATCGATTATGGCGACAGCGCCGACAAGGCCAAGGCGATCATCCTGCGACAGGCCGCCGCCGATGCACGGGTCATGACCGATCCCGAACCCTGGGTTCGCGTGACCAACCTTGGTGACAGCTCGGTCGATCTGACCGCGCGCCTGTGGTGCAAGGCATCGGATTACTGGGAGCTGAAATTCGCCATGACCCAGGCGGTGAAGGAAGCCTTTGACGCAGAAGGCATTTCGATCCCCTACCCGCACAGCGTGGAAATCCAGAAAAAGGAGGGGTAAGCCTCCCGCCCGTTATCGGGTCTTGCGACCCTCTGCCCGTTGGGCCTGGCGCCCCGCCTTTGGCGGGGCGTTGTCGTTTCTGCAGCCCCCTGTGCGCCCAATCGCAGACGCCGATGAAGGCAGCCGCGCCGCAGATCAGCTGCCGGAACCCCGGACCATCACGACGGTGGGATCGCCCCGATATACCGCCGCCTCTTCGCGCATCAGGTAGCCCAGTTTCCGAGCAACGTTCTGTGACACCAGATGTTCCGGGTCGAACAGGCAGACCGTTTCCGACCAGTCCATGCAACGATCCGCCCAGTCATGGATAGAGCGCACCGCCTCGGTCGCGATGCCGCGTCCATGGGCATGGGCTGCCAGCACCCATCCTGCCTCGGGCACACCGTTCAGCGGCGGAACGATGCCGCGTTTGAAGTCGGAAAACCCGACCTCTCCCAGGAACCGGCCATCGGTGCGATCCGTGACCGCCCAATAGCCAAAGCCCATCGCCTGCCAGTGCCCCATGTTCCGCAAGAGCCGCGCCCACGAGGCTTCTGGGTCAGAAGGAACGCCGCCGATGTATTTCACCACCTCGGGATCACCCCAAAGCGCGGCCACATCGGGGAAATCCTCAGTCCGATGCGGACGCAGGATTAGCCGGTCGGTTTCAAGGATGACCTCGCTCACCCGGGCAGCTTGCCCGTCAGCACATAGGTCAGGATTTCCACCACCTGCCGCGGCTCTTCAGCCACTGCCAGCGCGGCGGCGTGCACTTCTTTCAGCGCGTGCTGATGGTCCGGCTGGCTCAGCACGATGATCGATTTGCCCAGCGCCGCCGCATAGCCTGCGTCAAAGGCGGCATTCCACTGCTTGTACTTGTCGCCAAAGCGCACGACGACCACATCGGCATCCTCGATCCCCTTGCGGGTACGGATCGCGTTGACCATGGCCCCTTTGTGATCGTGCCAGTATTTGTTCTCTTCGGCGCCCAAAATGGCCACACCGCAATCATCGCTGGCCCCGTGGTCAGTGACCGGGCTGTTGAAAGCCACGTCCAGATCCGCCGCGCCAGTCACGATCTGCTCGCGCCAGTCCGTGTGGATTTCACCCGAAAGATATACGTTCAAAGTCATCGCACCCTCCATTCGCTGTTCCGCCATGCTTAGACCGGATCGCCCGAACGGACCAGCCCTGCCCCCGACAGATCACTTGCGGCGCGCAACCAGAAACCGGTTGGGCGGATCGGCCGGGTAGTTTCCGGTCTCGATGATCTCGAAACCCGCAGCCTCCAGCCGGGCCTGCCAATCGGCGACCGACAGGAAATGCACCACCGAGGGCGGCGCCTTGCCGACAAGCCGCATCACCGGAATCGCAACCCGCATCATGAAACGCTGCACAGCGCTTTTGCTATCGGCCAGGCAGGGCGTTTTCGAGATGAAGGTGCCACCAGGGCGAATGGTCCGGTAGATATGCGCAAGGGCGCCATCCAGATCGCCTATCAGGTGGAACAGGTTGAATGCCATCACCGCGTCAAAGGGTCCCTCGGGCGCATTTGCGATGTCAGAGACGACGAACCGCAGATTGGTGACGCCTGCCTCATCCTTCTTGCGCTGCGCGATGGCGATCATCGAAGGCGCCAGATCGGTGGCAGTATAACAGGCGACCGCCTTCCTGAGGCGCAGCGCGGTGGTTCCGGTGCCGCAGCCCAGTTCCAGAACCCGGTCGCCCGGTTTCAGATAGGCCTGAGTGCGTTCCAACGTATAGTCATAAGCGGCCGGATCCCGGATCTGACTGCGGGCATATTTTTCGGCAATTCCGTCCCAGAACTGAATTGAGGTCTGCATGGTTTTGTCTCCTTTGCGAGGAAACTACGAGAAAGCCATACATGCAGGAATTGCCGAAATATGCAGGCACGATATACGGTAATGTATGACCAGAACCCCAAACGCCTTCGACTGGAACCACATCCGCGCCTTTCTCGCCACCGCCGAGACGGGCTCTCTCTCTGCGGCGGCCCGGCGTCTGAACCTGACACAACCCACGCTGAGCCGTCAGGTGGCTGCGCTGGAGGAAAGCCTTGGCTTGATGCTGTTCGAGCGGATCGGCAAATCTCTGCAGCTGACGCAAGCCGGGGTCGAACTGCTGGAACATACCCGCCCCATGGGTCTGGCAGCGGACCGGATCGCCCTTGCGGCGCTGGGACAATCGGAATCCATCACCGGCACCGTCCGGATTACCGCCAGCGATGTTTATTCTGCTTACCTGCTGCCGGATGTGCTGCGGCGGTTGCGCCAGTTGGCGCCGGATCTGCACATCGACATCATCGCCTCCAACGACATCCGCGATCTGATGCGCCGCGAGGCGGATATCGCCATCCGCCACGTGCGCCCCGAGCAGCCCGAACTGATCGCCCGCCTTATCCACGAGGAAACCGCCCGCTTTTATGCCGCGCCGCAATATCTGGCAAAGGCCGGGCGGCCCGAAGACGTCCGGGATCTGAGCAGCCATGACTTCATCAGCTTCGGCGATGCAGAAGGGATGGTCGGTCATCTCACGCCCTTGGGGTTTCCCCTGACAAAGCGCAATTTTAGATATGAATCGCAAAGCGGGCTGGTCGCGTGGGAACTGGTCAAACGGGGGTTCGGCATCGCCCCCATGTCAGATCGCATCGCCCGGCAAACACCCGAGGTCGAGCGGCTCCTGCCGCAGATGGAGCCGATCCGGTTCCCCGTCTGGCTGACCACCCACCGGGAGCTGCACACCAGCCGCAAGATCCGCCTGGTGTTCGATCTGCTGGCAGAGCACTTTTTTCAAAAATAAGGCCGCGCCCGGATCGGGCACGGCCTGAAATTCCAACCATTCCGCTCAGCAGATCAGCCCCGCAGAATGCCTCCGGTGGCCTTGCTCACCTTGGCGATGATCTTCTCGCTCACCGCTTCGATGTCTTTTTCCTTCAGCGTCTTGTCAGTCGGCTGCAGGCGCACGGTGATGGCCAGGGATTTTTTGCCCTCACCCAGGCTGCCGCCGATGAATTCGTCAAAGACGCGCACGTCCTCGATCAGCGCCTTGTCGGCACCAGCAGCGGCATTGACCAGGGTCAGCGCCTCGACACTCTCATCCACCACAAAGGCAAAGTCACGCTCGACCGCCTGCAGGTCGCTGATGTCCAGCGCCGCGCGGGTGGCACCGGATTTACGCGGCAGCGGCACCTCGTCCGGCCAGATGGTAAAGGCCACGGCAGGCCCTTTGACGCCCATTTCGCTCAGCGCCTTGGGGTACAACTCACCAAAGACGCCGAGTACCTTTTTCGGGCCAAGGCAGATCTTTCCGTGACGGCCCGGATGCCACCAGGCGTCGCCGCCCCGCAGCACCTGCACCTTGGCCGGCGCGCCGATAGCAGCCAGAACCGCCTCGACGTCGGCCTTTGCATCAAAGGTATCGACCGGGCGCGCCGCGCCATGCACATCCTTGGGGCCAGTGCGGCCGACCAAGAGACCCGAGATCTGTTCGCGCTGCTCGCCCGGCTCGCCGCCGTGGAACACAGGACCCGCCTCGAACAGGGCCAGATCCATGAAGCCCCGCGCCTGATTGCGTGCAGCGGCCTGCAACAGACCGGCCAGCAGATCCGGCCGCATATGGGACATTTCCGAGGAAATCGGATTGGCC
This sequence comes from Pseudophaeobacter sp. 1A09344, assembly GCF_041008745.1. Lineage (NCBI taxonomy): Bacteria > Pseudomonadati > Pseudomonadota > Alphaproteobacteria > Rhodobacterales > Roseobacteraceae > Pseudophaeobacter > Pseudophaeobacter sp. 1A09344. Next base: position 409,378 of record NZ_JAXGFS010000002.1, read on the forward strand.
AGCATGGTGGCATCGCTGCCGCCGCCAAACAGCGTCGCAGAGGCCTTGTCGATGAAGGTGTAGCTGACGATTTCATTGTAACCGAGGCTGGCCGCCGTGCGGCGTGCCATCTGCTGTCGGCGTTGCTGCGGCGTCATCACCGGCTTCGGGATACCCGGCGTCAGGCGCGCCAGCGGCTTGCCCTGCAGCTTGGTCAGCGAAGCGATACGCGCGACCTCTTCCACCAGATCGGCTTCACCCTGCACGTCGGGACGCCAGCTGGGCACATGGGCCAGGTTGCCCTCCAGCCGGAAGCCAAGGCGGGTCAGGGTCTGACGCTGATCGCTTTCGGGGATATCCATACCGACCAGCGACTGCACCCGCTCCGGGTCCAGCTTGTAGGCGCGCGAATGATCCGGCACATCGCCTGCGATCACCACTTCGGACGGCTCGCCGCCACACAAATCAAGGATCATCTGAGTGGCACGGTGCAGCCCTTCGAGGGTGAATTCCGGGTCAACGCCACGCTCAAAGCGATAGCGCGCGTCCGAATTGATCTTGAGCGCGCGGCCCGTGGTCGCGATCTGCACATGATCCCAGAAGGCACTTTCGAGGAAGACATCAACCGTCTCGTCGGTACAGCCGGTCTCCTCACCGCCCATGATACCGGCGATGCTTTCGGGGCCATTTTCATCGGAAATCACCATCTGGCCTGCGCCAAGGGTGTATTCCTTTTCATCCAGCGCCAGCAGCGTCTCGCCGCCCTTGGCGCGATGCACCCGCAGATCGCCCTGCACCTTGGCCACGTCAAAGACGTGCAGCGGACGGTTCTGATCGAAGGTGAAGAAGTTGGTGATATCCACCAGCGCCGAAATCGGGCGCAGACCGATGGCTGTCAGCCGGTCCTGCAGCCACTGCGGGCTAGGGCCGTTCTTGACGCCCTTGATTACCCGGCCAGTGAACAGCGGGCAGCCATCCAGCGTGTCTTCGTCGATGGTCACCTTGACCGGGCTTTCGAAGTCACCCGGGACCGCCTCGTAGTCGTGGGTTTTCAGCGTGCCGATCCCGCGCGCCGCCAGATCGCGGGCAATGCCAAAGATACCCAGCGCATCGGGGCGGTTCGGAGTAATGGCGATCTCGATCACCGGATCGACCTTGGCCGGATCGTTCTCTGCCAGCCAGTCAATGAAGCGGTCGCCGACCGCGCCCGAGGGCAGTTCGATGATGCCGTCGTGCTCATCGGACAGTTCCAGCTCCCGTTCGGAGGCCATCATGCCGAAGGATTCAACACCGCGGATCTTGCCGACGCCGATGGTGATATCCAGCCCCGGCACATACATGCCCGGTTTGCAGACCACCACGGTGATGCCCTCCCGGGCATTTGGCGCGCCGCAGATGATCTGCATCTCGCCTTCGTCGGTGTCCACCTTGCAGACACGCAGTTTATCCGCATCAGGATGCTTCTCCGCGTGTTTCACATAGCCCAGGGTAAAATCCTTGAGCCGGTCGGCGGGGTTCGAGACCTCTTCGACTTCCAGTCCCAGGTCGGTCAGGGCCTCGGTGATCTCCGCGACGGAGGCATCGGTATCAAGGTGGTCTTTCAGCCAGGAGAGAGTGAATTTCATATCTCAGCGCCCTTTTGGCAAATCGGTTGACTGGCGGCCCGGCGCTCCATTTCTGGCAGCGCGCCCGGCCCGGGGTGGGTGCGGAACGCGCCCACCCATGGGGCGGGTCGGGCGCGTCGCAGGGCTAGGGCCCTGCGGTTCAAGCGTTATCGGCTCAACCCGCCATGCAGTGTTGGAACGTCCAGGCAGCTGAAGCCATAATGGCGCAGCCAGCGCAGATCGCTGTCAAAGAAGGCACGCAAATCGGGGATGCCGTATTTCAGCATCGCCAGACGGTCGATCCCGATGCCAAAGGCAAAGCCCTGGTAGACCTCGGGGTCAATGCCACCGGCGGCGATCACCTTGGGGTGGACCATGCCGGAACCAAGGATCTCCATCCAGTCGTCGCCCTCGCCGATCTTCAGCTGGCCATTATCCCAGGAGCAGCGGATATCCACCTCGGCCGAAGGCTCGGTGAAGGGGAAGTGGGAGGCGCGGAAGCGCAGCTCAACATCGTCCACCTCGAAGAAGGATTTGACGAATTCCTCCAGCACCCACTTGAGGTTCGCCATCGAGATGTCTTTGTCCAGCGCCAGGCCTTCGACCTGGTGGAACATCGGCGTGTGGGTCTGGTCGTAGTCGGCGCGGTAGACACCGCCCGGGCAGATGACGCGCAGCGGGGCGCCCATCTTCTCCATCGACTGAATTTGCACGGGCGAGGTGTGCGTGCGCAGCACATGCGGCGGGCGGTCGTCACCTTCGGCCCGATGCATGTAGAAAGTATCCATCTCGGCGCGGGCCGGGTGATGGCCAGGAATGTTCAGCGCATCGAAGTTGTACCAGTCGGTTTCAACACGCGAGCCTTCGGCGACCGAGAAGCCAAGTTCGGCAAAGATCGCGGTCAGCTCTTCGCTGGCCTGGCTGATCGGGTGCAGGCTGCCGCGGCGCTCCGGGCGCGTGGGCAGGGTCACATCCAGCCATTCCGTGCGCAGTCGCTCGTCCAGCGCGGCATCGGCCAGCGCGGCCTTCTTGGCGGCCAGCGCAGAGTTGATTTCATCCTTGAGTGCGTTGAGCGCCGGGCCCACGGTCTGGCGCTCCTCAGGCGTCATCTTGCCCAATTCCCGCATCTTCAGGGCCACCTCGCCCTTTTTCCCGACGGCGGCGAGACGGATTGCCTCCAGCGCGTCCTCGTCGTGGGCATCGGCGATCTGCCCCAGATATTTTGCCTTAAGATCGTCCATGACGGTCCCCTGAAATTTGCTTGGCTCGTGCTACCACAGCAGCGGCTGAAAGCAAGGGGGCGCAATACAGAGGGGGCCGGGTAGCGGCAAGAAAGACGATGCAGCCATCTGCTGTTCACTGCCCGCGGAAGTTCTGCTCCCCGACGTTCGGCTGCAACACTCGAATTAACCACCGCTACCTTCAACTGAAGGCACGCACAACTGACTGATCAGATTGAAACGTCGCCACATGGTCGAATTGATCGCGGCGTCAACTCTCGTTCCACCACGATCCATACGCAACCGCTTTTTATGCCTTCAGGCAGCTCTGGAATGCTGCGTGTTGGCTCTCTGAAAACAGACCACCGGGCTGAACGCCCACAGCCTCTTCAGGAGACATGAATTTATACAGGTCGCCTTTGATACCGGCCTGCTTCCAACAGGTTTCGATGAGGGCCTTTGTGACTTTGTTGCCCTCAACCTGCGTTGGCCTGCTGACAACAGAGCTCCCACCGCCATCGTTCATACACGCCGAGACAAACACCCCTGCCAGCACCCACAAGAATTTCACCTTCATGATAAACTGCCTTTATATATGCAAAGTTCTGAATCAAACTCGTAAGCCGCAGCAAACGAGTTCGGAAACAATCGAATTCCGCGGTAATAAAAACGCGTGCCCGCGCTATCCACTGAATTGAGCTAAAAGACGAGTTTCGCGCTTAAAGTGTGGCAATTTCGCCGCCCGAAAAATCAGGGACAAGTATGAAAAAAGGCCGCCCCGGTTGGGGCGGCCTTTCGAAACTGTACGTCTGTCACCAGACTTAGGCTGCCAGTGCGGACTGTGCCTGCTTGACGATCGCACCGAAGGCTTCGGGCTCGTGCACGGCCAGATCGGCCAAGACCTTACGGTCAACTTCGATACCGGCCAGGTTCAGGCCGTTGATGAAGCGCGAGTATGTCAGCGATTCGTCGTGGCTGCGGACGGCAGCGTTGATACGCTGGATCCACAGGGCGCGGAAGTTACGCTTGCGCGCCTTACGGTCACGGGTTGCGTACTGGTTTGCCTTGTCGACGGCCTGACGGGCGACCTTGAAGGTATTCTTGCGGCGGCCATAGTAACCTTTGGCTGCCTTGATGACCTTCTTGTGACGGGCGTGAGTTGTGGTACCACCTTTAACGCGGGACATGTGTCAAATCTCCTCTTAGCGGTCGTAGGGCATGAAGCCCTTGACGATCTTGGCGTCGGGGGCGGACAGGGTCGTGGTGCCGCGGGCATCACGGATGAATTTCTTGTGACGTTTGATCATGCCGTGGCGCTTGCCGGCCTGACCTGCCATCACCTTACCGGTGGCGGTCACCTTGAAGCGCTTTTTGGCGCTCGATTTCGTCTTCATTTTGGGCATTTCCGTCTCCTTCAATGCGAGTTCGGTAGATACGCGACTCGGCATGCCACTCTGGCCGGCCACGTGAACAGGGCCGCCATGTACGAAAACGGGATCACAAGGGCAAGCGGTTTCTTCTAAAAAACCTGGCCAATCACGTTGAAAAACGCATCTGGCACATCGCGCAGACGATAACCGCCCGGCTGCGTCAGAAATGCATAGGCGATCAGGCCCGCACTGCCCAGCAGAAGAAAGACAGAGACCTGTGGCCGCCGCTTGTCGCTATAGGCTGATAACATGGACGGGATCGCCAGCCATGCAAGCAGAAGGCCAAGCACCAGAAACAGGTCACTGTTCATGCAACATCCCTCCAACCGCAGCCCGACGCCGGGCTGGAGGAAAGCTTATTCCGGGTCGGTGCTGTAAATCAAACGTTCATCACAGGGGGCGACGCGCAGGATGTTGGTGGTGCCGGGCACGTTGAACGGCACGCCTGCGGTCACGACGATCTGATCTGTCTCGGAGGCAAACCCTCCGGCCCGGGCGGCGCGGGCGGCGTTGACCACCGCCCCCTTGAACCGGTCCTGTCCGCTGGTCACCACGCAGTGGCAGCCCCAGCTGAGCGCCAGACGCCGGGCGGTGCCTTCCAGCGGGGTCAACGCGATGATCGGAACACCGGGACGTTCCCGCGCGGTCAGCAGCGCAGTTGTGCCGCTCTGTGTGAAGCAGCAGATCGCCTTGATATCCGTCTTCTCGGCAATTTCGCGGGCGGCAGCAACGATGGCATCCGCAATCGTGTTGCCCTTGGAGGAGCGTGAAGAGGCGATGATCTGCGCATAGGTGGGGTCGGTCTCCACCTCGGCGGCGACGTTGTCCATGGTTTGCACCGCTTCGACCGGATACTGCCCGGCAGCGGATTCAGCGCTCAGCATGATGGCATCGGTGCCCTCATAGATCGCGGTCGCCACGTCCGAGACCTCGGCGCGCGTGGGCATCGGGCTTTCGATCATGCTTTCCAGCATCTGGGTGGCGACGATCACCGGTTTGGCCGCCGCGCGGCATTTGCGCACCAGCCGTTTCTGGATCGGCGGCACGGCAGACACCGGCAGTTCGACGCCCAGATCGCCGCGCGCCACCATGATCCCGTCCGAGGCATCGAGGATTTCCTCGAACTGCTCCACAGCCGAAGGTTTCTCGATCTTGGACAGCACCGCAGCGCGGCCATCGACCAGGCCTTTGGCCTCAAACACATCCTTGGCCCTCTGCACGAAGGACAGTGCGATCCAGTCCACACCCAGGGTGCAGGCAAACTCCAGATCATCACGGTCCTTGTCCGACAGAGCCGCCAGGGGCAGCACCACATCGGGCACGTTCACGCCCTTGCGGTTGGAAATCGTGCCGCCGGTCACAACGCTGCAATCGGCAAAATCGGCGCCGCAACGTTCCACGCGGAGGCGGATCTTACCGTCATTCACCAAGAGATGCGCGCCGGGCTCCAGCGCCTGAAAAATCTCGGGATGCGGCAGGCAGACCCGCGCGGCATCGCCATCGGTGGGATCGAGATCCAGCCGGAAAGACGCGCCCTCTTCCAGTTCCTCGGAACCATTCGCAAAGACGCCCACGCGCAACTTGGGCCCCTGAAGGTCGGCCAGAATACCGATCGAGCTGTCCAGCTCCTTTTCCACCTTGCGGATGATCTCGTGCTTTTGGGTGATCTCTGCATGGGTCCCGTGCGACATGTTCAGGCGGAACACGTCGGCGCCGGCCTCGTGCAGGGCGCGGATCGTTTCATAGGTTTCGGACGCCGGTCCCAGGGTGGCAACAATCTTCACACTGCGGGAACGTTTCATGGGGTGGGTCCTTCTGGTGTCAGCTCAGCAATAGGCGGTGTTACCGCAAACATATCTTGCGGTGCTTATCGCGCAATTTCCATTTTGCCGCAACTCCCCTAAAGGTATCGTCAACAATCGATGACAGGCGCATGACATATACTCCCTTCTTTGTTCACGGGGCCGACCGCCCTGCCCGCTGGCTGATCACCTGCGACCATGCCACCAACCGCGTACCTCCCTTCGTCAACGGCGGTGACCTTGGCCTGCCGCATGAGGAAATGGAGCGTCATATCGCTTATGATGTGGGGGCCTATGCCGTCGCCCGCCATCTGGGTGAGCTGCTGGACGCGCCGGTTGTGGCCTCCAATTTCTCCCGTCTGGTGATCGACCCCAACCGGGGCGAAGATGATCCAACTCTGCTGATGAAGCTTTATGACGGGACCATCATTCCCGCCAATCGTCACGCCGATGCGGCAGAGCGCGCGGCGCGGCTTGAGGCCTGCTACCGCCCCTATCACGCAGAAGTGAGCCGCCTTGCCGCGCGCCCAGACACGGTCATCGTCTCGATGCATTCCTTCACCCGGCAATTGCGCGGACGTCCCCCACGTCCCTGGCAAATCGGCGTGCTCTTCCCCGAAGGTGAGCGGTTTTCCCCGGTGCTGATCGACACATTGCAGGCCGAGCCTGACCTTTGTGTCGGGATCAACGAGCCCTACACCGGCTACCTGCCCGGCGATGCCATCGACACCCACGGCACAGCCCATGGTCGCCCCAACACGCTGATCGAACTGCGCAACGATCTGATCGCTGATGCGGCAGGACAGCGGCAGTGGGCCGAACGACTCGCCAAGCTCCTGCCCCGGGCCCTTGCGAACTCGGGCCTGTAGCAGCGCTTGCCTCTGGACAGTGGCACCCACATATTACGGAACGCAAGACAACCGGGAGGATCCCCATGGACCAGCAAACCGAGATCGAACTTCAGGCCGCCGCATTCCGCCGCCTGCAAAAGCATCTGATGGAAGACCGCACCGATGTGCAGAACATCGACCTGATGAACATGGCCGGGTTCTGCCGCAACTGCCTCAGCCGCTGGTATCAGGAAGCAGCAAACGAACGCGGCATCGAAATGGACAAGAATGAAGCCCGCGAAATCTACTATGGCATGACCATGGATGAGTGGAAGTCCAAGTACCAGACCGAGGCCAGCCCGGAAAAACAGGCCGAGTTCGAAGTCGCCTTCAAGGAAAACGTCACAGACAAGGCCTGATCCCTGGCGGATTGCCCCCCCTGTCGCCATCGGCGCACAGGGGGTGTTCGCCACTGGGTATAACCCCGGCGGCCCGGATCCCTTAACATCTGAACCAACAGTATGTGTGATGGAGGTTCGGATGCGTTCAAGGATGCCAAGCTATTTCATTTCCCACGGCGGCGGACCGTGGCCCTGGATCCCGAACATGCGGGAGGCGCTGGCACCGCTGGCAGATGCGCTTGCCCGTATGCCGCAGGAAATCGGGCGCCGTCCCTCGGCGGTTCTGATGATTTCCGGCCACTGGGAAAAGGACACATTTGCAGTGATGAGTGCTGCAAAACCGCCGATGGTCTATGACTATTACAACTTCCCGCCAGAGACCTACGAAATCCAATACCCGGCGCCCGGCGCGCCAGAGCTGGCCCAGCACACTGCGGATCTGATCGCAGCGGCGGGATTGCCGGTCTCGATGGACGCGGAACAGGGATACGACCATGGCACCTTCGTGCCCATGGCCCTGATGTACCCGGAGGCCGATGTTCCGCTATTTCAGGTCTCCATGCGCCATGGTTACAGTCCAGAAGAGCATTTCGCCCTTGGCCGCGCGCTTGCCCCCCTGCGTGACGAGGACGTGCTGATCGTTGGCTCCGGTCTCAGCTACCACAATCTGCGGGAATTCGGCCCCCGGGCCAAGGTGCCCTCGGAAGAGTTCGACACATGGCTGAATGCGGCGCTGCAACTGCCAGCCGCCGCGCGGACCGAGGCACTGCTCAACTGGGAACAGGCCCCCTATGCCCGCGCCTGCCACGCGCAGGAGGATCACCTTGTGCCGCTCTTCACAGCCCTTGGCGCGGCCGAGAAAGAACCGGCAACTCAGGTCTACCACCAGAAGGACATCTTTGGCGGCGTCACGGCCTCTAGCTTCCGCTTTGGGTAACGCCTCTGTTGCGGGCAGCCTCACAACCGCTCGGACAAAGGCATCTTATGGTTGTATTTTGACAGGTATATCACGATAGAGTTGCGAGACGTTTACGTTGATGCAATCGAAGGAAGACTTATTCAATGAAAGCCTTGTCTCTGGCCGCACATATTGCGCTCGCCACTGCTATACCGACCATCAGTTTTGGGGCCTCATTCTCGCATGCGGGCCTGCAGGCCGATACTTTGGTCCAGCATGGTGGAGGCTGCCGCAAAAGCTCTCCACCGGGCAAATGCTGCCATATGCAGACCAGCACAGGCAGAGTGCACTGCCACTGAAACAACAAAAGGCCGCCCCGTCAGGAGCGGCCTTAATTGTTGATACGGATACGCGCAGCGATCAGATCGCGGCCTTCACCGATTCATCCAGATAGATCTCGCGCAGGCGTTTGGCGATGGGGCCGGGTGTGCCATCGCCCAGCGCAGTGCCGTCAATCTCCACGACCGGCATCACGAATGCGCTGGCAGAGGTGGTAAAGGCCTCGTCCGCCTCTTTCGCCTCGTCGATGGTAAAGAGACGCTCTTCGATTTTCAGCTGCGCTTCTTCTGCCATGCGCAACACGGCCTTGCGGGTGATGCCGTGCAGGATGTCATTGGAGAGCGGGCGGGTGACGATCACACCATCCTTGACGAAATAGGCGTTGTTCGAAGTGCCCTCGGTCACGTAGCCGTCTTCGACCATCCAGGCGTCATCGGCTCCGGCCTTCTTGGCCATCATCTTGCCCATCGAGGGGTACAGCAGCTGCACCGTCTTGATATCGCGGCGGCCCCAGCGGATGTCCTCGATCGAGATGATCTTTGCGCCTTTCTTGGCGGCGGGGCTATCGGCCAGACCCGGCTTGTTCTGGGTGAACAGCACAATCGACGGTTTGGTGGTCTCGGGATCGGGGAAAACGAAATCGCGGTCACCATCGGACCCGCGGGTGACCTGAAGATAAACCAGCCCTTCGTCGATGCCGTTCAGCTCCACCAGCTTGCGGTGGATCTCCAGCAGTTCGTCCTTGGTGCAGGGTTCCTGCATGTCCAGCTCATCCAGCGAGCGTTTCAGGCGCACCGCGTGGCCTTCGAAATCAATCAGCTTGCCGCCCAGAACCGAGGTCACCTCGTATACCGCATCGGCCATCAGGAATCCGCGGTCGAAGATCGAGACCTTCGCTTCGTCTTCCGGCAGGTATTCGCCATTCACATAAACAGTACGGGTCATTGTCATCTCCTCAGCCCCAGAGTTCTGCCTTGGGCGGATGCACACCGGCAGCATCGTATTCCATTGTCGTTTCGCGGTCTTCGGACAGAAGCAGCGGCCCGTCAAGGTCCGTCACCATCGCCCCTTGCGCCAGCAGCACCGCAGGCGCCATCGCCAGCGACGAGCCCATCATGCAGCCGACCATCACGCGGTAACCTTCGGCCAGCGCCGCTTCGCGCAGTTTCAGCGCCTCGGTCAAGCCGCCGGTCTTGTCCAGCTTGATGTTGACCACATCGTATTTGCCTTTGAGTTTCGGCAGGCTGGCGCGGTCATGGCAGCTTTCGTCCGCGCACACCGGCACCGGACGATCCATGCCAATGAGCGCGTCATCTTCACCGGCGGGCAAGGGCTGTTCGACCAGCGACACGCCCAGACGCACCAAATGCGGTGCAAGCTCGGCATAGACCTCGGCGCTCCAGCCTTCGTTAGCGTCGATGATGATATCCGAGTCCGGTGCCCCGGCGCGCACGGCTTCCAGTCGCGGCATGTCATCGGCGGTGCCCAGCTTGATCTTCAAAAGCGGGCGATGGGCATTCTCAGCGGCCTGCTCCTGCATCACCTCGGGCGTGTCGAGCGACAGGGTATAGGCGGTAATTTCGGGGCCGGGTTTCGGCAGACCGGCCAGTTCCCAGACCCGTTTGCCCGCCAGTTTCGCCTCCAGATCCCAAAGCGCGCAATCCACCGCGTTGCGAGCCGCACCGGCAGGCAGCAGGTCCTGCAGCTCTTCGCGGGTAAAGCTGTCGGGCAGGCCAGTAATTTCGGCGGTCACGCTGTCCAGCGTTTCATCATAGCGGGCATAAGGCACACATTCGCCCCACCCCACAGCCCCGTCTTTTTCGATCCTGACGGTCAGCACCTTCGCCTCAGTCCGCGAGCCGCGGGAGATGGTAAAGGCCCGCGCCAGTTTGAATACATCCGGCGTCACGGTGACTTTCATGTTCGATCCTTTCGGGGTCTTTGTTCGGCTTCTGGGAATGGGTAGGGCCGCACTCCACAGACGCCTGAATTCACATAAAAAGGGCGCCTGCTGCCAGACGCCCCCTTATAACAATCAGATTGCGGCGAGCGCGTCTACCAAGCGGTCGGCGCCATGGCGGTAAGGATCCACCGCGGGGAGCCCCATGCGCTTTTCCACTTCCTCAAGGTAGGCAACCGCCTCTTCCTCGTTCAGGTGCTGAGTGTTCACCGAAATACCGACAACCTGACAATTCGGGTTGCCCTTGCGCGCCAGCGGCAGCGCGGTATCGCGCAGCTCTTCGAGGCTGGGCAGGGAATAGCCCGGCAAACCGCGCATATGTTCACGGGTCGGCTCGTGGCACAGGATCAGCGCATCGGGCTGACCGCCATGCACCAGCGCCATGGTCACACCGGAATAGGAAATGTGGAACAGGGAGCCCTGCCCTTCAATCATGTCCCAGTGGTCTTCATCGTTGTCCGGGGTCAGATATTCGATGGAACCCGCCATGAAGTCGGCAATCACAGCGTCCAGCGGCACACCGTGGCCAGTGATCAGAATGCCGGTCTGGCCGGTGGCGCGGAAGGTGGATTTCATACCGCGTTTTTGCATCTCGGCGTCCATCGCCAACGCAGTGTACATCTTGCCCACCGAGCAGTCGGTGCCAACGGCAAGACAGCGCTTGCCTTTGCGCTTCACGCCATTTGCAATCGGGTAGCCGACCGAAGGCACACGCACGTCATGCAGTGTGCCGCCGTGAGTTTGGGCAGCAGCGACCAGATCGCCTTCGTCGCGCAGCAGGTTGTGCAGGCCGGACGCGATGTCATAACCCATTTCAAGCGCCTTGATCAGCACTTCCTTCCAGGCGGGGGAGATGATCCCGCCGCGGTTGGCGACACCAATCACCAGCGTCTTTGCACCGGCGGCCTTGGCCTCTTCGAGCGACATTTCGGTCAGTCCCAGATCGGCGCCGCAGCCCGGCAGAGAGATCTGCCCGACCGCGTGGTCCGGGCGCCAGTCGCGGATGCCGATGGCAACCTTTGCCGCAAGCATATCGGGCGCATCGCCCAGGAACAGCAGATAGGGTGTCTCGATCATCTCGGGGCCTCCGTTAAACGTGATTCACCGCGAACGATAATCGAGCCGCCTTGCGAAGCGGTCCCATTTTTGCATTTGCAGGAAAGACATGATCGAAATTTCTTCTACAAAAATACATTTTCATCGAAGAAAATTCCGACAATGGCGCATTACTCGCTCACTATTATGCGGCAACACGGGAATTCATTGCGATTGCAGTATAGTTGATGCTGCGCCCGCAAAGTCCCTCTTGCATGGGGTTGCGCAATTTCATACCACAATGACCAGCCAAATCGTAATTTCCTTTCCCAGCAAGGAGCGCCCACATGAGCTTCCGCATCCAGCCCGCCGCCCCGGCACGCCCCAACCGCTGCCAGCTGTTCGGCCCCGGTTCAAACACCAAACTCTTTGCCAAGATGGCCGCTTCGGCTGCGGATGTGATCAATCTGGATCTGGAAGATTCGGTTGCCCCCACTGATAAAGATGTCGCCCGCGCCAACGTCATCGAAGCGCTGAACACCGTGGACTGGGGCAACAAGTATATGTCTGTCCGCATCAACGGTCTGGACACGCCCTATTGGTACCGCGACGTGGTCGATCTGCTGGAACAGGTCGGCGACCGTCTGGACCAGATCATGATCCCCAAGGTCGGCTGCGCCGCAGACGTCTATGCCGTCGATGCGCTGGTCACCGCCATCGAGCGCGCCAAGGGCCGTACCAAACCGATTTCCTTTGAGGTGATCATCGAATCCGCTGCGGGCATCGCACATGTGGAAGAGATCGCCGCCTCCTCTCCGCGCCTGCAGGCGATGAGCCTTGGCGCCGCCGACTTCGCCGCCTCCATGGGCATGCAGACCACCGGCATCGGTGGCACTCAGGAAAACTACTACATGCTGCATGGCGACACGCGGCACTATTCCGATCCGTGGCACTGGGCCCAGACCGCCATCGTCGCCGCTTGCCGCACCCATGGCGTTCTTCCGGTCGATGGTCCCTTCGGTGATTTCTCGGATGACGACGGCTATATCGCACAGGCCAAACGCTCGGCCACGCTGGGCATGGTCGGCAAATGGGCCATCCATCCGAAACAGATCGCCCTGGCAAACGAGGTCTTCACCCCCTCGGAAGAAGCCGTCGCCGAAGCGCGAGAGATCCTGGCCGCCATGGAACAGGCCAAGGCCAACGGCGAAGGCGCCACAGTATACAAGGGCCGCCTGGTCGACATCGCTTCGATTAAACAGGCCGAAGTGATCGTCGCACAGTCAGAGTTGATCGCAAAAGGCTGACCTTTGAACGCTGCTGACCATGGGGCGTCCGGAATCCGGGCGCCCCATTTTTATTCCGCATTCGCCAAACACATTCAATTTTCTTGATGCATATCAACTCAAGAACCCTCCAGTGCTGGAATGTTGCCGCAGAACGAAACCGACAGAATCGGCAACCACTGGTGACGACATGAAAAAAGCCCTTCTTTCCGCAGCACTTGTTCTGGCAACTGCGACCGCCCTCCCCGCCCAGCAAGGCAAGAACCGGAGCGAGCTCTCGGCGCCCATCGTGCGCCTGACGCCGCTGATCAAACAGAATGCCTCCGCGCTTGGCCTCACGGCAGAGCAACGCGCTGATCTGCAGAACTGGCTGGCGGCCAGCCCGCCCAAACGCAAGGCTCTGGAAGCCGAGGCAATCGCAGCCCGCGCCGCCCTGCGCACCGCTATTCTGGACGGTGCGCCGGCAGAGGAGCGCGCCAGCCTTGCAGCCAAGGTCGGGGAGTATGAGGTCAAGCTGGTGACCATGCGCTCCAACTGCGCGGACCACTGGCGCACGGTTCTGACCCCGGAGCAGTTCGCGCAGGTCGTGGCCATGGCGCAGAAACAATAATCCCAGATCATTCTTTGGGTCGGCCCCGTTGCCTTTGGTGCCCTATTCCGCGACAAATTGACAGAAACGCGGGGCCGACATGACAGATCTGACCTTATTCCACACGGCCGACGTGCATGTGGCGACATTCGATGCCCTGGCACCCGAGGCCGATCTGACGCATGTGGTGCGTACCGACTGGCTTGAACGGGCCCAGACCGGCGTCGATGCCGCTCTCCGTCGGGAAATTGCCGAAGCGATCCGCGCGACAGAGGGGCCCTCCTTGTGCACCTGCACCACCATCGGCGCAGTGGCTGAAGAAGCAGGCGCCACGCGAATTGACTGGCCGATGATGCAACAGGCTGCGGGCACCGGTGGCCCGGTGATGCTGGTCTATTGTCTGGACAGCACCCGCCTTCCCTCCACCGCCCTGCTGGAACGCGCCTTCACGGAACAGGGCCGCGCGCCCGACATCCGCGCCCTGCCCCTGCCCGGCCTCTGGCACCATTTCACCAATGGGGACACCGAGGAGTTCCACAAACAAGTCGCCGCTTGGGTGGGCACAAGCCTTGCGCTCACATCTGGCACCTCTTGCGTGGTTCTGGCACAGGCGTCGATGGCGGGGGCCGCCCCACTGATCGACAGCGATGTGCCGGTGCTGACCTCGCCCAAGACCGCCATGGCGGCCCTTCTGGGACAGGGTTAGGCGCGCATATCCTTGGGCGATCCCATGACCACATAGGTTGTGATCCCCGTGACATAGGGCGAGGTGCCCAGAATATCGGTGTGAAACCGTTTGTAGCTGGGCAGATCCGCGCATTCGACCCGTAACAGATATTCGATGGTGCCGGTGATATTGTGGCATTCCACCACTTCGGGCGCGGCCTGCATGGCGCGCTCAAACGCCTCTTGCGCCTCCTTCGTGTGTTCGCCCAGGCCGACACCGATATAGGTGACAAAGCCCACCCCCATCGCCTCGCGGTTCAGCACGGCCTTGTAGCCGGTGATGACTCCGGCGCGCTCCAGATCCTGCACCCGGCGCAAACAAGCCGAGGGCGACAGGCCCACACGCTCAGCCAGCTCCAGGTTGCTGATCCGCCCGTCGCGGGACAGTTCCTGCAATATCTGCTGATTTATGCGATCATTTTTAGCCATTGGTTGCAATTTTTCGCATCTGACGCACAAAAACGCAATTTCATTCGGGCATTGACGCGTCAAATTCTCGTCATGACATACGATCTTCTCCTCGCGCTTGCGCTCTTCGCCTTTGTCTCGTCGATCACGCCGGGACCGAACAACCTGATGCTGATGGCCTCGGGCGCCAATTTCGGCTTTCGCCGCACCATCCCGCATATGCTGGGGGTGGCGTTGGGGTTCGTCTTCATGGTCGTTCTGGTCGGCGCCGGTCTGGTCGGGATCTTCGAAGCCTTCCCCGTCAGCTATACCGTGCTGAAGGTCGCCTCTGTGGCCTATCTTCTGTATCTGGCCTGGAAGATCGCCAACGCGGGGCCTGCAGAAACCGGCGAAGGCAAGGGCAACCCGATGACCTTCCTGCAGGCCGCCGCCTTTCAATGGGTCAACCCAAAAGCCTGGGCGATGGCCCTGACCGCGATCAGCGTTTACGCCCCGGATCAGACCCTTTGGGCGATCCTTCTGGTGGCGGCGCTGTTTGGGGCGGTCAACCTGCCCTCGGTCAGCTCCTGGACCCTGCTGGGGCAGCAAATGGCGCGGGTGCTGACCAATCCGCGCCGCCTGATGCTGTTCAACTGGGCTATGGCGGCGCTGCTGGTCGCATCGCTTTACCCGGTGATCTGGCCCGCGTAACGCCACCGGCCTGCGCCGCCGCGAGCCACCGGGGACAAGACAGATGCGTGTGGCGAGTTGCATCCGGCGCCCGACAAGGCCATATATCGCACAAACCGCGCACCGTAAGGCGCTCAGTGAGGCGACATGACCCAGTATCTGGAATTTGAAAAACCGCTGGCCGAGATCGAAGGCAAAGCAGAAGAACTGCGCGCCCTGGCCCGCACCAACGAAGAGATGGACGTGGCCGATGAGGCCGCCGCGCTGGATGCCAAGGCCGAACAGCTGCTGAAGGATCTCTACAAGGACCTGACGCCCTGGCGCAAATGTCAGGTCGCGCGCCATCCCGAGCGTCCGCATTGCCGCGACTATATCGATGCGCTTTTCACCGAATACACGCCGCTGGCCGGCGACCGAAACTTTGCCGATGATCTGGCGGTCATGGGCGGTCTTGCTCGTTTCAACGATCAGCCGGTGATGGTGATCGGCCACGAAAAGGGCGCCGATACTAAGACCCGCATCGCGCATAACTTTGGCATGGCCCGCCCAGAAGGCTACCGCAAGGCCGTGCGCCTGATGGAGATGGCCGGGCGCTTCGGCCTGCCGGTGATCACCCTGGTGGACACCACCGGCGCCTACCCCGGCAAGGGCGCCGAGGAACGCGGCCAGTCCGAAGCTATCGCCCGTTCCACTGAAATGAGCCTGCAGATCGGCGTGCCGGTGGTGTCTGTCATCATCGGTGAAGGTGGATCCGGCGGCGCCGTCGCCTTTGCCACTGCCAACCGGGTCGCCATGCTGGAACATGCGGTCTATTCGGTGATCAGCCCCGAAGGCTGCGCCTCGATCCTGTGGAAGGATGCCGAGAAGATGCGCGAAGCCGCCGAGGCGCTACGCCTGACCGCGCAGAACCTTCTGGAACTGGCCGTCATCGACCGGATCATCGCCGAACCGCTGGGCGGTGCCCATCGGGATGCCTCCGGCACCATTGCCTCGGTCGGCGCAGCGATCTCAGCGATGCTGGATGAGCTGAAGGACAAGGACGGCGCTGCCCTGATCAAGGACCGCCGCCAGAAATTCCTCGCTATCGGCTCCAAGGGCCTCGCGGCCTGATGTGACCTGACCGCGGCGCCGCTGCCAGCGGCGCCCGGCCCAACGGGCCGCGGAGTTTCGCAGAAACACCAAGGCCGGGCGGGAGCGCCCCTCCCCACCATGCTCAATCACACCTGGATTGATTTTCCGGCGCCCTAGCCCGCCAGCAGGCGCAGACCCTGCGTCACATCAGACCGCACCGCCAGCCGCAATCCCGGCTCATCCCCAGCCTTCAATGCCGCGATGATCAGCTTGTGATTATGCGGCGGTTCGGTCCGGCGAAGGCGGCCATAAAGCGCCCGCATGGTCGGCCCCAGCTGCAACCAGACCGTTTCCGCCATCGCCAGCATCGCAGGCGCCTGCGCCCGCAGGTACAGCGTGCGGTGAAATTCCAGATTGGCGCGGATGTATCCCACCGCATCGCGTTTCGACACCATTTCGGCCACGGTGACATTGATCGCCTGCAGCCTGTCGATCAGCGCCATATGAGCCCGCGGCAGCGCCCGGCTCGACAATTCCACCTCCAGCAGCGACCGCAGCGCTGCAAGCTCCTCGATCCGCTCGTTGCTCAGCTCGGGTGTCGACACCCGCCCCGAGGAGGACAGGAACAAGGCCCCCTCGGCCACCAGGCGGCGCACCGATTCCCGGGCCGGGGTCATGGAAACATCGAACTCACGTCCAATCCCACGCAGGGTCAGCGCCTCGCCCGGCGCGATCTCTCCGTGCATGATACGCGTGCGCAGCGCCCGGTAGACGCGATCATGGGCTGAAGACAGCCCGTCGGATGTGGAGCGGGTAGACAAGGTCATGGCCTGTTGTGATCACAAATAGAACCAAGGTCAATGCGCCACGCGCGCACATCCTTGATGGCACCACCTCGGTCAGTCCGTGAACCGGTAGCGGTGCAACTGGCTGCCATTCTCCCTCAACCATCTGCGCGGCGCCTCATGATCGCCGAAAAGGTCCTGAACCACGGCCCAGAAATCTGCCGAGTGGTTCATTTCCTGCAAATGCGCCACCTCATGCGCAGCCACATAACGCAGGACCTCTGGCGGGGCGAGGATCAGACGCCAAGAATACATCAGCGCCCCGGCCGAGGAACATGACCCCCAGCGCGAGCGCGTGTCGCGCAGAACCAGCTTGTGAAACGGACGGCCCAGCTGCGCCGAATAGGCATCTGACGCCGCGGCCAGCCGATCTCGGGCCAATTCCCGCAGGTAGCGTTCCAGCGACCGGGCCGGCCTGTCGCCTGAGACCGCGATCTCATCCCCGGCGACCCGCACGCCCCGCGCCTGCCCGCGCACGACCCGCAAGTCGCGCCCAGCCACCGGCAGCACCGTTCCAAATGTCACCGCGACCTGTCCGGGATGACGCGCCAGATGCCCGCGGATCCAATCTTCCTTCTCGGCGGCAAATTCCAGGGCCGCGCGTTCAGGCAGAGACTTTGGCAATGTCAGCGTGACCCGACCGTCCAGCGCGGAAATCCGCAGGCTGATCCGACGCGCACGCGCGGAGCGACGCAGAAGCAGTGGCACCGGAGGGTCCCCCGGCAGATGATGGGCGCTCATCGGCTCTCCCTTGCAGGCAAAGGCTTTGACAGTACCATCCTCATATGGCAAGGCACCTGAATCGTCGATACGACTCACCAGTAAATCAAGGGGATCCACATGCCCAAGGAAGAATGGGGTGTAAAGCGCGTTTGCCCGACCACCGGAAAACGCTTTTATGACCTGAACAAGGACCCGATCGTCAGCCCCTACACGGGCGAGGTCGTTGCCCTCGACACCGGCAAGAGCCGCATGATCGAAGCCGACTCGGAAGACGCTGCGTCGATGAAGGCCAAAGAGAACATGGACGGGGACGACGCAGTTCTGGAAGATGACGAAGACGTCGATCTGGATCTGGGCGATGACGTTCTGGACGATGATGACGATGACGACAATGTCTCGCTCGACGAGATTGCCGACGTCGCATCCGAGGACGACGAGTCCTGATCCAAGGCCCGCGTATGGGCCCGGATGCCGCCAAATGGCGGATTGACCGGGGCGGTTTCGGCCCCGCTTCACCCGGGCCCGGATGGGGCACAAAAAAACTCTGAATGATGGTGCATTTTGCACTTGCAGCCTGCTCCATCGTCCCTTAAACGACCACTCACACCGGATGAGGCAACAGCCAAGCCGGATGTGAATGGGGCCTTAGCTCAGTTGGGAGAGCGCTTGCATGGCATGCAAGAGGTCAGGGGTTCGACTCCCCTAGGCTCCACCATTCACCCCCAGACATCGTAAACTGTTCAGCCTTCTAGGCATGTATTTTGCGAGCCTCCCGCTTTCGACCTATGGGCAAATCAGGGATGCTCAGCCTGCGTCAATCCAAGGCGGTTCAATCCGGTCACCGTTCACCCGCACCTCATCCTGCTCATTGTCGAGCACGACAGGATTGTCGTAGATCTCCAGCGTCGGGCGCACACCAAAGCGCCCCTCCATCCAGTCCGCCCATCCTTCATTGAACCAGGCTTCGGCATCCGCACGGGTATCGAACTCGTAAATTCCGCCACCACCTGCGTCGCTGTTGAGGAAATACTTACGCCTCAAACCCTTGACGTCGTGGAAAATCTTCGTCGCCTCAACGGATTGGCGGGTGACCAGCTCCGTATCCCGTTTCGGTCCTTCCAGCGGAATTCTGACGATGGCGATGATCATGACGATGGCCCTCCCCTGCTCGTACATGAGCACGAGACAAGTCTAAGACCATCGTCCGTTTCAAGACAATGACCCCTGTCAGCCTTGAGGCAGGGACTGTGTTATCGCCACGTCCAGCTTGTCGACCACCTCGGCGATCTGATCCCCCGAAATGATAAAGGGCGGCGCCAGAAGAATGTGATCGCCGTTGCGGCCATCGCGGGTGCCCGACATCGGATAGCAGATCAGCCCGGCTTCAAAAGCGGCCTTCTTGATCTTCGCGGCCAATCCCAGTGACGGGTCAAAGGGCGTCTTGCTGTCGCGGTCACGGACCAACTCGATGCCCCGGAACAGACCACGCCCGCGAATGTCGCCGACATTGGGATGCTGGCCGAACTGCTCCTGCAGGGCAGATTGCAGGCGATCGCCCATTGCCGCGCAGCGGGCCACCAGATCCCGCTCCAGCATCTGGCTCACCACCGCCAGCCCGGCCGCTGTGGCCACCGGATGGCCGATATAGGTATGCCCGTGTTGGAAAAAGCCGCTGCCGCCTTCGATGGACTCGTAGATCTGGCGGGAGCACAGCATTGCCCCGACCGGCTGATAACCGGCGCCCAACCCCTTTGCGATACACAGGATATCGGGCGCGACACCGTCGGCGTCACAGGCAAACAGATGACCGGTGCGCCCCATGCCGCACATGACCTCATCCAGGATCAGAAGCACGCCATATTTGTCGCAGATCTCGCGGATGCGTTTGAAATAGCCTTCGACCGCAGGTACCGCCCCGGATGTGGCACCCACTACCGGCTCGGCCATGAAGGCCATCACGGTTTCGGGGCCAAGACGCAGGATCTCCGCCTCCAGTTCGTTCGCGGCGCGCTGGCCATAGTCAAAACTGCTCTCGCCCTCGGCCCGATCCACGTATTCATAACAAGGCGCGATATGCGACACACCGATCAGCAGCGGATCAAACTGCTGCCGCCGCCAGGCATTGCCCCCCGCCGCCAAGGCGCCAAGCGTGTTGCCGTGATAGCTTTGCCGCCGGGCAATCAGGTGCCGCCGCTCCGGCTCCCCCTTTTCCAGGAAATACTGTCGTGCCAGCTTGATCGCCGCCTCCGTCGCCTCGGATCCACCAGAGACAAAATAGACCCGGTCCAGATCGCCCGGCGCATTGGCTATCAGCAGATCGGCGAGCGCCTCGGCCGGTTCCGAGGTCATGAACCCGGTATGGGCAAAGGCCAGCTTGCCCACCTGCTGCTGCACCGCCGCGATGACTGCCGCGTCGGAATGGCCAAGGCAGGACACCGCCGCGCCGCCCGATCCGTCGAAATACCGCTTTCCTGTCGAATCAATCAGATAACAGCCATCGCCCCCCACGGCAGTGGGCAGGTTCGCCTTGGTATGACGGGGAAATACATGAGACATTTTCAGCCCTCCTTGAGGCTGTGACCGGCATCCTGTGCGGCCCTGACCAGCGCCGCTACCGAGGCTGCATTGTCCTGCAGCATCTCGCCCTCCGGCGTTTCAATATTATTCTCAAATCCGATTCGCGCATCCCCTCCGGCAGCAATCGCCGCCAGCAGGCAGGCCCGTTCGTTGCGGCCAAAGGCGCAGGCGGTCCAGTTGAGTTTCAGATCCGCTGCCGCCGACAGAAACCCGGCCAGATCCTCCGGCTGCCCCAGCACCGGCGGTGCGTAGCTTCCGAGGACAAAGATCGCATCGCGCATCGAGGGCGGCACCGTGCCATCGCCGTACCATTCCTTCAGCTGCGCGATACAGGACGACCCATACAGGATATGCTGAACCCGCGTTCCGACCTCAGCACTACATGCATAGGCCCGCGCGGCTACTGCCAGATCCCGCGCCATTTCCCGGACCGAGACCGAGGCCGCCGCCGGGCGCAGCTGCATCAGGCAATGTAACTGGTCCTTGGGAGAGAAGAGACCCGCGCTTTCGGTGGTGATCTGCACCTTCATGCCGGGCGCCTCCTCCTGCACCGCTTCCATCGCCGTGCGATAGCGCCCGACGTCCAGCGAATGCCGGCCCTCCTCATCCCGCACATGCAGGTGCAGCGCCCCTGCCCCGGCCACATAACAGTCGGCGGCCGTCTGCGCGATTTCCTCAGGCGTCACCGGCAGGTTCAAATGATCCCGCTTGCCACGCCGTGCCCCACTCGGGGCAACCATCACTGTGAACTCCGCCATGCCCATTCTCCGCTGGCCAATGCTGCGCCCGACCATGATGGGAAAAATGCACGCTCTCAATTAGAACAAGAAAGAACACGCGTTCTTTTGATCTGCACCGGATCGCGATATACTGGAAAAACCCGCGTTTATCCCCGGATCACCCGCCCCGGAACACTGCCACGCCCGATTTTAGGGCAACCTGGCGGGCCACATGCGGAAAACCGCTGGAGCATAGCGGCGCACCCAAGGCAAAGAACGGAAGTTCTGCCCTTGAAAACAGGGGCCTGATGCGGGCGGCGCAGGAAACTCGCTGCACTGGCCACAAAGCTCATCACCATCTGGACCTAGTGCAAGCGGCAGATTTGGCGTTTCGTCAAACTCAGAAAAGTCCGGCTTGCCCTTTGGCGCGCCGGACCAGAACACCACTATTTAGGGAAGGACATGTCATGGACGGCACGTTCAACGAAAACGACCTCAGCCGGGTGATCGACGCCGACAAGGCGCATGTCTGGCACCACCTGATCCAGCACAAACCCTTTGAGACGACCGATCCCCGGATCATCGTCGAAGGCAAAGGCATGCGGGTCTGGGACCAGAACGGCAAAGAATGGCTGGACGCGGTCTCCGGTGGGGTCTGGACGGTGAACGTCGGCTATGGCCGCGAGGAAATCTGCAAAGCGGTCTATGACCAGCTGATGAAGCTTTGCTATTTCGCGCAGTCCGCAGGTTCCATCCCCGGTTCGCTCTTTGCCGAAAAGCTGATCGAGAAAATGCCCGGCATGAGCCGCGTTTACTACAACAACTCCGGCTCCGAGGCGAACGAGAAAGCCTTCAAGATGGTGCGCCAGATCGCGCACAAGAAATACGGTGGCAAGAAGCACAAGATTCTCTACCGCGACCGCGATTACCACGGCTCCACTCTGGCGGCGATGTCGGCGGGCGGCCAGGATGAGCGCAACGCCCAATACGGCCCCTTCGCCCCCGGTTTCGTGCGCGTGCCCCACTGTATGGAATACCGCAAGCACGAGCTGGGTCTTGAGCACCTGTCGGGCAAGGAATTCGGCATCGCGGCCGCCAACCTGATCGAAGAGGTGATCCTGCGCGAAGGCCCCGACACCATCGGCGCCCTGTGTCTGGAACCCGTCACTGCTGGTGGCGGCGTGATCGAGGCCCCCGAAGGCTATTGGCCGCGGGTGCAGGAGATCTGCAAGAAATACGACATCCTGCTGCACATCGACGAGGTGGTCTGCGGGATCGGTCGTACCGGCACCTGGTTCGGCTACCAGCATTACGGCATCCAGCCCGATTTCGTCACCATGGCCAAGGGCGTCGCCTCGGGCTATGCCGCGATTGCCTGCATGGTCACCACCGAAGAAATCTTCGAGATGTTCAAGGACGACGCGGACGATCCGATGAACTATTTCCGTGACATCTCCACCTTCGGCGGCTGTACCGCTGGTCCCGCTGCCGCGCTGGCCAACATGCAGATCATCGAAGACGAGGGCCTTCTGGACAACTGCACCGCCATGGGCGAGCGGATGATGAACAACCTCAAGGCACTGCAGGAAAAGCACCCGGTGATCGGCGATGTGCGCGGCAAGGGTCTGTTCCTCGGCGCCGAACTGGTCACCGACCGCGAGAGCAAGGAACCCGTGGACGAGAAACAGGCGCAAGCCGTCGTGGCCGAGGTCGGCGCCCAGGGCGTTATCATCGGCGTCACCAACCGTTCGATCCCCGGCAAGAACAACACCCTCTGCTTCAGCCCGGCGCTGATCGCAACGGCCGAGGACATCGACGCCATCACCGATGCGGTGGACGTGGCCCTGACCAAGGTCTTTGGCTGATCAGGCCAATTGGACTACTTAGATTTTTGAAAGGCGGCCCTTTGCACTGGGCCGCCTTTCGCTTTTTCTGGCGGGGTGACACAGCACAAGGATCCCCGCCATGCCCGGCCCTCTCTGGATGACAGCATCCACCCTGACCTCGGACAATGTGACTCTGGCACCGCTTACGCAGGATCATGCCGCCGATCTGGCAGAGGCGGCGGGCGATGGCGCCTTGCACCGGCTCTGGTACACTGCGGTTCCCGCACCGGACCGAGTCCCGGCAGAGATCGACCGCCGCCTCACACTTCAGGAGGCAGGATCCATGGTGCCTTTCGCCATCCTCGACCCACAGGGCCGCGCCGTGGGCATGACTACCTATATGAATATCGACCACGGCAACCGCCGCGTCGAAATCGGCTCCACCTGGTACCGCAAATCGGTACAGCGCACCGGGATCAACACCGCCTGCAAGCTCATGATGCTGCGCCACGCATTCGAAGACCGCGATGCCATCGCGGTGGAATTCCGCACCCACCGCCTCAACCGGCAAAGCCGCGCCGCAATCGAACGGCTCGGCGCCCAGCTCGACGGTATCCTGCGGGCGCATATGATCATGCCCGACGGCAGCCTGCGTGATTCCGCTGTCTACTCCATCACCGCCGCCGATTGGCCCGCGGTCCGCGCAAACCTGGAATTCATGACCCAAAGGTGATCCCCCCGCGGGTCAAGGAGGCCGCAAGGCCCCGCCGTCAGGCGGCTTGTCCTTGACGCGCAAATCTTAAGACACTCGGAAACGGCCCTTACGGGGCAGACCTGCCCCGTAAGGGCCATCTCAGCAAGAAAAAGCGCCGCGCGTCAGCGCGGCGCCTGGCCCAACGGGGGAGAGGTAATCTTCGATTGCCGCGATCCGGGCGGGAGCGCCCCGCCCGCGCCACCTCACAGCATCTGAAACAGAATGCCGGACAGGATTGCACCGCTGACCCCCAGCCCCAGATAGGCGGCAAAGACCTGCGGCTTCACCAGCGACCAGACCGCAGCCATGGCCGGGATCGAACTCACCGCACCGGCAATCATAAAGGCCATCGCCGCCCCAGCGCTCATCCCCTGCTCTATCAGTCCCGCCAGCAGCGGCGGCGCCACGTAGGAGTTGAGGTAGGCCGGCATGCCCACCAGCGCGGCCACGGCAATCGCCACCACGCCTTCACCGCCGACCAGACCCGCAATGACATCCGCCGGGACATAGGACACCAGCAGCGCCTCCAGCACATAGGCCAGCGCCAGCCACTTCAGAAGGAACACCCCGTTGGCCACGAATTCGCCGCGGAACCGTTGCCGACGCTCAGGTTCGGACCAGAAGGCCCAGACCGGCTTTGCATCGGCCTTTGGCGCACCGCAGCCGCAACAGCTGGTTTTCTGCACCTGCTTCAGCGGGTTTGCAAAGACACCATGGCCCATCAGCGCCTTGATCGCGAAGCCCCCGAACAACCCCAGCGCCACGGCAGCAACCGCCTTGCCGATGGCAAAGGGCCAGCCCAGCGCCCCAGCAGTGATCAGCAACGTCGGCGGATCGATCAGCGGCGAGGACAGCCAGAAGGCCATGACAGCCGACAACGGCGCGCCCAAAGCCAGCAGCCCGGCGATAAAGGGAATGACCTCGCAGGAACAGAAGGGCGCCAGTCCGCCAAACACCGCCGCAAGAAAGATCATCCGCACCTCGCGCCCCTCAAAGGCCCGCGCCACCAGAGCTTCGGCGCCGGTTGCCTTCAGATACGCCAGCAGCAGCACAGCAAACAGGATGTAACGACCGGTATGGGCCAGCGCATTCAGCGCAAAGATCACAATGGTCTGGAAATTTCCCATATCCAGCACCGCAACAGAAACCAGCAGCGCCACGATCACGGCCCAGGGCGTTTTGAGCCAGCGCAGCAGCGCCTGCGAGGCCCCGAGATTTTGAGTGAGATCAGCCATCGTTTGCAGCCTCCTGCATTTGATCCGAGCAGCATTCACAGAGAATGAAGTCCGCCAGCGCCCGCAGCCGGTCGAAATCGGCCCGGCTAATCGTCGCGCGTCCCACCTTCTCCTGCACCACGACACCGGCGCCCGAAAGAAATTTTAAATGATGCGCCAGCGTCGAGGGCGCGATGCCCGTACGGGTCTGAATGTCCTGCACCCGCAATCCATCGCGCCCTGCCCGAACCAGACAGCGCAGAACCTTCAGACGCGCCTCTGACCCCATGGCCGCAAAACCACCTGCTGCTTCTTCCCACTGCATGACATGCTCCATTAAAACCATAAAACTAGTTATTTCGATTCGACGCTCAAAATCAAGCTCAAAAAATCATCCGGGACGGTAAGTCCAGATTGCGCTCCCCCTAAGGCCAGCCTACTGTCCCGGAATGACCATTTCCGTCGACACATTCTTTCTCAACCCGGATGCGCAGGGCACGCTTCAGGCGCAGATCCAGGAGATGATCGCCGAAGGCGTTCTGTCGGGCCGTTTCAGGGTCGGAGAGAAGCTGCCATCCTCGCGCAAACTGGCCAGCCACCTTGGCATCAGCCGCATCACCGTGACGCTGGCCTATACGGAACTTCTGGCCAATGACTATCTGACGTCGCGCGGGCGGTCTGGGTATTACGTCTCGGAAAACGCGCCGGTGCCGCCCAGTTACACGCCGCCGCAACGCTCTGATGACGCAGTGGATTGGTCGCAAGCCATTGCCCGCACCTTTACCGGTGGCGATACGCCCCGCAAACCGCGCGACTGGCGCAACTACCGCTATCCTTTCATCTATGGTCAGGCCGATGCCTCGCTGTTTGATCATGCCAACTGGCGGCTTTGCGCGCTGCGGGCGCTGGGGCAGAAAGACTTTGCCGCGCTGACCAACGACTATTTCGATCAGGATGATCCCCTGCTGATCGAATATATCGCCCGCCACACCCTGCCACGCCGTGGTGTCACCGCCCGCCCCGAGCAGATCCTGATCACCCTCGGGGCGCAGAATGCCCTGTGGCTGGTGATCCAGCTTTTGCTGAACCGGGGGCGCAAGGCGGCGATCGAGGATCCGACCTATTACACCCTGCGCGATCAGCTGACCCATGTGCGCTGCCAGATGGATTGCATTCCGGTTGATGCCGACGGTCTGCCGCCGGAGCAGATCGCGGAAGACACCGACGTGATCTTCTGCACCCCGAGCCACCAAAGCCCGACCACCGCCACCATGCCCATGGCCCGGCGCAAGCAACTGCTGGAGCGCGCCCGCGAGATCGATGCGGTGATTGTCGAGGACGACTACGAGTTCGAGATGTCCTTCCTTGGCGCCCCCTCCCCGGCGCTCAAATCCCTGGATACCGACGGGCGCGTGGTCTATGCCGGCAGCTTTTCCAAATCGCTGTTTCCGGGGCTGCGACTGGGCTATTTGGTAGGCTCCGAAAGCTTCATCCGTCAGGCCCGCGCCCTGCGCGCCAGCGTGCTGCGCCACCCGCCTGGGCACATTCAGCGCACTGTCGCCTATTTCCTCTCCCTCGGTCACTACGATTCCCAGATCCGTCGCACCGCCAAGGAACTGCACAACCGCCGCCTGGTCATCGAAGAGGCCATCGCCGCGCATGGGCTGTCGATCTCGGGTGTTGGCGTCTACGGTGGCTCATCCCTCTGGATGCGCGCGCCGGAGGGCGTCGATACCGCCGCCGCAGCAGAGCGCCTGAGGGAAAAGAGCGTCATCATCGAACCCGGCGCGCCCTTCTTTGCGCCCCAACACCGCAAGCAGAACTATTACCGGCTGGGCTATTCCTCGATCCCGGCAAGCCGTATCGAACCAGGGCTGGCGCTGCTGGCCGAGGCGCTGAAACCGTCCTGAGGTTGCCGCGGCCACAGGCGCGCATGCGTTTTCTGCAGCCGTGATACACCCCCATCAGGCCGCGCCATATCTGGCCCTAATCCGGACAGGTATCTGGCCCTAACCCCTCCCCTTCCGACAGCCTAAACCGGATATAACGCCCGGCGCCGGCCTGGCCCTGTCAGCGTCTCATCAGGAGAACACACCATGAAAATGACCACCGAGGAAGCCTTTGTCAAAACCCTGCAAATGCATGGGGTTGAGCATGCTTTCGGGATTATCGGCTCGGCGATGATGCCGATTTCGGACCTGTTTCCCAAGGCAGGCATCACCTTCTGGGACTGCGCGCATGAAGGCAGCGCCGGGATGATGGCGGACGGCTACACACGCGCCACAGGCAAGATGTCGATGATGATCGCCCAGAACGGCCCGGGCATCACCAACTTTGTCACTGCCGTCAAAACCGCATACTGGAACCACACCCCGCTGCTGCTGGTCACCCCGCAGGCGGCGAACAAGACCATCGGTCAGGGCGGTTTCCAGGAAGTCGAGCAGATGAAACTGTTCGAAGACATGGTCGCCTATCAGGAAGAGGTCCGTGACCCCTCCCGCGTGGCCGAAGTGCTGAACCGGGTGATCATGCAGGCCAAACGCGCCTCGGCCCCGGCGCAACTGAACATTCCGCGCGATATGTGGACCCAGGTCATCGACGTTGCTCTGCCCGCCATCGTCGAATTCGAACGCCCCACCGGCGGTGAGGGCGCTCTGGCAGAGGCCGCCAAGCTGCTGTCCGAGGCCAAGAACCCGGTGATCCTGAACGGCGCAGGTGCGGTGCTGTCCAAGGGCGGTATCGCTGCCTCCAAGGCGCTGGCCGAACGTCTGGATGCCCCCGTTTGCGTTGGCTACCAGCACAATGACGCCTTCCCCGGATCGCATCCGCTGTTCGCAGGTCCGCTTGGCTACAACGGCTCAAAGGCCGGTATGGAACTGATCAAGGACGCCGATGTGGTGCTCTGCCTTGGCACCCGGCTCAACCCCTTCTCGACCCTGCCGGGCTACGGCATGGAATACTGGCCCACCGAAGCCAAGATCATTCAGGTCGACATCAACCCGGACCGGATCGGCCTGACCAAACCGGTGACGGTTGGCATCGTCGGCGATGCCGCCAAGGTGGCCACGACGATCCTTGACCAGCTGAGCGACAGCGCAGGTGATGAAGGACGCGCAGACCGCAAGGCACGGATCGCCGAAGCCAAATCCCGCTGGGCGCAGCAGCTCAGCTCGATGGATCACGAGGATGACGATCCCGGCACCACCTGGAATGAACGCGCCCGGGCCGACAAACCGGATTGGATGAGCCCCCGCATGGCCTGGCGCGCAATCCAGTCGGCGCTGCCTCGCGAGGCGATCATCTCTTCCGACATCGGTAACAACTGCGCCATCGGCAACGCATATCCGTCCTTTGACGAGGGCCGCAAATATCTGGCACCGGGCCTGTTCGGCCCCTGCGGATACGGCCTGCCTGCCGTGGTCGGCGCCAAGATCGGCTGCCCGGACGTGCCGGTCGTGGGCTTCTCTGGCGACGGTGCCTTTGGCATCGCCGTGAACGAGCTGACCGCGATTGGCCGCGATGAATGGCCCGCTGTTACTCAGGTGGTATTCCGCAACTACCAGTGGGGCGCGGAGAAACGGAACTCGACCCTGTGGTTCGACGACAACTTTGTCGGCACCGAGCTGGATCAGCAGGTCTCTTATGCCGGGATCGCCAATGCCTGCGGCCTGAAAGGCGTTGTCGCCCGCACCATGGAAGAGCTGACCGCTGCGTTGGCACAGGCTGTCGAGGACCAGAAGAACGGCATCACCACCCTCATCGAGGCGATGATCAACCAGGAACTGGGTGAACCCTTCCGCCGCGACGCCATGAAGAACCCGGTCGAGGTCGCAGGCATCTCTGCCGACGACATGCGCCCACAGCAGATCGGCTGAGGAAATGACGCTGCCCTTTGATCTGCCATTTGATCTGAATGGAGGTCAGGGCGCCTATCTGGCCGCCGCATTGTTTGTGGCGGCCTTTATCCGTGGCTATTCGGGATTTGGATTCTCCGCGATCTTTATCATTCTGGCAGCGCTGGTGACCAACCCGCTGCCGCTGATCCCGGTGGTCTTTGCCTGCGAAATCACAATGACCGCCTTTCAGGCGCGCGGCATCCGGCCTCATATCGACTGGCAGCGGGCACTGTTGCTGCTGGGCGGGGCCGCCATTGCCACGGTCCCCGCCATCGCCATCATGTCCCGCCTGGGCGAAGATCAGGCCCGGCTTGCCATATCGGCACTTGTGCTGATGCTAAGCCTCATCCTGCTCAGCGGCTGGCAGCTGCGCCGCCCCATCGGGGGCAAAGGCAACCTCGGCGTCGGTCTTGTGGCCGGCATTGCCAACAGCGCCGGTGTCGGCGGCCTGCCCGCTGCCGCGTTTCTGACCGCTCAGCCGATCCCCCCTGCCGTATTTCGCGCCACCATGATCGTGTTTCTGACCGGTATCGACATGATGGCCCTGCCGGTGATGGCGGCAAACGGGCTGACCGGGGTCGACACGCTTTACGGGGTGCTGCTTGCCTTTCCCATCCTTGGCGCCGGGATCTGGACCGGCAGCCAGCGCTTTGCCAGCGCCGACCAGAAGAATTTCCGCCGTGGTATCGTGCTGTTGCTGACCGTGCTTTCGGTGCTGAACATCGTGCGGGTGCTCTGATGGCCGATGCACGGGTTCTGATCCTCAATGCCGGATCTTCTTCCATCAAATTCGCTGTCTTCGACAGCGCGTTCGAAGAGCAGGTGCAGGGTCTTGCCGACGGGATCGGCGGTGCCTCGCGGCTGATCGTGGACGGCGCCGAGACCGAAATCCCCTTTATCGACCATAAGGCCGCGCTTTCGGCCATCCTAAAAGCGCTGGCGGATCGCGGCATCACGGCAGGCAGCTTGACGGCGATAGGCCACCGGGTGGTGCATGGCGGACGCAATCTGACCGCCCCCACCCGCATCACGCCCGAGGTCCGCGCCGAGATCGCCGATTGCACCCCGCTGGCGCCGCTGCACAATCCACATAGCCTGGCCGCCATCGACACCATGGGGGAACTCGCCCCGGACCTGCCGCAGTTCGCCAGTTTCGACACTTCGTTTCACGCCACCAATCCCGATGTGGCGACCCGCTATGCCATCCCGCGGATGATCGAGACCAAGGGCATCCGCCGCTATGGCTTCCATGGACTATCCTACGCGGCACTGGTGCGGCGCCTGCCGGACCTGTCCGAGGAAAAACTGCCCGCACGGCTGCTGGCCTTTCATCTGGGCAATGGCGCCTCGCTTTGTGCCATCCGGGGCGGGCAATCCATCGCCACCACCATGGGCTATTCACCGCTGGACGGGCTGACCATGGGTACCCGGTCGGGCGGCATCGATGCCAACGCAGTTCTGCGCCTCGTAGAGGACAACGGGCTGGAACGCACCAAGGCGATCCTCAACCACGAAAGCGGGCTTCTGGGCCTATCGGGTGGCAAATCCGACATGCGCAAGCTGATGCTAGACCCCAGCGCCGACAGCGCCTTTGCCATTGATCACTTCTGCTACTGGACCCTTCGTCATGCGGGCAGTCTGATTGCCGCGATCGAAGGCATCGACGCCATCGCATTCACCGGCGGTATCGGAGAGAACGCCACCGCCATCCGCGCGCGAGTTCTGCGGGGCCTTGAATGGATTGGTGTGCGCATGGACCCCGATGCCAATGAGGCCCGCCAGATGGCGCTGCATTGCCAGTCTTCGGCGGTGAAGATCTGGGTGATCCCAGCCGATGAAGAGCGCCAGATCGCGATGGACGCCCTTGCCCTGCTGCCGGAGGCGACATGAGCTGCGCCCGGCATATCCCTCAGACCTGCGCGGCAGTCAGCACCGTCGCCGCGACGATGTCGTCAACGCTGGCGCCCCGGCTAAGATCGCAGACCGGGCGGGCAAAGCCCTGCAGGAACGGCCCCAGCGCCTGCGCACCTGCCAGTTCCTGGCACAGCTTGTACCCGATATTGCCCGCATCCAAGGACGGGAAGATTAGCACGTTGGCATCCAGAGCCTCGATCCCCTTCTTGGCAGCGATGGCACCGTTCAGCGCCGCATCCGCCTGCACCGGCCCAGCAAAGCCTGCAAGCTCGGCTGCTTCGCGCACCCGCGCCACGCTATCGCCATCACCCGATGTGCCGGTGGAAAAGGACAGCATCGCCACCCGCGCAGTGCCCAGCAGGGCCTTGGCGGAGGCCGCCGAAGCGCGTGCGATATCGGCAAGTTGCGCCGCATCGGGTGCTACATTCACCGCGCAGTCAGCAAAGACCAGTTCGCGCCCATCCGGGAACACCATCAGGAAGAACGACGAGGGCAAGGACACCCCGTCGGCCAGCCCGATGCCGATGCTGGCGGCCTCGATCACCCGGCGGGTGGGAACATCGGCGCCTGCGACCATCGCATCTGCCTCGCCCAGCGCAACCATCGCGGCAGCGCGGTACAAGGGTTTGGAAACCATGCGTTTTGCGATCACCTCTTTCAAGCCGCGCGCGGCGACCAGCGCCTCCACATGGGCCTCGGACGGCTCCCCCAGTGGCAAGGGTTCGCACAGGCCTTCGGCCCGCAGGCGCTGCGTGGCCTCTGCCACCCGCGCGTCTTCCATCTCCGGGAAAACCACACGTGCCCGCCGTGCCTTTGCCGCCTCAAATGCATTTTCCAGAACAGTCATATCATTCTCCCTTACCCCACGAAGGAGCCAGCAATGAGCGAAAACGTCAAGATCAACCGCGGCCTGAAGGGCGTCTACTTTGAACGCTCCGGCGTTTCAGATATTGATGGGGCCAAGGGCGAGTTGAGCTATCGCGGCTATTCCATCCACGATCTGGCTACCCATTCCACCTTTGAAGAGGTCTGTTACCTACTGATCTACGGCGAGCTGCCAACCGCAGGGCAACTGGCGGATTTCGATGCCGATCTGAAAGCGGCGCGGGTGCTGCCGGATGAGATCCACGCAATCATCCGCGCCTGCAAGGACGGCCACCCGTTGGATGTGCTGCGCACCTGTGTGTCGGCCCTTGCAGCGTTAGAGCCTGCCAGCCAGCAGGTCGGCGAGGAGGCCTTCCTCGCCAATGGCGTGCGTCTGACCAGCCAGGTGCCGATGATCATCGCCGCGCATGAAGCAATCCGCAACGGCCGCGATCCGGTGGCGCCCGACATGACCCTTGGCCATGCAGCCAACTGGCTGTGGATGCTGAAGGGCGAGAAACCGAGCGCGGATGCCGCGCGCCTGGCGGATGTGGATTTCATTCTGCACGCCGAACACGGCTCCAACGCCTCCAGCTTTGCCGCACGCGTCACAGTCGGGACCGAGGCTAATCTTCATGGCGCCATCGTCACGGCGCTGTCGACCCTCGCGGGTC
Source organism: Pseudophaeobacter sp. 1A09344 (assembly GCF_041008745.1). Taxonomy (NCBI): domain Bacteria; kingdom Pseudomonadati; phylum Pseudomonadota; class Alphaproteobacteria; order Rhodobacterales; family Roseobacteraceae; genus Pseudophaeobacter; species Pseudophaeobacter sp. 1A09344. Next base: position 441,631 of record NZ_JAXGFS010000002.1, read on the forward strand.
CAGCCCACGGCGGCGCCGCCGAGGACGTGATGAAAATGGTCCACGAGATCGGCACCCCGGACAAGGCCGCCGCCTACGTGAAGGCCAAGCGCGCGGCGAAAGAAGCCGTCACCGGCTTTGGCCACCGGGTCTACCGCAAGGAAGATCCCCGCGCTCGCCACATGCGCGAAGGCGTGCGCAAGCTGGGCGAGGAAATGGGCGCCCCCGAGTGGTACGAAATCCTACAGGCGGTGGTCGAGGCCATGTCTCCCTATGCGCGCCACGGGCTCAATGTGAATGTCGACTTCTATTCCGGCGTGATCTACCAGCTGCACGGCATCCCGATGGACCTATACGTGCCGATCTTTGCCATCGGGCGCATGCCCGGCTGGGTGATCCAATGCATCGAGCAACAGCGCGGCAATATCCTGATCCGACCGCTGACGCTGTACAACGGGCCGGAACCACGCGGTTATGTGCCGATTGCAGATCGCTGATCCCCACCAATACGATTTCAAAGAACAGATTCCCGAAAAAGCCGGGAAAAACAGAAAACTCTCGCGCGGCAGACTGATCCGACCTAGCCTGCCCCGACGCGACGAACAGGGATGACCCATGGGTTTCAACCAGCCTCAGATCGACACCTCGCCCCCGGTTTCCGAGGAGATCCGCCAGACCACCTGCTACATGTGCGCCTGCCGCTGCGGCATCAACGTGCATATGAAAACCGGCAGCGATGGCAAGAAACAGGTCGCCTATATCGAGGGCAACCGCGACCACCCGGTGAACAAGGGTGTTCTTTGCGCCAAGGGCAGCGCTGGCATCATGCAGCACAACGCGCCCTCGCGGCTGCGTGCGCCGCTGAAGCGGGTCGGCCCGCGCGGGTCAGGACAGTTCGAGGAAATCACCTGGGACGAGGCGCTGGATCTGGCGGCCTCCTGGATGGAACCGCTGCGCAAGAATGCACCAGAAAAGCTGGCGTTTTTCACCGGCCGCGATCAGTCGCAGAGCTTCACCAGTTTCTGGGCGCAGAATTTCGGCACTCCTAACTATGCCGCGCACGGCGGCTTCTGCTCGGTCAACATGGCGACGGCTGGCATCTACACCATGGGCGGTGCCTTCTGGGAATTCGGTCAGCCCGACTGGGATCACACCAAGCTGTTCATGCTGTTCGGCGTGGCCGAAGATCATGACAGTAACCCAATCAAGATGGGTATCGGCCGGATCAAGGCGCGCGGCGCGCGGGTGATCGGCGTCAACCCGATCCGCACCGGCTATAACGCGGTGGCGGATGACTGGGTCGGCATCACGCCGGGCACCGACGGGCTGTTCATCCTCTCCATGGTGCATGTGCTGCTGAAGGCCGGTAAGATCGACCTTGATTATCTCAGCCGTTTTACCAATGCGCCGGTGCTGGTAAACGCCAGCGACGGACCTGAACAAGGCCTGTTCCTGCGTGATGAAGCGGGCAAGGAGCTGGTGATCGACCGCAATACCGGCAAGCTGACGCCCTTTGACCAGCCAGGCGTACGCCCGGACCTGCATGCCACCTATCGCCATGCCGGTGTCACCCACAGGCCGGTGTTCCACCTGCTGGCCGAGCGGTATCTGTCTGATGACTACGCCCCTGAAACCGTGGCCGAGCAATGCGGTATCCCCGCCAGTCGCATCCGCGCCATCGCCGCTGAAATTGCCCGTGTCGCCTTTAACGAGGCGTTCGAGCTTGATCAGGAGTGGACCGATTTCCGCGGCGAGACTCACAAGACGATGGTGGGGCGCCCGGTATCCTTCCACTCCATGCGCGGGGTGTCTGCCCATGCCAACGGGTTCCAGACCTGCCGTGCGCTGCACGTCCTGCAGATCCTTCTGGGCACGGTCGAGGTCCCCGGCGGCTTCCGCTTTAAACCGCCCTACCCCAAGCCCGCGACCGCGCATCCCAAACCGCACTGTGGCGTCAAACCCGATTGCGCGCTGGACGGCCCGCATTTGGGGTTTGTGCATGGCCCCAACGATCTGGCCCTGTGCGAAGACGGCAGCCCAGCCCGCATCGACAAGGCTTTCACCTGGGAAAACCCGATGAGCGCCCACGGGTTGATGCATATGGTGATCTCCAACGCTCATGCAGGTGATCCCTACAAGATCGACACGCTGTTCATGTATATGGCGAACATGTCGTGGAATTCCTCGATGAACACCCGCGGGGTGATCGAGATGCTGACCGACCGGGATGACAACGGCGAGTATGTCATTCCGCGCATCATCTACTCGGATGCCTATTCATCGGAAATGGTCGCCTATGCCGACCTGATCCTGCCCGACACCACCTATCTGGAGCGGCACGATTGTATCTCGCTGCTGGATCGCCCGATCTGCGAGGCGGATGCCGCCGCCGATGCCATCCGCTGGCCGGTGGTGGAACCGGACCGGGATGTGCGCGGGTTCCAGACTGCGCTGGTGGAACTGGCGAACCGGATGAAACTGCCGGGCTTCACCAATGAGGACGGCAGCGCGAAATATCAGGATTACGCCGATTACATCGTCAACCACGAGCGTAAGCCCGGTATCGGCCCACTAGCGGGATGGCGCGGCGATGGCGAACAGTCCGGGCGCGGCGCGGTGAACCCTGAACAACTCGACCGCTATATCGAAAATGGCGGCTTCCACGTCAGCCATATCCCCGATGCGGCGCTCTACTACAAACCCTGGAACAGCGCCTATCAGGACTGGGCCGTGGGCATGGGGATCTATGACAAGCCCGAACCCTATCTGTTCCAGCTGTATGTGGAGCCGATGCGGAAATTCCAGCTGGCCGCCGAAGGATATGGGGAGCGCCAGCCCCCCGACCATCTGCGCAAGCGGATCAAGGCCACCATGGATCCGCTGCCGATCTGGTACGAAACAGACCAGCAGGGCAACGAAGGGTTCACCGTCAACGCCCTCACCCAGCGCCCGATGGCGATGTATCATTCCTGGGGCAGCCAGAACGCTTGGCTGCGGCAGTTGCACGGGCGTAATCCCCTTTACGTGCCGACGAAACTGATGCGTGAGAACGGCCTGTCGGATGGGGACTGGGCGCGAGTCACCTCTCCGCACGGAGAGATCACCGTGCCGGTGATGGAGATGGCTGCGCTGAATGAGAACACGGTCTGGACCTGGAACGCCATCGGCAAGCGCAAAGGCGCCTGGGCGCTCGATAAAAACGCACCGGAAGCGACAAAGGGCTTCCTGCTCAATCACCTGATCCACGAGCTTTTGCCACCCAAGGGCGATGGTCTTCGCTGGGCAAACTCGGACCCGATCACCGGACAGGCGGCCTGGTTCGACCTGAAGGTGAAGATCGAAAAGGCCGCCCCGCCGGATGGCATCGCAGAAAGCCAGCCCGCGCTTGATCCGATTGCATCTCCGGTGGGCACCGGTCCGGACAAACTGACATGGAAGGTAGGCAAATGACCGAGCTTCCCACACAGACAAATCGCAAGATGGGGCTGGTGATCGATCTGGACACCTGCGTCGGCTGCCATGCCTGCGTAATCTCCTGCAAAGGCTGGAATACCGAAAACTACGGCGCACCACTGTCGGATCAGGATCCCTATGGCGCCGATCCCTCGGGTACCTTCCTCAATCGGGTGCATTCCTATGAGGTACAGCCGGAGCAAGGACATGCCCAGCTGGTGCATTTCCCGAAATCCTGCCTGCATTGCGAAGATGCACCCTGCGTCACCGTCTGCCCCACCGGCGCCAGCTACAAGCGGGTCGAGGATGGCATTGTTCTGGTCAATGAAAGCGACTGTATCGGCTGCGGGCTTTGCGCCTGGTCCTGCCCTTACGGTGCGCGCGAATTGGATCTAGCCGAGGGCGTGATGAAGAAATGCACCCTTTGCGTGGACCGGATCTATAACGACAACCTGCCCGAAGAGGATCGCGTTCCGTCCTGCGTGCGCACCTGCCCGGCGGGCGCACGGCATTTCGGGGATCTTGGCGATCCTGACAGCGAGGTTTCTCAACTGGTTGCGGAGCGCGGCGGCATAGATCTGATGCCGGAAATGGGCACCAAACCTGTGAACAAATACCTGCCGCCCCGCCCCAAGGACCGCATCGAGGACCAGATCGACGTGCTGGCGCCGCTTCTGGCACCGGTCGCGGAGGAACCCAGCGGTTTCCTTGGCTGGCTCGACAAGGCACTGGATAAACTGCCCGGAGGAGACAGCTGATGCATCCGGCCCCTTCCGTCATCATCTTCACCACCCTGTCCGGCCTCGGCTTTGGCCTACTGGCCTTTCTCGGGCTTGGGATGCCCGCCGTTACCGGCTGGGTCGCCCTTGTCTTTTACCTCATCGCCTATGCGCTGGCCGTGGGCGGGCTTCTGGCCTCGACCTTTCACCTCGGCCATCCCGAACGCGCCTGGAAGGCGTTCAGCCAGTGGCGCACAAGCTGGCTCAGCCGCGAAGGCTGCGCTGCCGTTTCCGCGCTGCTGGTCATGGGGCTTTATGCGGCCGGGGCCGTTTTCCTTGACGCTGACTGGCGCCTCCTCGGCCTTCTGGGCGCTGCGCTCAGCATCGGCACCGTTTTCACCACCGCGATGATCTATACCCAACTAAAGACGATCCCGCGCTGGCACAGCCGGCTGACGCCACTGGTCTTTCTCAGCTTCGCAGTCGCGGGTGGCGCTCTACTGGCCGGTCGCGAGAGCCTTGCGCCCTGGCTCTTGGCCCTGGCCGGGGCGATCCAGCTGATCTATTGGGCCAAGACGGACAAGGCGCTGGCGCACTCCGGCACCGACATCGCCACCGCCACAGGGCTGGGCACTCACGGCAGCGTGCGTGCATTCGAGCCGCCCCATACCGGCAGCAATTACCTGCTTCGGGAATTCGTCTATGTGGTGGGGCGCAAGCACGCGCTGAAGCTGCGCGTCATCGGCTTTGGCCTGGGGTTCGCGCTGCCGATTGCCCTGATGGTGATGCCGTTTGACAGCGTGATGATGAAACACCTGATGGCAGGCGTCGCGGTGCTGCTGCATATCGCAGGGATTGCCTGCCTGCGCTGGCTGTTCTTTGCCCAGGCTGAACATGTCGTCGGCCTCTACTACGGCAAACGCTGAACGCATCTGATTTGAACAACGAAAAAGGCGGCCCCGAAAGGAGCCGCCTTTTTAAATCGGAAAACCGGTTGGCCTTAGATCAGACCTGCGTGCTTCATGGCCGCGTCGATCGCTGCCTTGGTGCTGTCCTCCAGCGTGGTCAGCGGGCAGCGGACCTCTTCGCTGCACAGGCCCAGCTTGGACAGGCCGTATTTCGCGCCCACAAGGCCCGGCTCGATAAAGATCGCCTCGTGCAGGGGCATCAGGCGGTCCTGATAGTCCAGCGCGGTCTTGTAGTCGCCTGCAAGGGTCGCGGCCTGGAACTCAGCGCAGAGTTTCGGCGCCACGTTTGCGGTGACCGAGATGCAGCCAACGCCGCCATGGGCATTGAAGCCAAGCGCGGTTGCATCCTCACCCGACAGCTGGATGAAGTCGGGACCACACGAACCGCGCTGCTGGCTGACCCGGGCCAGATCGCCGGTGGCATCCTTGACGCCAACGATACGGGGCAGCTTGGCCAGCTCACCCATGGTCGCCGGTGTCATGTCGACGACCGAGCGGCCCGGAATGTTGTAGATCACGATCGGAATATCGGCGCAGTCGTGCAGGGCCTCAAAATGCGCCACCATACCGCGCTGGGTCGGCTTATTGTAATAGGGCGTCACCACCAGCGCCGCATCAGCACCGATACGCGCCGCAAACTCGACAAAACGAATCGCTTCGACGGTGTTGTTGGAGCCAGCGCCCGCGATGACTGGCACCCGGCCTGCAGTCGCCTTGACCACCTCGGCGATCACGGTCTCGTGCTCTTCATGGCTCAGCGTCGGGCTTTCGCCAGTGGTGCCAACGGGCACAATACCGGTCGAGCCCTGCTCGATATGCCATTCTACCAAGTGTTTGAGCGTATCCAGATCCAGCTCGCCGTTGCGAAACGGGGTGACGAGGGCTGGCATAGAGCCTTTGAACATGGGCACGCTCCCTTAGTTGCGAATGGTCGGCAGGCAAAGCGCCGCCGGAATAGTGGACTTGACCGGGTTTTGAGTTGATACCGGCGCGTCACGGATTATCGTCACAGCCTCTATCCCCGGTTCACGAGAAAATGCAAGACATGACACGCATTCTGGCCTTCATTCTGCTGCTCCTGCCCCTGCTTACTCCGCAGATAGCCCGGGCAGACAGGCTTGCTGACGCTCTGGAGCTGATCCGGGGGCAGCAATGGGACGCCGCCGGAGAGATGGCAGGCCCCGAAGCCACCGTCGCCCGCGACGTGATCGAATGGCACCGTCTGCGCGCGGGCGAAGGCTCGGCGCGCGATGTCATGGCCTTTTTGGCACGCCGCCCCGACTGGCCCGGCCTGCCCTATCTGCAGGAAAAAAGCGAAGCGGCACTGGCCACGGCCGACCGCGAGACCATTCTGTCATTCTACTCTGGCAACCGCCCCCAGACAGCCGAAGGCGCGCTGAGCCTTGGCCGCGCGCTGATCGCGGCGGGGCGCCGGGGCGATGGTGAGGCCGAAATCGTCATGGCCTGGCGCACCATGCCGATGACGTCCGAGGTACAGGACGCCTATCTCGCCGATTTCAGCACCCTGCTGCAACCGCATCATGCGGCGCGGCTGAACCGGCTCTTGTGGGACCGCCACCATGTCAGTGCGCCGCGCATGCTGGACCTGGTGCCGGACGGTCCGCGCAAGCTGGCCGAGGCCCGTCTGGCCCTGCAGCAGCGCACCCCGGGCGTCGATGCCAAGATCGCGGCGATCCCAGCGGATTTGCAGGATGATGCCGGTCTGGCCTACGACCGGTTCGACTGGCGCGACAAAAAAGGACGCCGCGAGGACGCCATCCAGATGCTAATGGATCGCAGCACCAGCGCCGACAAACTGGGAGCGCCGGAAAAATGGCTGCGCCGCCGCCGCGATCTGGCCCGGCAGGACATGCGGGACGGCAACCACGAACGCGCCTACCAGCTGGCCGCCCATCATTTTTCCACGCCCGAAGCAGGCTATGGCTATTCTGACTGCGAATGGCTGGCTGGCTATATTGCCCTGCGCAAGCTGAACGATCCCGGTCTGGCCGCAAAGCATTTCGAGCGCTTCCTCGCCTCGGTCGAAACCCCGATCTCGGTCGGGCGCGGCGGCTACTGGTTGGGCCGTGCCTATGCCGAGATGGGAGAAGTGAACAAGGCGCATGATGCCTATTCCCGGGCTGCCGCCTATCAAACCTCCTTTTATGGGATCCTCGCCGCCGAGGCGCTTGGTCGACCTTTCGATCCGGATCTTGCCAATCCGCCTGCGCTGCCGGACTGGCGCAGTGCCCCCTACCTCAATTCCTCGGTCACCGAAGCGGGTCTGCTGCTGCTGCGCGCCGGAGAGGATGTGCTGGCCGAACGGTTCCTCACCCATCTGACCGAAAGCCTGCCGTCCGAGCAGGCCTTTCAGCTGGGTCAGATGGCGGTGGAAATGGACCGGCCACACCTGGCAGTGATGATCGGCAAACGCGCGGCACAATCCGGGATCGAGCTGAAAGGCGCCTATTACCCGCTGCACCCGGTGGCGAAAAAGGACCTGCCGATGGCGCCCGAGATGACCCTGGCCATCGCCCGGCGCGAAAGCGAATTCGACCCCGGCGTGATCAGCCACGCAGGCGCACGCGGGCTGATGCAGGTGATGCCCGCCACAGCAAAACTGGTGGCGAATGAACTGGGCATCCTGTCCGAGCACGAGACCGCCCGCCTGACCGCTGAATGGGACTATAACGCAACCCTTGGCGCGCAGTATCTTGCCCGTCTCGCCGAAGAGTTCGGTGGCAACGTGGTGATGATGGCAGCTGGCTATAACGCAGGCCCGCATCGCCCTGCGGCCTGGATGGAACGCTATGGCGACCCCCGCGACGGCACCCCGAACATCATCGACTGGATCGAGCACATCCCCTTCAACGAGACCCGCAACTACGTAATGCGCGTCACCGAAAGCCTGCCGGTCTATCGTGCACGGCTGGGGCAGACACCGCTGCCGGTGCCGTTTTCGCGGGAGTTGACCGGATCAACGCTGGCGGCGTTCGCGCCATAGGGTGAACAGCCCCGCCGCCACCACGATCCCGGCGCCCAGCGCCACGTTGAACCGGATGGTTTCCGAAAAGATCACAAGCCCCAGCATCGCCGCCCAGGGCAGTTGCAGATAGGCAAAGGGCTGCACCGCGCTTGCCTCTGCCGCCTCATAGCAACGGATCAGCAGGTAGTGCCCCAGAGCGCCGGTCAGGCACAATAGCCCCATCCAACCCCAGTCCGGCGTGCTCATCGCCTCCCAGTTCGACAGGCCGATCGGCGTCATAAAGACAACGCCGACAACGCCCACGTAAAAGAAACTGGTGGCCGAATTGTCCTTGCGCGCGGCATAGCGCGTCAGAAGCCCATAAAGAGCGAACATCAGTGCAGCCAGCAGCGGTACCAGTGCAGCCGGTTGGAACACGCCGATCCCCGGCTCCAGAATGATCAACACCCCAAGGAAACCGATAAGAATGGCGCTCCACCGCCAGATCCCGACCTTCTCCCCCAGGATCGGCCCGGACAGGGCCGCGATCATCAAGGGGTAGGACACAAAGACCGCGTGGCTTTCCACCAGCCCCAGCAAGGTAAAGGCCAAAACCATGACACAGATTTCCGCCGCGCAGACAAAGCCGCGAAAGATCTGTAGCCAGATCTGCCGGGTCCGGGCCACCTTTTTCAGACCGCCCGGCTGCCGCAAAGCGATGGAGACGACAAACAGAGACAGGAACCAATAACGGATCATCACCACCATGTAGACGTTGTATTCCCCGGCCAGATGTCGCGAGATCCCGTCCTGAAGCGCGAACACGATGGTGGCGCCAATCATCAGCATCACACCCAGCCGCGTGTTATTGCCTGCCTCGTGGACCTCTGCGCTGCTCATACCAGTTCCGCCTTTGTCATATGTCGTTTGCGTCCATAGCCAGGTATACGTGTGACAGCAAAGCCCGCCGCCTCCAGGCCCCGGCGCACGAAGCCCGCCGCCGTATAGGTCGCGGCGCTGCCGCCCGCGGCGGTGTGCCGGGCCACCTCGGCCATCAAATCCTCACCCCACAGTTCCGGGTTCTTGGCCGGGGAAAACCCGTCCAGAAACCAGGCATCAGCACGCCCCGTCCACTCTGGCAGCGACAGGCGCGCGTCGCCGGTGATCATCTCGAACCGAAGCGTGCCCAGATCGCAGCTGCCCTGCCCCGTCCAGACCGCGAAGAACCTTTCGGCCCAGGGCGCGACCGCAGGAAAGGCCTCCAGCGCCCGGGCCATATCGCCAGGCACCATCGGAAAGGCCTCGAAACTGGTGAAGTGCAATGCGCCCACCTGCCCGCTTTCCTCCCAGAGCTTCCAGGCGGCGAGCAGGTTCAGACCGGTCCCGAACCCCAGCTCGGCAATATGGAAACCGGGGCGGAACCGCGCAGGCAAATCATTCCCGGCCAGGAACACATGCCCCGTCTCCGCCAGCCCGTCGTGGATCGAAAAATAGGGATCATCGAACTGATCGGACACCGGAATGATGCCATCACGCCAACTGAGCCGGGCCTGCTGGTCTGCCATGCTGTTTTCCCTTAAGTGATGTCACGGAACGGCGCGACACTGGCGAAAGGGCGGGCGAATGGCAATGGCAGATATCACGGTGCGCGGCGCGGGCATTTTTGGTCTTTCGATCGCCTGGATCTGCGCCCGGCGCGGCGCAAGGGTTCAGGTGATCGACCCCTTCGGCCCCGGCGCAGGCTCCAGCGGCGGCCTTGTCGGTGCCCTCGCCCCGCATGTGCCGGAAAACTGGAATGCCAAGAAACAGTTCCAGTTCGAAAGCCTTTTGATGGCACAAGATTTCTGGCGCGATGTGGAACATGCGGGCGGCGTCTCCCCCGGCTATGGCCGCACCGGCCGTCTGCAGCCCATCAATGACGATCGAGTGCTTGATTTGGCCCGCCAGCGCGAAGGCACCGCTGCCGATCTCTGGCGCACCGATGCCGGGCAACAGGCCGAATGGCGCATTTGCGCGGCAGAGGAGTTTGGGGGGTGGGCCCCACCCAGTGCCACCGGCCTTGTGATTTACGACACGCTCAGCGCCCGCATGCATCCGCGACGGGCCTGCGCCGCGCTCGTCGCAGCGTTGAAGGCACAGGGTGTGGCTGTAGGCGCAGACGGTACCGATCAGGGTCAGGTTGTTCACGCCACCGGCCATGCAGGGCTACTGGACCTGAACCAAACGCTGGGCAAAACCGTGGGGAAAACCATCGGCAACGGCGTCAAAGGACAGGCCGCCCTGCTGCGCCATGATGCCGGAGAGGTCCCGCAGCTGTACGCCGACAGCCTGCACATCATCCCGCATGCGGATGGCACAGTGGCCATCGGCTCCACCAGCGAGCGGGAGTTCGAAAACGGCACGGAGACGGACGCTCAGCTCGACGACATCCTTGCAAGCGCCCGCGCCGCCGTTCCCATTCTCCAAGGCGCCGAGCTCATCGAACGCTGGGCCGGGGTGCGCCCGCGCGCAAGATCCCGGGCGCCAATGCTTGGCCCCTGGCCGGGCCGCAGCGGGCATTTCATCTCCAACGGAGGCTTCAAGATCGGCTTTGGCATGGCCCCCAAGGTCGCCGAGGTCATGGCTGATCTCCTGCTGGACCAGATCGATGCCATCCCTGCAGGCTTCCGCGTCGAAGACAACCTCTGACACCGCCGCCTCTGCCCCACCGTTTCGCTCCGGGTCAAGGGAGGCGCAGCCTGCGCGCATCGCGCGCCTTGCCCTTGAGGCGGAGCGGAACATCCCAAACTGGAACAGGCGCTTTTGAGGGCAGATCTGCCCCTCAAAAAGCTTCTCAGCAGTTTTTTTTCACGCCGCGCAGCGGCGCCGGGCCCAACTGGCAGCGCCCTATTCGCAGAATATGGCCCGGCAGGCGGGAGCCTCCCCCTCATGCGAACTCTGCCGTGGCGCTCATGCATTGTCGTCCATCCGGGCCTCTGACCCACAGATCCGCACCATTGCGGCAAAACGTAGCCGTTTCAAAATGCATCAATGGCGAGGAAGCGCGAAAGGCAAAGCGGCGCAAGGCACCCCCCACCTCCTCGGCCAGCAACATCAGGTGTTGCGCCAAAAGCGGACCATGCACCACCAGACCGTCATAGCCTTCGACATCGCGCGCATAGTCGAGATCATAATGGATCCGGTGCCCGTTGAAGGTCAGCGCCGAATAGCGGAACAGCAGCGTCGATGAAAACGCCGCCTCCCGCGCATCACGCTCATCCGTCCGCGCCTCAGGCGGCACCGGTTTTGGCGCCTGTGGGTCCGGATCCTCGCGATAGACAAGATCCTGCCATTCGGTGAGGCACAGTTCTCCCTTCTGCCAGATCTCATGGCGCAGGGTCACGAATGCCAACGGCCCGCTGCGCCCGTTTTTATGTTCGGCCTTTTCCAGAACCGAGCATTTTTCCGCCGGATTGCCGACCCGCAGGGGCGCGTCGAACTGCAGCTGCCCGCCAGCCCACATGCGCCGCGGCAGGCCCAGATCCGGGATCAGCCCGCCCGTTCCGCCGACCCGCGGATGACCATCGCGGCCCAACGCCTCGGGCGGCTGCGGGGTCCAGAAGTACAGCTGATGAAAGAACGGCGGCAGAACGCTGCCCTCGGTGATGTCCGCTTCCTGCCCCAGCGCCACCTGAAAGGCCGTGGCGCGGGCCGGGTCCATGACATCGGTTTGCCGGATCTCAGAGCTGGTATCGGGGCCAGGTTCGGTACGGGGGGCGGGATTTGTGGGACTGAATTCGCTCATCCCGTGACCTTAGCCACGTCTTCGGAAAGGACAAGCCGCCGAAGGCCGGGAGGAACACTGGCGCGCCCCTGCCCTTTACGGTTTGATCAGCGTTCGATTTCGCGGCGCAGGTTCTGCATCAGCGTTTCCAGCGTGTCCCGGTAAATCTCGCTTGTCAGCTGGCCGCTTTCGTCGAACTCCTTGGAGGAATTGGCCAGATGCACCTCGGGCCCGGACACAAGGCGCGGCTGAAACGGCACCATGAAACCGCGCAGCACCATCTGCGCCCGCTCACCACCCGAGCGGCCACCCGCCGCCGACATGACTGCCACGGGTTTACCCGCCCAGGGCTTGCCCTTGGTACGGCTGACCCAATCCAGCGCGTTCTTCAGAACCCCAGAGGGGCCTTTGTTATACTCCGGGGTCGAGATCAACACCGCATCCGCCGCAGCGATCTGATCAGCCAAGAGCTGCACCCCGGCAGGCACACCATCGCGATCTTCGTCATCGCCATCGTACAGCGGCAGGTTCAGGTCGCCCTCCACGTGGGAGCAGGCACCGAACAGACGCACCGCCTCCTTCAGCAGCATGCGATTGGTTGCAGCCCCACGCAGGGATCCGGAGAGAGTGAGAAGTAGCGGATCGGACATCAGAACATTCCTTGACTAACACATTGACACGCAAGGCCCTGTCATGGGCCTGACTTACCAATAGCTTAAGCAAAGACCGGGATGCCTCATACCCGAATGACCGCGCAAGTGTTGTGCATCAACTGGCAAAGCCCGCGCCCGGGGGCGCGGAAATGCACAGTCTGCGCGCGTCCTGGCGCAGATCACCCGGCCTGCCAGGTTCAGCCGCCGGTGGGGATGACGACGATTTCCACCCGCCGGTTCTGCGCCTTGCCAGCTTCGGTCAGATTGCTGGCCACGGGCTGCTCTTCGCCGCGCCCGATGGTGCGGATCCGGTTGTAGGGCACACCGCCAGCCTGGATCTGATCGGCCACGGCATTGGCGCGGCGCTCGGACAGGCCCTGATTATAGGCCGCATCCCCGTCACTGTCGGTATGGCCGATGACCTGCACGGTACTGTTGGGATAGCGCACCAGACTGTCCGCCACTTTCAACAGGTCAGAACGAACCGACGGGCTGATTGCGGAACTGTCGGTGGCAAAGGTCAGATCATTGGGCAGCGATACCACCAGCCTGTCGCCGGTGTTAACGATCGAGATGCCGTCGCTCGAAATCGACTGACGCAACTCGGCTTCCTGCTTGTCCAGTTGGCTGCCGATCAGCCCGCCCGCAATCGCCCCGACCGCAGCGCCGCCCAGAACGGCGCCCGTCTTGTTGCTGGAATTCGAGAGGGCACCGATACCCGCACCCAGAATGCCACCTGCGATCAGGCCCTGCTTCTCCTTGCTGGGCGTACCATCGCTGTTCAGCAGTGCCGGATCGGTGCAGGCGCCAAGGCCCAGCGCAACCGTCACTGCCGCAACCGTCGAGAATTTCAAAATCGTCATTTTGCCAACCTTCTTGCCTGTTTCGCGCGCCTCTGTCCGGGCTTGGCTCGTCCTTGCCCGGCGAGGTCTCACGCACCGCTGATTTTATTTGATTATATCATCGCTGCGGCGCTGCTGCTCAAGCGCGGAGTGCAAAACCTAGGCGGTTTGCCGCCCAGTTTCTTCGGCTTCGCCTGTCACAGCTGGAAAGTCCGCTTCTTTCTCCGACGCGCTGTCATCGCGCGCGGCCTCAAAAGCCAGCATCGCGCGTTTGACCGGCACTCCCCAGTGATAGCCGCCGATATCGCCGCCCTTGCGCAGGACCCGGTGGCAGGGAATGAGCCAGCTCATAGGGTTCTTGCCCACAGCCGTCCCCACGGCCCGCACCGCGCGTGGGTTATCAATGGCACGGGCGAGTTCGGAGTATGTGGTGACATGGCCCGACGGGATCCGCAGTAGCGCCTCCCAGACCTTGATCTGCAGCGGCGCGCCCATCATGTGCAGCGCAGCCTCGCCTTTTTGGGCAAAGATCGCCTCGGCCAAGGGGCGCAGCATCATCGGGTCTTCGACATAATCGGCATTTGGCCAGCGCGCGCGCATATCGGCCAGGGTCGGCTCAGCCCCGGTTTCGGCCGCAAAAGCGAGACCACAGATCCCCTTCTCGGTGCCCATGACAAGCGCCAAACCGAATGGACTGTCGAACCACCCCCAACGGATTGTCAGCCCCGCGCCTTTGCGGGCGTATTCACCGGGGCTCATCGCCTCCCAGCGCAGGAACAGATCGTGCAGCCGCCCGGAGCCGGACAGCCCCACCGCGTGGGCCGTTTCAAGGGTTGAAAACCGCTCTTGCAGCAGGCTCTTGGCGTGGCCCAGCCGCAGATACTGCTGATAGCGTTTGGGCGAAACACCAACCCAGGCCGAAAACACCCGCTGGAAATGCGCCGGGCTCATGTTCATGTGGGCGGCCAGCTCCGAAAGGCCAAGATCCTCTCCGCCCGCGTCGATCAGCTCAATGGCCCGGCCTATGACGCCATAGTGATAGCTCTGTTCACCCGCTTCGCGCATCTTTCCCTGTTCTCCTGCAAAGGGTCCAGCAACACAGTAGAGCGGACACCGGCGACCGGCGACCCGGAATTTGCGCATTGCGGGTGTCAGAGCAATCTGTTGCAAGCACAACAGCGCCTGCGGCACGGTGAAACCGTTGGTGTTTTTTCATTTGCGCCCTTCGCCGCAGACCGGCAAAAGGAGCAGCATGGCCAAGCAACTCGACTATCATACACTGCGCGAAATCTTTTCGCGTTTTCAGGCCGCCGAGCCGGAACCCAAGGGCGAATTGGAACACGTCAACGCCTATACGCTGGTGGTGGCCGTCGCCCTGTCGGCGCAGGCGACGGATGCAGGCGTCAACAAGGCAACGCATGAGCTGTTCAAGATCGCCGATACGCCGCAAAAGATGCTCGACCTCGGCGAAGAGGGGCTGATCGAACATATCAAGACGATCGGCCTTTACCGCAACAAGGCCAAGAACGTCATCAAGATGGCCCGCATTCTGGTCGACGACTACGGCGGCGAGGTGCCCAATTCCCGCGCCGCATTGCAATCCCTGCCCGGTGTCGGCCGTAAGACCGCCAATGTGGTTCTGAACATGTGGTGGCATTACCCGGCACAGGCGGTGGATACGCATATTTTCCGGGTCGGCAACCGCTCGGGCATCTGCCCGGGCAAGGATGTGGACGCGGTCGAACGCGCCATCGAAGACAATATTCCGGTCGATTTCCAGCAGCATGCCCATCACTGGCTGATCCTGCACGGCCGCTATCACTGCAAGGCACGCAAGCCGATGTGCGGCACCTGCATCATCCGCGACCTGTGCCAATATGAGGACAAGAATCTATGAAGACCTACCAGATTGTCGGCATCGGCAATGCCGTCGTCGATGTGATCAGCCAATGCGATGACAGCTTTCTCGATCACATGGGGATCGAGAAAGGCATCATGCAGCTGATCGAACGGGATCGCGGCGAAGTGCTTTATGGTGCGATGGAAGGCCGCGTGCAAACCCCCGGTGGCTCGGTCGCCAATACCATTGCCGGTGCAGGTGCGCTTGGCATCGATGCGGCCTTTATCGGGCGCGTGCATGACGATGCTCTGGGCCGGTTCTACGCCGATGCGATGAACGAAGATGGCGTCGATTTCGTCAACCCGCCGGTCCCGGGTGGCGAGCTGCCGACGTCGCGCTCGATGATTTTCGTCTCCCCGGACGGTGAGCGGTCGATGAACACCTATCTTGGCATCTCCTCCGAGCTCAGCTCTGCAGATGTGCCGAACGAGGTGGCCGGGCAGACCCAGATCATGTTCCTTGAGGGCTATCTCTTTGACAAGGACAAGGGCAAGACCGCCTTCATGGAGGCCGCCCGCGATTGCCGCAAGGGTGGCGGCAAGCCCGGCATCGCGATTTCCGATCCGTTCTGCGTCGAACGCCACCGCGCCGACTTCCTGTCGCTGATCGAGAATGAACTGGAATTCGTGATCGGCAACGAAGCCGAAATCCGCTCGCTGTTTGAAACCGAAGATCTGGAGGAGGCCCTGGCCAAGACCGCCGCAATCTGTCCGCTGGTGGTCTGCACCCGCTCCGGCGACGGGGTTTCGGTGATTGCGGGCGAGACCCGCATCGATGTTCCGGTCACCAAGGTCGTGCCCGTCGATGCTACCGGTGCTGGCGATCAGTTCGCGGCCGGGTTCCTCTTCGGTCTGGCAACGGGCCGCGATCTGGAGACCTGCGCCAAGATCGGCAACATCTGCGCCGCCGAGGTGATCAGCCATATCGGCCCGCGTCCCGAAAAGGACATGCGCGCGGTGCTGCAGGCCGAAGGGCTGCTCTAAGTCACAGAGCCAAATCCGTGGGCGGGAAAACTCCCGCCCATCGAATATGCCCCAAGGGGCACTCCCTTTCGTCGGGCGTAGAACGCAAGGGCATTAGCCCGCGCAGGGCCTCAATCGCTTCCGGCCGAGATCAATGCCTTGGACAGCAAGCCTTTGAACTGGTCCAGTTCCTCTGCCTTAAGACCTTTAAGTAGCCCCGACTGGGTGGCCACATGCGCCTCCAGGGCCTCGTCGATCAGCGCGCCGCCCTTTTCGGTTAAGGCAATCAGGAAACTACGGCTGTCCGCCGGGTTCACCTTGCGGCGCACCAGCCCGTCTGCCTCCAGCCGGTCAATCCGGTTGGTCATCGTGCCCGAAGCCACCATCGTCGCCTTCAAGAGATCCCCCGGAGACAATTCATGTGGCGCGCCCGCCCGGCGCAGCGTCGCCAGCACGTCGAATTTGGCGGCGTTGAGACCAAAACGTTGAAACGTCTTCTGCATCTCTGCCTGATAGGCCAAATAAAGGCGTCCCACCCGGCCGATTATTCCCATGGCGGACACATCAAGGTCCGGCCGTTCCCGTTCCCATTGCTGGGTGACAAAATCCACATGATCCATCTTTCCTGTTTTGCGGAGAGACGTCTTGACGTCAAGATTAAATATTGTTACTTCGACGTCGAGATAATTTTGGAGAAGACCCCATGCTGTCCCGCGACCTCTTTCTGACCGCGCTGGCCCCTGCCATTTGGGGCAGCAGCTATATCGTGACGACCAACCTCTTGCCCGGTCATTCGCCCTTTGTCGTGGCGCTACTGCGCGCCTTGCCGGCGGGGCTGTTGCTGCTCCTCTTCGTGCGCAGGCTGCCACCGCTCAACTGGGTGCCAAAGCTCATGGTGCTTGGCGCGCTGAATTTCTCTCTGTTCTGGAGCTTCCTGTTCCTGTCCGCCTACCGCCTGCCCGGCGGGGTGGCTGCGACCCTGGGCGCGATACAGCCGCTGGTCGTGGTCTTCCTGTCGGCGCTGGTTCTGCAATCGCCCATCAGGCCTGCGTCGCTCCTGGCGGCGGCGCTCAGCATCGCAGGGGTTGCCCTGCTGGTGCTGACGCCCGCGGCAAAGCTGGACATGGTCGGAGTTCTGGCAGGCCTTGCTGGCGCCCTGTCGATGGCGGCCGGGGTTGTGCTGACCCGCAAATGGCAGCCGCCGGTGCCGCCCCTAACCTTTACCGCCTGGCAGCTGACTGCAGGGGGTATCCTGCTGATGCCCGTCACACTTTGGGCAGTGCCCGAGATGCCGGTCTTCACCGCAGAGAACATCCTGGGCCTTGCCTATATGAGCCTGATCGGCGGCGCGCTGACCTATATTCTGTGGTTCCGGGGCTTGTCGCGCATCGAACCCTCAGCCGTATCGCTTCTGGGGGTGCTCAGCCCGCTGACGGCTGTCATCCTGGGCTGGCTCTGGATGCAGGAAACCCTCAGCATCTACCAGCTGACCGGCGCCATCTTCGCCCTGTTCAGCGTCTGGCTGGGTCAGGCTGCGGCCAAACCGGCACGCCCGCGCCCCGCGCCTGCGGAGTGACCCCGTCTGCTACTGCGGCGCCAGAGGCACACAGGCCTTGCCGCGGTGGCAGTCCAGCACCTGCTTGCGAAAGCTGTGCACATCGCCGCCAAAGGCAAAGCTGCCGCAGGGATCGAAACGGACGATCAGGTCCCTGCCCCGCTGTTCGGCAAAAATCAGATACTCGACACCGGATTTGGCCTTGCCGCACCACGGCCCCATGCATTGCACCTCGATCACCACATCGGCGCGCACGGCTTGATCGAAATCCCGTGCCCCCAGAAGGTCCCCGTTTAAACTTCCGCGAAACTGGGTGACCGGCGGGGCCGCATTAGGGTTTCCGGCAGGCGGTCGTGGCAGGCGACGTTCATCAAAAGACAGGCGCCCCTGCAGGATTGCGTAGGAGCGGTTGGAATTCGCCGCCGCAAGATAGGCATCCGGAACGCCCCAGGGCACACAGCTGAGCGCGGAAGCAGAGGTGGCAGCGCCGAGCGCCACACAGGATACAAACAACGACGCCGCCCGGCGAACCAGCTTGGGAAGTCGTACCATTCTATAAGTACCTTTCGAATTCCTCGACCACCCGCGCATAGACCTCGCGCTTGAAGGGGACGATCTTCTCCACCAGATGCTCTACCGGCTGCCAGCACCAGGCGGAAAATTCCGGATGTTCGGTGTCGATTCTGACCTGATCGTCACTGCCCAGAAACCGCATCAGGTACCATTTCTGCTCTTGCCCGCGATAACGCCCCCCCCAAAAGCTGGGCACCACGTCATGTGGCAGATCATAGGGCAGCCAGCCTTCCGATTCGGCAATGATCTCGACCAGAGAGGGCAGAACGCCGGTTTCTTCCTCCAGCTCCCGCAGCGCCGCGGTGCGCGGGTCCTCACCCTCGTCGATCCCGCCCTGCGGCATCTGCCAGGCATCCTTGTAGCGGTCTGCGCGCTGTCCGACAAAGACCGCCCCGTCGCTGTTTATCATCATAACGCCAACGTTGCGGCGATAGGGCAGCTTGGCGATGTCTTCCGGTGTCATAGGCATTCCCTGGGTCTGTTCCCGGCGATTAGACCTGCTGCCGCCGGGGCACGCAAGGGGGTGACGCCGCGTTGACAGGTGACAAACGCCCGCCGTGGCGCGATCCTGCCCGGCAAACGATAGGGAGAGTGTCATGACTGCGTACCCAAACCTTCTGGCGCCGCTGGATCTTGGCTTTACCACGCTGAAAAACCGCGTGCTGATGGGGTCCATGCATACGGGCCTTGAGGAGACCCGCGACTGGAACCGGGTGGCGGAATTCTACGCCGAACGCGCAAGGGGCGGCGTTGCCCTGATGGTGACCGGCGGCATCGGCCCCAACCTCGAAGGCTCGGTCCTGCCCGGGGCCGCGATGATGACCACCGAAGAGGACGTGAAGAACCACAGCATTGTCACGGACCGCGTGCACACGGCAGGCGGCAAGATCGCCATGCAAATCCTGCACGCCGGGCGCTATGCCTATGGGCCAAAATGCGTGGCGCCCAGCGCCATCAAATCGCCGATCTCCCCCTTCCCGCCGACCGAATTGGACGAGGACGGGATCGAGAAACAAATCTCGGACATCGTGAATGCAGCCCGGCTAGCAAAAGAGGCTGGCTATGACGGGGTCGAGATCATGGGCTCCGAAGGGTATTTCCTAAACCAGTTCCTGGTCACCCATACCAACAAGCGCACCGACCGCTGGGGCGGTTCCTATGAAAACCGCATGCGCCTGCCGATCGAGGTGGTGCGCCGCACCCGCGAAGCGGTCGGCAGTGATTTCATCATCATCTATCGCCTGTCGATGATCGATCTGGTGCCCGATGGCTCGACCCATGATGAAGTGGTGCAGCTGGCGCAGAAGATTGAGCAGGCAGGCGCTACGATCATCAACACTGGCATCGGCTGGCACGAGGCCCGCATTCCCACCATCGCCACATCGGTGCCGCGCGCGGCCTTTGCCTGGGTCACCAAGAAGCTGATGGGCAAGGTTTCCATCCCCGTCGTCACCTCGAACCGGATCAACACGCCCGAGGTCGCCGAAGACGTCTTGGAAACCGGCTGCGCCGATATGGTATCGATGGCCCGCCCGCTGCTGGCCGATGCGCATTTCGTGTCCAAGGCCGAGGCCGGGCAAGCCAGCCATATCGCGCCCTGCATCGCCTGTAACCAAGCCTGTCTTGACCATACCTTTGGCGGCAAGCTGACCTCCTGTCTGGTGAACCCGCAGGCCTGCCACGAGACCGAACTGGTGATCGAAAAGGCCGCCACACCCAAAACTGTCGCCATCGTCGGCGCCGGTCCTGCGGGCCTCTCGACCGCCCTCACCGCCGCTGAGCGCGGACACAAGGTAGCGCTGTTTGACAAGGCAGATGAGATCGGCGGCCAGCTCAACATGGCCAAGCAGGTGCCCGGTAAGGAAGAATTCTGGGGGCTGGTGGACTGGTACCGCAGCATGGTGGCGGACGCGGGCATCACGCTGGAGCTGGGCCGCGAGGTCCGAGCCGAGGATTTGACCGGATTTGACGAGGTGGTGATCGCAACCGGCGTCATCCCGCGCGATCCGGGTATTCCCGGGCAGGACCGCGACAACGTGCTGAGCTATATCGATGTGCTGCGGGGCAAGGCCCCGGTGGGCGAGCGCGTCGCTGTGATCGGTGCAGGCGGGATTGGTTTTGATGTCTCCGAATACCTGCTGCACGAAGGCACAAGCCCGACCGAGAGCCTGCCGCTCTGGATGAAGGAATGGGGCGTCACCGATCCGGCCGAACACCGCTCCGGCCTTGCCCCCGAAGGGCCGCAGCCCGAGGCCCCGGCCCGCCACGTCACCCTGCTGCAGCGCAAGGCCGAGCGTCATGGCAAAAGGCTCGGCAAGACAACCGGCTGGATCCACCGCGCCGCACTGAAGATGAAGGAGGTCGAATTCGTCGGCGGCGTGAATTACGAGCGGATCGACGATGCGGGCCTGCACGTCAGCTTTGGCGAGGCACGGGAAAACCCGACCGTGATCCCGGCCGACACCATCGTGCTTTGCGCGGGTCAGCTTTCGGAAAGCACACTGGCCGATGCGCTGGCGGCGAAAGGCATCACCGCCCATGTGATCGGTGGCGCCGATGTTGCAGCGGAACTCGATGCCAAACGGGCGATCAACCAAGGCACCCGCCTCGCCGCCACCCTCTGACGGGTCCGGCAGGCCACGATCAGCAGCGGCGCTCTCCCGCGCCCGCAGGCAGCCCGATTGCACCGCCCCCGTTGGCGGCCTTGGGCGTGGCACCGCGCGATGCGCGGTGCCACGCCCAACGGGAGCTGGTTTTTTTCAAAAGGCCACGCGACAGGCGGGAGGAACGCGCCTCTCGTTGCTATGATGGCTCGCCTGTCCCAAGCCTCAAGCGGATCGGAAATCCTGTCCTACAGGCGCATTCTACGGCCTGTTCAGCCGTGCACCTCGAGGCTGTCTTCAGGCGCCTGATCGCGCTCTTCCATACCATAGTCCCGGATCACCCCGGCCACGCGCAGGCGATACCCGGCAAAGAGATTGTCGCGCCCCTGTTTCTGTGCGCCCCGATGTTCAGACAGTGCGCGCCAGCGCGCCACCGCCTCCTCATCCTCCCAGAAGGATAGCGACAGCAGCTTTTCGGGGTTCGTCAGGCTCTGAAACCGTTCGACCGAGATGAACCCCTCCATATCCTCCAGCAGATCCCGCATCCGGGCTGCGACCTGCAGATAAGGCTCCTTCTTACCCGCTGCCGGTGTGACTTCGAAAATTACCGCGATCATGCGCTGTCTCCATGTGGTTCAGAAACCCGTTTGAGCCACGTCCTGTCCTCGCGGACAAGGAATTTCTCCCGCTGGGCAAATGCGTAGTTCTCCCGCCCCAGAGGATCCTCTGCCAGACGGGCGCGGTAGTCTTCATAGGCGGCAAGACTGTCCACGTTATAGATCCCGTAGGCCAGCGTTGACGACCCTTCGTGCGGCGCGAAATATCCGATCAGGTCAGCGCCACAGCGCGGGATCGCCTGCCCCCAATTGCGGGCGTATTGCGCAAAGTTATCGCGCTGGGTGGGATCGATGTGATAACGGATGACGCAGGTCAGCATAGGAAACTCCTCTTGAGATCGTGATTGGATGGCAGGGATTTACCGCCCCCTGCCCGACAAAGGCTTCGGTGCGGAGCGAAGCATCGCCTTTTGCCCAGTCCCCGGTCCTTCCCGCGCCTCAGGATTTCGTTTCGTAAGCGTAAACGATGCAGTAAAAACCCCGCAATTATCCCAAGCTCGCCCCGTTCTTGCCCGAATTGCCCGTCACAACCTGAGGTCAGACAACAGGACGAGGACGGGCAACGATGGATCGACTGACCGAAATGGAGGCCTTCGCAAATGTTGTGGACCAGGGCGGGTTCACCGATGCGGCGCGCAAGATGGGGATCTCCAAATCCGCTGTCTCCAAACACGTCTCCAGCCTCGAAGCCCGGCTGGGCGCACGTCTTCTGAACCGCACAACCCGGCGGGTATCGCCGACCGAAATCGGGCTTGCCTATTACGACCGGGCGCGGCGCGTCCTGAATGACGCAGGCGAAGCCGATGCGCTGGTGACCTCGATGCAATCCGCGCCCTCGGGCCTGCTGCGGATCTCGGTTGCCACCGATTTCGGCGTCAATCACCTGTCGCCGGTCCTGTCCGAATTCCTGCGCGATTTCCCCGAGATCACCGTCAACATGGTGCTGAACAACCGCTATGTCGAACTGATCTCGGAAGGTTTTGATATGGCGCTGCGGATCGGCGAGCTGGAAGACAGCTCTCTCAGAGCCCGCAAGCTGACCGAAACCACCAAACGTATGATCGCCTCGCCCGCCTATCTGGAGCAATACGGGCGGCCGCAAAAGATCGACGATCTGAACACCCACAAGTTGCTGCATTATTCCAACCAGTCGAGTGGCAATGTCTGGAAGATCACCGCCCCTTCTGGCGAGAAACGTCAGGTTCGCACGACCGGCTGGCTGTCGGTGAACGACGGGCAATCGCTTCTGAATGCGGCCATCTCTGGCCTCGGCATCGCCTACCTGCCCAGCTACCTCTACTCGGAAGCCATGTCAGAAGGGTTGATCGAAGACGTGATGCCCAACCTGCCGGTCGAAACTCTGGGAATCTATGCCGTCTACCCGCCTGGGAAATTCACCCAGCCCAAGGTGCGCGCCTTCATTGATTTCCTTGTCCATGCCTTTGCCGACCGCGACCCGGTGAAGTGGTGACTGGCCCCTGAAACACACGACCCTCCCTCGTGAAACTGCCCCCCGCACACTGCGGGGGGCTTTTTTGTCTTGGGAGCAAGATCTCAGATCTCGATCACCAAATGCGGCGTCCCGTCCGAGGTCCGCTCCCGCGAGGTGCCGGAGGGACCAACGGTGCCCCGGATCCGTTTACGGAAGTTCGAGAAACTGTCGAATGTGACCACGTCGACTGCCTCGTCGAGATCCAGTTCTAGCCGGAACCAACCGGGCCGCAGCATCTCAACGGCCAGCACCGTCGCCGCAAAGGGCTGCGACAGATAGGTCCCCTCAATCCGCCCGCCGGGGGTAAATCCCTCTGGCGGCCGGTTGCCCATCGCGGCGTGAAAGGTATTCCAGTCGCGAAACCCATGCTGACGTGCCACCAGCTCAAGGCTCTGACTGTGGCTGATCTCGCGCCCTTCGGCCTCCAGCCCCGTGCGCAGACGTTTGGCCTGTGCTTTGGCCTCAACCGGTGTCGGAAGTGTTGCGCTCATGACCGCGCCTCCTCGGTTGTCGTGAATACGCCCCAGCTGAGCCGGGTGCTGCGCGCCCGAGTCCACAGGACCCAGACCGCCAACAGCAGCAGCAGAACCTCAGACGATGGCCCCGCCCACCATATCGCCATTTCACCAAACCACAGCGGCAAGGCAAAGGTCAGTGGAATGGCAAAGGCAAAGGGCTTTGACAGGCTCAGCACAGCAGCGCGTCGCGCGTCACCGATGGCCTGGAAATGGGCCGCCAGCATCATCAAAGGTCCCGACAGGACAAACAAGGCCAGCATTACCGGCATGATAACGGCCACCTTTGCCACCACGGCAGGGTCGGTCACAAAGGCCGCTGCGATCTGCGGCGCAAACAGGCTGAAAACCGCCTGCACAGACAGGCAGAACCCCAGTGCCACCAGAACGGCGATCTGCAGACTGTTATCACTGCGCTGCCACAGCCCCGCGCCAAAGTTGTTGCCAGTGATCGTCTGCATCGCTTGCGACACCCCCAAAAGCGGCAGGAAGGCAAAGGTGACGACCCGCGTCACGATCCCATAGGCTGTGACCGTAACCTCGTAGTCCGGACTGCCCACCATCTGCAAAGCCGTCAGGATCGCCGAGGAGCCAAGCGCAATACCAATAAAGCCAAGGCTTTGCGGAGCGCCCAGCGCCAAAATGCGCCCGCTGCCCTGTAGGATCACGTTGCGCAGCACCATGACCGGATGCAGCAGGGTGCCCCGGCTGTGACGATAGGCAAGGATCACGCCCAGCGCCAAAAGCTGCGCCTCGACCGTGCCGTAGGCCGAACCGGCAACGCCAAGATCCAGCACCGCGATCATCAGGTAGTTGAAGCCGATATTGCCAATCGACACCAGCAGGCTCATCGCCGCCATCATGCCCACGTGGCCTTCGTTGCGCAGGGCATCGGAGTTGACCGCCAGCACAAAGGTCAACGGCGTGGCAAAGATCAGGATGGCAAGATAGCTGGCCGACAATTCGGCAAGCGCGCTGTCGCCGCCGGTGACCAGCCAGATCAGCTGCCCACCAAAGCCGAGGTAAAGCAGGATCAGTATGCCCCCCACGACTAGGGCCAGCCAATGCGCAGCGGCATAGATACTCTCGGCCTCATCAAAGCGGGAGCCGCCAAGGTGGCGGGCCAGAAGGCTCGACATGCCGGCAGAGACCAGCGTGGCGCAGGCCACGATCAGCATGTAAAACGGAAACACCACGGTGACCGCCGCCAGCGCCTGCGGGCCGACGAAATGCCCCAGAAACAGGGCATCAGCGACCGTCAGAAGGCCGTTCATGCTCATGACGAATATGATGGGTATCGCGGTTTTCGCGAAAATGACCGGCAATCGCCCGGTCAAAAATGTATTGGGAGTCGGATCTTGCATCGCTCTGAAGCCCTCATGCGTCGATCTCGCTCAATGGATGGGACCCGCGTTACCACCCGCGCGAGACGCGGAGAAGGTGACAGAAACAGTAGCAATAAACAGAACTTCACCTCGACGAGTACACGTCTGCGGGGGGCGGGCGTCTGCGGCCTGCTCTTGGGGTAGAGCAGGCTTTTGCGCTGGTCAAGCCCTTTTCCGGTGGCCAGTGATGGCCCTGCCTCAGGGTTTTTGCCGTGGCAGCAACACCGCCTCGACCCGGCGGTTTGCCTCCCGCCCTTCGGCCGTGAGGTTCGTTGCGACCGGCACCAGATAGCCGACACCGGCCACCTCAATCCGGGTTTCATCCACGCCGGACTTCTCCACAAGGTGGGCCTTCACGGCCTCGGCCCGGCGCCGCGACAGGTCGGTATTGTCCTGCAACCCGCCAACCGTATCGGTGTGACCAACCACAACCACGGAATAGTCTGGAAATTCGGCTAGGAATTCGGCAAGTGCTTTCAGGCTTTCATAATTTTCCTGGCCCAGCGCCACATCTCCGGTCCCGAAATCAAGCCCCGGCAGGATCGCCCGGCCCTGCTCCAGCAATGCCTGCGCCAGATCGGTAGGGGCCGCATCTGGCAGACCTTCGGTGCCTGCTCCGACAGCTTCAGCCGTCTGCACCTGTTCGACCGGAATTGAGGGCGCCAGCACCAGCGCCGCGGCTTCGGGCGGTGAGACCTCGATGATCTGAAGATAGGCCGAGGTACCGCTGCGCGAGGCCAACAGGGTTACGGCCCGATCCCCCTTTACGGCAGACAGGAAGTGATAATCGCCAATGCTGACGGCCATATCCGGGGCCGGAACCACCTCGATGCCGAATCGGAAATCAAAGCCGCCGCACTGGCGCGCCTCGCATTGAAAGAGCAGCTCATATCCTGTCTCCAGCAACTGCTCCCGCAAGGGCGCCAGAACCTGCAAAACGGTCGCCTCGCCCAGGATCCGATAGGTGCGGCGCAAAATCCGCCCTTCGATCGCGCGGGACGGCACCCCATCGGCGCCCACAGGGCCGGTTGGCAAGGCATAGGTGCCCAGTGGGGTTTCCCGCAGCGCCAGCGCCTGGGCGCCGACCGGTAAGGACATTTCAGCCCGGGCCAAAGGTGCCGAGACAAAAAGCGCGGCCCCGACAAACAGGGCCGCCGCCAATGATATGAAAAACCGCCCAATCACCGGTACTGGGCGTGATAATCGTCGTTCGGGACCATAGCGGTGCCGCTGGCCACCCGGTTTGTCATGTTGAAGAAGGCTGCCACATTGGCAATGTCCCAGATGTCACGATCGCTGAAACCAACATCACGCAGGGCCTGCCGGTCGGCCTCTTCGACCTCGGCGCTGGCGCGGGTCAGTTGCAGGGCAAAATCAAGCATCGACCGCTGCCGCGCGTCCAGCGGCGCGACCCGGTAGTTCATCACCAGCATCTCGCCCAGCTTCGGATCACCCGACAGCTGACGCACCGCCGCGCCATG
The DNA here is from genome assembly GCF_041008745.1 of Pseudophaeobacter sp. 1A09344. Classification (NCBI taxonomy): domain Bacteria; kingdom Pseudomonadati; phylum Pseudomonadota; class Alphaproteobacteria; order Rhodobacterales; family Roseobacteraceae; genus Pseudophaeobacter; species Pseudophaeobacter sp. 1A09344. Next base: position 468,056 of record NZ_JAXGFS010000002.1, read on the forward strand.
TGCCGCAAGGCAGTAAAAACAGCGATTGTAGGAAGACACCACCACCGCGATCATCTCCCGCTCCAGCTTGCTCAGGTTGCTGTCGCCCAGCATCAGATCGTTATAAAGCGCGGTGAATGTGTTCAGCTTTTCGATGTCAAAGGCATGCGCCCGCAGCACATTGGGCACCATGCCCAGTTTATCCTGACAGATATCGAAATACTTCTGCGTCGCAGGCGGCAGCGGATCCACCTGCGGCAGGTCAAGCGCTGTTGGGTTTTGCTGATCGGTCATGGTCTTCTTTCTCCTCCCTCAAGGTTTGTGCCTGTAGTGGTACTGCCCGCTGCAGGTCATTCCAAGTGAGGCATAAAGACCATTCGCCCCGGCGTTCGCCTTGGTACAGACCAGCGCTAACTCGCGCGCGCCCTGTTCAGCCGCCCAAAAGGCCGCCTGCCGCACCATCCATGCGCCCATCCCCTTGCGCCGCTGATGCGGCAGGATTTCCAGCGCGTGCACCATGGCAACCCCATCGTGGATAGCCACGAACCCCGCCCCGGCGGGTTTGTCGTTGAACCGCCCAAGCAGCGCCGTCTTCGGCCCCGGTGCGCGCTCCATCACCGCCATACGCCCCGGCCCGATGCCACCCGCGATCCAGATCTCACGCTGGATTTCCAGCGGCTCCCAAACGCAGAAGGTGGTGACCCGCGGAATCGGCACATCGGTCAGCTTTGCCGGTGGGCAGGTCCAGATATTGACCGGATCCTTGATCTCATACTCCAGCGCCGCCAACTGCGCATCCAGCACATCATCGCCATCGCGGATCATGAACAGGGGCTCCTGCCCCATGGCACGCATAGCCTCTTCGGCAGCGGCAATCTGATCCTTATTGACCGGACCATTGGTGGTGGCCGCCGATACCCGGCTGCCGCCACCCTGCCCTTCGCGCAGCGTGATTGGGCCAAGATCGCGTTTTGAGGCCGCTGGCCAGGTGCCATCAACCACAGCGTAATACAGGGGATCGGTGCTCACAGGTCCAGCTCCCGTGCAAGGCGCGTGACCGCCGCGTCGACGCGGGCTCCATCGGCGCCGCGCACAACCACATTGGCCCCGAAAGCCCCGTCCTTCTGAAACGGGTAGCAGCCGATCGACAGATCAGAGAAATCCGCTGCCAGTGCCGAAAGATTGCCTGCGATCTCGCCCTCGCCGCGCATCACGCGCAGGGTCTGCGACAACAGCGGGCTGCCGCCGGTCAGGGTGGGCAGGACGCTGGCCACCATCGCCTCGAACACAGACGGGACCCCGGCCATCACATGCACGTTCTTGAGCGTAAAGCCCGGCGCCGCCGACACCGGATTGTCGATCAGCGCAGCGCCATCCGGGATTCGGGCCATGCGCAGGCGTGCTTCGTTCAGCTCGGTTCCCGATTTGTCGTAATGGGCCTGCAGGATCGCGCGGGCGTCATCCCGGACATCCAGATGCGTGCCAAATGCCTTGGCGATGCAATCGGCGGTGATGTCATCATGGGTTGGCCCGATACCGCCACTGGTGAAGACATGGTCATGGGTTTCTGACAGCGCGGTGACACCTGCGATGATCGCCACCTCGTCGTCGCTGATCATGCGAACTTCGCGCAGGTCGATGCCGTGTTTGGTCAACTCTCCAGCCAGAAAATGCATGTTCGAATCGCGCGTGCGCCCCGACAGGATTTCGTCCCCGATAACCAGCATTGCAGCGGTTGGATTGCCCATGGCGCCTCTCCTCTTGATCCGGTGTTAAGGCAGGTATAGGCCCAAGAACATGCGCTTTGGAACCCCTCTGATCCCCGCCCGGCTGATCCGCCGCTACAAACGTTTCCTTGCCGACTGTCGGCTGGAGGATGGACGCGAGATCACTGCCCATTGCGCCAACCCCGGATCAATGATGGGGCTGGCCGAACCTGGGATGAAAATCTGGCTGGAGCCGAACGACGATCCAAAGAAGAAACTGAAATACGGCTGGCGCCTGGTCGATCACGAAAACGGCCATTTCACCGGCGTCGATACCTCGGTTCCAAACCGCGCATTGAAAGCCGCGCTGGAGGCCCGCGAGATTGCCGAGCTTGCCGCCTATGCAACCGTGCGGGCCGAGGTGAAATACGGCGAGAAGAGCCGCATCGATTTCCTACTGAGCCAGCCAGGTCTGCCCGATTGCTATGTCGAGGTGAAAAGCGTGACGCTGTCGCGTCAGCCAGGTCTGGCGGAGTTCCCCGACAGCGTTACCGCGCGCGGCACCAAACATCTGGGGGAGCTGGCCAGTATGGTGGCCGAGGGGCACCGGGCGGTGATGCTCTACCTCGTGCAGCGCACCGATTGCGACCACTTCCAATTGGCGGCGGATATCGACCCGGCCTACGCCGCGGCCTTTGATGACGCGCAGGCAACCGGGGTCGAACGGCTGGTCTGCACCACGCGGATTTCGCCCGATGGCGTGTGGGTGGAGGCAGCCAAAAGGCTGCACTCCTGAGAAATTGCAAAGGGCTGGGCTCAGCCCATGACGTAAAAGCAGAGCTTGTTGCCGTCCGGATCGCGGACATAGGCACCATAGAAGAAGTCCGGCACACGCTCGCCCGGTTCGCCTTCGTCGGTGGCGCCAAGGCTGATCGCCTTGTCATACATCACCTGCACGTTGTCCTTATCCCCGGCCGGAAAGGCCAGCATGCCGCCGTTGCCGCTGGTGCAGACATCGCCGTTATGCGGGGTGCAGACGGCCAGCATCGGCGCCGCGCGGTCCTTGCCGATAAAGGCGATGCGGCCTGCGTCCATCAGGACTTTGGCGCCTTCAGCCGCGAAGAGTTCAGTGTAGAAATTTTTGGCGTTCTCCATATCCGAGACACCAATCGTGACGTAGCCGATCATTATGTTTTCCTGTCTTTGATTTCAGATTCGGTCGCACGCTCGGGGAAAGCTGTGGCGTATTCAAATCACGAAACCGGCACCTGCAGGTCCGCCCCTGCCTGCCTGATATGCAGGGGATGCAGCGGCCTTGTAGTCACTGCACCGCCCCCTCTGGCCCTTTTGGCCAAGACCGCTTACATAGCAAGATAACAACACCCGAGGGAGCTCCGCCCGATGAGATCGAAAGACGGCCGCACCACCAAGGACGGCATCCGCATTCACGAACCCGCCGATTTTGCGGGCATGCACACGGCAGGCGCTCTGGCCGCGCGCATTCTGGATGATATTGCCCCCCATGTCTTTCCCGGCCAGACCACTGGCGAAATTGACCGCATCATCACCCAGATGGTCGAGGATGCAGGCGCGAAATCCGCCACCATCGGCTACAAGGGCTACCAGCACGCCAGCTGCATTTCGGTGAACCACGTGGTCTGCCACGGCATTCCCGGTGACAAGAAGCTCAAGGACGGCGATATCCTCAACATCGATGTGACGGTGATCGTCGATGGCTGGTTTGGCGACACCAGCCGCATGTACGTGGCAGGCAAGCTGTCCCGCAAGGCCGAGCGGCTGATCCAGGTCACCCATGACGCCCTGATGAAGGGGATCGAAGCGGTGAAACCCGGAAACACCTTTGGCGATATCGGTCACACCATTCAGGCCTATGTCGAAGCCCAGCGCATGAGCGTGGTGCGCGATTTCTGCGGTCACGGTCTGGGACAGGTGTTTCACGCGCCGCCGAACGTGCTGCACTATGGCCGTCCCGGCACCGGTCCGGTTCTAGAGGAAGGCATGTTCTTCACCATCGAACCCATGGTGAACCTGGGCCGCGCCGAGACCAAGATCCTCGCCGATGAATGGACCGCCGTCACCCGCGACAAATCGCTGTCAGCACAGTTCGAACATTCGATCGGGGTTACCGCGGATGGGTTCGATATCTTCACCCTGTCGCCTGCGGGCAAGTTCCACCCGACCTACGGCTGATCAGGTCAGCCCAATCAGGGCTGGCACCTCCTGCATGCCGGTAAACACCTCTGCCCCCTGATCAGCCAGCGCCGCGCCCTGCCCGTGCGGCGCAAAGCCAAGGCAGCGCATCCCGGCCCGGGATGCGGCCTGCGCACCGGTCGCACTGTCCTCGATCACCAGACAGGAGCGCGCCTCTACCCCGAAATGGCTGGCTGCGGCCAGAAACAACCCCGGTTCCGGTTTCGCAACGCCCAGCGCATGGGCCGAGAACATCGCTTGCGGATGGAACCGCTCCCACAGCCCGTTCTGTCCGAGCGTGATGCGCATCTTCTCTTCGCTGCCGTTGGAGGCAACGCAAGTGGGAATGCTATGCTGATCGAGCCGCGCCAATAGATCCAGGATCCCCGGCACCAGCCCAACGCCTGCACGCAGCCGCGAATAGGTTTCGGCGTAGATTTCCTCGACCCAGTCCTGTGGCAGATCCGCGCCAAGCTTTCGCGCCTTGTCCATCACCCCCATCATGGTGCCGCCGACAAAATGCCCCATGGCCTCTGGCAGGGTCAGCGACAGGTCGTGGCGCGCCAAATTGTCCACCATGGCCTAATTGGACACGATTTCGCTGTCCACCAGCACCCCGTCGCAGTCAAAGATCACCAATCGCGGCGTGGGAAATGTCTTGGGCATCTGAGGCTCCTTTAATGCAACCTGAACAAATACCGCTAAGCGCTACTGCCTGAACCGTTACATAGCAAATCTAACGCAGGCCATTTCCTGCCCACCCCATTTCAACCTGAAACACTTCGCCACATCAGGGAGATATGGGTATCGCCGTATTTGCGGCTGTCCTGCGCCTCATACCCCTCGGGCGGCGTCATCGGAGCATTTTCCTCCCACACGATCAGGGCGCCAGGCGCGATCCAGCCGCCAGCATCGGCTACGGCAAGCGCCTTTTGCCCCAGATCCTTGCCATAGGGCGGATCGAGGAAGATCACGTCATAGGGGGCATCGGGGTTCTGCCCCAGCTTCAGGGCGCTGCGGCGGATCAGGGCCGTGCGATCCTCGGCCCGGCAAATACCGACATTCTTGCGGATCAGCCCCTGCGCCACGCGTCCATCATCGACAAATGTGACCAAAGCCGCGCCGCGCGACAGCGCCTCAAGCCCCAGCGCGCCAGTTCCGGCAAAGAGATCCAGCACCCGGGCGCCGTCGATGGCACCGGTGTGCATCAGCACGTTGAACAGGCTTTCGCGCACCCGGTCGGTCGTCGGGCGCAGATGCGCACCCGCATCGCCCTTGCCCACGGCCGCCAGCGCGCGGCCGCGAAACTCACCTGCGATGATCCTCATGCCCGCAGCAGCGGTTTCAAGTCTGCTTCAGGATCGGCGACCACGGATTTGTCAGCCGTTTTACCCGCATCGATCAACCGTTTGCCGACCATATAGGCGCGCGGATCGTTCATCGCGTCGACCGCCACCAGTTGATCACCTTTGTAATACCAGAAGGACACGCTTTGCCCCTCGCCCTGACGGGTGACCACGTTGTCATAGCCGCTGTTGAGGCCCGCGATCTGCAATTTCACATCATATTGGTCGGACCAGAACCAGGGCTGTGCCGCGTAATCCTTGCCTGCACCCAGCATGTTCTGCGCCACGATTTCGGACTGGTCGATGGCATTGGGCACGCTTTCCAGCCGGATACGTTCCCCCTTGTAGGGGAACGAGGCGCAATCGCCCGCCGCCCAAATCGAAGGGTCCGAGGTCCGCCCCTGCGCATCGACCCGGATGCCGTTTTCAATCGTCAGCCCGGCCTGCTCGGCCAGGGTGGTCGCCGGGGCGATGCCCACACCAACCACCACGAAATCCACGTCCAGCGTGCTGCCATCGCCCAGAACCGCCCGCGCGACCTTTCCGTCTTCGCCTTCCAGCCGCTCCAGCCCGGTGCCTTCGCGGATGTCGACACCGTGCCCCTTGTGCAGGGCGCGGAAATAATCGGAGGTTTCAGGTGCTGCCACCCGTTGCAGGATGCGATCTGCCATCTCGACCAGGGTCACCGACAAGCCACGCTTGGCGCAGACCGCTGCGGCCTCCAGCCCGATATAGCCACCGCCTACGATCAGCACCCGCTTGCCTGTCGTAACATGCGGCGCCATGGCGTCCACATCGGACAAGCCACGGACAACGAATACCCCATCAAGATCGCCGCCGATGGCAGCCGGAAGGCGACGCGGATCGGAACCGGTGGTCAGAGCCAGTTGATCATAGGTGATCACCTCATCCCCAAGGCTGACCGTCTTTGCCGCCGGATCAATCCCTGTGACGGTGGCGCCCAGTTTCAGGGTGATGTCATTGTCGGCGTAAAAACTCTCGGGGCGCAGGAACAGGCGCTCTTTCTCCATCTCACCCAGCAGGTAGGCCTTGGACAGGGGTGGCCGCTGGTAAGGCAGCGCGGTTTCGGCTCCGATCAGGGTGATGTCACCGTCAAATCCATCTTTGCGCAATTTGGCCACAAGAGACGATCCCGCCTGCCCTGCTCCGATTACCACGATGTGGCTCATGTCCCCTCTTGCCTCCTGCGCATGTTCTGGTCACGGTCTGACCGGACCCTATATGGGGGACCATAGATAACGCAATCACGACAGAAGAGGAACGCGCGATGATTTCAGTCGGAGACACCCTGCCGGACGCCACCCTGGTGCAAATGGGGGCCGAAGGGCCCGAGCCGGTGCAGATGGCCGAGAGGGTCAAGGGCCGCAAGGTTGCCATCTTTGCCGTTCCGGGCGCCTTTACCCCAACCTGCCATTCCGCCCATGTGCCCAGCTTTATCCGCACCAAGGATCAGTTCGATGCAAAGGGCGTGGATGAGATCATCTGCATATCGGCAAACGATCCCTTCGTGATGAAGGCCTGGGGCGAAGCAACCGGCGCGGACAAAGCAGGTATCACCATGCTGGCCGACGCCCAAAGCGAATTTACCGATGCCATCGGCATGCGCTTTGATGCGCCGCCCGCCGGGCTGATCGGTCGCTCGCTGCGCTATGCGATGCTGGTCGAGGATGGCAAGGTGACGATCCTCAACCGCGAGGAAAACCCCGGCCAGTGCGAACTCTCTGCCGGTGAGGGCCTGCTCGACGCGATGGGCTGAGGCGGCGGTCTCTCCGCGGCACGGATGCGCCAGATCAGGATGGGGATGGCGCTCTTCGCCACCCCGAACTCCGGACCAACCCATCCGCAGAAAACCAATGCAGCCCGTTCATTTCGACCACTGGAACGGGCTGCATTTGTCAGATCGCGGGGCCTGATGGCGCGCCTCTGGAAATCGTTTCACCGGCCCGGCTTGCCCTGAAGCAGCCCGTGACCTTCGAACAAAACATTGTTTTTCAAGAATATATTTTTGTTAAACGTCCGCAAATTCCAAAGCGTCAGGTCCGCATTCCCTACCAAAAGTTCAAAGCCTCGTTTGTCTGCGGCTCAGATTTGATGTTACGCTCTTCAAGGAGGAGACAGATCAAAAATCACTTTCACCCCAGTGATCGATATGTGATGGGCGGTTTTTCAACCCCGCCGGGGTCGGCTGCGACACATGAGCCGCCGAAAATTTCAAACTGAGAGAAAGGACAACCGAGTGTTCAAGAAAATCATGGCGCCGGTGGACTTGGCGCATCAAGGGCATCTTGAGAAGGCCCTAAAGTGCACGTCAGATCTCGCAAAGCATTACGGGGCAGAAGTCGTGTTTGTTGGGGTGACCGCCTCTACGCCCAGCGCCACTGCGCATAATCCGGCCGAATATGCCGTCAAACTCGATGAATTCGCCAAGGCACAAGCGGCAGAACACGGGTTCACCGCATCGGCAGTGCCGGTGGTCAGCCACGATCCGACCACGGATGTCGACGATGCGCTGCTGAAAGCCACCAAGGACACGGGTGCAGACCTGGTAGTGATGGCCAGCCATCTGCCCAATGTGCTCGACTATATCTGGCCCTCGAATGGCGGAAAAATTGCCGAGCATGCGAAATGTTCGGTGTTTGTCGTGCGCGGCTGACCACAGAGCCGCGAACAGCATTTGTAAGATCTGATAAAGGGAGGCCTCCAAAATGGCCGACGAAACGACCAACCAGGGCATACCCGAGCCCGAAGGGACAGCAGAAATCATCGATACCGACTACACGATTGGTCAGGACAATATCGAAACGACAGTTGGACCGTTCGGGCTCGATGTTCACAACCCGGTTTTCCTGATTTCCGGGCTTTCCATCGTAGCCTTCGTTTTCTACGCGCTGGCCCTGCCAGAGCAATCCGCCGACATCTTCGGCAGCTTGCGCCCCTATCTGACCAGCACCTTTGACTGGTTCTTCCTGGGCGCTGCCAACATTTTTGTCCTGTTCTGCCTGTTGCTGATCGTGCTGCCTTTGGGCAAGGTGCGGCTTGGCGGTGCGGATGCGACGCCGGATTACAGCTATACCGGCTGGTTCGCGATGTTGTTCGCCGCGGGCATGGGCATCGGCCTGATGTTCTATGGCGTCTCCGAACCGATGAGCCATTATTCGACCTCGATGGGCGGCACCGCGATCGGTGACGATGGCGCGCGAACCGACTGGGCGCCTCTGGGCGCAGCAGCCGGTGATCAGGCGGCTTCGGTGCGCCTTGGCATGGCGGCGACGATCTTTCACTGGGGGCTGCACCCCTGGGCGATCTACGCGGTTGTCGCTCTGGCACTGGCGCTGTTTTCCTACAACAAGGGTCTGCCGCTCACCATTCGCTCGGCCTTCTATCCGATCCTGGGCGAACGCGTCTGGGGCTGGCCGGGGCACGCGATCGACGTGCTCGCGGTTTTCGCCACTCTGTTTGGCCTTGCAACCTCGCTAGGCTTTGGCGCGACACAGGCAAATGCCGGCCTGAATGAGCTGTTCGGTATCCCCGTGGGATCGACGACCGAGGTTGTACTGATCACGGGCATCACGGCAGTCGCGCTGATCTCCGTGATCCGAGGCCTCGACGGCGGGGTGAAAGTCCTGTCTGAGATCAACATGGGGCTTGCAGCGCTGCTGTTGCTGTTCGTGTTGATCGCCGGGCCTACGCTTGCGATCCTGACCGGTTTCGTGGACAGCCTTGCTGCCTACATCCAGTACCTGCCCGCACTGTCCAACCCCATTGGCCGCGAAGACACCAACTTCAGCCAGGGCTGGACCGCCTTCTACTGGGCCTGGTGGATCAGCTGGTCGCCCTTTGTCGGGATGTTCATCGCCCGCGTCAGCCGTGGCCGCACCGTGCGTGAGTTCATCATTTGCGTGCTGCTGATCCCCTCGATGGTCTGCGTTCTGTGGATGAGCGTCTTTGGCGGCACAGCCATCCAGCAGGTCATTCAGGATGGCGTCACCACAGTGACCGAAGCGCCGCTTGAGCTGAAACTGTTCAAGATGCTGGCCGAACTGCCGCTGGCCTCGATCACAAGCTTCCTTGGGATCATCCTGGTGGTCGTATTCTTTGTCACCTCTTCGGACTCCGGTTCGCTGGTGATCGATACCATCACCGCAGGCGGCAAGGTCGATGCGCCGGTCCCGCAGCGTGTGTTCTGGTGCGTCTTCGAGGGCGCCGTGGCGATTGCGCTTCTCATCGGCGGCGGACTGGCTTCGCTGCAGGCGATGGTCATCTCGACAGGCCTGCCATTTACCGTGGTGCTGCTTCTGATGTGCTGGGCGATCTGGCGCGGTCTGATCGCTGAAACCCGGGCGTAGACAACGCCCACATGTGAAAGAAAGGAAAGGGAGCCCGTATCAGGGCTCCCTTTTGCGTTGCCGTCTCGTTTGCCCTGCGGGCCTGTCATCAGACAGTCAGCGCAGAGTGTCCTGCCCCTGACGCATAGTCCTGCCGCTGTGAATCACGCCGCTCGGCTGCGACGCAGCCTCTTGGCGTCGACCTTAAGATGGTAAGCCTGACAGGTTTCCCCTTCGATTTCGAAGCGCAATCCGGCCGGGGTGATGTTGATCCCCGCCTGACGCGTCAGCAAAGCAGCCGAAACAGAGGTCAGGCAAAGGAACGCATCAATGTTCCAGTCCTTGGCCAGCCGGGCAAAGCTCACCCCCAACTGTCCGCGCACACGCATGCGTTCGCGGCTGCTGAGCGTATCATCGACGAAGACCCTACTGACCTCCCAGATCTTCGGGTCCTGTGGCGCGGGCGCATCCAGAATGTCCGCAGGAAGATCCGGCAACAGGCCCAGTTGCGCATCGCGCAGCATATAGCTGGCGCTGCCGCATTTTGCGGTGGTGGGCGTCACCCGGAAACCGCCATGGATCGTCATGCCATCATGAATCGCACAATAGATGCTCTCCGGGGTATCATACTGATCAAACTCAAGCCCGCGCACGTTGGGCAGGTCCCAGCCGCGCGCCTCGATAAAATGATGATAACGCGCGCGCAGGAGCTCGGTGAACAAAGCACCGGTCTCTCCTAAGTTGTCGAACGATATTTCTGTCGACTGCATCGGGCTGTCCCGCCGCCTTTTTCCATAATCTCAATGTGGCGCTGAAAACTTTCAGCAAATTTGAATCAACTTTCACAAGAAATCGTAAATTTTAAATTAACCGTGATGAGGGTTACCCCTCTCATCACGCACAACTTTTAGGCAAGTGCGCGTTATACGCGCCTTTTCTCTAAAGGCCGCTCAAGGATGGGCGCAGTTCCGACGAAGCCGAGGTAACAAACCGGCACAGGTCCGACCTGACAGATGTATTTCAGAGAATATGAAAGCGCCGTCGGACGCGGGCAGACTTTACCAGCAGGCCTGTATACCGTGGCGGAACGATCAGGCAGCAGGCACGCTCAGTACCGGAACCAGATCATTCCCCATGACATCGTTCAGGATCGAGCCTCTGACCAACGCCCGGCGCGCCATGGCCGGCGGGGCGCCATCAGGCGGCGCGTATGAAGCGTTCGGTTGCAACCCTTCGGATTTCAGATAGCAGCACGGACTTCTTGACCGGTTTTGCCAGATATCCAGCCGCCCCTAGCTTGAGGAACAATTCCTGGTCCTCTGGCGCAGCGTTGGCCGTCAGCATGATCACCGGCGTATTGCCGATCCTACCCCCACGGCGTGCCAGCTCCGCCAGGGTTTCGCGCCCGTCCATCACCGGCATCTTCATGTCGAGCAGCACAAGATCCACCGATCGTTTCTCAAGACAGGCCAGAGCTTCGACACCATTCCCTGCCTCGACAATCTCAACATCGCTGTTTTTCAAGAAGGCACGCACCACCACCCGGTTCGACGCGGTATCATCCACCAGCAAGATCGAGCGAACACCAAGATCGCTTCGGTCTTCAGCCGGAGTTTGCGGCGAAAGGGCCTCGATCTCCGAATTCTCAAGAACCCTGACCGGGCATGTAAAGGTGAAACAGCTTCCGCGGCCGGGGCTGCTCCTGACTGTGATTTCACCCTCCATCATATGTGCAAAACGCCGTGCAATCGACAGACCAAGACCCGTGCCCGGCACGCTGAGGGCGTTCTTGTCCTCTGCCCGGTAGAACTCCGTGAACAGTTGTGCGGTCTGATCCGGCGTCATGCCGCGTCCGGTATCCGACACCTCAACGGTGAGAACCGTCTGACCATCGACCTGTTCGCCGCGCGCCCCGACCAACACCTGACCCGTCTCGGTGTATTTGACCGCATTGGACACCAAGTTTCCGATAATCTGGCGGACACGCAGCGCGTCGAATTCCGCATAGGCAGGCACGTTGTCTTCGATATCGACGATCAGTTGCAGCCCCTTTTCATCGGCGGGCGCCCGGAACATTTCCACCGCGCTGGAGATTTCGGATCTTGGCTCCGCATTTGTCAGGTTCAGCTCGAACTGTCCGGATTCGATTTTCGCATGATCCAGAACATCGTCCAGAATACCGGTCAGCGCCTGAGCAGACTTACGCAGCAGATGGGTGCGTTCACGCAGCGTCTGCCGGTCGGTGCGTTCATCCTCGATCAGTTCGGACATGGCGCAAATGGCATTGAGAGGGGTGCGGATCTCATGGCTCATCGCCGCAAGGAACCGGCTCTTGGCACGGCTTCCGGCCTCTGCTTCGCGCAAGGCCTCGCGCAGGCGGCCGGTCAGCCGGTGCTGCACCCACATGGCATGCAGCATATAGGCCGACCCCAGAACCACCACGATGGTCGCGATCACAATCTCCACCGGGCTTGCGAAATTATAGAGGAAGCTACCAATCATATAGCCAAACACGCAGAGGATTGGCACCGCCGTCAGAATGCCAAAGAACATCCAGGCAGAGCGCGCCACCACACTGTGATTGAGCGCGATGATCAACAGCATTGAGCCCATCAGCTTGGGAAAGGGTTCTGACTGAAGAAACAGAAGCAGCGGGATCGCATTGAAGACCCAGACGCCAGCAAAGGCAGATCCGGCAAACAGAAGGACCGAACCGATTGTGACCTCTTTACTCAGCCTCTTGTAGACGTAGACACCGATGATCTCGATCAGCCCATAGACCAGATATATGGTGGCCACCACTGGGATTGGCACGAAGAAAAGGGACAGGAGCGAGACAAGCGTAATCGACGCGAAACGGGATGGCAGATCCGCGCGGACGAGATCGTTCTGGGTAGCTATGGCGCTTTTGACGTCTGGCGGCAAAGCAAACATACGCATCCTCCTTCCATTGCCCGTTCCCTCGTTCCTTGTGATGGCTAACGGACGCCGAAGGTCTTCAATCGCCCATCGGACCACGGGCAACTGAAAAACTCTACGTTGAGATTACGGCCAAATGATGACCAATGTTCAAAATAACTCGCGCATACGGCGAATTATCGCCTATTTGCAGCCAATCGATGCAATCTCAGGCTGCGCATCCCGACGCCAAGCGACGTTCCAAAGCCTCCCTCGCATCCTTTTCCGGGAAAATTGTGACCGGAACGTCTCGCTTCGGATGTAGGGTGCTGGGTGTTGAGCATCGGACTCGAAACGAGTGCCGGGAGCTCACTCTATGGGCCACAAGTCCCTCTTTAGCCCCGCTATCTGTCACGCGGCGCTCCTGTCGTTCGGTACGATCAGAAGTTTGACGGTCAATTCGGAAATCAGGGTGTTTGGACCGGTCGCCGACCAGGAGCGCCGCAACTGCATCCTTGCTGGCTGTCAGGGCCGACCCGCCAATTCCGCAGCCAGGAAATCGTTGAAAGCCATCACCTTAGCATCCGCGCTTAGGCGTGACGCGGCAAGCGTGTAGACCGTGCGTTCTGGCAGATGCCAGTCTGGCAGAACCCGGACAATCCGGCCCGTCGCCTCAAGCGGGGCTGACAGGAAATTCGGCAAGCTGCCAATCCCCATGTCGGCCTTGATCATGTCACGCAGGACAATGCTGCTGCCAAGGCGCAGCTGGGGCGAAATCGGCACCGTAACCCGTCTTTGCAGCCCATTAAATTCCCAAGTCAGCGGAGTTTCAGCAAGGCTATAGGACAGTGTTCTGTGTCTTTTCAGATCCTCCGGAGCCTCAGGCTGGCCGCAATCTGCAAGATATTCGGGGCTGGCGAAAACACCCTGATGCACGGGCATAATTTTGCGCGCGATCAACCCCGAATCCGGCAGACTGGCACGGATGCGGATCGCCACATCAAAGCCGCCCTGAACCAGATCCAGCACGTTGTCGTCAAACACAAGCGACAGCTGCACGTCAGGATAGCGACTGGCGAACCGGGGCAACAAATCAGCCAGAACCGTCGTGCCAAAGGAATGCGGCGCATTGATCCGCAACTCGCCCCGCATCACCTGCGCCCCAGACCGCACCTGCTGCTCGGCCAGATCAACGGCCTGCAGGATGCGGTCGGCCTGCTCGTAATATAGCCGACCGTGTTCGGTCAGGGACATGCTGCGGGTGGTGCGCGTGATCAACCTGCAGCCGAGGCTTTCTTCCAGCAGCTTCAGATCGCGGCTGAGCAAGCTGGACGACACGCCCAGATCCTCTGCCGCGCGCGCCATGCTGCCACGGTCGACAATGCGGCAGAAGGCCCGCATGACACCAAACTTGTCCATGGCTCTCTCCGTTGCTTCCCAGAAATAAAACACGATGGGCTAGCTCTGCAAAGCGCTTTGCCCGCGTACCGCTCCAGGCGTAACCTGCTCAGAGATGCTCCACTTGCCGCGCGACAACACGCAGATGCGACCGCAACTCATCGACAGAACCAGTCAGCAACCGCGTGCCCGTTGCAGCGATGATCAGCGTCGGTACGGCCTGCACGCCGTTCACCCGGGCAAAATGCCGATCAGCGTCGACCTGCCGGGCCACCGCCGGATCCTCCATGCGACACTTGAACTGATCCGGGGTCAGACCCAGTTCCTGCGCCAGATCCACCAGCACCTTCGGGTCGGCGATATTGCGGGCTTCGCTCAGATGAGCCCGCTGGATCCGGTCGAACATCTCCCAGTGCAGTGCCTGACCACCAAAAGTTTCCGCCGCCTTGCACGCGAGCGCCGCGTTCATGCCATGGGGATAATCGAAACGGGCCGCCCGCATCGCGTTAATATTGATGTGTTCCGGCTGATCGCTGGCCGCACGGCAATGGCGCCAATGATCCAGAATGGTACTCCGCGCCGCCTCAGGGCTGCCCCAACGCTGTGCCATTTCCTGGCGGCTGGCCTGCAGCACAAAGGTCCGGTGACGAATGTCGAGGTTGATTTCATGTGCTACCATGTGCAAGCGGGATGAAAGATTGAAACACCAGGCGCACACCGTGTCGTGGAAGAATTCGATCTTGATCGGCCTGCTCATTTGAACATCCCCCGGATGTGCCAATCAGCGGCGTCCGGACGGATCTGCGGCAGCCCGCGGTTGCGGTTCGATTGGGGGAGTAAAATGGCAGGGGGAGAAGCGAACATTGCGGGCCTCGCTGACGGTTTCAAAGGGAAGGCAAGACAATCCGCAGATCCACCCAGAAGATTAACCGTGAAATTCGAAAGACAATCTCTCATCAGCTTCAAGAATGCCCACAGGTCTCCCCATCAGGCAGGAAGCGCACCCCAGTTGGCAAAAGGTCCTGCCCGGTCAGGAATTGGTATCCGCAGCCTTTGTCGCAATTGGTTGCGCCCCGGCCCAGGTTCCATCAGCAATCAATTCTGCGGAAACGGTTGTCAGGATTTCACTGACAGCCGATGCCGCGCGGGTCAGCGGCCGCGCGGTGGTGTGGGCCAGGTAAGTTCGGCGCCACAGACCCGGCGCGTCGAACGGGCTAACCGACAAGCGCCCGGCGGAGGCCTCCTGCGCCACCGCGTGGAACGGCAACACCGAACACCCATAGCCCTGCTCAACCAACCGTTTGATATTGCTGTAACTGTCGACTTCGATATCGGGTGCGACCGAGATGCCTTTCACGCGCAGCTTTTCCTCCAGCATGGTGCGCAGCCCATGCGCGCCGCTAGGCAGGATCAGCGGAATACCCGCAAGGTGGTCAAGCGGGGTCGGCCCTGCCCCGGCCTGCGCAGGCGGGGCCAGCATCACCAGCTCTTCATCCAGCAGCGGTTCGGACCGCACCCCGGCTTCCCGCAATTCAGCATATAGAACCGCCAGATCGACACCGCCATCCAGCAGCCATTCGCGGACAAAGCCGCTCATCGCTTCGGCGATGACGATCTTAATCTTTGGATAGCGCGCGCGGCACCGCGCGATCAGCGGCACCGACAGAATACCGCTGATGGTCCCCGGCAGCCCCAGACGTACCGTTCCTGTCGGCTCCCGGCCCAGACTGCGCAGATCTTCTTCGGTGCGCTCCAGATCCATCAGAAGCGTTCGGGCGCGACGGGCAAGTAGTTCTCCGGCCTCTGTTGCGGTAACCCCCTGTGGCGCGCGCAGCAACAACGGCGTTCCAAGGGCTTCTTCCATATTGCGCACATGCAGGGACAAGGCAGGTTGCGCCACATTCACCCGCTGCGCTGCCCGAGTAAAAGAACCCTCTTCGACGATAGCCAGAAAGTATCGCAGCTGTCTCAGATCCACGATCCGCGCCCCATATACAGAAACGTTATACCTATAAGCACTAATAGATATTTGATGTATGCAGGGCAAGCCGGGCATATCCAGAGCAATAGCGAAGACTTCGCAAGGCTCAAACCGGAGACCCCAAATGTACCAGCAGCAGACCGACGAATTTCAGGATATCCGCGATGCGGTGCGCGCGCTATGCGCCGAGTTCCCGGATGAATATCACCGCAAAGTCGACGAGGCCCGCGCCTACCCCGAAGAGTTTGTCGATGCCCTGACCCGTGCCGGCTGGATGGCGGCGCTCATCCCCGAAGAATACGGCGGATCCGGCCTTGGCCTGACCGAAGCGGCGATTATCATGGAAGAGATCAACCGCGCCGGCGGCAATTCGGGCGCCTGCCACGGGCAGATGTATAATATGAACACCCTTGTGCGGCATGGGTCCGAGGACCAGAAGCGCCGCATCCTGCCAAAATTGGCCAGCGGCGAATTGCGTCTGCAATCCATGGGCGTCACCGAACCCACCACCGGCACCGACACGACGCAGCTGAAGACCACCGCGGTCAAGAAAGGCGACAAATACGTGGTGAACGGCCAGAAGGTCTGGATCAGCCGGGTCCAGCATTCGGATCTGATGATCCTGCTTGCCCGCACCACGCCGCTGTCCGAGGTAAAGAAGAAATCCGAAGGCCTGTCCATCTTCCTTGTCGACATCAAGGAAGCGATGCAGTCGGGCATGACCGTCCGGCCGATCCCCAACATGGTCAACCACGAAACCAACGAGCTGTTCTTCGACAATCTGGAAATCCCCGAGGAGAACCTGATCGGCGAAGAAGGCAAGGGCTTCAAATACATCCTGACCGGGCTCAATGCCGAACGCACGCTGATCGCCGCCGAATGCATCGGGGACGGCTACTGGTTCACCGACCGTGTGACGCAATACGTCTCTGAGCGTACGGTCTTTGGCCGCCCAATCGGCCAGAACCAGGGCGTGCAATTCCCCATTGCCGAAGCCTATGTCGAAATCGAAGCTGCCAACCTGATGCGGCAGAAGGCATGTCGGCTTTATGATGAAGGCCAGCCCTGTGGCGCCGAAGCGAACATGGCGAAATACCTCGCCGCCAAGGCCAGCTGGGAGGCCGCGAACGCCTGCCTGCAATTCCACGGTGGTTTCGGCTTTGCCTGCGAATACGATGTCGAGCGTAAATTCCGCGAAACCCGCCTGTATCAGGTGGCGCCGATTTCGACCAATCTCATCCTAAGCTACGTGGCAGAACACGTGCTGGGCCTGCCGAGGTCGTTCTGATGAGCCGCCCGTTGGAAGGATTGAAGGTGGTGGCCATCGAACAGGCCGTAGCCGCCCCCTTCTGCACTGCGCGCCTTGCGGATGCGGGCGCCGAGGTGATCAAGATCGAACGCCCCGAGGGAGATTTCGCCCGTGGTTATGACGATGTCGCGAAGGGCCAATCGAGCTATTTTGTCTGGCTCAACCGCGGCAAGACCTCGGTAACGCTGAATCTGGCCGCGCCCGAGGGCAAGGCGGCACTGGAGCGGTTGCTGAGCGATGCCGATGTGCTGATCCAGAACCTCAAGACAGGCGCGCTGGAGCGGCTGGGATTTGGCCCTGATCGGCTGGCCGAGGACTTCCCGCGTCTTATCACCTGTTCGATCAGCGGCTATGGGGAAGCTGGACCGATGGCAGAGCGCAAGGCCTACGATCTGCTGATCCAGGCGGAATCCGGGCTGTGCTCGATCACCGGCGGGCCATCAGATCCCTCCCGTGTCGGCATTTCCATCGTCGATATTGCCACCGGGGCAACCGCCTATTCCGCCGTTCTCGAAGCGGTCTTGCGGCGTGACAAGACCGGAAAGGGCGCACGGATATCGCTGTCGATGTTCGACGTCATGGCCGATTGGCTCACCGTGCCGCTGCTGAACCACGAAGGCGGCAAACCACCCAAGCGGATCGGGATGGCGCATCCGTCAATCGCGCCCTACGGGGTCTTCACGGCCAGCGACGGCGCGCAGATTCTGCTCTCGATCCAAAGCGACCGGGAATGGAAGAAACTCTGCATCGATTTTCTCGATCAGCCCGATCTGGCCGATGATCCCCGCTTTGCCACCAATGTGGCGCGGGTGGCGAACCGGGATCAGACCGACGCCCTTGTCGCCCGGGGGTTCGCCCGCAGAACTGGCGCCGAGGCCATCGAGGCCCTGCGCGTGGCGGATGTCGCCCTCGCTTCGGTCAACGACATGGAAGGCCTCTCAAACCACCCGCACCTGCGCCGTATCTCGGTCGAGACTCCGAACGGCGTAGTGTCCTATCCGGCGCCCGCCCCGATCTGGCATGGCGAGACGCCGCATTATGGTCCGGTGCCCGCACTCCGACCACAGGAGACCTGAAATGAATATCGATCTTGACCACCTGCGCAGTTGGATTGGCCACGAGGAAACCCGCTCCGAAGTGCTGATGCCGACCCTTGTGGAACGCTTTAACGCCACCTTTGACCGCGACGAACCGCTTGATGAAGGCGCCGAAGCCCCCCCTATGATCCACCTCTGCCTGTGTCAGCCGGTGGCCCCATCGGCAGCCCTCGGGCCCGACGGGCATCCGGCACGCGGCGGCTTTCTGCCACCCGTGCCCCTGCCCCGGCGCATGTGGGCGGGCGGAGAGATGACATTTCACGCGCCACTTTGCATCGGCGATACTGTCACCCGCCGTTCAGTGATCGAAGATGTTGCTTTGAAGACAGGCCGCAGCGGAGACCTGTGCTTTGTAACCGTGCGCCATCATTTCAACAGCGATAGCGGCGATCTGATCACGGAACGACAGGATATCGTCTATCGCGGCGCCCCCACCGGCACAGCCAAGCCGCCCTCCCCCGCTGCGACGGCCCCGGCAGCACCCCACAATCGCAACATCGCCACCACGCCGACATTGCTGTTTCGTTATTCGGCACTGACCTTCAACGGCCATCGCATCCATTACGACCGCCCCTATTGCCAGGAGGACGAAGGCTATCCCGGGCTGGTAGTACACGGCCCGATGCAGGCAACCCTGCTGGCGCAATTCGCCGCCGACCTGCGCGGCGCCGCGCCCGCCCGCTTCAGCTTCCGCAGCCTGTCGCCTGTCTACGACACGCAAGGGCTTGGCCTGCGCGCCGCCGAGACTGAGGCTGGGATCAGCCTGTGGACCGCCGCACCCGGTGGCCCTGTCGCGATGGAGGCGCAGGCGCAATGGTGATGTCCGACGCAATCCGCGCACCGTTGTTCGTTCCGGCTGACCGGCCGGACATTTTCGCCAAGGCACCCCGGTCCGGAACCGACGCGATCATACTCGATCTCGAAGATGCGGTATCACGCAACAACAAGGAGGCCGCCCGTGACGCTCTGACATGCGATTTCACCGAGCTGCCCGTCATTGTACGCATCAATCCCCCCCGCACCCCCTGGCACGCGGCCGATCTCGCAGCCGTTGCATCCTTGCAGGTGGCTGGTCTCATGCTGCCCAAATCCGAAGATCCCGCCTTGATTACCGATCTGGCCGAAACGCTCGGCCCTGATGTGGCGCTGCTGGCCCTGATCGAAAGCGCCGCAGGGCTGGCGGCGGCCCGCGACATCGCGGCGGTGCCCGGCGTGACACATCTAGTGTTCGGCTCGATCGACTTCTGCGCCGACATCGGTGCTGCACATCAGCGCGAGGTGCTGCTGCCCGCCCGCAGCGAGTTGGTTCTTGCCGCCCGTCTGGCCGGGATCTGCGCACCCATTGACGGGGTCACCGCGCAGCTGGACGATCTGACCGAAACCCAGGCGGATGCCGCCCATGCGCGCGCCCTCGGCATGTCTGGTAAACTCTGCATCCATCCGCGGCAGGTCGGTGAGGTCCAGCGCGCCTTTGCACCATCCGCGAATGAAATCCACTGGGCAAAACGGGTCCTTGCCTCTGGCGACGGCGCGACGACCGTCGATGGCGCCATGGTCGATGAACCCGTCCGCCTGCGCGCGCGAGCCATTCTTGGGGCGCTCGCAACTGCCGGATCCCACCCCTCCGCCCAAAGCGAAAGGAAGTCTGAACATGAAGGTACTCGTGCCTGTCAAACGCGTGATTGACTATAACGTGAAGGTCCGCGTCAAAGCGGACGGAAGCGGTGT